>DASZQB010000090.1:0-41241 GCA_035550135.1 Verrucomicrobiales bacterium
CCGGTCCGGGATCACCGGCGCCGCCCGCGCCGAACCCGCCAGCACGGCACTGCCCGCGTCGAATTCACCTGTTCCCGCGGCCCGGAGGGCCGGTGGAAATTAGCCGGTGTGCGCCAGCCACCGGATCCACGCCCAAACAACAATCTGCGATGTGCGCCCCGGAGGGGCGACGGAATATATGGAGACGTTTTGTTTGCATATCATTTCCCGTCCCCGCGGCATTCGCCGGTACCGGTGGAAAATCTTGTGCCAGGCCAATCGTTAGGGATACACTCCATCTCCATTTCCATCCCGGTCACCCGCACCGCATTTCCACCATGCCATCCACTCACCTTTCGCTGCACTATCATCTTGTCTTCAGCACCAAAGACCGCATCCCGTTCATCGCCCCTGCGTGGCGCGAGCGCCTTCATGCCTTTCTTGGCGGCACGGTGAAACATTTGGATGGCGTGCCCGAGGCCATCGGCGGTGTGGCGGATCATGTGCATCTGCTCATCGGCCTCAATGCGACGCACCGGCTCTCGGATGTGATGCGCGAAATCAAATCCGTCTCCTCACGGTGGGTGCATGATGAGACCGGCGCAAAGCTGTTCTCGTGGCAGGAAGGCTATGGGGCGTTCACCGTGGGCGCACCGCAGTGTCCGGCGGTGAAGGAATACATCGCACGCCAGGAGCAGCATCACCGGCCTCGTTTCAGGAGGAATACCTCGATTTTCTCCAGCGCGGCGGCGTGACGTTTGACGACCGGTATTTGTGGTGACCGCCCGCTTCCCCTCCCCGCCGGAGGAGGTTTTCCGGGTTTTCCGGGTTTTCCGGGTCGGTGTATTTTCGAATGCCGGAAATCAAAAAACCATACCGGCTCCTCTAGTCCCAGGAATCGTCCCTGACAGTCATCCATCCTCACTCCCCCACTCCCCCGCCCGCTCCGTTTTCCGCGGGCCGTTTCTCAGAACTCGTAATCCGTGGAGAAATGAAAGCGTCCGGTATTTGCGGGATCATTGACATCGACCCAGCCCATGCCGTCTATTTTGATCCGGCCGGTTGTCGTGCCGGCGCGTCGGGTTGCATGGCGGCCGACGCGGTCTGAGTTTGCGGGCGCGTGGTCAGCCGGTGTATCGGATGCCTGGGTGATGAAACGGGCGGCGCTTTTGCGCGGCGGCGCAGATTCGCGAAGAGTGGCGGTGCCGGCGAAAAAGACCACCGGCACGAGGACGGCGACTCCTGCGATGAGAGCGGCTTTTCGGGCCAGGGGTTTCATGTTTGAAAAAGGCCGCACGGGCGTGTGCCTCCCCCGCATGAAAGCCCGGCATCAAATGTTATCAAGCGCCTGTCTTCTGGTGCCAGGATATGGCATGCGAACGTTGATTTTGACCATCTGTCGGCCCGCAAGGGGTCCACAAAACGCAGGACCGCGATTTGCCGCGTTATCCTGGCAATATTCAGAAAGGCCTTCCATTGATACTTCCCGGCCCACGGTTTAAAGGGTCGGGAATGAGTTGGGACCTTTTGCTCACTAAATCCAGTACAGGTGGCGCTGACGCCTCAAAGCCGACTGCGCTGGGACCACTGCCCGAGGTGATTGCCAGAATCCAGCAATCGATTCCGGAAGTTGATTTTACGGATCCATGCTGGGGTATGCTTGAGCACGACGACGTCAGCATCGAGTTCAACATGGGTTCGGAGGAAATTTGCGCCGGCATCATGCTTCACGTGCGGGGCGGCGGCGCCCCGGCGATCCCGATCACAAAACTCATGAAGGATCTGGACCTTTCGGCATATGATCCGCAGGAGGACAGGGAACTCACGCTGGAAGAGGTCCGGGAAGCACTCGGTGAATGACGGCCTGCGCCGGGCCCTGCAAAGAGCGGGCTTGTTTCGCGGCATCTGTTATCCGTCCGTTGAAGCGGCTCGATGGCTTTCGTGCAGGATCGCGCCCGGCTGCAGAGACAGGATGCGGCGGAAGGCATCGGCTTCATCCGTGGCAGCGCCGGATTCCACGAGCCATGCGGCGGCGATGGAGGCAGAGCGGAGGAGGCCCAGTTGGCAATGAATAAACACCGGACGCTGGCCGTGATGGGCGCGGATGAATTCGAGCGCGGCGCGGCGCGCGGCGGGATCGGGCGGGACGAGATCGAGCAGCGGGAGGCTGCGATAATGCGCGCGCTCGCGCAGGAGCGGGCTGGCGTTTGATTCCGCAGTGAGATCGAGCACGGCCACCGGACCGCTGGCGAGCAGCGTGCGCGCCTCGTCTTTGGTTAGGCGACGGCCAAAGTGAACTCCAGGCATGATCTCCACGGGCGGCGGCAGGTGGCGCAGATAACGCCGGTGAATGAAGCCCGCGACGAGCATGAAGGGAAGCAGGCACCACTCGGCGGAGGGCGACAGCGTGCCGTTTTCCTTGCCCATGAGAGCGGCATCGGCGCGCAGATAGGCCAGCGCGGGAATGGCCAGCGCGACCGCAGGCCACGCAAACCACCACCACCCGCCGCCGGGCAGCGCCAGCAGCGCACAAGCCAATGCTCCCGCTCCATAGCGCAGGGCCAGCCGTCGATGCGCCGGGGTGCATTGCCCGCGCGGCGAAACTCTGTCAGGGATGAGCGCCTGAATGAACCATCCCATGAGGAAACCGCTGGCCACATCCATGAGATGGTGCTGCCACAGCAGCAGAGTGGAAAGCCCGATGAGGATAAACCAGATTTTCGTTAGCTGCCGCAGCCGTCCGCGCAGGTGCGCACCGTAGATGATCCACACCAGCGAGCGCAGACTGATGTGCAGCGAAGGCGCGAGATTGAACGGCAGATCGTTCGCATAGAGCGCTTCAAACAGCGGTGCCGTCCAGCCGGCGGGCACGGGCCGCTCCCATCCAAAGCGCATGGGAATCAGCAGGAAAAAAACGCCGCTGAGCACGGTGACCAGAATGAGCCGCAGCGTGTGCCGGTGCAGTTCGCCGCGTGTGGCGCAGAGGAAAAACGAGCCGCAGTAAAACAGGTCCAGCGACCAGTAGGGCACCACCAGCCACGGCACGAACGGGATGTCTTTTTCCCATCCGAAATAACAGGAGCCCACATCGCTGCGCGTGGCAGTGAAGCGATTGCACGAGCTGTAAACGCCCACGAAAACCGCGCCCGCGATGGCGAGACAAATCAGCGCCCGCCATGCCAGCCCGCGCTCGCGCTGCACCGCTTCGTTCACAGAGAACCGGGCTTTTGCGCGGCGCTCACAGTGAAGATGCCGAAGTCATCGATCCACTGGCGGCGCTTGGTGAATCCGGCGGCGGCGACGAGCGCATCCATCTCGCCCTGCGGCCGGCGGCGCATGACCCACGGCTTGCCGTCGCGGTTTGTCAGGGTGCGCGCGATCATCTCCACCTGCGGGTGCCACGGCTGGTTGGTGTAGATGAGCCAGCCGCCCGCCGGCAGGCCTGCAAAGAGGCCGCGCAGCGAACGCTGGAGCATCGCGTTGTCAGGGAACAATTCGTAGAGTCCTGACACTATCGAGATGGTTGGCGAAGGATGCACGGAGGCGACGGAGGCTTCGTCGAAGGCGTCTCCGCGCTGATGCGTAATGCGCGCCGTGAGCCCCATGGCGGTCGCGTTGGCACGGCCCGTGGCGAGCGCGGATTCGCTCCAGTCGCGGCAGAGCACCGTGAGGCCGCCCGGACATCCGGGACTGGTTAGGAGGTCCAGCAAATAACGCCCCGCGCCGCCCGCGATGTCCATCACGCGGAATTCGCGGCGGTGTTTGATCACTTCCGCCACGCAGTATTTCAGCGCCTCCCGCATGCACTCCCGCCGTTGACGAATGCCGCGCCAGCCGATGGCATTGAGATACCCGCGGTCGATGAGTTTGCCGATGCCAAACGCGCCGCGGGACTTGTTATCATACACGTAGTCGAGCGACTCGCCGGAATCGAATCCCGCCTTGTAGCCGACCTGGATGCCTTTGCTGAGCTTGCCCATCGTGGCCATGCTGGCGCGCTGCGCCGCGAAGACGAGCCGCTTTGGCGAGAGCGCAGGCAGCGGCTTTTGCAGCGAATCATACTCGGTCTTCGTCGCCGGATGGGTGAGATCGCCCTTGAGCGTTTGCACCGGCGGAGCGGCGAAGCACTTCTCAGCGAAGATGCGAATCGACGTCGTCACCTGATCCTGACAAATGTCGTGGAAGATGGCGTGGCGCGCTTCAAACAACGTGACGTGTTCTTTTTCCGCCGTGCCGTAGTTGGCGAAGAAGGTGTCCTGCGCCTCGCGTTTCACCACCTTGTCCGCGCCGGCGGAGAAGAGCAGCAGCGGGCGATCCATCACCGCGGCGTCGCGGATGACGCGCTGCGCGGTATCGAAGAGATCGGTGAGAATGCGCGCGGAGATGTCCTTGGAAATGGACTTGTCGGCATCGTAAGCGGCGGCGGCCTGAGGATCGCGCGTCAGCCAGTGGCCTTTGACGTAGCTCTTGATCGTCGCGTCCGGCTTCACCTTCTGCAGCATGCGAATGGACGCCAGCGCGCCCGGCACGATGAGGTTCACGTCGAAGGCCGGTGTCGCCAGCACCAGTCCCGCAATGCGCGGTGCAAAATCATGTACCCACGCCGCGGCCACCACGGCTCCCACGCTGTGCGCCACCACCACGGTGCGCTCTTCACTCACACCGTGCGCCGCATGGAGATGAATCATGAAATCCGCGAGGTCCCTGACATATTGCATGAACCCCGCCGCATGCCCGCGACGGCCTGGCGATTGCCCGTGCCCCCGCGCCTCCCACGCATAGATGGCCGTGTTCTGCATCTTCAGCCCGGGCACCACCGTATCCCACCGGTCCGCATGCTCATGCCCGCGATGCAGCAGCACCAGCGCCTGCGAAGCACCGCCGGGCGGCGTCCACGACTTGTATTGAAGCTCCACGCCATCGCTGGCGGTGAATTGATGACGGGCAGTTTCGGTGTTCAACATGGGAAGTGAAAAGGAACGCGGATTCTGACAGAAAACAGCGGAAATGATATCGGCTTTTGGAGCGTTGACACCGTACTATTTCCGTTCCCCAATTGATCCCCCCTTCTAAAGTGTGTGCCAGAACTGGCATGCCTGGATCGACATTCCGACGATTTCCCGAAGGGACGAAAGTAATCCTAACTAGAGATTCGTTGTTGTTAACGCTGGCGAGTGGCGAAGTGAGGTCGCATTGTAAAATCGATTCAATACCTCAATATCGGCGGCGGAGGAGGTAGCTGAAAAACTTGCAAGCATTTCCCGTATCTACGTATTATAAAAAGACTTCAATGAATTTGATTCATCGATAATGCCCTTCGATGCCCTTCAAGGAGAAAAAACCAAGTGTTACCACCGACGATGGGTCGTCAGTTACCGGAGAAGCCGCGTCTCGCTCAGGAGATAATGATTCTCCGAATGACGCAAGGTGGATGTGGCGGGACATCCCAGTCGAATTGTTGGGAGTTCTTTTCCCCGGCGTCATATTCGTTTTAGTGGCCATAGTCGTGCTAATTGCGCCTGCATGGAAGCTCGTTTACACAGTTGAAAAAGAATCAGCCGACACTCCGGTTGCCGATCAAATAAAAGAAGTCTTTGCCGCAAATCAAGGTGTGATGATCGGGGGGCTCATCCTTCTGGCTTACGTTTGGGGTCATGTTTTCTTTCGACAAGATCCGAAGGATGTGGATGTGCACAGTGTTGTTCGAACGTCGAGAACCGGCGAGAAGCGATCACAGGCGAGTATACAGAAATTCAGGAGTTTCTATCCTTCTGCCTCTAGTCCGTACGAATGGTCCATCTTTTTTAAGCCTTCAAGCCTTTTGTTCCTTGGCCTTTGCTCTCTGGTTGCGGTTCTGGCTTGGAATGTAGATCAGAGCGAGTCTGGGCATCTCGCTCAAACGGGTGCGATTCTCAGTGCAGTTGCGGCAGCGGTTTTTGGTTTTCGCGCGTCCGAGTTCTGCGTTGCGATACTTTATCGGTTGAGGTGGTTGCTGGGAATGCTCGCCCGCCGGACTTACACCGCAAAAGGGGCAAGTCAAACTCCGGAAGGCCCACCCGCTCCCCTGGATGCCGCTGCGGATGGAGCGCAGTTCCAGAGTGCACCAGAATCCCGGTCACCACAGTCCTCACTGGACGATCTCAAAATCGAAAATGAGGCTCAGGCTGGAAAAGATACGCCTGCGAATCCAATGGCGGAGAAAATTGAATATCCCTACACGCATCTGTTTGAGTACCTTACATACCGTGGACTTCACCACCTTGCCGCTATTGTGCCGTGGAAGGGAAAAGAAGGAGACACGCCGCCTCTTCGAACGAAGTTTTTTATCAACGCGCTGAAGATTCATCTCTCTTTTCATGTCCCGGGAAAATGTGGGCAAATCGTTCGTAATGAGGGGCACATTCGATTAATGAGTTCGGTCTGGTATGCGGCCCGTGCATTGGCGGGCGTTACTGTTTTAGGGCTGGTTCTTGTTGCGGCTAGACTCTGGTATGTGAGTTACCCTCAGCATACCGGATTTCGGACGGCCCTCGCGTTTGGCGCGTGCTTTTTGATGAGTTGTTTTTTCCGAAGTGGTGCTGGCAGGGACGCCCTTGACCATGCGGGTTGGCTCCATAAACGTCGATTTGCGGAGGCTTTTGAATGGATATGCATTCCCTCAATGATCGGCTTTCTCTGTGTTAGAGCTGCGCCGGTTAGCAAGGATTGTGTCCATGAAGCGGCGATTCAAGTCACCTTTCTGGCCGGGGTTTGGCTTACCACGAGATGGTTGAGAGTTTCTATTGAAAGGTCGTTACACTACATGCGGGTCCGAGAGATTCTTTACGTTCTCGAGACTGCATGGTATGCAGATCACGGTGCAGGAAAGGTGCTCGTACCAAAAGTCGAGAAGCATTCGGATGTACCTGAATTAATTCAATCGCCGTGACCTTCACGGCGAAAGCCTGTCCCGTTGTCGTGTAAATGGACGATTGTTCAAAGAAACACGCCAATAGACTCGTAAAGCTTCGCGAGCCGGCGGGCATGCTCATCGTAGGCGCTTTCAAAGATTTGCTCCGCCCTTGCCGCGCCGATGACGTTCGCGGCGGTAAGCACTTTTGGCGGCTGGCCGGCGGCGGTGAGGCGCGCGGCGGTCTCTGCTTTGATGGCGTTGACCAAAAGGCAGCCGCCGACCGTGGATCCGGGTGAGACCGGCGTATCGAGGCCCTCGAGTTTCACCATCGCATCGCCAACCGGAGCGCCGGTATCGAGCACGATGTCTGCAAAGTCCTGGAGCTTCTTCCCATCGCGGTGCCGCGCAGTGCTGGCCTCGCTGTGCGCGCGGCTGATGATGGCCACGACGGGAACCTGCCGCTTCTGAAACTCCTCCGCCATTTCCACCGGCACCACGTTGCAGCCGCTCGACGAGATAATGAGTGCGGTGTCCTGCGGAGAAAGACTGAAGTTCCGCAGGATGCGCGGCGCAAGTCCACTAACATTTTCCAGAAACATCGCCTGTCGCTGGCCGTTGGCTCCCACCACGAGGTTGTGAAAGCTCAGCGACAGTTCCACGATGGGATTGAATCCAGGGAACGATCCATATCGCGGCCACATTTCCTCCACCATGATGCGGCTGTGCCCGCTGCCGAACACGTGCACCATGCGGCCCGCCAGAATAGTGGCGGCAAAACGGTCAGCCGTCTGCGCGATCGCGGCGGACTGGCTTTCGACGGTGTCGAGAATGCGGCGGCAGGCGGAAAGATAGGCGTTACCCGGTGAAATCATGCCCGCGAGTGTTCCCGGGCTGCGCAGCCTGCGCAAGTTGTCTCTTGCCTTCGCGCGGTGCGGGTGCTGCATGAAGCATGGACGAGAGTTTCGTACGCGCGCAGATGAAGGGCGAAGATTTTCGCCGGCTGACGGCTGCCTTTTACCGGCGGGTCAGGACGGATGATTTGCTTGGCCCGCTGTATCCGCCGGATGACTGGGAAGCCGCCGAGCAGCGGCTGGGCGACTACCTTTGCTTCCGCCTGCTCGGTGAACAGAAATACATCATCGAGCGCGGGCATCCGCGGCTGCGCGCGCGGCATTTGCCATTCTCCATCGGCGCGGCGGAGCGCGATCGCTGGCTGGCACTGATGGATGCCGCGATGGAGGAGACGGCGGTGCCGGAATTGTCCGTGTCCGTCCTGCGTCCGTTTTTCCGGCAGGTGGCCGATTTCATGCGCAACCGCGAAGAACCGGAGAGTGCTGCAGAGCAGGGGCACTCTTGACGGTCGCGCACCGCGGCTGCACTTTCCGAAACCGTGAAGTATTACATCCCCCACTTCATTTTGCTTGGCGTCTTTCTCGCCGCACTGATTCCGACGCTGTACTATTACCAGCGGCGAAATCCGAATCCGCGATTCAGGCCCGGATTCGGCGAGATGCTGCTGCTCTTCGTTTTCGCAATGGCCATCGGCGGCCCAGCCTGCTACATGATGGGCAACCTGTTCAAAAAAGGCGTCAACACGAAGGAGCTGAATAAAGCGCCTGACGAAGGAGCCGGCTGGTCGAACAACTCCAGCATTCCGGTGGAGGACGACGACGAAAAGGAAAGGAAATCCAAAGGCAAACACGACTGACAAGGCGGGGGCTTGCGCGGCAAATCCGGACACGCTACCACTGGTGCCTTATGTCTGAGGAATTCTTCGTTGTCCCGCGCGCCCTGCACCATGAATTGATCGCCGCCGCTTACCGCCATCGCGGCTACACCGCGGAGGAAGCAGAGGATGCCGCGCGCTTCTGCGATATGGCCAGCACCCACGGCATCCGCACGCATAACGGCATCAAGTCCCTGCATCTCGACGAACACTTCGGAAGCAAGGCCGGCGGCTGCGTGCCGGGCGCGGTCATGGAGGAGATTCCCTCCCGCTTTGCAGCATCGAAGATTTTCAACGCCAACCGCAAGCTCGGCCAAAGCACGGCATTCACTGCCATGGAGGAGGCAATAAAGCTCGCGGACAAATACGGCATCGGCCAGGTGAGTGTGGACAACGCCTTCCACTATCTGTGGGGCGGTGGTTATGTGATGGATGCAGCGAAGCGCGGATACATCGCTTACACGAACTGCACCGCCGCCCTGGCGGAAGTGGTGCCGTTTGGCGGAAAGTTCCCCACGCTCGGCACGAACCCTCACAGTTGGGGCTTTCCCACGCAGGACGCCATCGGTTACCCGGTGGTCATCGACTGGGCCACCAGCACCGTCGCCATGGGCCGCGTGCAGCAGCTCAAACGGGAAGGCAAAATGATCCCGCCCAATGCCGCCGTGGACAAAAACGGAAATCCCACCACAGACCCTAACGAAGTCTTTGCGCTCGTGCCGTTTGGCGCGCACAAGGGCTACGGCCTCGCACTGATCAACGAAATCGTGGCCGCATTGATCGGCGGCTCGCTCCCCACCATTCGCAACCGCGTCGCACCCGCGGATGAAAAGCGCACCTGTTGCTTCTATTTCCAGGTGATCCATCCGGATGCCATTGCCAGCGGCTTGTTCGCCAAAGGCCGCACTCAGCAGGAGAATCTGAAAGTCGTGCTCGCGGATGTGTTCGGACACGGCAATGAAAACTGCACGTTGCCCGGCCAGCCGGAAGCCAATGCCGCCGCGCGCACCGCAAAGGCCGGAGGCCTTTTGTTTTCAGCCGCGGAGGTCGGCGAATTCAACGCCCTGGCAAGGGAATGCGGGCGGCCTGAGTGGAAGCTGGAATCGTTCGCCAAAGCGGATTAATCACTCCTCCATCTCATCCACCGGCAGCGTCTGCCGTGCATCCAGCCAGTCCTGCAGGATGACCGTCGCCGCAGCCTGATCGATTACCGGGCGGTGGCGGTGCGTGCGCCGTCCCGCCGCGCGGAGATTCTCCGCAGCGGATTTGGTGCTGCCGTATTCGTCCTGGTATTCGATGCGAATTCCCGCGGGCAATTGCGCCGCAAGATTCGCAGCAAAGCGCCGCACTTTCGCGGCCGCAGTGCCCTCGGTGCCGTCCTCGCGAATGGGCAATCCTATCACAAGGCACTCCGCCTTTCGCTGCTGTACGATGGCCGCGATGCGGTTCAGTGCTGTTGCTTGCGGCTGCGCCGGCACAGTTTCCACCGGATGCGCCAGCATCCCCAGCGCGTCAGATGCCGCCACTCCAATGCGCGCTTCACCGTGGTCGATGCCAATGGCAATCATGGCTAGTCACGCGCGGCCACCCACGCCTCCAACTGCTCGCGGTCGATAAAATAACGCCGGGCGCAGCGGGGGCATGTAGCCTTCAGCACTTCCTCGCCTGCAAAAATGGAATCCATGTCGCGCAACGCATGCGGCAGAAGCGCAGCATAGAGCTTCTCCAGCGTGCATCCGCATTCCCACCGGTAGGTGCGGGTTTCGAGCAGACTGAGTTCTTCATGCTGATCCAGCGCCCGGATTTTCTCCTCCGTCAAATCGAGCAGCCAGTCCACATCGCAGTGCGGCTGAGCAGAGACGAACACATAGTCTTCGTCGTCATTATGCTCGAAGAACCGCGCATGGCGCTGCTCACTCTGGAGGTAATACTGCTCCACCGCTCGCAGGAAATTGCCTCCCTCGAACGAAACCGCGCTCTGTTTTAAAGGCAGGCCGGTTTTCAACTGCTGCGCGTAAAACAACTGCTGGTCCGTTTGCCGCACGTTCTCGGTGAAACAGCGGCCTGTGATGTGACTGTTCCGGTTGTCGCCGGTCACGAAAAAATTCGCGCGCGGTTCGTGGAAGTTCACCGTCCACGCATGCTCCTCGTTCCACGGCTTCCCGGCAAGGTGCAGCGTAATGCCCACCAGCGCTTCCTTCATCATACCGTCGAGCGATTCCGGCAGCCGCAGACTGTGATCCGCGGCATGCAGGTAATAATCCATGAACAGCGGTCCGAACTGCCCGCGCACCGCCAGCGCATTTCGTTTTCTCACGAAATAACAGCGCACCTCCACGAGGGAAGAAGGATCGGTGGAGGTGGAGGGGGGAGGGATATCCATGTGGTGGCGCAGTAACGGGTACTACGCCCGCCACCGCAAGGGCAGTGCCGCAACCGTCATTTTTTTCCTTTTTGTGAGGCTTGCGTGAACCAGTCGCCGCCAAACGGATTCCCCATCCCGCCGCCGGAGGGAGCAGGCCGCCGGTCACGTTCAAAAGGCCGCTGTCCTCCCGCCTGCGGCGCGGACGGCTGGCCTGGCTTGCGCTCTTTCTTTTCGAAATCGGGCTTCGCTTTCATGCTCAGAGCGATGCGCTGTCTCGCGAGGTCCACCTCCACTACGGTGACCGTCACCTTTTGCGCGACTTTCACGACTTCATTCGGGTCCTTGATGAAATGATCCGCCAACTGGCTCACATGCACCAACCCGTCCTGATGCACGCCGATGTCCACGAAAGCACCGAACGCTGTGACATTCGTCACAATGCCCGGCAGTTTCATACCCACGGTGAGATCCTCCGGCTTCTCCACGCCCTCCACGAATGAGAACGCTTCGAACTGCTTCCGCGGATCGCGTCCCGGTTTCGCCAGTTCTCCCAGGATGTCCTGCAACGTAGGCAATCCCACACCGTCACTAACATACTTCTTCAAATCGATGCCCTTTCGCTTCGCCTCGTTGCTCATCAGTTCCTTCACTGTGCAGCCAGCATCCGCCGCCATCTTTTCCACGAGAGCATAGCGCTCCGGATGCACCGCGCTCGCGTCCAGCGGGTGCTTCGCATCGCGGATGCGCAGAAATCCCGCCGCCTGTTCAAAAGCCTTGTCGCCCAGTCGTGGCACCTTCTTCAATTCCGCGCGGCTGGAGAAGGCCCCCTTCTCGTTGCGCCACGCCACGATGTTCTCCGCGATGCCGCTGTTCAGCCCGGCCACGTAGCTCAGAAGCTGCTTGCTCGCCGTGTTCACCTCCACACCCACGCCGTTCACGCAGCTCTGCACGCAGTCGTCGAGCGCCGCCTTGAGCGCATACTGATCCACATCGTGCTGGTATTGACCCACGCCAATGCTCTTGGGATCGATCTTCACCAGTTCCGCGAGCGGGTCCATCAAACGCCGTCCAATACTCACCGCGCCGCGCACCGTGATGTCTTCGTTAGGAAACTCTTCCCGTGCCACGTCACTGGCGGAGTAAATCGAGGCGCCGCTCTCATTCACCACCACCACATTGATCGCCGGCGGCAGCTTCAGCTTGCGAATGAATGCCTCCGTCTCACGGCTCGCCGTCCCGTTGCCGATGGCAATCGCCTCGATCTTGTGTTTCTCCACCAGCGTCAGCACCGTGCGCGCCGCCTCCACCATTTGCACCTGACTGCCGGCGGTCGGATGAATCACATCATTGTGCAGCAGTTTTCCCTGCGCATCGAGCACCACCGTCTTGCATCCCGTGCGAAAACCAGGATCGATCGCCAGTGTGCGCTTCTGCCCCAGCGGCGCCGCCAGCAGCAGTTCACGGATGTTGTCCGCGAACACCTTGATCGCCTCCGCGTCCGCCTTCTTCTTCGATGAAAGCCGCACCTCCGTTTCCATCCCGGGAAACAGCAACCGTTTGCACCCGTCCGTCACGGCCAGATTCATCTGATCCGCCGCCGGGCCCCGGCCACTAACAAAGAGCCGCTTCGCCGCATCGAACCCCTTGTCTTCCGGAATGATCACCCGCAGCATCAAAAATCCTTCCTTTTCTCCGCGCCGCATTGCCAGCAAACGGTGACTCGGCACTTTGGTTAGCGGCTCCGTCCACTCGAAGTAATCGCGGTACTTCGCCGCCTCCTGATCCGCCTCTTTGCCCATCAGCACCTTGCTCGTCACCGACGCATCCTCCTCGTAAATCTTCCGCACCGCCGCGCGCACCGCCGCATCATCGCTCATTCGCTCCGCGATGATATCCCGCGCACCCGCCAAGGCCTCCTCCGCCGTCTTCACCTTCAATTCGTCCTCCACGTCCGTTTTGATATACTTCGCCGCCTCCATTGCTGTATCAGCCCCCGCATTCGCCTGCTCCGCCGTGATCCAGTCCGCCAGCGGCTCCAGCCCCTTCTCTTTCGCAATCGTCGCGCGGGTGCGCCGCTTCGGACGGTACGGGGCAAAAATGTCCTCCAGCCGCGCCATCGTTTCCGCTTTGGCGATCTGCTCCCGCAGTTTGTCCGTCATGAGCTTCCGCTCCTCGAGACTCTTCACGATCGCACTCCTCCGTGTATCAAGTTCCGCCAGTTGCAGCAGCCGGTCGCGGATGCCCGTGATCGCCACTTCGTCGAGTTCGCCGGTCGCTTCCTTCCGGTAACGCGCGATGAACGGCACCGTCCCGCCCTCGCTCAGCAGTTCCGCCGTGGCAGCCACCTGGGTGGGGCGCAGTTTCAGTTCAGCAGCGACTTTTCCAATATAGGCTTCGTTCAGCATGAAAGGAGTGGGTGTTGGGATTGAGGAATGATCCCGTGATACCCTTCCGCTCTCACGATGCAAATGCCGGTGCGAATCTCTGCGGAAATATTGTTGCCTCTGAACATTTGACAGCAGTTCGCAGAGCTCGAGCCCCATTCATTGGTCGGATATGAATTTTGAGATTGTGCATTTTGCACGCCGCGTTAATTGCCGCTGAGCGCACGTCTGCGAAACGCTCGCCGTCCCACGCCTCAACCCTAACCGCAACGCGCCAATGCATCTCCAGTCGGACGATTACGAAATCGTGGCGTTTTTCGGTTTGATCGTCATCTTCAGTATTTGCGAGCGGCTGTGGCCGGCGCACCGCGTGGACCGCTTCCGGGAGATCAAACTCGATATCCTCTCGTTCGCTTTTGCCCTCGCGGCGAACCGCCTGATTTCTCTGGGCATCCGGCACACCATTGGGGATGTCACTCCGGCTTTCCTTCAGGGGACGGTGGCGTGGCTGCAGGCGCTTCCTGGTGCCGTGAAGATCATCGCCGCCATCTTCATGGCGGATTTTATCATCTACTGGATTCACCGCGCCCAGCACCGTTTCGGCTTTTTGTGGCGCACCCATATGTGGCATCACTCCATTGAGGAAATGTACTGGTTCTCCGGATTTCGCACCAGCTTCTTTCACTCGCTCCTCAACAACATCCCGCAGGTGGTGGTTCCGGTTACCATCTTCCAACTGTCCCCGGTCGAGGCCGGCATCGGTTATTCCTTCGGCATCTTCATTCAGTTTGTGGAACACACAAACTGGCGGCTGAGCTTTGGCCCGCTGAACTGGCTCCTCGTAACTCCCGATTATCATCGCATCCACCACACCGCGACCCCTCCCTATGGGAAGAATCTCGCCGGCACGTTCCGCATCTGGGACAAATGGTTCGGAACCTACGTGAACCCTGACAAGGTGGACCGCAATTTCCCCCTTGGTCTCAATCCCCCGCCCGATCCAAAAAAAATCCCGCGCATGCTTGCGGGGGTATGAAAGCCCCATCCCGGTTCTCCAAAAATTTCCCTGGCCCTTTTTGCTCGCAGTTGACGCATATCCCTTCATCATCACCCGTCATCTGCGTTGAACTCCGATCCTACACGCATCGAAGCTCTCTTTGACGCCGCGCTCGAACGCACGGACGCCACGGAGCGGGATGCCTTTCTCAAGGAGGAGTGCGGGGAGGACGGCGCATTGCTCGCCCAGGTGCGGCGTCTCCTCGAAGCGCACTCCGGCGCAGGCACGTTTCTGGAAACCCAGGTGTCTCAGGCGAATGCCGCGGATATCGCCGGCGAAACCGTCGCTGCTCCCCGCGAAACCATCGGCACTTTCATCGGCCGTTACAAGCTCCTCCAGGAAATCGGCGAGGGCGGCTTTGGCATTGTCTATATGGCGGAGCAAACGGAGCCCGTGAAGCGGCGCGTCGCCCTCAAGGTGGTGAAGCCCGGCATGGACACCCGCGAAGTGGTCGCCCGTTTCGAAGCAGAGCGGCAGGCCCTCGCTCTCATGGACCATCCTAACATCGCCCAGGTCTATGATGGCGGTGCCACGGAAAACGGACGCCCCTACTTCGTCATGGAACTCGTCAAAGGTGTCCCCGTGACAAAGTACTGCGACCAGCAGCAGTTGAACACCCGTCAGCGCCTCGATCTCTTCCTCGATGTCCTTTCCGCCGTCCAGCACGCCCACCAGAAAGGCATTATCCATCGCGATCTCAAACCCACCAACATTCTCGTTAGCCCCCATGATGGCCGGCCTGTCATCAAGGTGATCGACTTCGGCATCGCCAAAGCGCTCAGCATGGAACTGACCGCCAGCACGCTGTTTACCGGCTACGGCCAAATGATCGGCACGCCTCAGTACATGAGCCCCGAGCAGGCCGAAATGAATGCTCTGGATGTGGATACCCGCAGCGACGTCTATTCGCTCGGCGTTTTGTTATACGAACTGCTCACAGGCCGCACCCCGCTGGACCCCACTCTCCTGCGCGGAGCGGCCTACGCCGAAATCCAGCGCCTCATCCGGGAAGAGGAACCTCCACGGCCCAGCACCCGCGTCAGCACGCTCAAGAACGAACTCCCTGATATCGCCCGCCAGCGCAGCACCGAGCCCCTGAAACTCGGCAAACAGATTTCCGGTGATCTCGACTGGATCGTCATGAAGGCGCTGGAGAAGGAGCGCGACCGGCGTTACGAAACCGCCAGCGCCTTTGCGGCGGACATCCGGCGGCACCTTGCCAACGAACCCGTTTCCGCGGTTGCCCCCTCCGCGGCCTATCGCTTCCGGAAATTTGCCCGGCGCAACAAAACGGCCTTCCGCGTCACCGCGCTGGTGGCCGCGGTCATGATCGCGGCGACGGGCATCAGTGTCTGGCAGGCGGTCCGCGCGCGTGAGGCCGAGGCTCTCGCTACGCAGCGGCTCGAAGACCTGGAAGCCATCTCTTCATGGCTGATCGCTCTCTTTCGCAACCCGCAGACGCCCGCGGATGGCGGCAAGACCACTTTTGCCGAGGCGCTGAACCGCGCTGCCGCCACTCTGGAGAATGATTTTAAAGGAAGGCCCGGACGTCAGGCCCCGCTCCAGTTTGTCCTCGGTTCCGCCTATCGAAATCTCGGCATGGCCAAAGAGGCCATTCCCCTGCAGGAAAAGGCGCTCGAATATTTCGAGCAAACACTCGGCGCGGAAAACCGGGATACCATTGCCGCGATGCACAATCTCGCCAGTTCCTATGACGACGCAGGCCGGCGGGAGGATGCCCTCAAGCTTCGCGAACGGGTCCTGCCGCTCTCCCGCAAAGTTTACGGCAGCGAAGATCCCGGCACGCTCGCCGCCATTCAAAACCTCGCCAATTCCCTCTTCTCTGCCAACCGCGGCGGCGAAGCGCTCAAACTGCGGGAGGAGGCCCTCGCGCTCAGCGGCAGAATCAACGGACCGCAGCATCGCGAAACTCTCGCCGCCATGAGCAATCTCGCGGTATCCATGGGTGCCGCCGGACGCATCCCCGACGCTGTCAAATTTCAGGAGCAGGCTCTCGATGCGATGCGCAGGGAGCTTTCTTCACGGGATATCTATTTCCGCACCGCTTTGAAAAACCTGGCGAGTATTTATGAAAAAGAAGGACGCAAACCCGAAGCCAGAGTTCTCCTCCGCGAACTCGTCGGTGACATAAAGCTCCATCCGCCTGCTCCCTCCGCTGCTGTTGTCAGGGCCGCTCCGCCGCCCAATGCCGCGCCGCCCCAGGTAGCCGTTGCTCCCCGACCGGAGGTGAAAGCAGAAGTGAAAATGGACGCAGCCGGCGATGTTCCGCAGCCGGCGTCCGCCGCCCCGGTTATCCTGGAATTGCATTCACTTCCTGCTCCGGATGCCGCCGGCAGTTGGCTTCCGCCCCGCCGCCGCCGCTGACCGGCCGCGTCGAAAGTGTCGGTGCGCCGGGATCACGAAAGTCCGTCATGAACGAAGACGTCACCCGCCTCCTCGCCGCCATCGAAAGCGGCGACCCCTCCGCCGCGAATGATCTTCTCCCGCTCGTCTATGCAGAACTCCGAAAACTTGCCCGCCTGAAAATGGCGGGCGAACAGCCAGGCCAAACCCTTCAGCCCACCGCCCTGGTTCACGAAGCATGGCTGCGCCTCGTGGGCAAAGATAATCAGGCGCATTTCCAAAGCCGCTCTCATTTCTTCAGCGCTGCCGGCGAAGCCATGCGCCGTCTCCTCGTCGAAGCCGCGAGGCGAAAACTCACCCGCCGCCGCGGCGGCCGTCAGGAGCGTCTCGACATCCATGACATCGACATCGCTGCTTCAGGCAAAGACGACGAACTCCTCGCCGTCCACGAAGCCCTCGACCGCCTCGCCGCCGTTTCCCCCGAACGCGCCGAACTCGTAAAACTCCGCTACTTCGCCGGCCTCAGCATCGACGAAGCCGCCCTCGCCCTCGGCATCAGCGAACGCACCGCCAAGCGATACTGGACCTTCTCCCGCGCATGGCTCTTCGACGAAATCCGCAGGGAGTATTAGGGTTCGTTTCTCACGCCGGCGGGAATTTCAACAACTGCTCCGCATCCCGGAAAACCGGGGCCCTGCGGAGACAGCCGAAGGCAAACGCCAACCGCGCCCGTTCCCGGTTCCACGCATCCATTCATCAATTATCCACTTCCCTTCCCCGGCAATTTCCCCGCAAAGCTCCTTGCATCCCCCCCTCCCACGCTCTTTTGTGAAATCTTTCACAAGCCGGGCACACGCCCTCCACGCATGGCCTACATCGTCCAACGCCCCAAGCTGACCCTCGCCGAGAAGCTCTACTTCCCTTCCATTCTGAAGGGCATGAAGATCACCCTCGCCCACCTCATCCGCCTCATGCGCGGCAAGACGAAGGTCACCATGCAGTACCCCGAGGAAAAGTGGGACTCCAGCCTGCCCGAGCACTACCGCGGAGCCCCCGCCCTCGTCACCGACGAACACGGCCGCGAACGCTGCGTCGCCTGCCAGCTTTGCGAATTCATCTGCCCCCCCCGCGCCATTACCATCACTCCGGAGCAAATCCCCTCCACTGACAAATGGGCCAAAGTCGAAAAGCGCCCCAAGGCCTTCGAGATCGACATGATCCGCTGCATCTACTGCGGCATGTGTGAGGAAGTCTGCCCGGAACAGGCCATCTTCCTCCGCAAAGACTACGCCATCACCGGCCTCACCCGCGACGAAATGAAGCACGACAAAGCCAGGCTCTATCAAATGGGCGGCGTCCGCGAAGGCCTCGTCAACAAATGGAATGAGTTGAAGTAACTGCTCCGTCGCCCGCCATGCTCGGTCTTCTTATTTCCGCTGGCCTGCTGTGTCTCTCCATGTATCTCGTGGCGCGCAATGAGGCGGAAATCAATTTCGCCATCGTGCTTCTCATTTGCCTTGGCGTGACTGTCTTGAATTTTCTCATCGCCCGTCCTCTGGGCTACTTTTCCATTCCTGTTATCTTCGCCGCGCTCGCATGGGCGCTCCATCAATTCTGCACCCTGCGCTGGTCAAAGGCCATCTTGGTTACCGCCGTTTACGTCGTCGTCTCCACCGCCTTCGCACTCCTGTTGCGCTGACTCCCTATCCATTCCATCCATGCCGCAATTCCTCTTTTACATCTTCGTCGCCATCATGCTGGGCTTTGCGGCGGCAGTGGTCTTCCTGCGCAATCCTGTTAGCAGCGCGTTGTCCCTCGTCGCCTCCTTCGCCGGCCTCGCCGCTCTCTACATCTCACTGAGCGCCTACTTCGTCGGCACGCTCCAAATCCTGGTTTACGCCGGCGCCGTCATGGTCCTCTTCCTCTTCATCATCATGCTGATGGACATCAAGGCCGAAGCCCGCCGCAAGATCAACAAAATCGCCGTAGTCGGCGGTGCCGCCCTCGTCCTCGGCCTCGTCGTCCAGCTTGCTGGTGTCGCCACCGCCTTCAACGAAGGCAAGACCACCATGGACAGCCGGCCTATCGATTACAAAGCCGCTCTCGCCTCCCGCGAAGCCGCCGGTCTGAAAACCGAAACAATCAACACCGATCTCAAAAACGAAACCCTTCCCGACGCCAAACTCGTCGGCGAAACCCTCTTCTCCCGCTACAATTTGCACCTGCAAATCGTAGGCGTCATTCTCCTCGTCGCCACCGTCGGCGTCGTCGTCCTTTCCCGCCGCGAAGATAAAACGGCCACCGCCGCCGATCAACCGACGAGCGCTTCCTAACCGAATGATCACTCTCAACGATTACCTCATCGCCAGCGGCCTCCTGTTCGCCATCGGGCTCGCCGGCGTCGTCCTGCGCCGGAACATCATCGTCATCTTCATGTGCCTCGAGATGATGCTCAGCGCCGCCAATCTCAGCCTCGTCGCTTTCAGCCGCTACAAGACCGTCAACGGCCTCCCCGACTACAACGGCCAGATGCTCGTCTTCTTCATTATCACCGTCGCCGCCGCCGAAGTCGCCGTCGGCCTCGCCATCATCGTCGCCCTCTTCCGTTCGCGCCACACCGTCCACGTCGAAGACATCAGTTCCATGAAGGGTTAGGCCACTCCTGAAGTTACCACAGGCAAATGAATCTCTCTTATCCCGCCGTCATCCTTCTGCTTCCGCTCATCTGCGCCGCCGCCATTCTGCTGGGGCTCAAGCGGAATGCCAACATCAGCGCCCTCGTCGCCACCGGTTCCGCCATCGTCACCCTCGTCCTCAGCCTCGCCGTGCTCATGGCAAAGGATTGGGGCACCTACACTCTCCTGACATGGTCGGAGGTCGGCAGCCTGCGCCTCGGCATCGATCTCAAAAACGATTCCCTCAGCGCCGGCATGATGATTGTCGTCACCGGTGTCGGCGCGCTCGTCCACATTTTCTCCCTCGCCTACATGAAGGACGACGAAGGCAAGTCCCGCTACTTCGCCGGCCTCGCGCTCTTCATGTTCAGCATGACCGGCATCGTCTATGCCGCCAACTTCGCCATGATGTTCATCTTCTGGGAACTCGTCGGCGTCAGTTCCTACATTCTCATCGGCCACTGGTATACGAAGAACAGCGCCGCCGATGCTGCGAAGAAAGCCTTCCTCACCAACCGCATCGGCGACTTCGGTTTCATGATCGGCATCCTCCTCCTGTGGGCCGCCACGCGTGAAATCTCCTTCGATGGCCTCAAGGCCGTCATCGACAACGGCTGGACCAATTCCAGTCCTCTCGCCGGACCCGAGCAGGTGAATCTCAATCCCGGCCTGCTCACCGCCGCCACGCTTCTTATCTTCTGCGGCACCGTCGGCAAGAGCGCCCAGTTCCCGCTCCACGTCTGGCTCCCGGACGCCATGGAAGGCCCCACGCCCGTCTCCGCACTCATCCACGCCGCCACCATGGTCGCCGCTGGTGTTTACATGCTCGCGCGCGTCTTCTTCCTCATCGCCGCCAGCACCACCGCCGGCGCGATCATTTCATGGATCGGCGGCCTCACCGCCCTCATGGCCGCCTTGATGGCCACTCAGCAAAACGACATCAAGCGCATCCTCGCCTACTCCACGCTTTCCCAGCTCGGCTACATGGTCATGGCCGCCGGACTCAATGCTTCGGACGCCGGCATGTTCCACCTCTTCACGCACGCATGGTTTAAGGCCGGCCTCTTCCTCGGCTCGGGAGCCATCATCTTCGCCTGCCACCACGAGCAGAACATCTGGAAAATGGGCGGCCTCCGCGAAAAGATGCCCGTCACTTTCCTGACCTTCGCCGTCTGCACCGCCGCCCTCATCGCCGTCCCCCTAACGTCCGGCTGGTGGTCCAAGGAAGCCATCCTCGACAAAGCATGGGAGCACAGCCCCCTGCTTTTCCTCATCGCCGCGTTCACCGCCCTGCTGACGGCTTTCTACATGACCCGCCTTTGCATCGTCACCTTCTTCGGCAAGGCCCGCGATGAACACGGCGCCGGCCATGCTCACGAAGTCCCCGGCCTCATGCGCATCCCGCTCATTGTGCTCGCCGTGCTGGCCGCCGTCGCCGGTTTCGGACTCGCCGGGGCCGCCTTCGGCGAGGGTTATAGCAAATTCTTCCATGTCCACTTCGGCGTCCCCGCCATCGTCTCCCTTCTTACCCTCGTCCTCGGCGTCTTCGGCGCTTACAAACTCTACTGGGGCCGCGACACCGAACCGCTCAACATCAAGCTCTTCGCTAACAAATTCTACTTCGACGAACTTTACGCCAAAATCGTCGCCATTTGTCAGGACGCCGTCGCCACCGTCAGCCGCGTTCTCGATTCCCTCTTCATCGACGGCCTCGGCGTCGGCGGCGCCAAATCCATCGCCAATAACGCCGGCCAGGCTCTCCGCCGCATCCAGTCCGGCAACCTCCAGGGCTACGCCTTCCTCTTCGGCCTCGGCGTCCTCATCGTCATCTTCCTCGCCCTCGCGAAGTAAAAACACAGTGCAGCGGAACACCGTGAAATGCGGACCGCAGCGCGGTCCCCAGTGAATAACCCGGAGTGAGCGGCAGCGAACTCCGGGATAATCCGCAACGAAAGTCCCACCACAGTGTGGTGGCCCTGACAGATCCACGGCTCCATCCTCGTTGCACCGTCAAAACGGTGAATTATGGGACCCGGCAAACCCATCACCCAAATGGCCGAAACCGCCGCCCCCGCCCTCAAGGAAATATTCAACGAACAGCGTTTCCGCTCCGTCGCCAAAGACCTCTCCGCGATCCACCCCTCCTTCGATTCCAAACAATTCCTCGCCGCCTCCCTTAAGGATCTGAAAGACCTCTCCCTCTTGCAGCGCCTCCGCCGCATGACCGAGTCCCTCCACGCCACTCTCCCGGCGAATTACCGCAAAGCCATCGGCATTCTCCGCAAGCTCATCCCCCGCATCGACCGCGGATTCGTCACCCTCGTTTGTTCAGATTACGTCGGCCTCTACGGCCACGATGATTTCGATACCTCCATGGACGCGCTGAAGTTCTTCACCGCGTTCGGTTCCTCCGAGTTCGCCATCCGCGAATTCCTCCGTCGCGATCTCCCGCGCACCCTCGCTGTCATGGAAACATGGTCCCGCGACCCTGACGAACACGTCCGCCGCCTCGCCAGCGAAGGCTGCCGCCCGCGCCTTCCGTGGTCCTTCAAACTTGACTCCCTCATCGCCGACCCGTCCCCCGTCGTCCCCATCCTCGAAAACCTCCGCGAAGACCCCAGCCTCTACGTCCGCAAGTCGGTCGCGAATCACCTCAACGACATCACCAAAGCCCACCCGGACTGGGTCCTCGACCGCCTCCAAAACTGGCCCCGGCAAAATCCCCACACCTCGTGGATTGCCCGGCACGCCCTCCGCACCCTCATCAAAAAAGGAAACCAGCGCGCTCTCCACCTTACCGGTGCCACCGGAAACCCCGAAGTCCAGGTCCACCATTTCACCGTCCAGCCCCGCAAAATCCGCCTCGGCGACCGCCTCACCTTTTCCTTCCAACTCTCCTCCACCGCGTCCCGCTCCCAGCGCCTCGTGGTGGACTATGCCGTCCACTACGTCAAAAAATCCGGCACCGCCTCCGCCAAAGTCTTCAAATGGAAGGGGCTGTCCCTCGCACCCGGCGAAACCATCACCCTCTCCCGCACCCAGGTCATCCAGGACTTCACCACCCGCACCCACCACCCCGGCCGCCACGAGATCGACATCCTCGTCAACGGCGAGCGCCTCGCCCGCGCCTTCTTCGACCTGTCCCGTTGACCTGCACTTCCGTGCTCCTTTTCGACACCGTTTTACCCTCTTTTCTTCGGAAAAACCGCAGAAATCCCTTTGACAGCAAAGGCGTTTAATCACCGAAGTTTCCCATGCACCTTTCCTGCGCTTTTCCTCCCGTTTCCCGGCCGCAGGCCCCGGGGGCGCTTGCCCTTCCTCAAGCAGAAAGCATCCCACCCTTTTCGGTCGTATCCTGCTATTTCCCCTCCGGTATTCGGATTTCTGGTTTCGGTTTTCGTCATTCCGCCGTCAGGCGGATTTGTATCACCCTCCCCCGCACCTCAAGCAAAATCAAGGTAAATCAAGCCTCTTTTTTAGTCACCCATCCTTGAAACAATACTTTTCACCCCGTCGCCCGCGCCTCCAGAATGACCCGGTCCCACCTCCAAATCCTCCTCTTCCTCGCCGCCGTGCTCCTGCTCGGAGCCCTGCTGGCGCCTCCGCTCTACTGGGCCGGGAAGGGGTTGGCCGGATTGGTCGTCAGTTTCAAACAATCGAACACCCCCGTCATCGGCTGGATCGGCAAAAAACTCGCCTCCCATCAGTTCGACAGCTATTACAACCGCGCCTTCCTCGTTTCCGCCCTCGGTCTCCTCTGGCCCTTCCTCAAATGGATGCGCCTCTCCGGCGACAAGCTGGGGCTGGAAAAGAGTTTCCAGCGCACCCGTGATGCCCTCACCGGTTTTCTGATCGCCTGCGCCTTCCTCGCGGTGCTCACCGCCCTGCTTCTGTGGTCCGGCGCTTACGTCATGGAAGGCAAAATCGACTGGTTCGGGCTGGTTTCCCGCGCCGCCCTCACCTGTATTGTGGTGGCCCTGCTGGAAGAGTGGCTGTTTCGCGGCATTTTTCTTGGCGTCGCCCTGCGGTCCTCCCGGCCATGGGTGGCTGTTATTCTCGTTTCAGCCCTGTTTTCCATCCTCCACCGGATCAAAGCCCCGGATGTCGTTTCTTACGACCCAAGGGTGCGGGAGCGGGCCGAGACCTATCTCAAATCCAATGACTGGCCGAATCACTTTGAGTCCGTGCGCGCGGATCCCCGCGCATGGGATTGGCTCATCGAACCGGAATACAGCCGCTTCGGCCCTTCCCGCATTCATTGGGGCTCGGGGTTGGAAATGACCGCCGTCATCTTCAAAAAAGGCGCTGATCCCGGCACGTTCCTCTCCAGCTTCCTCACCCTCTTCGCCATCGGCATTATCCTCGCCCGGGCCCGTTGCGTCACCCGCTCTCTCTGGCTGCCCATCGGCATCCACGCCGGTCTGATTTTCGCCAATACCGTCTGTCTTGGCATGACCAAAGGCTCCCCCGGTCTCGAGAAAGGACACTATGACCTCGCACTCGGCGGCACGCGCATCCCCTGGATCGGCCCCCAACTGCAAATTGGCCTCGCTCCCCTCATCACCCTCCTCCTCATGGCCATCGCTCTGGAATGGCAAATTCGTCGCCGGCCCTCCCTCTGAAAATCGCCATGACCTGCGAACCCGTTGCAATTCCTCTGAGCTCCCGTATGTTATGGGCTTCCCATGTTTTTCGCCGCCTCCGGTTCCATTCAAACCCGCACAGGAGTGATTATTATCACGCCCTTCCTCTGCGGGCTGCCGGCATAACACCGCGGCGCGCAGCAGGAGGGGCTGGCGATTCAAGCCCGGCTGTTTTTCCCTTTTCAGGGCTCAAAGGACGCTCGCACGGACACCATTCCACCGCGGCTCCTCCCATTATCCATTCTCTATTTTCCATTATCTCTTTCCTCCGCCAATGAAACCCGTCACTCTCTACGATACCACCCTGCGCGATGGCACCCAGGGCACCGGTATCAATTTCTCCGTCACCGATAAGCTCCGCGTCGCCCACAAGCTCGACGACTTCGGCATCGACTACATCGAAGGTGGATGGCCCGGCAGCAATCCTCGCGATGAGCAGTTTTTCGCCGAAGCCGCCACCCACACATGGAAGCACGCCCGCCTCACCGCCTTCGGCATGACCCGGCGCGGCAATATGAAGGTGGAGGACGACGCTCAGGTCCAGCGCCTCCTCGATGCCAAAACGCCCGCCGTCTGCATCGTCGGCAAATCATGGCCTTTGCATGTCATCGAAGTGTTCCGTGTCTCCCTGGAGGAGAACCTCGCCATGATCTCGGACACCGTCCGTTATCTGAAAAGCAAAGGCCGGGAGGTGCTCTACGATGCGGAGCATTTCTTCGACAGTTTCCGCGAAGATCCGGAATACCCGCTCGCGACCATCAAGGCCGCCAAAGACGCCGGCGCCGACCTCGTCGTCCTCTGTGAAACCAACGGCGGCGCCATGCCGGAATTCATCTATGAAGTGACGCAAAAAGCTGTCGCCCATCTCGGCTGCGGCGTTGGCATTCACACGCACAATGACGGCGGGGTGGGCGTCGCCAATGCCCTCGCCGCCGTGCGCGCCGGAGCTGTGCAGGTGCAGGGCACCATCAACGGCTACGGGGAACGCGTCGGAAACTGCAACCTCACTACCATCATCGCCAACCTTCAGTTGAAGTACGGCCTCGATGTCGCGCCCGACCTGACCAAACTCCGCGAGCTCGCCCTCTACGTGGATGAACTCGCCAACGTCACGCCGGACATCCGCGCGCCCTACGTCGGCCGCGCTGCCTTCACCCATAAAGGCGGCCTGCACGTCCACGCCGTGCAAAAACTCGCCCGCACCTACGAACACGTTCAGCCTGCGCTGGTCGGCAATGAGCAGGTCATTGTCATCTCGGACATGTCAGGGCAGAGCAACGTCCTCGCCAAGGCCGAAACGCTCGGCTTCAAGCTGGATAAAGGCGCGCCCGAAGCCGCCGCCGTGCTGAATGAAGTCAAACGTCTCGAAAGCGAAGGCTACGAATTCGAAGCCGCCGAAGCTTCCTTCGAGTTGCTTCTGCGCCGCCACCTGAACGGAACGAAACCGCTCTTCGAAACGCTCGAATACGAGTGCAGCCATCGGCGTGACGCCGGACGCGGTTACGAAAGTTGCATCGCCACCGTAAAGCTCAACGTGGAGGACGAAACCGTCCTCACCGTCGCCGAAGGCGACGGCCCGGTGAACGCCCTCGATGGCGCACTCCGCAAAGCCCTCGCCGCCCGCTACCCTAACGTTTCGGAAATGAAACTGGAGGATTATAAAGTGCGGATCATCGACGGCCATCTCGGCACCGCAGCCAAGACGCGTGTCCTTATCGACAGCGGCCACGGCGTGGACAGTTGGAGCACCGTCGGCGTCAGTTATAATATCATCGATGCCTCATGGCGCGCCCTGACAGACAGCGTGGAATACTTCCTCCTGCTGTCGGCAAAGAAGTAAAGAAGACGGACATGCTCTATCGTTCCACACGCGGACAGACAGAACCGCATTCCTTCTCCACCGCGGTCGAAGCCGGACTCGCGCCGGATGGCGGACTTTTTCTGCCGGAATCGCTGCCGGACATCTGCGTCGATTTGGAGCATTGGGAAACCCTGACCTACGCGGAGCTCGCCGCGGAATTCTTCACGCTGTTCGCCCCCGAAATCCCGCGGGGCGAATGGCGTGAACTCACCCGCCGCGCTTACAGCCGGTTCTCGCATCCGGACATCGCTCCGCTCGTGAAACTGGATGACCGCACCTGGGTGCTGGAGTTGTTTCACGGTCCCACCCTCGCGTTCAAAGACTTCGCGCTCCAACTGCTCGGCCTGCTCTACGAGCGTCAGGTCAAGCACACCGGGCGCAGCCTCGCCGTCCTCGGCGCGACCTCCGGCGACACCGGTTCCGCCGCCATTCATGGCTGCCTCGGACAGGAGGGCATCACCATGTTCATCCTCTACCCGCAGGGCCGCGTGGCTCCTCTCCAGGAGCGCCAGATGGCCTGCACGGGCGCAGCGAATGTCTTCGCCATTCCCGTGCCGGGCACCTTCGATGACGCCCAGCGCGTCGTGAAGGAAACGTTCGCGGATACAGAGTTCGCCCGCGCCGTGAACCTCTCGGCGGTAAATTCTATCAACATCGCGCGCGTCCTCGCGCAGTGTGTGTATTACATTTGGGCATGGCTGCGCCTTCCCGTCGCCGCGCGGGGGAATGTGGAATTCGTTGTGCCCACCGGCAATTTCGGAAACGTCCTCGCCGGCTGGCTCGCACAGCAAATGGGCCTCCCGGCCGGCGGCTTCCGCGTCGCCACTAACCAAAACGACATCCTCTACCGCTTCTTCACCACGGGCCTCTACGAGCAGGGCGGCGTGCAGCCCAGCCACGCGCCCAGCATGGATATTCAGGCCGCCTCTAACTTTGAACGGTATCTCTTCTATCTGCTGAAAAAAAATCCGGATCGCGTCTGCTCCGTCATGGAGTCTCTGAAGACCACTGGTCGCGCCGACCTCCGGCCCCTAACCGCTCCCGGCATTCGCGCCTCCCGCATGGATGACGCCGGCATTGAACAAACCATCGCGCGCCTCTGGCGTGACTATCAATACACCGCCGATCCCCATACCGCCTGTGCCTTCACTGACATGGCACCGGACCGCCCCAGCGTCGTCCTCGCCACCGCCAGCCCCGCTAAATTCCCTGATGTCGTGCAGCGCGCCACAGGCCGCGAACCCATTCATCCCGCCCTCGAAGCTCTCAAGGCTCTTCCCCTGAAAACCTCACCTCTGCCCGCCAGCCCGGAAGCGGTAAAAGACTTTATCCGAAGCCGCCTCGCATCGTAGAATCAGCTTCGACAAAGCAAGCCATTCCCCGCGTATTGAGCACATGTTCCGCCGCCGTTTTGCCGTTCTCTTTTCCCTGCTCGCCGCACCGGTGCTGCGGGGTGAGGATCGCATTGGCGATGCGTGGACCGACGCCCGGAATCCCGTGCGCGTGCTCTTCAAAGGAGAGCGTCTCGACCTGTGGTCGCTGCGCCCGGTGAAATACCCCTCGACACCGGAAGTCCAACTCAAAACCTGGCCCCGCCGCACCCTGGACCGCTTCATCCTGGCAAAACTCGAAGCCGCCGGCCTTGCTCCCTCGCCTGAAGCCGACCGCCGCGCCCTGGGCCGCCGTTTGTATTTCGATCTCACCGGCCTCCCTCCCTCACCGGAAGCTCTCGACACTTTCGTGAACGATCAGTCCGCGGATGCCGTGGAACGCCTGATCGACAAACTCATGGCCTCTCCCGCCTTCGGTGAACACTGGGCGCGCTGGTGGCTCGATCTCGTGCGCTATTCGGACAGCAACGGCTATGACTGGGACGAGTTCCGCCCGCAGGCATGGCGCTATCGCGACTACGTCATCCGCTCCATTTCCGCCGACAAACCGCTCGACCGCTTTCTCCACGAGCAGCTCGCCGGCGATGAAATGGTGAAGGGCGCCCCGCAGAATGCCGCAGAACAGGATTGCCTCATCGCCACCGGTTATCTCCGCGTCGGCCCATGGGACAATTCCTCAAAACTCTTCAACGAGGAGCACCGCACCACGGCCCAATGGATGGCCGATCTAACTGAAACCACCGCCGGCGCATTTCTCGGCATGACCATGACCTGCTGCCGCTGTCATGATCACAAAACCGAACCCCTCGCCCAGGCCGATCACTATCGCCTGCGCGCTTTTTTTGTCGGAACCAAATTCGCCGACGATCTCCCGTTGGACTTCGCCCCCGAGCAGGAAAAAATCCGCGCCGCCAATGCTAAAGTGGAGGAGCGCATAAAACAGCACGAAACGGAGGCAAAGACGATTCTCGATGCCGTTCGCACCCGTCTCGGCGGAAAACCAAAGGATGATAAAGTCCGCGAATCCCTAACCAAAGAGGAGCGCGAAAAAGTGGACGCCGCCGAAAAAGCGGCGAAAAAAACAAAGAAGGAACTCCTCAGCTTCACCACCGGTCTTTGTGCCACCGGCGAGGACAAGCCCGGCCCCGCAAAGATTTTTTCCCAGGGCGACCCTGATCTGCCGAAAGACGAAGTTCAGCCCGGCATTCCCGCCATCTTCGATCCGCAACCCGCCGCCGTGCAGAAGCCTGAAGCCGGCGGCAGCGGCCGCCGCAGCACTCTCGCTGCATGGCTGTTTTCCCCGCAGAATCCCCTCACCGCCCGCGTAATGGCGAACCGCGTGTGGCAGCAGTGCTTCGGCCAGGGAATTGTTAGCACGCCGGGCGATTTCGGCTGGAGCGGAGCCCGTCCTTCGCATCCGGAACTGCTCGATTATCTCGCTGTCAAACTCGTCGAGGATGGGTGGTCTCTGAAAAAATTCGTGCGCCGCCTCGTCACCAGCGCCACCTATCGCCAGACCGCGTGGAACCCGGATGAGGCCGCCCGCACCAAAGCCAACGGCATTGACAGCGGCAACACACTCCTGTGGCATATGAACCCGCGACGGCTCACCGCGGAACAGTTGCGCGACGCCATGCTGGCCGTTTCCGGCGCCCTAACCACCTGCGATGGCGGACCTCCGCGCTGGCCCTCCCTCCCGGATGAAGTCCTCGCCGCCAATCCCGCCTTCCTTGACGACAACGAGACCAAATCCAAAGGCTGGTACCCGAGTCCGCCCGAAAAACTCGCCGTCCGCAGCATCTATCTCATTCAGAAACGCAGCGTGCGTGTTCCGTTCATGGAGACCTTCGATCTCCCTGACAATTTCGTCAGTTGCTCCCACCGCATCGTTTCCACCGTCGCTCCGCAGGCCGTCACCCTGCTGAACAATCCCTTCACCGTGCAAACGTCCCGGACCTTTGCCAAACGCCTCGAAAAAGAAACCGGACCCGATCAGCGCATCACCGCCGCATGGCGCCTCGCCCTCGGACGCAATCCCGCTGAGGCCGAACTCGCCATCGCCCGGAAGCTCCTGCAAAACGGCTCCCTAACAGAATTCTGCCGCGCGGTCATGAACCTCAACGAGTTCATCTACCTCGACTGAATATTTGTTAGGGAAGTGGCACCACCGTTCTCTTCCTGCGTGCGAATCGAACCACTTCCGCATATCCCGCCGCCTTTGCCAGCTTGAGCGCGCCGGTAAAGGCCCGCCCCACTTCATCGGGAGCATGTGCATCCGAATTGATAGTGAGCGGCACCCCGGCTTCGCATGCGAGTGTTAGAAACTCCAGCGCCGGATAGATCTCCTCCACATCCTTGTAGAGTCCCGCCGTATTGATCTCGATCGCCACTCCGCTCTCTGCCACCGCGGCCACCGCAGGCTCGTAATAACGCCGAAGATCATCCGGCGGCCGGTGCCCGAACTTCTTGATCAGGTCCGGATGTCCCATGATGTCGAAGTACCCGCTGCGTGCCGCTTCCGCAAAGAGAAACCAGTACCGGTTCCACGCCTCCTCCGCACCGAAGTCCGTGAAGCGCTGCTTCTCCGCCGGATTGTCGAAGTTCCATGCGCCGATGTAATGAACACTCCCTATCAAATAATCCCACGAAGCACGTCCGGCGAGATCCTCGATCCATCCTTCACCGCCTTCGATCCAGTCCACTTCCAGTCCCATGCGCACCGGCATCTCTCCCGCCGCAGCGCGGGCCTCCGCAATCCAGTCGAAATACTGCGGCAGCTCTTCGTTCAGCATCCTCCAGTTATCGAAATACTGCGGCATCGGGCTGTGATCGGAGAAGCCAATTTCTGCGAGTCGTGCATCGCGTGCAGCGGCGACGTATTCCGCCGGCGTGCCCGTCGCATGACGGCACAGCGGCGTGTGCATGTGATAATCTGATAGGGTGGAGAGAGGCATCAGGCGCAGTGTTACAATCCAGTGGGATGATCGATAAACTCCCACGGCAACCGGTTTTTCGCCGCCAGCCATGCCGCTGCCGCTTTCACGCCGAATGTCTCTGTCGCGTAGTGCCCGCCGTACAACAGGTTCACACCCAGTTCCTCCGCCGCCGTGTAACTCCAGTGCGGTCCTTCGCCCGTGATGAATGTATCCACTCCCGCCGCCGCAATGGCCGCAATCTCCGAGCCCGCTCCCCCGGTGATGATTCCCACCTTCCTCACCTTCTCCGGACCTCCCGCGCACACATGCACCGGTCCTCCGACCGCATCACCGAGCCGCTTTACCAAAGACGCACGCGTTGCATTCACCTCCGCCCGCAGCCCCGCTTTCAATCCCTTCCATTCAAAGAACGGCTCTGTCTTCGTGATCCCCAGCGCTTTCGCCAACACCGCGTTGTTGCCCAGCTTTGGATGCACATCCAGCGGCAGATGCGCGCTGTAAATCGCAAGGTCCGCGTTCATCGCCGTGCGCAGCTTCTCATAAACACTTCCCGTCACACACTGCGCTCCGCTCCAGAACATCCCGTGATGCACCAGCAGCAGGACCGGCCCCTCCCTTTCCGACGCCGCCCTAACCACCGGCAGACACGCATCCACCGCCGCCACGATGCGCCGCACACGCCCTCCATTCTGAAGCTGCAGCCCGTTCAGCGCACCGGGATAATCCGGAATGCCGCGAATGTTCAGTTCCGCGTCGAGTTGGGCGACAAGTTTGGAAAGTTCTGCACCGGTCTTCATGGTTGCTGTCGCTTGAAGACGTACTTCCGGTCCCGCGTTCCCACCAGCGGCGGCACACGATCCCGCTCGAAGTGGTCATAGCCCTCCTTCAGATTCGTCCAGAACGAATACCACTCCGATGACTTCTCTTTCGCCAGGCGTTCCGCCGTCATGCGGAACGGGAAGATGTGCACCTGAAATTCGTCCTGCTTCCCGCGCAGCGCCGCCTCCACGATCAAATAGATGAGCTCGATCTGCGGGTCAGTCATCGCAAAGCACCCGATGGAGACCTCGTTCCCGTGCACCATGATGTAGTCCCCTGTGCGACCCCACGACTTGTCGTAGGCGTTGGGATATCCGACGTTGAAGGCGAGATGAAACTGCGAGTCCGGCTTCAACTGCCTGGCTCCAACATGGTAAAATCCCTCGGGTGCCACACAGTCGCCCTTCTTCAATTTCGGCCCCAGCCGCTGGCCGCCCCAATTGGCGATCCGGTAGGTGCTGTAAAGACGGTAGCGCCCGCCAATGTGATCGCGCAGCCACAATTCCAGTTCGCTGCTTTCCTTGAAGATGCGGATGAACACCGGCGCGCCGGGCTTGAAGTTGTGTTTCTTCAAGTCATACACCAGCGTGGACCACAGCCGTTCCTTCACCTGCGACACACGATCCGTCTGCGGAGTTCCCCGCGCCCTCGCCACCCGCAGGTAGAGAAAGAAGCAGAGAATGAGAAACCCAAAGAGAAGGATTTTGAACTTAAGCGGCACGTCCACAACATGTCAGTGTCCGCTGCCGATCTCAACAGAAGTATCTTTTACGGCGCCTTGCCTGTTTGCTCTTTGATAAATCGGCTCACACTGAGGTCCGCATTGCTGCCCGTGGCGCGACAGACCTCGTTGCCATCACGATACACCACCCAGGCAGGCAACTCCTTCACGGCCGCTTTGGAGGCCAGTTCCGGCTCGGAATCGATGTTCCCCACCGCGACGATCGCCCGATCCTTCACCTGTTCAGCAAGCAGAGGAAGGCTTCGCGCCATGCGAAATCCGTCTGCATTGTTCTTGGCAGTAAACAAAGCCACCACCACCGGCGCACGGCGCGCGATTGCCAGATTGTCGGAGGTCAGTTCATAGACTTTGCCGGGAATGGGCTTGGCCGGCGCGCCGCTGAAAAATCCGATCGGCAGATCCGTCGCGAAAAACATCCCGCACAGCACCACGGCGAGCCCTCCAAAAATCCACAGAATGGTCTTGTCGCTTTTCATGGAATTCGGGTCACCCGTTTACAGAACGCGCAATGCCATCGGCAATCGCCCGCGCCACGCGATCCTGATAGGCAGCGGTCGTTAGGAGCCGCCGTTCACTGGCGGAGGAAATGAACCCGCACTCCACGAGTGCCGCAGGGCAGCACGTTTTGCGGAGCACCGCAAAATGGCGGCACTTCAGTCCTCGGTTCGGCGTGCTTGTCCGGGTGTCCAGCGAGCGGTGAATGGAGGACGCCAGCCGTCGCCCCCTCGCGCCAAGGTAATAGGTTTCGATCCCCCGGGCCTTCCGCCGCGGATCGGCATTGCAGTGGATGCTAACAAACACACTCCGCTTATAACGGTTCGCCACCGCCGCGCGTCCATCCAGGGAGCGAAATTTATCCGAGCGTCGCGTCATCGCCGTCGTGAAACCGCGGACTTTCAAGTGCCGCTCCACACGCCGCGCGATGCTCAGCGTCACCGTCTTCTCAGACACTCCTCCCCAAGTGGCGCCGCGATCATGACCTCCATGGCCGGGGTCCAGAACCACCACGGGTCGCGCTCCTTTGGCTGGCATGCCCAGCAATGTCAGGAACAGAGCGGCAAGCAGCAAAAAACGGGAAATCGCCATGAGGTAGAGGATTTACAGAAAATACAGTAATTTTATCCTATCCTCAAGGTATTTTTATAATTTGGTTGTCCAAACGGATCTGCACCGGACACTTCCGCCATGCATTGGAGGATCATCGCCGTCGGCAAGCCCGCGCTGGAATGGGCCCGCCATGGGATCTCGGATTATCTCCAGCGCCTCACCCGTTACGGAAAAACGGAGATCGAATACTTAAAGGAAGGCACCGCCGCGCAGAACAGCGAGCGCCTCCTGAAAGCCTCCGCCGGCAGCCGTCGCATCGTGATGGACGAGCGCGGCAAGCTCCAGAATACCCTCATGGTCCGGGCCGCAGTGGACGCATGGGAAATGAATGCGGGCATCAAACGCGTCTCCTTTCTCATCGGAGGCGCCGATGGCCACACCGCAGCGCTTCGCGAAGAGGCGGATGAAATCTGGGCTCTCAGTCCGCTGACTCTTCAGCATGAACTCGCGCTCGTCGTCCTGCTGGAGCAGCTTTACCGCGTCCACACCATCAAGCGCGGTGAGCCCTATCACCGTTGACCCGTGAACCTCTACAGCAGCGTACTGCTGTCCTCCCGCTCCAGCCGTCCCACTTTCTTTTTCACCACCTCCAGTTCCACCGTGAGCTGATGCAGCGCCTTCAAGACCTCCTCCTGCGTCTCCGCGTGCCCCAGGTGAGGCACTGCCGGATGCACCTTCATCAACTGACGGACGATCTCCCGGCAGGCATCCCGGATCTGCTGAATGGCGGCGGCTTTTTCCATAAGCAGCGCGTGTAACGCCGCTGTCAGGAAACTGCAATTGCCAACGGATCTCCAGCTATGGAGCAAACACGAGCGGCAATTCGATGCAACTCGCCTTCCCGGGCTCGTGGTGCACATGCTGCGTGGCTTTTTGATACTGCTCCGGCTTCGCGTTGAAAATGTTCTCCACGAACGTTTGCGGATTGCGGTCATACAGGGGAAACCAACTGGACTGCACCTGCACCATGATCCGGTGACCTGGCAGGAACACGTGATTCGCCGTCGGCAGGGCGAAGCGGTAAGGAACCGGCTGACCGGGCGTGAGCGGTCTTGCTGCACTCAGGTCTTCACGATACCGCCCGCGAAAGATGTCTGCCGAAATCATCAGTTGATGACCTCCCATCACCGGCTGTCCCGCGACCTCGTCCGGATACACATCGATGAGTTTCACCACCCAGTCTGAGTCCGTTCCGCTGGTGGAGGCGTGAAGGTTCACCTTTGGCTCGCCGCTGATTTTCACAGCGGAAGTCAAAGCATCCGAGACAAACACTGCCACGTCCGGACGGCCGGAGGCTTCCCGCTGGTCGGACACCAGCCATTCGCGCCAGCTTTTTCCTTTATCGAATTTCTGCGAAACAACAGGACGGGGGAGGAACGGCACGGGTCTCGCCGGATCGGAGACGTATTCGGTGAACGCTGCCTCCTCCGCTTTTGGAACGTCGAAGCTGAGTTTCCCGCGTGCGGCGAGATAAAGCGGTGCCGGCTTCACCGTTTCCCCGGAAGCACCGGACGGCCAGGCGGTCAGACGCCGCCACTTGTTCGTGCCGGTTTCGAACGCCATCACTGGAGCCACGTCGGCTTTGGGAGCATCGTCTTTGAGAAACTGGTCGAGGAATGGGCGCAGAATTTCCCGCCGGAAAGTCAGTCCGGTATCACTGCCGAATTTGATAGCGCCGAGCGCACTGCCGTCGCCGATTTCCTGCCCGTGATGCCACGGTCCCATGACGAGAAAGACCTTGTCGTTGCCCGTGTCTTTCGGCTCGATGGCTTTGTAAACCGCCGGAGCGCCGTAGATATCCTCCTGGTCCCACAAGCTGTGCACGAGCATCACCGGGACTTTCAGTGGCAGCGCCGCCAGTATTTTGTCAACCGCCTGGTCTTTCCAGAACGAATCGTAAGCAGGATGCTGCAGGAGCTTTTGCCAGAATCCGGTTTGGTCAAGACCCCGCCGGCGGCCGAGTTCCCCGGCTGATACCGCTTCCATGAACATCTCGTAGTCGTCGAAATGACTGGACCACCAGGGCTCCTCCGATTTCCGCGTCATCTCCTGCCGGTAAATGTAGGCCGCATTGATCTGACGGAAGGCTCCGTAGTGAAACCAGTCATCCCCCATCTAGCCGTCCACCATGGGATTCATCGGCACGGACACTTTGAGCGCCGGATGCGGATTCACGAGCGCCATGAGGGGCAGAAAGCCATCGTAGGAAATGCCGAGGATACCCACCTTTCCGTTGCTCTCCGGGACATTTTTCACCAGCCAATCGATAGTGTCCCAGGTATCCGTCGCATGATCCACCGGCGTGGGATTCTGCGGTCCGTGGAGAGGACGGTTCATGATGTAATCCCCCTCGGAGCCGTGCTTGCCGCGGATGTCCTGCACCACCCGGATGTAGCCACCTTCCACGATCACCTCGAGGGCGTTGTCGTAGCCATCGAGATTCGGTCCGAGGTGGGAACTGGGCGTGTGGCTCGTCAGTTTGTCCGCATCGTAGGGCGTGCGCGTGAGGAGCATGGGCTCACCTTTGGCGCCTTTGGGAACAAGGATCACCGTGTGCAGTTTCACGCCGTCCCGCATCGGAATCATCTCTTCACGGCGCACGTGGTCGAAGCTGTCTGTTCTCTTCTGAAACTTCGCCGGGGTTTCGCTCGGCAGGTCCGGGTACTTGGCGGCTGCGGGAGTGGACTGGGCGACCACTCCACCGGCGAACGGCCAGGCGATCAGGTTCACTGCCAGAAGGGTACGGGCGCGAAGAAAGGTGATCATCGTCATGGCGGCAGAGGTGGGTGGCCGCTCAGCATCTCAATGATCCTCCGGCACGCAAGTGACAGGTTGGCCCGATCGTTTTTGTGTTAGTCGTTGAGAGTGAGGGGCCGCATCGCAAGCGGTATGGGGAATGGACCCGACTGGATTTCAGGGGAAAACCGTGCCAATTCGCCCGCTTATTTTTACCCGCGAATGCGCCTCCAGAATGGCCCGCGATCTCAAATGCGCGAAAAGTTGCACCCCGATTAAGGAAATCAGTCGCAGTTTTGAACATTTGTGCTACACTGCGGTCCTATGGCTACCACCAAACGCACAAGGTTCTCCCGTCGTCTCCCCGATCATGTTACTGATGAACTTGTCGCCGCTCTTACGAAGAAGAAAATCTATGAATTCAATAGTCTTTTTGAGGCGGTTTACGAGAATCTCAAACTCCGCAATGCGGTGAGCGGTGGCGAAGAGATGCTTCGCCTTCGCGCCTACGAGAAGCTCCAAAATCTCGTGTCCCGCGGCATGGTCGAGAAGAACGGCAAGCAGTACCGCGGTCTGGACAAGATCAAGGACGCGCTGAGCCCTCCGATGCTCGCAGTGCCTGCCCTCGCTGGCAAGTAACCGGCGGCCTCCACGGTCCCGTCTGAAATACATCCCAAACTAAAGACATCCCGGCCGGTGAAAACCGCCCGGGATGTTCCTTTTTCAGCCCTCCTTCACAAGGCCTGCGCAAAACTGCCCGCCCCTTCTGTTTTGCAGCAAGACGGATTTCTGCTTGAGTCTTGCACGGCTTTACGACACACGCAGGCAATACCTCTGCTGCGCCGCACCCTTTGAACCTTTTGCTATGATGCCCCCTTCGCTTCGCACCCTTCCTTTGCTGGTCCAACTCCTCGCGGCGGCCATGCTTACCCCTGTTGCGCTCGCAAAACCCAAAAGCCCTCCTCCCGCGAAGCAGGCGGACACCGCGAAGAAGCAGCCCGTGAGCCGGACTGCCGCAGACACCGCAAAGAAGCCGACCGTGAGCCGGCCCGCCGCAGCAACTCCCGCTAAGAAGACCCAGGCCCAAAAGGATGCTGAGATTCGCGCCGCTGTCGCCGCCGGGAAAGCCGCGGGGAAAAAACCCACACAAGCACCCGCCGCCAACTCGAGGTTCAGCGCTCCTCCCCCCATCGCCAACGCTGCCGCCCTGCCCGCGGGGAAATCGAAACGCTATCAAACGGCCGGCGACAACACCGCCCCCGCCGGCAAAAAGACCGCACCGCAATCTCCGCCGGACCTCATTGCCGATCCTGCGGAGTTGCTGTCACGCGTCCCAACCTCCGGTCCGCTCGGCGAAGAACACCTCATTCTTCTCGCCATCGCCAACAGCCCGGTGCTGGAGCGCCGCCGTGCCGATATCGCCTCCGCCCGCGCCGAGAGACGCACCGTTCAGGATTGGGAGAATCCGGAACTCCGCCTCAGCTACTCCTCCCAGGACGATGATTACATTGACCGTCCATACACAGAGCGCTCCATCGAACAATACACCGCTAACGAAACCGCCGTCGGCAACGACTCGACAACGTCCCTCGCCGGTCCCGGACAGCCTGGCTTTGGCACTTCCACGCTGGACTCTAACAACAGCACCACCTCCACCAACCGTTACCGCGAGATCGAGCGCATCATCACACCAGGCAAAAACGGCAGCGAGGAAGTAGTCACTAACATTTACGAACTCCGCACCGAAGACGAGAACGGCTTCCGGGATCGCATCTTCAACGACGGTGTCAGCACCATCAACACCAGTGACGCCCTCGCCAGCCATGTGACCCGCACGCTCACCAGCACCAGCCGCGAGACCACCACCTCCACACAGCGCGGCAACGGCTCCGACACTTTTTCGGCCCTCATTCGTTTCCGCATTCCGAATCCGTGGGAGCGCAAAGCCCGCATTCAGCGCGCCTCTGCGGAGATCATGCTCGCCGAGGGTCAGTATCTCTCCGATGAAGACCGCCTCGTGCGCGAAATCAGAGAGCGGTATGATGCCATCGGCATGCTGGAAAGTGTTCGCGGGGCACAGGAAAAAATCCGGACCACCTACGGCGCCTATGAAAAGGAAATGCTCGAAATCAACCAGCCGGAATTTATCGCGGAACCGACTCGCGCCAAAGTGGACATAAGGAAGGCCGGCAGGGAAATTCATGAGGCGGATGTCGAAATCCTGCGCCTGCGTGCGGAACTGGCGACCTTGACCGGACTGCAGGATCCCTCGCGCATCCGCTCCGGCAGCATGAAACGCCGGTCCGTGGATTCCGGTGCACTGGAGGTCGACTACCTGACGGACATCGGCATGCTCTACCGCGCGGATGCGGTCGAAAGCCGGGGCCGGCTGGAAATCGCCAAAGCCCATCTCGCCGAGGCGAAGGCGACGAGAATTCCCTTCGCCACCTTCCTGGATGCCGGCTACACCAGAGAAACCGGCGAAGGCCGCCGCGGAAGCCAGGACGAATGGGAGATCCGCCTTGGAATTTCACTGCCCATTTGGGACCTCTTTGGGATCAATAAGAAAGTCGGCGAACACAAAAAAGCGGCCGCCGCATGGGAACTGCAGTACTCAAAGCAGCGCCAAAAGGTTCAAACGGATGTCACGCTGGCCATCCGCCGTCTCCGCGCCGCCGCCTCCAATCTGGATTATTATGACAAAGATTTGAGCCGCATCCGCGAGGACATCAAAAACGACCTCCCCAAAATCCAGGAGGCCATGGCCAGAGTATCGGATTATGGGAGACTCAAGCGCACCAAGTACGAACTCGAAGTCGAGCAGCAGGAAGTGGAGATCAGCCGCTACAAAGCCCTCTCCGAATACAACCAGTCGCTCATCTTCCTTGAAGACGCCATTGGCGTTCGCGTTGAAAAAGCGCTCAACGGCGTCCGGCTGGACGGCGGCAAGTAATCGAATCTTCGCTGGCGCGCGCCTGAATGCCTCAACGATGAGTTGAGAAGCACGCGCGACCTCTCATCTCTCCATGTCCACTTCTCCCTCCGGCATTTGTTATCTCGTCGGTGCCGGCCCCGGCGACCTCGGACTCGTCACGCTCCGTGCAAAGGAATGCATCGAGTTGGCCGACGTCATCGCCTACGATTACCTCGTGAACAAAGAGGTCCTTCGCTGGGCGAAGCCGGAGACGGAAATCATCTACGTCGGCAAGCAGGCGGATCAGCACACTCTTCCTCAGGACAGCATCAACCAACTGCTCGTCGAAAAAGTGAAGTCCGGGAAAATCGTCACGCGATTGAAGGGCGGCGATCCCTACGTCTTCGGACGCGGCGGCGAAGAGGCGGAGGAGCTGCGCGCCGCGGGGTGTGCTTTTGAAGTGGTGCATGGCATCTCCTCCGTCATCGCCGGGCCGGGCTATGCGGGCATTCCCGTCACCCATCGCGACTTCTGCTCCCAGTTGACCATCTTCACCGGCCACGAGGACCCTGACAAAGAGGAAAGTTCGCTCGACTTCGCACAGCTGGCGAAGACTCCCGGCACGCGCGTCATGCTCATGGGCGTGGGCCGCATCGCCATTCTCGCGGACAAACTGGTGGCGCACGGCGCGGCGGCGGACACACCCGTCGCTCTCGTTCGCTGGGCCACCACGGGCCGCCAGGAAACGCTCACCGGCACTCTGGGCACCATCGCCGCTCTCGTCGCCGAACGCGGATTCAAAGCGCCCGCCGTCTGTGTCATTGGCGGAGTCGTCAGCCTTCGCGACCGGCTCAACTGGTTCGAAGAACGCCCGCTGTTCGGAAAGCGCATCGTGGTCACCCGCACCCGCCAGCAGGCTGGCGATCTCAGCCGCCAGCTCAAAAGCTTTGGCGCAGACGTCTATGAACTGCCCACCATCCGCATCGAGCCGGCCCCTAACAAAATGGAATTCGGCCAGCTCGTCCTCGAGGCTCACAAGTACGAGTGGATCATCTTCACCAGCCCCAATGGCGTGCAGTCGTTTTTCGACATGTTCTTCAAGATCTACAAAGACGCCCGGGAGATCGGTGGCGCGAAGCTCGTGGCTATCGGTCCAGGCACGGAAAAGAAGCTGCGCGAGTTCCACCTCGGCGCCGATTTCGTTCCGCAAAAGGCCGTGGCCGAATCGCTGGTGAAGGAACTCATCGAACACGCCGGCAGCATCGAAAATCAAACCATCCTCTGGGTCCGTCCGGAGGGCGCACGGGATGTGGTGGCCGCCGCGCTGAACAAAGAGGGTGCCATTGTCGATGAAGCCATCGCCTACCGCACTGTCCCTGAAACGAACGACATCACCGGCGGCCATGCCCGTTTCCGCGATGAGGGCGCAGACGTCATCACGTTCGCCAGCAGCAGCGCCGTGGACAGCTTCATGAGCCTCGGCCTTCCCATGCCGGAAAACCTGAAAATCGCCAGCATCGGCCCCATCACCACCACCGCGCTCAAGCGCCACAAACTCAAGCCGCACATCGAAGCGCAACAGCATGACATCCCGGGCCTCGCCGCCGCCATCCTCGCCCACTTCCAGGAACGCCGTCGCTAACCCGCAATCCTGACGTTCCAGACAAAAACACGAGCCTTCCGTTATGGCCCGGTCACCGTTTCACGGAGCGAACCGGCGGGCACCATTGCATCGCGATATAAACCTAACAGTCAGCGCTGAAAGCGCGGGACATACCAGCCTGGGGTAAGACCGCGAAGCGGGCGCAACCCCAGGTAAGACCCCAACATACAGGCGATGCGAGCGCTGAAAGCGCGGGACACCTGCCGGGCCGGGCAGCAACATGCGAATTTCTTCTGCCCTCTGGTTTCTGATTCCGAAACTCACGCCGTGAACAGGCGAACTTCAAATCCAAACACCTGAGCCATTTCGTTATTTTCTTCCCCCTTCACTTCTCCCAATAGTGAACCACGAAAAATCGCCGCCGCGCATCAGCCGGCACGGTCACCGTCTGCGTCATTTCTGAAAATGAGGCCATCTCCGCATTGGAGGGACGCGTGGCCGGCCGCGGAACATCCGGCGTATCTGACCGCACCAGCAGGTAAAAGTAACCCGGTCGTGTCGGCCATTCGAAGGAGTAAATGGTCGCCGTCGGCGGTTTGGTTAGGCGGAGTTCAAATCGCGAAGCACCATTCCCTGGATCAGTGGCGGTCTTCCATTCCTCCGCGTTGGTTTGACCATCGCCATCCGGATCGGCCTCCGGCAGAGCTTCTGCTGCGGCGTCGGTCGTGCCAAACCACGCAAATGCCCAGTTGTCATAGATCGGCGCGGGGTATTCGACTGGCGTCTTCCAGGTTACCGTATTGGCCGGCCAGCCTGCGCCCGGTTGCCACACCACACCCGCAAGCAAACGGGGATCAACGGGATCGATGTTAACCGTGATGGTGGCATCCGACCCGTCTGCAGGAAATACATCCCTGGTCTTGTGAATGACGTGTCGCGGGAAACCCGGCCCTTCTTCATACGGATCCACCCAGCGAATCCAGACATACACCGGCTTGCCCCTGAGCGGGGAATCCGCGGCCAGCGCGTTCGCATAATTGAATCCGA
>DASZQB010000091.1:0-51792 GCA_035550135.1 Verrucomicrobiales bacterium
TGGACGGGATGGACGGGATGGACGGGATGGACGGGATGGACGGGATGGACGGGATGGACGGGATGGACGGGATGGACGGGATGGACGGGATGGACGGGATGGACGGGATGGACGGGATGGACGGGATGGACAGCGGGGGATGAAGTCTCGTCTAACGAGTCCATGCCGTCCAGTAAGTCTATTTCATCTGAAATAGCGGCGAATGCGGCGTTGGCGCTTATTGGGGTGGCGTGTGCGCTGCTGGATCGGCAGATCGAAGCGCAGGCGGCGGCTTTTACCAGGGACGGTGGCTTTACGGAGCGGATGCACCGTATTCGAACGGAGACGAAGGGACGCGGTTCACACCGGGACGAGTTCGAGGGGTGAGATGGAGTCGGAGGGGACGCCGGGGAGGTTTTCGTCGACGAATTTGTCCCAGAGGCGGCGGGTTTCGGGGGAAAGGAGGGATTGCATTTCGAGGCGGCAGGGGCCGCAGACCATAAGTTCGTGGACGAGGCGGCGGGACAGGCAGGCGGCGGTGAGGGAGAATTCGGGCTGTTGATCTTCACCGCGGGAGTTGCCGCAGACGGCGCAGCGGAAGCGGCCGAGGTTGAGGGTGACGCGGTTGGCGTGGAATTCGGCGAGGCGCCGGCGGGAGTCGGCGGAGAATTCGTCGAGGATGCCGGTGTGGCAGGGGTGGCAAAGGGCGTACTCGTAGATGGGTTCGCGATGGCGGAAGAGTTTGAAGATTTGATAGCCGCCAGGGATTTCATCGAGCATTTCGCCGCAGCGGGTGCAGGATTGGAAGGGGCGGTCTTCGTAGTGGGAGTGGAATTCGCGGGGGATGGGCATGGGAGGGGAAGCGGGGAAGCGTGAATCGTGGAAACGTTGAATCGGGGAAACGTTGAATCGGAGAATCGGAGAATCGGAGAAGCGTGGAAACGCGGAATCGGGGATCGGAGGACGGCGGGAGGCGTTGAGGCGTGGGGGCGGGGAAGGAAGAGGCGGAGGGAGGGAATGGCGAAACAAGGAATCAGAATGATGAAGGAATCAAGCCACCCCGGCTATCATTGACGTCCCTGGGGGTTTCTGGCACGCTGCGTCCGTGCCTCCACCCTATGTCTTTGCCGCGCCGTCTCCTCACTTTCCTTTTTCGCAGCGCGTGTGTGTTAGCGTTGGTCTTTGTATTGCCCTCCTCCGCCCTGGCGCGGCCCGGTGATTTGGACCTGACTTTCAATTCTGCGGGACTCGGGAGTCCGCCTGGCATGGTGATCATGGGAACTCCTGACACGTCCACCGGCATTGTTGTTAGTTTGGCCGAACAATTGGACGGAAAGATTCTTGGTCTGGCCCAGAACCGCAATTCCATTCCAGTGCTGACCCGGTGGCTGCCGGACGGCTCACCGGACCCGTCATTCGGTACGGAGGGAACGGTGTTTCTTACCACGACCCAGGCCACGGTGCGGGACGCCATGGCGGTTTACAGCGATGGCCGCATTCTCGTGATGGTTCATCGTGTGTTCCCCGGGCTCGTCAGGCTCCTGCCCGATGGATCGCCGGACCCTTCCTTCGGTTCGGGCGGCACCATGACCTTTTCCACCCACGACCTGGCCGCCACGGTGGACTCAGTGGCTGTTCTCGATGATGGGAAGATCCTCGCGGCCGGCTCCTTCCCCGACGCATCGGTCGATTCCCGCCGCCGCACGGCCCGTCTGTTTCGCCTCCTGCCGGATGGCAGTCCGGACCCCTCATTTGGACCGGGTGGAATCTTCACGTTCCCTTTTCTGGACTCAAATGCGCTGGATCTGGCGGTGCTGCCGGACGGAAAGGTGCTGGTCACCGGCTCGTGGTCGCAGAGCGGTGTCAATCATCTTTGGTTAGGGAACCTTGCGGCCAACGGCGCGCCTGACCCGCTGTTTGGCACTGATGGCATGGTGTTCGTGGCTCCGAATCCCTATGGCCTCACTCCGTCAAAGATCGCCGTGCAGCCGGACGGGGCCATCATCGTGACGGCCAATCTCCAGGCGCCGACGCAGGGAATGCGTCTCTTCCGCTTCAAGGCGGACGGCACGCTGGATTCCGGATTCCAGGGGGGGCTTGGCGTACGGGAGTCTCCTGCAGGCGGCGCCGCCCACTTTACAAGCGGGCTCGCCGTGCAGGCGGACGGGAAACTCCTCATGGCCGGCACCGCGGATGGAGAGTTCGCCGTTTTTCGCTATCTTCCGAACGGCACGCGCGATGCCGGTTTCGGCGACGCGGGAGTTGTGAAGATCCAGGTTCCTGACCTGATCTGCCAGGGGCATTCCATGATGCTCCTGGCAAATGGCCGCATCCTCGCCGGAGGCATGGCCCGGAGCCTGTCCGCTTTGGATAGGAGCATGCTCGTGCGATGTGTCACTCATGATTTCCCCGCCGCTCTCGCGGCGGAGTGGCCCCCAGGCACTGCTCTAACAAACGGAGGCGCACCCATCAGCGCGTCGGTGGTGAAAGGCGATCCAGCCATTCCCGAAATCACCTTCACGATCACCCTGCGCAATATTTCGAGCCATCCCCTAACGGATGCCGTCGCCGTCCTCCGCGGTCCGGACGCGGAGCATTTTGAATTGCTCTCCGCGCTTCCCCCGGAATTGCCCGCCGGCGGCACCGCCACGCTGACTCTTCGATTCAATCCCGCGGCCCAGGCTGCGGTCCTCACCGCGGCTCTGGTGATCGAGTCCGCCGACCCTGACGCGCCGTACTTCGTCATTCCTTTGCGCTGCATCACAGAGGCGCCCGTGGCCGCCATGGCCCTCATGCAGAACGGCGCCTCCCTGCCGCACGACAGCACCCTCTCATTTGGCCCCGCCCTCCCGTCCGTGCCCGTCACGCGCATCCTAACCATCCAAAGTACCGGCAACATTCCCTTGCAGGTGCTGGGCGTCTCCCTCGCCGCCACCGGCCATCCGGCTGACTTCACTCCCGGCCTTCCTGACATGGAACCGGTGGCCCCCAATGCGTCCACCACACTGCCCGTTACCTTTACGCCCGGCGGTCCCGGCATCCGCACCGCCCGTCTGCGCATCGCCAGCACCGATACCTTCAATCCTCCTTACGAAATCAACCTCACCGGCGCTCTCGCCACCGGCATGGACGCATGGCGTCTTACCCATTTCGCCACTGCCGCAAACACCGGCCCCGCCTCCGATCTCAACGATCCGGACCACGACGGCATCCCGAATCTCCTGGAATTCGCCACCTTCACCGATCCCCTCTCCCCCGGCCCGCTGTCCGGGGACATCTCCCTGAGAAACGATACACTGGAATACACCTTCACCCGCCCCGCCGGCGCGGCGGCGATTCTCAATTACTCCCTCGAGCGCGCCACTGCTCCCCAGGGTCCATGGATCTTCATCGGCGGGTCTCTGTCCATCCCCGGCAGCGACGCCATCTCAGAGCGCGTGCGCCTCCAGGCCCCCAAGGGCATCCCCGCCAGAGGCTTCCTCCGCCTCCGCGTCACCAAACTCTGACCATCCCGCGCCCGGCAAACGATGCCAAAAACAAAAACGCGCCACCGGACCTTGACCCGGCGGCGCGCGGTGGGGGGAATAAATCCCTTCAGCCAACTGTTAGGCAGTGGCCGTGGTGCGGCGGAGGAAACGTTTGCCGAGCATCAGACCGCCGAGGCTGAGTCCCATGATGCCCAGTGTGCCGCCTCCATCCGGCACCGTGCGGGGAGGTTCGATGACGGGGTTGAAATCATCGCGGAATTCCCATGCGAGAAGGTCGTGATTGTTGAAGGCCGAGCCGGTGCCGGAGGTGAATCCCACAAAGGCATTGGTGCCGCCGAGCACAGTCGTCAGATCGACGGTGGACGACACAATGGGCGCCGCGGGACGCGTGGACGTGGTGGAAAGCCGCACTTCCAGGCCGTCAGTGGTGCCGTCGTAGTCCACCCATGCATACCAGATGGAGCCGTTGTTCAAGCGGCCGGCGCTCACGTTCACCTCGCCAAGAGCGGAGGCGAGGCTGCCGTTGGTATTGATGCCGACGTGGTTGCCGTCCGCATCACCGAGCTCCGGGTTGAACCAGGTATCGAATTCGATGCCGAGGCTGTTATTGATGCCCTGATAACCGATGCCGCCGCCCGCGCCGCCGACGCTGTTGGAATTCGTCTGCACCACGAAAACGAGTCCGTCCGCGCCCTGCCCGTCGAAGTCGCTGATGCCGCCCGGGGTATCGATGCGGAAGGAAAAGAACGTGCTGAATGAGACGTTAGGGTTGAGCGTCACCGCGGAGGTGGAGAACACGCTTCCACCCTGGAAGGCGGCGGACGGCGTGACCCGCAGGACGCTGCCCGCCTGCGCCGCGGCACCGTTGAGCTGAAGCCCCGCGGTGTTCGAGAAGTTCGGATAGTTCAATACCGTCGCCGCGTGCGACGATGTGACAACGACAGCCAGGAGTGCTGTGGAGAGGAGTGTTTTCACGTGTGGAATTTAGGTTTGCTAGGGGTGAATCCGGGCCGTTGAAGGCCATGCTAAAGCAAAGGATGGGCCAAATTCCAAAAGTAGTTGTAAGATTCATAATTTCAGCAACTTGCTTGAAAACTTAACAAACATTAAAAAACTGGAAATTGTAAATTGAGCCGACAGGTAACACGGCTATTGACGGAAATTCCACCTGAAGCAGAAAATCGGAATCCTCCCATGCGTTCGGTGCCCTAACCCTATTAGGCCGTGCGGGCGACGGGAATGGCGGGAAAACCCCTGGCCTCCATTTCTGTTCGACACCGGGGCCGACTAGGGGATATTACTAGGCATGAAAACCGCCGAGGAATGGAAGCAGGCCGTCGAGATCATCGAGCACACGGGCGAAGGAACGACCCATCTTTTCAAAGGGGTGTGCCCCATCTGCGGCGCGGAGGAGAGTTCTACCTATTGGGGAAACGGCGACCTCGCACGCAAGGGCGCGGCGGCGGCGATCGTCTCCCACATCCAGCGCGAGCATCCTGCCGAAGTGGCTCCTGAACCTGCGCGCTCAGCCCAGTGGACCGGTGCCGACATCAACGCCCGGGCCATGACGGAAACCCGGAAAATCCGTATTTCCGCCCCCGCCCGGAACCGGCCTCCCCGTTGAGCTTTACTTCCCGGCTGTGGCCAGTGCGGCGGGATCTTCGCCGTTTCGCTGGAGGATCCACTGGAGACGGGAGGCTTTTTCCTCCCAGCGCGCGGCGGCGGGACCATCGGGGCGCGGGGCGGTGAGATGGTGGTGGAGCTGGTGGAGGAGAATGTCGCGGGCGGTGCTGGAGGATTCATGCACCCATCCGCCCGCGGGAGTGCAGCAGTAAATGCCGCAGTCCACCTGAGTGCGGCGCAGATTCCATTCGTGCCCGGAGGCGTCTTTGGCGCGCACGCCGGCATCGTTCACGGCGACGATGAGCACAGGGAGGCGGTCGGGGAGCCCCGGGGGAAGCGGGGAAAGTTTATTGGTGCAGGTCCATCCGCATCGGCCGGGCCGCGGGAGTATGAGGCGTGTTTTCATTGGGGAGTTGGGTCTGAGGAACGTCTGTTAGGTATTACACGCGGATGCGGATTCTGTGAGCCGCGTTTACACAAATACGGGGGTAGGTGTTCACCCCATTGTGCGCGGGGCGAGGACACGGAGGACCTGAAAAGGAGGGCCGGCACCCGCTAAATCAGCGGGTTGCAGAGCGGGAGGGACTGGCGGGGGGAATCGCCGGCGGGGACCGCCTTGCTTCAGGCCGGTTGCCTGTAGGCGGGGGAAGAACCCTTGCGGCGCCGCAGGGAACTCATTTTGAGGCGGGCGAGCATTTCTCTGACAAAAATGGTGGACTGAACTTCGGCGGTGCGGATGCGCTGGGCGCGCTCGCTGTTGAAGTGATTGCCGGTGCGCTCAAGGAAACGGACTTTCCGTTTCGTTTCGGCGACGAGGGAGTTTAAGTTCATGGCGTTGGGGGTTCATGAAGGGAGTTGCGGATTGCGTGCCAGGCAGGTCGTGGACAGAACAGATTGAGATTGAAGGGAGAAAGCGCCGGGAACCCTCATTGCAGAATGCGAATTCCGTAATCATGGGACGCGAATTGCACTGAGTTATTCAGAGAATTTTGCGCCTCCGCCAATTTCCGCGCAAAGACAGCCGTCCCGGCTCCTCCGGTTCGTTCTTTCCGCGCCGCCTCCAGGCACTCGCGCAAAGGTTTTCGCTGCGGCTCCAAACCCGCCGGACGCACGGGGACCCAAAGCGAACTGAAGCAGATAGAGCATCGCCGCCGGAACGATTACTAACAAGTCGAATGGCCCGGCGCGTCGGGGGGGAAGTGTTGCACGGATTTGGTGCGCGTGCGATGATCGTGCCATGAACTCATCATTCCGGACGTTAGGGCAATGGCTGGCGGTGTGGGCTTTGGCGGGCACCCAACCTGCCGCGAGGGCGGCGAATACCGCGGCTGATTCAGTGAATGCGACGGGACTCGCGCTTCATGGTGTGCTTCCGGACAAAACAGGGAATGCGCTGCTTTCGCCATGGTCCATTCAGAATGTGATGGCGATGGTCTTTGCAGGAGCGGACGGTGAGACGAAAAAGGAGATGGATGCGACACTGCATTTCGGAGGTGATGGTATCCATGCAGCGCTCAAGTCGCTGAATGCCGGGCTTTCTTCGGAGTTGCCGAAAGGGGCGGAACTGCGCACGGCGAACCGGCTGTTCCCGGCGGAGTCGTGCAAGATGCTGTCCGGTTTCATGGGGACCATCACAGAAAACTATGGTGCGGCGGTGCAACCGCTGGACTTCTCTGCGCCGGAGAAGGCCACCGGATGGATTAACTCATGGGTCAGTGAACAAACGGCGGGGAAGATCAATGATCTCATTCCAAAGGGTGGGTTGAATGCGGAAACACAGCTCGTCCTGACGAACGCTGTCTATTTCAATGTGCCGTGGCAGGTGAGGTTCACGAAAGAGCTCACGCAAAATCAGCCGTTTTGGGTTTCCAACGGGAAGCAAAAGACGGTGCCGCTGATGTTTAAGCAGACTCAGATGCGTTATGCGAAAAAGAAGGGCTTTCAAATGGCGGCGCTGCCCTACAGCGGCGGGCAGTTGCAGTTCACGGTGATCGTGCCTGACAAGAGAGACGGACTGGCCGCTGTGGAGAAAGCGCTGAGTCCTGCCCTGCTGGCGGAGTGCGCGACGATGCCAAAGGCAGAGGTAAGGCTTTCGCTGCCGCGCTTTCGCATGGAGCCCGCGGCGATGGAATTGCAAAAGGCGCTCGCAGAGATCGGCCTGAAGACCGCGTTCTCAACTGCAGCGAACTTCACGCGCATGACGGACGAGAGTTTGGTTATCTCCAGAGTGTTCCACAAGACGTTCATCGACGTGAACGAAGACGGCACGGAGGCCGCGGCCGCCAGTGCCGCGCTTATGCCGAAGAACGGACACCCTCACGAGGTGGCCCACATGACGGTCCGTGCGGACCATCCGTTTGTGTTTGCCATTCAGCATGCGGCGAGCGGCGCATGTCTCTTTCTGGGGAGACTGAGCGATCCTGATCCTAACAATACAGCGCAGGCGGCGGGAGCAAAGCCGAAGCCGGCGGTGAAGGATTGAAAGGGGCCGGTGAGCAGCAGCGCCGGTCCTTTCGATCCATACTCATACTCTTACTCATACTCCCTAACGCAAGGAGTAAGAGTAAGAGTATGAGTATGAGTATGAGTATGAGTATGAGTATGAGTATGAGTATGAGTATGAGTATGAGTATGAGTATGAGTATGAGTATGAGTATGAGTATGAGTATGAGTATGAGTAGGAGTAGGAGTAGGAGTAGGAGTAGGAGTAGGAGTAGGAGTAGGAGTAGGAGTCAGAAAACCTGGCCTCATCCCTTTCTGCGAAGCATGAGGGCGACGATCAATCCGAGGCCGATGCCGCCGCCGATAATGTAATAGAAATTTTCGCGGGTGTCGGCGAGGCCGCTGTGCACTTCCATACTCAACACACTGGCGACGGCGGTGAGTGGCAGAAACAGGGCGGCCATGAGATTGAGACGGTGGGCTGTGGCGGCCATGCGCCTTGCGCTTTCGGCCTGGGCTTCAGATTGCTTCGCGGCAATAAAACCGAGACCGAACTGGGCGTCCTGCAGAAGGAGTTCCGCGGTGCGTTCGAGAGCGGCGGCGCGGTCGCGATGGTTGATGAGATCGCGGTCGGCTTTGACCATTTCGCGGGCCTGCTGCAGCGCGCGATGCATGCCCCGGATGGCACGCAGAAGCGGGGCGGTGCCCTCCAGCACGCTGTGATAGGATGCGGCAGTGGCGGCTTCGGTTTCCACGGTTTCGAGGCGGAGGAGCCGGGCTTCGCAGGCGGCGAGGAAATCAGTCAGGTTTCCCGCGGGCATCACGCGGCGGCAGGTGCGCCATTCGCCCGAGGGGGCGCGCCAGAAGAAGGCGGGGATGCGTTCCACCACGTTAGGCTCGGGCGGCTCATGCAGGATGAGGAGGAGGTGGCCCTCTTCAAGGATGGCGCGCTGCGGGCCGGCTTCGGCACCGACACGGTCGCGAATGGATTGGGGAATCTGCCATTCCTTCGGCAAAGGCGAACGATACGCACTGTAGCTGGGAGGAGGCGAAGCGGCGGGGGTCATGTGAAAATGCTATGCCGCGAAAACCGGAGAGCAAGGCCGCTCAAGTTGCCTTAAACCATCGCTGGAAAAGAAGACTTAAAAGCACGGCGGCGGGAAATGCAATCGCCCACGCGGGGGCGGCGATCACATGCCCGCGAAAGAAAATGAGCACGAGGCAAAGGTCGATCACCGGGATGCCGGCGAGCAGCCGGTTCACCCACACCCCAACGCCCGCGCCGCCCGCGGGCAGCAGCAGGGTGAATCCGCCCGCAGCGGCGCAAAAAACACTGAGTGCGGCCATCGGTTCGCAGCGCTCCCGCACTGTCAGGAATGCGAGCGCACAGGCCACCAGCAACAGCAGATAGCGCGAACGCGGCATGCGCGCTCCGCGTTTCGCTTCACCCCGTGCCACCAAACTCAGGACGACGATGTAAAGTGCCATGACCCAGCCCGAAAGCGCCGGCGGCAGCAAATTCACCGCACCCGCCGCTGCCGCCGCGGTAAAATAGAGGAAGCACCGGCACAGTCCCATCGTGGAGACGCTGGCCGGCGATTGTTTATGCCACGCGTCATAGATCAGCACGCAGGAGGCCAGCCCTGCCGGCGCCCACGCATACTTGACACCACCGGCGAAAATGGCGCCGAGCCCCGCGGCCATTTCTGTCAGGCCAATCAGCGCCACTGTCCGCCGGCTCAGCACGCCGGAGGGAATGAGCCGCTCCGGCCGGTGCTGCGCATCCCATTCAGCATCGCACGCATCATTTAACGTGCATCCCCCCGCATACAGCAGCGATGCGCCGAGCAGCAGCGGCAGCATATTCCACGACGGAACGGCTCCTGAGATCAGCCACGCAGCGAGACAATTCGACCACACCGTGGGCAAATTTGAAACGCGCGCGAGAGTCAGCAAATGATGCAGCATGAATGCTCATTCATGGCGGCGAAGCGCCCTCGTGCAACGCCGGTAATGACCCCGGGTGGCTTTTACTGCGTTAAGAATTCCCTCACTGCACTGAGCAGCCGCGCGATCATCTCCTCCGAGTGCTCTCCGCAAACGGCGAAGCGCATGAGCCCTTCCGGACCGGTGCCGGAATAGCTGGGCACGTAGGGAACGAGGATCCGCTGCGCACGCAATGCGGCGTGCAGTTTCTTCATCGTGTCTGCATTGCCGATCACGGCTCCCACGTTGGCGGTCGGTTCATCACTCACCGTTACTCCCAATTCGCGCAGCCCGTCGCGAAGCTGTTTCACGTTCCGGCGCAGATGATCGCGGCGCTCCGGTTCGCGGCGGCAAATCTCCAGCGCCTTGATGCTGCATCCCGCCGCAGGGGAGGCGGGGGCACTTGATCCATCGTAATAATGTGAAGCGCGGCGCAGTTTATCCACAAAGGCGGCCGTTCCAGGGATGATGCCGCCAAATCCGCCAAGGGCTTTCGCAAGGGTGCCGCACATGCTGAGCGAAACACCGTCGCGCGCGGGACCACCATTTACATGCGCCCACAATCCACAGTGTTCGAAGATGCCGCGGCCATTGGCTCCCAGGACTCCCACCCCATGGGCGTCGTCCAAATGCAGGATCGCGGGAGCGAATTCAGCCAGAACCCTAACGTATTCTTTTACGGGGGCCATGCGACCGTTTGAAGGCCCCACGCCATCCGCCAGCACCAGCGGGCGGAGACCGGGCGTGAGTTTTGATTTCAAATCCTCTGCATCGCGGTGCTTGAAAGTCTGCACTGGTTTGCCTGCCAATGCCACGGCCTCCTGCACGCAATAGTGCGCTTCGGCATCGATATAGATAACGTCCGCATCCTTTGCGAGCGCCTGCACCGCAATGTGATTCCCCGCATAGCCTGACGAAAAATAAAACGAAGCGTCCCTGCCGAAAAATTCCGCCGCGCTCCGTTCCACTTCCATTTGCAGCGGACTGTTTCCAAAACCCGTGCGCGAAGTCGCCGTATGCACCCCGTAGCGCCGCAGGGCATCGCATCCGGCTTCGATCACCGCGGCGTTTCCGTGGAGGCCCAGATAACTGGTTCCGGCAAAGTAAAGATACTGCACGCCATCAATGACCGTCTCCGGACCGGGAGGCGATTCCATCAATGGCGGCGATGGAGGAGCGGCACTCATTTCGGCATGAAGTTCGACAGGAAATGCGTGACCATCAAGCCCAGCGGCGTGCCCACCGAATATCCGTAAAGCCCCGCTAAAAGCGCCGGCAGCACCAGACGGCTCCAGCCCTTGCTCATGGCCATGGCCGCGGCGGTGGGCGGTCCGCCGACACTGGCATTCGAGGCGAGGACCACGTCTTCGATGCTCAGGCGGAAAAGTTTTGCACCCAATGTCACGACGACCAGATTGGCGGCCGCCATGATGAAGCAGAAGATGAACAGGTTCAGCATGATCATTCCCTGGTCTCCCGGGAGAAACATGGAGCGCACATCCGCGGGAAGTCCGACACAAAACAGGAAAAGCAGGAGCAGAAAACTGCCCACGGTTTCGGCGCTCTGCAGCTTCTCCAGCGGGCGATGAAAAACGGTGGCCGCCAGCAGCGAAAGACCCGTGATGAGGACGAACTTGTTCGTCACAAGGTCCACCAGCATTTGCACGGTTTTACTGGAAACCATTTCGCGCCATTTGTCAGGACCGCCGGGCTTCAACTGCACGTCGAGGTAACGCTTGAGCATCATGGCGCCCGCCGCGATGCAGAGCGCTGCCGCAAGGCAAATGGCGAGGTCCAGCACATCCAGAACGGGCTGCGCTGCTTTTTCCGGCGCCTCCTCGCCAGTCGCTGCCACGGAGGCGTCGATTCCGTATTGCGCCTTGAAATGCCGCCGCACCAGCGCGCTTCCCGCCATCCAGAAAAGCACCAGAAACAAGCCGGCCATGATGATATTGTCCGCAACGATGAGCGACGAAGTCATGGTGCCGCTGGCTCCAGTGGAGGCGGTGACGGCAACAAAGTTGACCATGCCTCCGATGTAACTCGCCGTCATGACGCCCGCCGCTTTGTCAGGCTCCGGAATGCTGCCGCGCAGAATAAAAAACGCGATCACCGCCCCAATGATGGTTCCCGCAGCGGCGAGGTTGAAGGCGATGAGCAGTTTCCCGGTTTTGCGAGCGATGCGAATGATGTTGGCCCGCAGCAGAAGCAGCGGCAGCGCCAGCGGAACGAGCCAGTCCTCAATGAAATCATACGCGGGCGCCTTTGACGGCATCACGCTGGTGTTGCTCAGCAGCATGGCGATGAGCAATGCGATCACCGGCCCGCTCAGCTTTTCCGCCCAGCGGTAAGAGCGCTCCAGCCAAATGGAAAAGGCGGTGCCGGCGACGATCAGCGCGGTAAGAGTCCACGAGTCATCGGCAGGGATCAAAGTCGTCATCGGGCGTGATCCTGACGCTTTTTCAGGTCCTGTCGAGTCCGCTCCTCAATACTTTCATTCATCAGGCGATGGCCGCCAGTTTCACGGAAAACTGATTCTGCGCGGACTCATTGCGCTGCTTTCGCGTGGGGGAATAATCCCAGGTCTGCACGCTGCCGTCTTTTTTGAATTCGAGCAGACGCAGCCAGCCGTCGCCGCCTTTGGGACGCATCTGGAAGTTCACGAGGATCTGCGGAATGCTGCGGCCCGCCGGGGTGCTCGTTGCGATGCGGCCAAGGCCGTCGTGCAGCACGTGACCGTTGAGCGTCATGATGAAGTTCCCGTGCTTCGAGATGAGCTTTTCCCAAATCTCCTCGCCGTCGGAGACATCATCATTCGTGGCTTTGGCGACTTGATAGTCGTGCGGATTCCAAATCTGCTTCTTCCCGTATTTCTTCCAGTCATAACGGGTGTCGTCGGAATAAATAAAGGCGTGAGTGGTGAGGATGATCTCGCGGTCCTTGTGTTTGGCCGCCACGTCATTGGCCCAGCGAAGCACATCGGCGCGCGGTCCGAATTCCAGGCCAAGGATGACGAATTTCCGGCCGCCCGCTTCCATGTGCTGGTAGTTGTTTTCAAGGCGGTCCGGCTCCTTGTCATAATTGCCGCCCCAGTGCGGCAGCTTCTTCAGATCCGCGACGGGGAAGTAATCGTTGAGCTTTGTCGTGCGGTCCTTGCACACACCTTTTTCGCTGTAGTCGTGATTGCCGGGGATAAGGCTGAAGGGCACGCCGGCCTTTTCCAGCACAGCGATGGAGCGTTTTGCGTTTTCCCACTGCGGCACCGTGTTGTTGTCGGTGATGTCTCCGAGGTGGAAAACTCCGGCAATGCGACGCCGCTCCTTTTCCTTCACGATCCACTCGGTTTGAGCGGTAAAGGTGTCCGGGAACTTGTCAGAGTAGTGTTGTGTATCCGGAAGCACTGCGAAGCAAAACGAGTCCTCCGCGGGCAGCGGCGCGTCAGCGTCCACGAGGACGCCGTCTGCGTACGGGTCCTTCGGCTTCTCAGCGGGTTTTGCTTCCGATTTGGAATCAGGAGCGGGCTTTTCCTGCGCGACGGCGGAGGTGAGAAATCCGCCCGCGAGAGCGGTCTTCGCGGTTTTTGTCAGGAGGGAGCGTCGGGTCAGCATGGCAGCACTTATTTTGCAGTGAGTGCGGACGGCACGGGCTCGGTCTTTGCCGGGGGACCGTCGTGGAAGACGAAGTCATCGAAATTCAAATGTCCCCATCCCGTGGTGGCCTCGTCCACCAGACGGATGCGAATGGAAGCGCCGGCATAGGGACGAAGGTCAATGCTCACACGTTTCATCGCTTCATTGTCGGGACCCGTGGCGCGAAAGAGGACAACGCCGCTGGCGGCATTGACGATCTCCACGCGCGTTTTCTCTGACGAGCCGCCACCGATCAGGAAACTGGCATACGGCTGCGTGACGGGGAAAGGGACACTGGTTAGGGTGCCAGTGACGCTATCCGTCTTCGTGGCTTCGTAACTGCCGACCCACCAGTCGCCTTTGTGGGCGCTGCGCATGTCTTTGCGGCGGGCGGCGACGGCGTCGCCTTTGAGGACGGGAGCATCGAAGGCCTTGCCCTCAGGCTGCCAGTCCTGGAGCGTGCCGGCTTCAAATCCGAAGTTCAGCTCGTGCCCGTCCGCGGCCGTGGGTTTGATTTCCTGAGCGGGTTTGGCCGGCGGCAATTTCTTAGGCTGCGCAGCCATCCACTCCTCTTCGGCGACTTCTTTGGCGGATTGAGTCAGGACAAAGATGCCCTTTTTGTTTCCAATGACCACATCCGGCAGCTTGTCGCCGTTGATGTCACCCGCGACCACCTGCGTGCCGACACCGGAATCGTTATCGATACGGTGAGGCACGAACTCCACGCCGTGCTGGCCGCGTTCGAGCCGGAACCAGTAGATCACCGCCTCATCATTCCGGTCAGGATCGCCCACGCGTCCGTGCGACCAGAAACGCTTGCCGGTCACGATGTCCTTCAGCCCGTCGCCATCCATGTCCACGAGATCGATGGCGTGCAGTTCGGAAAACTTAACTCCAAAGGGACTGTCCGACGGTTGCTGGCCGATGATGAGGTGCTGCTTGAAGGTGCCGTCTCCGTTTTGCTCATACCACGCCAGCCCAAACGCGTGGGCGGCGAGGCTGGTAATGACGTCATTTCGTCCGTCGCCGTTGACGTCATAAGCATACATCTGCGCGCCGCCTGCGGAGGCGAATCGCACGGGATGGAACTTCCACTCCGGATCGCCCGTCAGGGATTCCGGCTGTTCCCACCAGCCATCTTTTTCCAGCAGGTCCATGCGCTTGTCGCCATTCACATCGCCCACACCCATGCCGTGCGTGAAGTTCCCGTAGTTCTTATTCGGTGAAATGGCATGCCACGTCCACGGTTCGGCGGGCTTGCTCCAGTCGGGCGAGGCGTAACCGTAGGCCCCGCGGGTGATGCACACGAGTTCCGGTTTTCCGTCGCCGGTAATGTCGGTGAAGGTGGGCGACTCGTTGTCCGTCTGGCGAAAGACTTCGTGCCGGCTCCAGTGCTTCTCCTCGCCCTTCGGGTTCTCAAACCACGAGGTATCCTTGCCGGGGAAGCCGATGATGAGCACGTCCATCCATCCATCGGCGTTGAAGTCCTGCGGGAAGGCGAAGAAGTTGTTCGAGTAAGTGTTCTTTTTACCGAGACCACCCTCGTAGCCGGGCACTTTCACTTTGGTAAGGGGACCGGTGGAGAGGTCGAAGGTGACGTTGGGAGGATAAAGCTCGTGCTTCTTTTTATAGTCCGGGCCCTCCCACCACCATGGTCCGGCGACGATGTCATTGACGCCGTCCTTGTTGAAATCCCCGAAGCTGGCCCCTTCGCACCAGAACTGATCCGAGAGTTGGACCTTTTGAAACGTGCGCACGACGGTCTTCGGTTTGGCGCCTTCCGGAATGGCAAAGACGCAGGCGGCGGCTCCGCAGACGGCGAGGGAGACGGTTAGGGTAAGATGGTTACTTTTCATGAGGATTATGGAAATGAGAGGCGGGAAAGCCAAACCTCCCTTTCTCCGGAATCCTCCTGTATTGTCCCCCGAAAAGCGACCCGCTCTTGCGGAGAGCCGGCGCGGGAGAGGGGGGGATTAAGAAACGCGTAGAATTACGGTATTTGCGCGCGGGGCGCGTCATGTCACGCTCAGCAGCCATGAAATCTCTGTATCCCCTTTTGTGCGCCCTTCTTCTCGTTTGTCACGCCCAGGCTGCGGGCTTGAAAATCCCCGCAACCGTTTTTCGCCTGGCGCAATTGGAGGAGGCTGTGAAACAGGCAAAGGAAAAGAAGAAGCCGCTGGCCGTTATCGCTGCCGACGCCAGCACCACCGCCAAGGCAATGGTGGATGTCTCCGACGACACGCTCAAGTCCCTGCTGGACTATGCCGTCGTGGTTTTTATCGATGGATCGGAGGGGAAAGTGAACGGTTTGCAGTTGCTGTCGCCGCCATTCTTCACTGCGTTTCAGGACAACGCGAAGCCGGCGCTGCCGCGAGTCATTATTGGAACCCCCACGGAGGACGAAGTTTGGCTGACCGTGAACGGCGACGAACTGCAGGGGGGTAAACACAAGAAAGTGCTGCGTGAAACCGCCTCGACCATCAAAGCCAAGGCGACCCCTTATTTTGCCTCCAAGACTCCCCACGCACCGGTGATGCCGGGAGACAAGATGCTGATGTGGGGAAAGGCTGACAAGTCAGGTCAATACAAGGCAAAGTTCGTCAAGCTCGACGGCGAGAATATTCAGGTGTCGGATGAAGCCGGCAAAGAGGGGAGCATCAAGGTGAGTGAACTTTCCCCCGCGGCCGTCCGCTATGTGAAGTATATCGGTGGTGAAGCGGCACCCGCGCCGGATGCAGCGGCCACGCCCGCAGCGGGGGAAAAGCCCTCGGCGGCTGGCAACGGTGTGGAGGCGTGGACGAACAAACAGGGCAAAGAAATTCAGGCCTCGTTCGTGAAACTGGCGGCTGGAAAGGTGACTCTGAAGGACGCCGCTGGAAAGGAATACACCCTGCCGCTGGATTCCCTCTCTCCCGCCAGTCAGGCGCGGGCGAAGGAACTCGGCGCACCTGCGAAAAAGCCGTAGCATCGCGCCAGGCATGAAAGCTCTCTGCGTCCCCATCGCAGGCCTGATGCTTGTTTGTCAGGCCATTGCGGAAGTAAAGATTCCGGCTGGTGTCTTCCGTATTGGCCAAATGGAAGAGGCGGTGAAACAAGCGAGGGAACAGAGGAAACCTCTCGCGATTATCGGTTTCGACGAGACGGTGGAAAAGAAGGACTTCGTTGAAACCAGCGAGGATGCCCTCAAGTCATTGACCTTCTACGCGACGGTGGTTTTTATCAGCCTCGCGAAGGAGGCGAACAATACGGAAAGCCGTCAATTGTCTCCGCCTTTGATGAAAGAGTTTCACGGGATCAATACGCTTCCCGTTATCCTGATCGCCTCTCCGGCTGAGGACGATGTCTGGATTTCAGTGCATGGCCGCGAATTGCATCCTGACAAACGGAAGAAGGTTCTTCGTGAGACTGAGGCGGCTGCCAAAATCAGGAGCGCCGCCTATTATGGCGCGAAGACTCCGGTGCCGCCGGTACAGCCGGGGGATAAGATCCTGGAATGGGGAGTGCCGGAGGGGAAACGCGCATATGAGGGCAGATTCGTCAAACTGGGGAGCGAACATGTTCATGTCGTTGCGAGCACGGGAAAGGCAGGGGCGATACCCTTCAAGGAACTCAACGCCGCTGCGTTGCGCTATGCCAAATGGATCGCGGGCGGCGGCGCCGCTGAAAAACCGGCGGAGAAGCCAGGCGCAAAGCCGGACGAGAAACCTGCAGCCGGTGCGGTGGAGCGTTGGACGAACAAGGACGGAAAGGACCTCCAGGCGGCATTTGTCCGTCTGGTTGATGAAAAGCTTACGCTGAGGAGCGCCGGGGGAAAGGAATACACTTTACCGCTGAATTCGCTTTCTCTGACTAGCCAGGTCCGCGCACGGGAACTCGCAGCCGCTGCCGCGAAAAAGTAAAGCCGCAAGTGCGGGCTTTTCCCGTCAAACCAGGTATGCCATGCTCCGCGCGCTATGAAGTCCCTATTCGCCGTTTTGCTGGCCCTTGTGCTTGTTTGTCAGGCACGGGCTGAAACGAAGATTCCCAACGGAGTTTTCCGGATCGCGAAACTGGAGGAGGCCGTAAAACTGGCGAAAGAGCAGAAGAAGCCGCTGGCGGTGGTGGCTTCTGAGGAGAAATCGAAGGACATGGCCGAAGCCACGGAGGACATATTCAAGTCCCTAACCGACTATGCGGTGGTCGTTTATGTGAATGTCGGAGGTCTCAATTTCATGGAAATGGCCCAGTTGTCTCCGCCGCTCTACACGGAAATGAGCAATGCGCTGATTCCTCCGAAAGTTCTGATAGGGTCTCCGTTCGAGGATGAGCCGTGGGTTACGGTGGAGTCGAAAGCACTGCTTGGAACCGGGCGGCGCAAAGCGCTTCGGGAAGCAGAAACGAAGGCGAAGGCCAAAAGCGTTGCCTTTTTCGCGGTGCCGAATCCGGGGCCGTCGGAACCGGGCGACAAGGAGCTCAAGTGGGCCAAATCGGACGGCAACGGGCACTATACGACTAAATTTGTCAGGGTGGAGGGAGAGGAAATCATCATGTCCTGGGAGGGCAGGGAGGGTGGCGTGGCCTTCGATGCACTGTATCCCTCCGCGGTGCGCTGGGCCAAATCGTTGAAGGGTTCCCCTTCGACGGAGAAGGAAGAAAAAGAGGATGACGGCGACAAGGATGCGGCGAAACCCGCGGCAGCGAAGAAGCCGGAGCCCGGCCCGATGGAACGCTGGACTAACAAAGACGGCAAAGCTCTGGAAGCTTCGTTTATCAAACTGGATGGCGATAAGGTCACCCTCCGCAACGAAGCAGGGAAGGAGTTCACGGTTTCCATCTTCTCGCTGTCGCTAACCAGTCAGGTGCGCGCGCGTGAACGCGCAGCGGCTCAGGAGAAAAAAGAGTAGCTACCGCCCCTGCGCGAGCAGGGCGAGTTCACGGTTGTGGACGCTGAACTGTTGAAGGTACGTGGTGTGAAAGCCCATATTCCGGAGCGCCTGAAACCAGTTTTCCTTCTCCACCACCTGAGAAAGATCCGTCAGTTTCAACGTGATCAACGCGGAGCGGATGGCGGGACACATTTTGATGAAGCGCGCACATTCGCTGAGCGCCACTGACGGTGACTGGTTCATGTCGGACATGAACCACGTGACGTTCGTTCCCAGATCGCGCTTGCTGACGAGTGCGGCGGGCTTGCGGCAGTGGAAGACCCATGGACGGTCGCGCGGTGCGTCCTGCACTGACGGAGCGGCGGCGGCCATGACGACCGGTGCCAGTTTCGCCGGATCCACGCCGATGGCGGAAACGCCGCGATTCAGCAGGGCGAGGATGACGCCACCAGGCGCGCAGCCGAGTTCCACAGCGACATCCCGGGAGGTAAACCTCAAGCCGAAGAAACGGACGGCTTCCTCCAGTTTCAACCATGCCCGTGAGGGCGCGTTCTCCGGAAGGGTCAAAATGGAATAGCCGCCTGGATCGGGACTGACAAAAGGGCCGTGCAGATGCACCCCGGTCCAGAATTCGTCAGGGCTCAGTTCCACGATGGTGCCCGCAATTTCCCCATCATGCGGTTCGCCGCGTGCAGAAACCCGCTCAAGCCTTCCGCCGGTGAGGCGAGTGTGGTGAATCACCGAAGGATTGCCTAACAATTGAATCGCCGCGTCAAGGGCTGATGTTTTTCCCAGAGAGAGACAGAGTCTGCGCGCGCAGGCGGGGGCCGTGGCATTCAAACCGGAGAGAGAGAACGGCCGGTCATCGCTCTCCGCTTTGAAGGTGACGAATCCGCGGCGCTGGTAGCCGGGACGCCAGCCGGTTTTCATCGACTCTGCTTCCAGTTTCAGAGCCTTTTCCGACCCGGCATTCGTCAGGGCGAAGAGATACCGGGATGTAATACAATCCATTTTTCAGCCGGCGGCATTCGCTTCATCGAGGGCTTTATTCAACTGGGCGACGATGGAGGCATCCTTGCTGCCGCGGCCATCGTGGCGCATGTTGAAGAAGGCGGCCCATGTGAAGCCGTCGGCGCGCCGCCATGCGAAAGTGGTGGTGCCAGGCAGGCTGCCGCTGTGCTCGATGCCCGCGCCTTTTTCGCTGCGGTGCACATTGAAGCCGCAGCCGTAGCTGACGGGGCGCGGCTTGCCCTCCTTGTCATGGCCGACAGCCCCGGCAGGCGGTGCGATAAGGGTTTCCCAGGTTTCGCGTTTTTTGAAGGGAGAAGAGCCGCCCGTGTCTTCAAGGCTGGCGGCGAACTTGACGATATCCTCGGCGGCGGCGATCCACCCCCCGTGCGCGTCCATGGTCTCGAGGCACCATCCGCCATAGGGCGAAGGAACCTTGTCAGGAAGATTGGGGAACACCGGCGTTTCCTCCTCCTTTTGGGGCGTGTAATAACGGGCTTCACCCTCCGCCTGCGTGAGCGATGCGCCAAGCCGCGGGCTGGTGACACCGGCGGGTTTCAGCACCCGTTCCTGCACGAATTTCTCATACGGCTGGCCGCTGATCTGTTCGATGATGCGGCCCAGGACGCAGTAGCCAAAGTTGGAGTAGGCATAGTTCGTTCCAGGATCGGTATCGAGCGGCCGCGCGAGCACTTCGCGGATGACGTCTTTGGGGCCGGGAGGGCAGGGAACTCCGAGGGTCTTCGCAATTTTCTGGCTTTGGAACATGACATCGCCGCTCTTGTTGCGGTCCCAGCCACCGGTGTGCTGAAGGAGATGGCGGAGCGTGATGTCCTTCAGGCGCGGATCGACTTTTTTGCCTTCAGGCACGAAGATGTCCACCTTCAAAACGTCCAGCATTTTCGCGTCCAGCGAGAGCTTGCCTTCCTCCGCGAGGACGAGCGTTGCCACGGCCGTGAGAGGCTTTGAAACGCTGGCGATGCGAAAGAGCGTCGTGGGTGCGACGGCGATTTTTTTTTCCCTGTCGGCCATGCCGAATCCTTTGGAGAGGATTAACTTGCCGCCGCGTGCCACAGCCAGTTGACCGCCCGGCATGCCGCGTTCTCTAACATAGGTTTCCATGATGCCGGACAGCTTTTCCTCCAGCGGGAGGGCACCGTCCTCACCCCGGAGAGACAAGGGAAGAAGGGAACTGAGTGCGGAGGCTTTGAGAAAATGACGGCGGGTAAACATGGGGAAATCTACGGCAGGGGTCTTGCTTTTATAACACGTTTCTGCACGCGAGCGTTCCGCTGATTACATCAGAGCCCCGGCGGGGTCCATCGATTTCGAGCCCGGAGTGCCGCTCCGGGAAGCGATGTGAAGTTCCCAACCCCGCTTTGCTTTCCGCCCCATCCGCATTACGCTCGCCGGAATCCCCCCAACCCGCCGTGAACCGACCAGTCCACCATGGCTCCTCTCACACGCCCGTTCTTGTTTTTACAGGAATCGTCGGGCTCAGTGTGATCTTTTTCTTCATTTTCTCCGCAGGCCATCTAACAAGAAAAAGGGAGGCCGTCTCCCCGCCGCCGCCTGCCGCGGTTCCGGCAAAACCGTCGAGTCCCGTGCCGCAGCCATCCGAGCCGGTGGTCGCCCGTGATCCGCAATCCCCTGTGCCCGCCGGCATCCCGAGGACCGAATATTTTACCACGCCCGAAGCCCTCCTTGCGGACCTGGCGAATCGCCTTGCTTCCGGAAAGGCGGACCGCGTGTCCGAACTCACCGGCGACAGTCCCCGCACCGCTTTTCTGCTCGAACTGCTCAGGACTAACAAGGTAAGTCCTGATTCGACTGAAATATGGTCGGACGTCGGTGTGATGTCCGGTGTCAGCCGTTATCAGCTCGCAGCCGCGTCTTCTACGCTAAAGCCGGGGTCGGTTTCGATCGACATTGAGCGCACCAAATCCGAAGGATGGAAAGTAAAAGCGCTGCGCTTTGACCCCTTGCTGGTCAAGGACACCGCTCTTGCAACTCCCCCGGACGCCCTCGACCAGGCCCGCCGGTTTCTTGACGGCGTCCTCAGCCACGATTTCAAAGCCGCCCGCACGCTGACGGACCAGGTGAAGGTGACCCATGAGAGGCTCGCCGGAATGTGCATCGTCTTTGAGGAGGGCGACTATCGTATCGCTCCAAAACGTCCGGTGGTCGTCACCGCCGGCACCGAAGACACAGCGTGGGCTATCGTCAAAATCCGTTCGGAAAAAGACAACCTCGACAGTGAAATCGGACTGGAAATGGAACGCACCGCCGGAGGCGATTGGACCATCCACACCCTCGACTTCAACAAAATGCTTGAGGGCCATGTGAAGGCCACCAACACAGGCAACGTCTTTTATTCGCCCATCGTGAAGTCGGCCAAAGGGGGCGAGAGCATCGTGCTCTACTTCGAATTCGACAAAGCTGAGCTGCATCCCCGCGCTCTGCACCAGCTCGATATCATCGCCAGTCTGCTGAAAAGCGATCCCGCGCGCAAAATGCGCATTACCGGCCACAGCGATGCTCTCGGCACCGACGATTATAACGTGCGCCTGTCCGCCGCGCGGGCGAAAAATGTGCGCGCACGCCTGCTTGAACTTGGCGTGGCGGACACGCAGATTGAAACCACCGGCGTCGGCTCCAAAGCTCCGCTCGATCCCGACCGGCGCGCGGACGGCTCCGACAATCCAGAAGGACGCTCCCGCAATCGCCGCACCGAAATTTATCTCGACTTCTAACACTTCATGCTCTTCCGAATCCTTCCGGCCGTGGTTTGTATGCTGACGGTCAGCGCGTGCAATCCTAACAAACGTTCTGTCATCGATCCCGCCACGCTGCAAACGCCGGCCACCGCGGCGGTGCTGCACTACGTCATCGACAATTGCCCGCAGCGGAAGGAGGCTGAATTTGCCGTGATTGGCATCGGAGAGAATCTTGGCCAGCCGAGGCCGGATTTTGTCGAGCAATTCAAGGACGTAAAAGGGCTCGAATTCCTCGATCACCAGCGCGTCGTGGCCGGAATGGTCAACGGCAAGTCACGCCGGTTTGATCAGCAAACCAACAAGCCGGTGCTCGAACTTCAAATCGGAAGCATCACCGAAACGGTCAACGGACGGCAGGAGGCCATCGCCGCGTGGGCATTCAAGGACGATGCGGAGCGCAGACGCCTGGAAGTGAAGGAAAAGACCGGAGGAGGATACGAAGTCCGCGAACTCGAAAAAATCCCGATCCCCAACCGCAACGATGACCGGAGAAACCCCGGCAACTAGCGCGCCGTTGCGAGCGGACGCCTTAACAAAATTCCGCGGGGCGCTCGTCTCATGGTTTCGCCGCCACGGACGCGACTACCCATGGCGGCGGACCCGTGATGCCTATGCCATCCTGGTATCCGAGGTCATGCTCCAGCAAACGCAGATCGCCACCGTTCTGGATCGGGGCTACTATGCGCGCTGGATGGAGCGGTTTCCTGACGTTGAGACGCTCGCTGCGGCTTCCGAAACGGAAGTGCTGCAAACCTGGGAGGGCCTTGGATACTACAGCCGCGCGCGGAATCTCCAGCGTGCCGCCGCCGCCGTTGTACGCGAGCATGGCGGCGTCTTCCCGGGCAAGGAGAAAGCCATCGCCGCCCTGCCGGGCGTGGGCCGATATACCGCGGGCGCCGTTCTTTCCTTCGCGTTTAACAAATCCGCCCCCATCGTGGACGGCAACGTCGCTCGCGTTCTCGCACGGCTCTTTCGTCTCGAAGAGGAAATCGACGCGCCCGCCGGACAGCGCCTGCTCTGGACATGGGCCGCTTCCCTGACAGATCCCCGCCATCCGCGTCTCTATAACAGCGCCGTCATGGAGTTGGGTCAGCGGCTTTGCACCCCGCGCCGGCCCGCATGCGGGGAGTGCCCCGTGCGGGAGTGGTGCCAATCCGCCGGTCCTGACGCCGATTCCCTCCCCCGGAAAAGGCCCGCGCGCGCCACTGTTCTCATGGACGAACACGTCCTCTGGGCGCAGCGGGATGGACATTTGCTGCTAATCCAGGAAACCGGACGCCGCCGCAAGGGCCTGTGGCGACTGCCTGAGCGGAACGCGGAAGAGGTTCGCCATCTCCCCCTCCTCAGCCGTACTCAGTATTCCATCACCCACCATCGTGTGACCCTCAGCGTTTACGATGCCTCCACCACCGCCGCCGCCGCTAACGAACAATGGCAGCCCGCGGAAACCCTCAGCGCCCTCCCGATGCCCGGTCCTTTCCGGAAAGTGGTGGACGCGCTGCTGGGGGATTTTGGGTTCTGAGAACTGATCGTTCGCCAGGCGTTCCGGGCAGAATCCAGAAATGGCGTTGCTGACTCCAGTGAAACGATGGTTGACCCGGTCGCGTGGAGGACGCATCTTTATCTTTTCTCCGCCTGTATGAATGACACTCTGCAAGTCGATTTTCCGGTGTCGCTGCTGCTGCGTGCGCGGAGTAAATCTGCACTGCAGGAGCGAAGCCGATTTCTGCTCGCGCTCAAGTATTTTGAGTTGGACGAACTCTCGTCCGGCCAGGCCGCTGCCATGTGTCACATGTCACGGGCGGCGTTTCTTGTCGAGGCCGCTCGCCATGGTGTCCCTGCCACTGAGTTGAGTGCGGAGGAGTTATCCTCGGAATTCGCTGATGGCTGAATTTTTTTCTCTTCCGGTGGTTTGCAATGCGGGGCCCGTCATCGGTCTCGCCAGAGCTGGCCTTGGGAATCTGCTGTAGGTCTGCCTGCCGGAGGCCGTTGTGTCTGAATTGCAGGCCAAAGAAGCGGGGGACGCGGTCCAAATCGCGGACGTTCTTTCACATGCGACCATTATTTCCGGCCTCCGTGCTCCGGACCCACTCCTGATTCATGAACTCGATACCGGCGAAGCGTCGGTCATTCATGCTGCCAGGATACGCGGAGTGGGACAGGTTTTGATCGATGAGCGGAAGGCTCGACGCATTGCCTCGACGGTCTATTGCCTGGAAGTGCGTGGAACTTGCGCGTTGCTTGTTGAGGCAAAAAGGCGTTCCCTCATAAGCACGGTGAAGCCGCCTCTCGAGGCGATGCGTGCAGGTGGCTATTTCATCGGCCCAATGCTGGTGGCCGAATGTCTGCGGCGGGCCGGTGAGTGAAAAGGACCCCCGTATGGCCGGAGCCAGGACCGCCCCTGAAAAGCGATACCCCCGGGACCTTCGATGAAAGCCCCAGGGGTATGCATGGCGGTACAGGGGTCCGCCAAATTTTCAGGACGGATCAGGGCGCGAACGACACGCTCGTCGTCATGAACCGCCGTGGTCCCACACTGTAGAGGATGTTGTCCCTCACCTTCAGCGTGGTCGCGTTGTTTGTGATCACCGTCGTATCGGCGGTGCTGAGATCCGTCGAATCAGAGCCGCTCAGAACCGTGTAGTTGACTCCTGGCCGCTTGGTGATGGTCATGGTCAAATAACCGCCCTCGAGAACCGCAGCCGGGGGGAAGTCCGGCGCTGCGATATCCAGGCCGAAGCCGAACTCCAGCAGCAGGTCCGTGCCGTCCAGATCCGGATCGCTGTGGCCGTGCATCGCATGCACATAACCGAAGGTGCTCACTTCATAACCGTCGGGCAGCCCGTCGGCATCCTGGTCAAAACCCTCGCCTTCGCTGCTTGCCTCCATTTCAAAGACTCCCAGGAATCCCTGGCTGGCAGTGCCGCCCTCCTGTCCAATCACACGCACCCCGTTCACGCCGGTCGCCGCATTGTCCAAAGTGAACGTCGCTGCTTTGTTCGTGGGATTCACTGCTGCCCGGTTTCCGATCGCATGCCCGTCGAGAGCCGTCAGGTAATCAGACGTGTGCGGAACCGTGGTCCACGTGACGCCGCCATCCGTCGTGACCTGCAGAGTCGGTTCCACGAGATAAGTCGAATTGAGAGCACCGCCCTCGCCCGGATCAGTGGCGTTCACTCCAAACCATCCTCCGTCATAGAAGGTCGCAAACCGGATGCTCACCGTTTTGACGGTTTGGAGGCTGGGCCACAGAATCCCCACGAAGCTGTTGACGCCGCCGGCCCCATTGTAGGTATCCACTCTTGTCGTGGCATTGCCGTCATTGATGTTTGCAAGGACGCCCGCCTGGAAGGAGGTCGTTCCCGCATCGCTGTCTATCGCGTCGTTCACTCCCATGATGGCGGTGCCCAGCGGGGCGATATTCGATGGGAACGAGAACGGATCGAAAAGGGCCGTGGCATACTGCACCTCGAGGTTGTCCTTGAAGTGATCTCCATCCGTGTCCTGGCTCAGCGGATTGGAGGAGTAATCCCGCACTTCCGCTCCGTCGCTGAGTCCGTCTCCGTCCGTGTCTGCATTTTCCGGGTCGGTTCCCAAAGTTACCTCCTCGGAGTTCAGCAGACCATCACCATCGAGATCGTCGGCCGTCGTGGAGTCCTGGACGTTGAGTTCAAAGATGCCGAGAAATCCTCCGCCGGCATTTCCGCCCTCGGAGCCAATGATGCGTATGGCTTTGATCGTGTTTGCCGGCACGGGCGTGTTGAGCGTGAACACCGCCTTCCGGCTGGTGGGATTGAGGGCGGGACCGCCGATGACGTGCCCGGTCAGTTTCGCCACGTAATCAGAGGTCACCGTGCCGGGTGCATTCACCCAGGTAAAGCCGTCCACACTGGTTTGAATCGTCGGCACTGTCAGGTGCGCCGCCGTCAGGGCCGTGCCGGGTGCCGGACTGGTTCCATTGGGACCGAACCACCCGCCGTCAGTGAACGTCGCGAGCGTTAACTCCAGACGGGAAATCGCCTCCGGCCAAAGCCTCGGCCACCGCACTCCCACGTAACTCACCACATTTGTGGCGGTAGTGTTGAATGTGTCCACCCGGGTTGTAAAATTGTTATCGTTTACATTGTTGCTGGCGAGCAGCGCTATCGGATAGGGGAGCGGCGATGCGGCTGGGAACTGTGCGTTGGTAACGGACGTCCCATTGTCTGCATCGATCGCGTTATTCACTCCGGACATCGCAATTCCCGCCCGCGCGATGTTGGCAGGCCGGTTCGTGAAACTCAGCGGATTTGTTCCGAAACGAACCTCCAGCCCGTCCATGAATCCATCGCCATCTGTGTCGCGATTCGTCGTGTTCGTTCCCCGCGTGATTTCGTCTGCATCGGTGAGCAGATCGCCGTCGAAGTCCCAGTTGTTCAAACCAAACGTGTCTTTGACCACGATTTCGAACACGCCGATGAATCCCGCAATGGCACCGCCCCCCGCCGTGCCGCCTTCCTTGCCGATGACCCGCACACCGGTCACGTTGGCCACGGGAGCATCCAGTTTAAATACGATGGTTTTTGACACCGTCGGGTTGGCAGTGACGGGACCCGCACCGCCAAGAGGCTGGTTCAGCATCCCCGCCTCGGTGGCGTAATTCGTGGTGCCGGGCACGGTCGTCCACGCCGGCACGTCAGTCGTCGTCACCTGCACCACGGGCATGTCCGCCGGTTCCGGAAGACTGGCCGCAGTGAGCACGCGCGTATCCGGCGTCAGTCCGGGAGTGACCCCCGTGCGGCCAAACCATCCGCCATCCGCAAAACAGGCCATCGTCAGTTCCACCTCCGCCACCGGCAGCGCCCGGGCCGTCGCCCAGGTCACCCCCGCATAGCTGAAATTCCCGGGATTGCTCGCGTGGAACGTTTGAATCCGCGTTGTAAAGTTCTCATCGATCAGCCGGTTGAAAATCGCCTGCGTATTTCCGTCCTGCGAAAAGACCGTGCCCGCGTCACCATCGATGGCGTCATTCACACCGCAAACACCCGCGCCGGTGGACGCGATATTCAGCGGACGGCTGGTGTTGGAGAGCGGGTCGAAAAGCCGTGCAACCTCCACGCCATCAGAAAACTGATCTCCATCCGTGTCTGCCAGCGTGGGATTGGTGTGATGTGTGTTCACTTCCGCTCCATCGGCAAGGGTGTCGCCGTCCGTGTCCAGCTTGGTGGGGTCCGTCAGGTGGGTGTTGACCTCCGCATTGTCCGTGAGGCCATCCCAATCGCTGTCGGTGGCGCCGGGATAAGAATGAAGCGTGTTGACCTCCACTCCGTCGGGCAGCGTGTCTCCGTCCGAGTCCGTGCTGTTAGGATTGGAATGGGCATTGAACTCCTGCACGTTTGTCAGGCCGTCTCCATCCGGGTTGCCGGCGGAATCGTCCACGCCCACGACCAATCCGTTCGCCGTTTCCCACGCGTCTTCCATGCCATCCAAATCCGTGTCTGCCGCAATCCCTGCGGTCACCACCAGTTCGAAGACTCCAAGGAATCCATTGCCATCCGCCGTCCCCCCGTTTTCCCCGATGACCCGGATGCCATTAATGCCCGATACCGGTGTGTCGAGTGTCAGCGTGAATGCTTTGGGATTCGGATTCGTCACCGCCGGACTGCCTCCGCCGATGAGATGGTTCAGCAGTTGATCCGTGTAGGACGGGTGAGTGGCATCGACGAGAACATCCACGGAGGTCCACGTCACTCCTCCGTCGGTGGTTACCTGCACGGCGGGATCCACCAACTGCGCGCCGGTGAGCGGTTTCCCGGCGCCCGGCGTCGCATTGGAAAAGCCAAACCACCCGCCATCGGAAAAGGCCGCGATGGTCATCGTCACAGACTTTACAGAATCGGCGCGCTTGTACGGCCAGAGCACCCCGGCGTAGCTGTAGGTCCCGGTGTTGCCCGGGAAAAACGTGTCCACGCGGGTGGCCGTATTGCCGTCATTGACGTTGGCGGAGACGCCGGAGTTTTGACGCGCCGTGCCCAGCGTTCCCAGCGTGGCGACACTGTTAACTCCGGTAATGCCAAGGCCGCCAAACGAGGGCCCGGATACATTGACGTCCGCGGCGGACGCGGGCAGGACAGCCGCAGCCAGCGCAGCGGCAAGAAGGTGAGGGATCGGCTTTTTCATAATGAGGGTTTTTGGACAACGAATCAGGGCGAGGTAATGGAAAGTCGGATGAGGCGGCGCTTCACCGCTGCGGAGTCTGGAATCGTGATCTTCACCGTTTGCGTCAGGCCCTCCGTGGACACAACCGATTCCGAAAACTCGGCGGCCGTCAGCGTCTGAAAATTCTCCAGCGAACTGGATGACTGCACTGCAATCGCCGGGGCGGACGGCCCGGTCTGCCGCTGGTAGGTCACCGTGAAGGCGCCGTTTTCGCGCGTCGCGGTGAATCCCGCCGCGTCGGCGTGTTCCGGATCGGTCAGAAGCGCAAACTCGGTTAGGTTCGTCAACCCGTCGCGATCAAAATCGTCCGTCGCTGTGCCGATCCCCGGATGGCGCGCCAGCCACGCTGCCAGCGTATCGTGGGCCAGCACCGTGACATCCGCGTGGTTCGTCAGGGAATTGTCTCCCGCGCTCAGCCGCACGGTGTAACTGCCCGGCATGGAAAACGCCGCCGTACTCGATGCGGCATCCGGCGGCGAAAACTGCACCGTGCCGGGTCCGCTCACCAGGGTCCAACCCACGCTGATCGTGCCCGGGCTCTCCGGCTGCCCGTCATCCATTACCGCCGCCGGCAGAGGCACGCTGGTGAAAGTGCCGGAGATCTGCGCATCCACCTGAATCGCCGGAGGCAAATTCGGCTCACCCGCGCGTGGCGATCCGTTCACCGCGGCGCTCGCGCGCCAGTTCGCTTCGAGCCCATAGACATCCGCAGCCGCCCGCGGATTGAAGACCACCAGCGTGTTGCCGCCGCCGTCGGTCGCCGGCCACCAGGCATCGTCGTAGGTGATTTCCTGAATTACCGAAGCATTGGACGCCACAAGGCGCAGCGTTTCCCCGCCGTTGCTGAGACTGCCCGAGAACGGCCCGAGAATCGTTCCGGCTCCGCCATAACGGGCCACAAACGCCGGCGGATTCGCCGCGAGGATCAGATATCCGCCCGCCGGAATCGCCACCGCATTTTCCCCCGTGAACGGAAACGTGATGCCCAGATCGAACTGGCAGCCTGCAAGATTGATAGTCCCCTCGGAAAGATTCCGGAGTTCCACAAACTCAAAGTCATTGTCTCCCCAAAACGCATTGATCGTCTTTTCCGCCGCAGTCGGAGGCGCAGGATGATAGTTGATCTCCGTGATCACAAGGTTCCCCGCCGCCGCCGGCGTATCCGTCGTATAAAGACGATTCGTCAGGCCGCTCCACCGGCTCACCAGCGGCGGGTTGTTGGCCCCCGTCACCGCCGTGTGGCCCGCCTTGTAAGCCCGCGCGCGCAGTCGCGTTGTGGCATTGATCGTGATGGGTGCAGAATACGTCAGGACTCCCGCGGCCACCGTCCCGGAACCTCCCGGCGGACGCGGATCAGCGCCATTCAGCGTGTAGTAAATCACTGACGACGCCGGCCCCGTTAGGGTCACCTGCGTTCCCGGCGTTACCTGCCCCTCCGCCACCGAAGCGTTCACCGGCCCCACCCACTGCGAATCCATGAAATTGGCGCGCTGCTGCAAATAGTCTTTGATCCGCTGAATCTCTCCCGCCTGCCCGGTGGAAACCGATCCGTTGAACGGGCTCGTCCAGCTCCGCTTGGTGCGCGCCCACCGGTTCAGATCGCGGGTCACCGCCTCTGCGCTGATTTCATTGTTCAATTGATCGATCAGCGCATTCACCGTCGCCGCCGAGAACGGCCCGCGCCGCAGGTCCTGCCAGCGATCGATCAGCTTTTGATAGAAGTCGATGTCGAGGAATAAACGATTCCACCAGGTGTAATTGAAAAAATCTGTTCCATCACCGCCCCCGCGCCACACCACCGGGTTGTCATCCCGTCCATCCGAACTGCAATCAATCGAGCGGTCATAATCCCACACTGGTCCTGCGATCAGCTTCCCCCCCCGCCGCTTGTGCCAGTAGCCGCTCAGCCGGAACGCGTCCAGATTGTTAGGCCACACGTTGAGCAGGTGGTGGTCGATCGCCTCCGGAATGTCGAGATGCGCGGCGTATCCCGTCACCGGATTGGTAAACGACGCGCTTTGCAGCGCCGAATAAAACGCATTGATCGTCGCTGTCAGATACACTTCCTGAGCATCCCGCGACGGCGCTTTGATCTCCATTTCCTTCGGATAATAATAACACGTGCCCCAGACGGCTTCGCCCGCGGCATAACCGCCCGCCGCAAACCCTGTGTCTCCCACATCGCGCCGGTCGATCTTGAAAATATACCCGCCGGTCTTGTTGACCGCATCATTCTCAAACGGCCCCAGTTTCTCCACATCCACGCGGTCATCGTCCCGGCGGATTTTTTCCGTGATGTTATACACGCCGAAGTAGTCTCCGGTGGCCGCATTGGTGAACACAAGGGAAGCGCCGTTCGTGTCGATAAACACCTCCGCCTGGCGCGTGCGGCTGGCATAGCGGCCAATGCTGTTGCTCAGCGCATAGGCAAACGGATTCCGGATCAGTGCCCGGTCAAAGTCATACGGCGCGCCAAACACCCAATCGGAGCCTTCCGGCATTCCCAGCAATCCTACGTCCTGGTCATCATCATCGCGCGCCTTGCGGAACTCCACGTTCAGATTGTGCTTCGGATTGCCGAGCGTGCTTGAGCCCCGCTTGTCCATCACTACGCGGGACGCGAAAACCGGTGCATTCGTAAAACGCGAACGGTTGTCCGGTGCCGCCGGCATCCACACCCACGCAAATCCCGCCTGATCCCCCGTATCCGGAGGCGTGCCGCCGCTGAAATTCGTCAGGACGATCAACGGCATCGCTGAACTGAACTGCGACGTGAGCACTCCCGCATCCAGCAGCAGATAACCCTGCGTCTCCACCTCTCCAGGCAGCAATCCTGTCTTATACGCCCGCGCCCGGATGATCTGCGTGGAATTCACGGTTAGCGTAATCGGCCCCGGCCCTCCCGTCGAGGTGGCAATGGGCGACGTGCCGTTCGTCGTATAGCGAATCGTGGCATCCGGGTCGGGCTGCGCCATGGAGAGCGTCACCGTGAGCGACCCGGTAAACGCCTTGCTCGGCTCGCTGATCACCACATTCCCCGTGATGCCCGGTCCGCTGTAATTGTTCCGCTCGCCCGGGGTCGGATTGGAATAAGAACCCACCAGCACCGCCACCTGAGCCGTGTCCCACTCGTCCCGCCCGAAGGACACGTCAGCCACCTGTGCCGGGTAGTTGATGCGCGACATGATCGAGTTGTCGCTGCGCCTCAAAATCAGCGATCCCCCTCCCGCCGGAAGCGTGAAATTCGTGTGCAGCGGCGCCGCGGAACTTGTCCGGTTTTTCCCCGAGGCCCACACGATGATCCTCTCGTCCGGCATGATTTCCAAATCCGGCATGATCCATGTCGTCGTCCCGTTGTCGATCCTCGTCCCCGTTATCAACGCTTTGCCGGATTGATTCGGGTTCCAAATCTCGATCCACGGCTGCCGCGTTCCATCCTCATCCGTGATCCCCGTCGCATTCACCGCCATGAATTCGGTCAGCCGTACATTTTGAGCGCAGAGCGGTCCGGCAAAAGCCAGAAAGAGTCCCAGCGACAAAAGCCATGCGCTGGCCCGGCGGCCCGCTGTTTCCAGGCTCAAAAAATATCGATCAAAGCGCGGAGAATATACAAGGGACAGGGAATGGGAAGGTCGGTAGAGGGACATGAACCAGGGGGAAGGAGGGATTGCCGGGCGGGCGCGCCGATAGTCCCTGCCAGCCATCGTGAATACGCTCTTCAGGCGAAATCCACGTCAGCGCCGGCAGGTTCCGGATCAAACACGCCCCCAGAATATTCGTGTATACCAGTTTCACCACCCCCCCGTCAATGTCGCGATTCCGTAATTCCTATCATCCCCCTTTCCGGGGTGCCCCATGCCGTAATCCTTACTCATACTCATACCCTTACTCCCTATCCCCAAGCGCCCGGAACTCCCCCGGCTCCCGGAAACTAATCCGTCTCCACCCCGTTCCTCTCCTCCGCCGTGCGGGGTTCCAAACGGTTGCTCGTGATCATCCGGGCGCAGGCGTTCCAACGGAGGGCGGCATCGGGATTCCCGGGAGGACTCAGGGACTCCGCCTGCTCGTAGCTGGTCATGGCTTCCCGCAAATGTTCGTAGGCATCGTGATTGAATCCGCCATGGAGGCGCGCCTTCGCTTTGCGCTCATGAATGATGCCTCCGTAGTAGGCGCGTTCATAGGGGTCGTGCAGCCGGGTCAGCACATCGCGCGGATCGATCGTGCCCACGCTGTAGCCGCGGCCAAAGCGGTCGGTTAGCGCCAGCAATAGAATGACAAGCGCCTCCTGATTGTCATGGTCGGTGCCCAGGATGTCGAGGCAAATGCTCTCGGCCTCACCGGGTTCGTTGAGCAGGCGATAACGCTGCGCTTTTTCGAGCGCGGCGGGAATGGCCTCTTTTGTTAGGTGCTTGAGCTGGAACATGGCTGGGTGCTCCTCATGGTTTTGAACGGAAGCGGCGCAGCAGCCGCTTCACGGGATCGTAGTATCGGTCAACCACGCGTTCCTTGAGCGGAATGATGGCGTTGTCGGTGATGGTGATGTCCTCAGGGCAGACCTTGGTGCAGCACTTGGTGATATTGCAGTAGCCGATGCCGTCGGCCTTTTTCAGGTCCTCCAGCCGGTCCTCCGTATCGAGCGGATGCATCTCAAGAGCGGCCGCATACACGAGAAAGCGCGGGCCGATGAACTCCTCGTGTTTGTGATGTTCCCGCAGGACGTGGCAGACATCCTGACAAAGAAAGCACTCGATGCACTTCCGGAATTCCTGCACGCGGTCGATGTCCTCCTGTGCCATGCGCCAGGTGCCGTCCGGCGCATCCGGCGGGCGCGGTTTGAACGGCTTGATCTTTTTCTTCACACGGAAATTCCATGAGACGTCGGTGACGAGGTCCTTCACGAGCGGGAAGGTCTTCATGGGCTCGATGGTGACGGGCTTGTCGAGCGGCAGGCTGTTGAGGCGCGTCATGCACATCAGGCGCGGAACGCCGTTGATCTCCGCCGAGCACGAGCCGCACTTGCCCGCCTTGCAATTCCAGCGGCACGCAAGGTCGTTGGCCTGCGTCGCCTGAATGCGGTGCACAGCATCCAGCACCACCATCCCCTCGGAAATTTCAGTCGTGTAGTCTTCGAACTTCCCTCCGTCCGCGTTGCCGCGCCGGATGCTGAAGGTGGCAGTGCTCGTTTTCATCACTTCATTTCCTCGATGATTTGTTTGAGGTGATCCGGCATCGCAGGGATCGGCTCCAGCCGCACCTGCATGGTACCGTCAGATGCTTTGGAAACAACAGTGTTCACATTGGCAAACGCGGCCTCCTTGTTTTCGCAGTCTTCGCGGAAGTGCGCGCCGCGGCTTTCCTTCCGTACGATAGCGGAGCGCGTGATGGCTTCGGAGCAGGTCAGCAAATTGCGCAGATCGATCGCCGTATGCCAGCCTGGGTTGTATTCGCGATGACCGTGGACGGCGCATTTGTCAGCGCGTTCCCACAGCTTGCCCAGCCCCTCCAGCGCCCGTTCCATCTCCTCCCCGTTCCGCACGATGCCAACGAGGTCCTGCATCATCTCCTGCAAATCACTCTGCACTTGATAGGGTCCCTCCGCGCCGCCTTTGCCTGCGCCGCGCTCGAAGGGCTCCAGCGCGCGCGAGACGGCGGCTTCGATTTGGCCTTCGCTCGCCTGTCCTGCGCCATTTTCCTTTGCAAACTTTGCCGCGTATTCTCCAGCGCGTTTGCCGAAAACGATGATGTCCGAAAGCGAATTCCCGCCGAGCCGGTTCGCGCCGTTGATGCCGGCGGCGCATTCACCCGCGGCGAAGAGGCCGGGCACATTCGACATCTGCGAGTCAGGGTCCACGCGAATGCCGCCCATGGCGTAATGTGTGGTCGGGCCGACCTCCATCGGCTCTTTGGTAATGTCGATGTCCGCCAGTTGTTTGAACTGGTGATACATGCTCGGCAGCTTCCGCTGGATGTGCTCTGCGGAGTCCTTGATGTGCTCCTTGATCCACGCGATGTCGAGAAACACACCGCCATGCGGGCTGCCCCGGCCCTCTTTGATTTCCCGTACAATGCAGCGCGCCACGTGGTCGCGCGTGAGCAGTTCCGGCGGACGCCGCGCATTCTTATCACCCTGACAATAACGCCAGCCCTCCGCCGCATTGTCGGCCGTCTGGGATTTGTAATTGTCCGGGATCGAGTCGAACATGAAGCGTTTGCCCTCCTTGTTTGTCAGGATGCCGCCCTCGCCGCGCACGCCCTCAGTGACCAGAATGCCCACCACACTGGGCGGCCACACCATGCCGGTGGGATGGAACTGCACGAACTCCATGTCGATCAACTCCGCGCCGGCATCGTAGCCAAGGCCCACGCCGTCGCCCGTGCCTTCCCAACTGTTGCTGGTAATCTTAAAGGCGCGTCCGAGTCCGCCGGTGGCAAGCACTACCGCCTTCGCTTTGAAAACCTTGAAGCGCCCGCGCTCGCGCTCATAAGCCAGCGCGCCGCTGACGCGTTCCCCGTCCTTGAGCAGCGTCACCACGGTGTGCTCCATATAAACATCGATCCCCTGGTGCACGCCGTGGTCCTGCAGCGTGCGGATCAACTCCAGCCCCGTGCGGTCGCCCACATGGGCCAGCCGCGGATAACGGTGCCCGCCGAAGTTTCGCTGAAGAATCCGTCCGTCCGGCGTGCGGTCGAACACCGCGCCCCACTTCTCCAGTTCCCGCACCCGATCCGGCGCCTCCTTCGCGTGCAGTTCCGCCATGCGCCAGTTGTTCACGTACTGCCCGCCGCGCATCGTGTCGGAAAAATGAACCTTCCAGTTGTCGCGGTCGTCCACATTCGCCAATGCCGCGGCGATCCCGCCTTCCGCCATGACCGTGTGCGCTTTCCCAAGCAGTGACTTGCAAATCATGCCGACCCTGACGCCTGCCGCCGAGGCCTCAATGGCTGCCCGCAGGCCTGCCCCCCCGGCTCCGATAATCAATACATCATGTTCGTGGGTTTCGTAGTCGGGCATAGGGGGGGAAACAGCAGGGTGAAATTTAAATCAGCCGCCAGTCGTGCCAGATACCCATGGAGCAGAGGCGCACATAGACATCGGCAAACATCACGGAGCACAGGCTCGTCCACGCCCAGAGCATATGCCGGCGATTGAGGCAGCCGGAGCAGCGCCAGGCTTTGTGGCAGAGCGGCTTTTTGGATGGTTGGTCAAGGAAACCCCCGACAAGGTGACGCAACGAATGGCAGCCAAGTGTATAGCCGGAAAGCAGCACCACATTCACCGCAAGCACCAGCGTGCCGACACCGATGCCGAACGACGTTTTGCCCGTGACTGGATCCGTAAACCACAGCGCCTTCCAGACATCATGCGCCAGCAGCAAAAGGAACAGCAGCGCCAAATACATGAAGTACCGGTGTACGTTCTGCATGATGAGCGGGAACGAATTCTCCCCAAGGTAAACCTTTCGCGGCTCGCCCACCGCGCAGGCCGGCGGATCGGCCCAAAACGCCTTGTAATAGGCCCCGCGATAATAATAACACGTCAGCCGGAAGCCTGCGGGAGCCCAGAGAATCAACAGCGCCGGCGAAAACGGCAGCCAGCCCGGCCACCAGCCAGGCTTTGGCCCCAACAAACTGTGCGGCGAATCGCCAAAAATCTCCGGTGAGTAAAATGGAGAAAGATACGGTCCGGACCAGTAATGCGTTCCCTGAAACGCCGCCCACGTGGAATAAACAATGAAGGAGCTCAATCCCGCAAAAACCAGCAGCGGAGTCAGCCACCATGCATCACGCCGCATCGTCGCCCCGAAGGGCCGGCGCTGTTGAATCGACGGGGTTGCTTGAGTCATAGAAGATCTGCGGTTCCGTTGCTAACATCCGGGATGCGCGGCGAATAGAGCGGGAAGCGCGGACTTTGACAAGATTGAAATTGGCCGGTCCTCCGGTGATTGACGCGGCGTGCTGAAGAAGCATCCGCTTTCAACGCCCGGCACTTCCTGGCGTGAATATGCGCCGGTCACGCATCCCCATTTTCCCGCCAAAATGCGTTGACAACCACCCCTCTTAATCACCGTCATTATTCATGGAAAATTCTGTCCTCTTCCGTTCCTCAAATTCCTCAATCACCCGGGCCGGTAAAACCGGAACCAAAGGTGTGAACCCGTTCTCTCCCGTTGGGCTTTTGTTCGTGCCGGGGAAACTGCCCTATCTGCGCTCCACCTATTGGCTCTATTCGGCCTATTGGTCCCTTCCTGTCGTCTTCCCCTCTTTTCCGCAGCGCCGCCCATCCCTCGTCGCTGCCCGTCAATCCGGCCGGATCAAACCAATTTAAGCCAAATTCTTCAATTTAATCAAAACCAAATCTTCTGCCGTCCCGTGGCAGCCCCCCCGGTGAATAAGAAGGCTCCTCTTCCGGAATCCGGCCAAATCAAACCAAATCAAACCAAATCAAACCAAATCAAACCACTTCCACCCTGCCAAAACGAAGCCTTTATTAATTTCCGAATGCTTCTATAATTACCAGATTGCCGTTTTCCCGCATGAAACCCGACCACTCCGCTCTTAGCCGCCGCCGATTCATGGGGCAGGCCAACTGTGCCCTCATCAGCGCCATACCGGTGCTGAACACGCTGCTCAACCTCCGGCTGGCCGGGACGGTGGCTGCGCAGGGGCAGGGGACCGGCTACCGGGCGCTGGTGTGCCTGTTCGCCAGCGGCGGAAACGATACCTTTAATGTTCTCTCCCCGTACAGCGGACCTTCCTCTACGGCGGCGAATTCCTTCACCGAATACACCGCTGCCCGATCGAACCTCGCCCTCACTCACGCGCAGCAGATCGAGATCACGCCCGACAACACCCCGGGCCGCACCTTCGGGGTGCACAGCGCGATGCCAAAACTCGCCGCCCTTTTTGCGCAGCAAAAGGCCGCCTTCGTGGCCAACGTCGGCACACTCGTGGAGCCCGTATTCAATCGCACTCAAGTGGCGCAATCCACCAAACGCCTGCCCCTGGGTCTCTATTCGCACTCGGACCAGACCGAGCAGTGGCAAACCAGCGTGCCGCACAGCCGTGCGGGTGTCGGCTGGGCCGGGCGCATGATGGACCTCATCAAGAGCTTCAACGCCGAGCAACGCGTCTCCATGAATATCAGCATGGACGGCAGCAACGTCTGGCAAACCGGCGTCACCGGCGCGGAGTATGCTGTTTCGGCGGGCAACGATCAGCAGGAGGGCGGTGCCGTGGGTCTCTCGGGTTACCGGGCAGGTTACGATTCCAGCCCGTTCAACAATGCCGCCAGCACGGCAGTGGACAGCCAGCTCGCCGCTACTTATCAAAACCTTCTCCAGCAGACCTTCGTCAAAAAACGCCGCGAAGCCCAGGACGCCTACGCCATTTATTCCGCCGCCACCGGTGGCACGCTGCCCGGCAGTATCGTTTTTCCCAACACCCAGCTTGGACGCCAGTTGAAGCAGGTCGCGAAAACCATCATGGGCCGCGCCGGCATGGGTGCCAGCCGTCAGACGTTCTTCGTCAACCGCGGCGGATGGGACCACCACAGCGACACCCTCGCCAACCAGCAGGGTATGCTCCCGGAAATGGATGCCGCCATCGATGCCTTCTATCGCCAGCTCGAAGTCATGGGTCTTCAAAATGATGTCACCCTCTTCAGCGCCTCCGATTTTGGACGCACCCTGACAAGTAACGGGCGCGGTTCGGACCACGCATGGGGCGGCAACGCATTCATCGTCGGCGGAAGTGTCAGAGGGCGCAAAATCTACGGCCAGTATCCCAGCCTTGCGGTGAATCCTGAATCCGGAGGCGAAGTGAATCCGCTGGATACCGGGCGCGGGCGCCTCATCCCCACCACCAGTTGCGACACCTACTTTGCAGAATTGGCCCTCTGGCTCGGCGTGCCCCGCAGCAGCCTGCCCCTCGTTCTTCCTAACATTGGCAACTTCATCAGCACCAGCGGCAGCGATGCGCCGCTGGGCTTTCTCGTCTAAAAAATCTGTTAGGATCAAGCCCCCGCCGGCGGGTTCTTCGCCAGCCGGAACCAGGTCTTCGGCCCCAGTGTCGCGGGATCGGCAATGTAGGAATTGTTAGTCACTCCCTGCACCGGACCCCAGTTGTTGAGATTCGAGGTGGACTGCAGCACCCATCCCGAATCAGTGGAGAGCGGCCACACGAGGACGATCTTCCCGGCGCTGCGCCCAAAGCAGAGCTTCGGCAGCGGCTCGACCGGGACGGTGATCGGAATGCCCCCCGCCTGCGGCCCGCCCAGCGCCGCCATCTCATCGACCGTCAGCGCGCCGGAGCGGATCTGCACACTGTTCACCCACCACTGCCGCCGCTCATCCACGTTGGGAACATCGCCGTCGGCAAACAGGATGGCCGTCGGTTGCAGCGCGCGGCGCGCATTGTCGAGACCCTGACCATTCGTCCAGAAGTCCTGGAAGATGCCGTCCACCACCTTGGTCACGACCGGAGGCGTGGCCGCCATGTCATAGGAGGCGCAGACCCGGTGCCACGAGCTTGCCGTAAACGTGCTCTGCCCGCGGTATCCATCGGTCCCCTGACCGAAATTGTTCCCCTGCCAGAAGAGGTCGCCGTCATCCATATTTGTCAGGGAACTGATCTGGAGCATGGAAGCCGCCCCCGGTCCCGAACCGTCAATCATTACGTCGAAGATGATCGTGTACTGATTCACTTTGGTGCCGCCGCCATTTGGAGCGATCCCGTGGGTCATCACGTATCCGATGTTCCGGTCCAGCGCGCCGGGAACGACCATGATCTTCGCATCCGCGCCATCGATTTGGGCGACTCCGAGGGAAGTGGTGTCTCCATAGACCGTGCCCGTTTCGCTGACGCCCCCGGCACCGTCAAAATAAGCGAGAGGCTTGCCCACGGTTGCCGCGAGATTGCCGCTGTCGAAGTCCCACTGACCGGTGACGTTGCTGGTGGAAATGTTCACCGGAATTCCCCACGCATGCGGACCGCCCAGCAAAACCATCTGCGCATCCGTGAGCTTGCCGGGGCGGATTTGCACGCTGTTCACATACATGACCCTGCGCTCATCCACGTTGGGGACATCCCCGTCCGCAAAAAGAATCGCGGTGGGCTGAAGGGACCGGCGGGGATTGTCGAGGCTCTGCCCGTTGGTCCAGTCGTCCTGCTTGATGCCGTCCACGTACTTGGTCACGACAGGCGGTGTCGCCGCCATATCGTAGGCCGCCACGATGCGGTGCCAGGCGCCTGCGGTGAAGGCGCCGGTGCCGCGGTATCCATCCGTGCCCTGACCAAAATTATTCCCCTGCCAGAAGAGGTCGCCGTCATCCATATTGTTCAGCGAACTGATCTGCAGCAGCGAAGCCGCGCCGGGCCCCGCGGTGTCCACGTAAATGTCCATGATGAGCGTGTATTGATTGACCAGCGTGCCGCCGCCATTGGGCGATATGCCGTGCGTCATCACATAACCAATGTTGCGGTCGAGTTCCCCGGGCACGCGCATGAATCTTCCCGGAGCGGCTTCGGTGGAACCCGGAATATCCGTGATGCCAAAGTCCGCGGCTGTGCCAAACGTGGTGCCCGTTTGCGCCACCCCTCCTGCGCCGTCAAGAAAGGCGAGAGGCTTGCCCACCGTGGCGGATAAATCAGCGCGCTCAAAGTCCCACTGTCCGGCCACTTGCGGCACGGGAAGCTCCGCTGGAATGCCGCAGGCGTCCGGGCCGCCGAGCAGAACCATCTGGGCATCGCTGAGTTTTCCGGCGCGTATCTGCACGCTGTTTACATACATGACCCGGCGTTCATCCACATTCGGCACGTCCCCGTCTGCAAAAAGAATCGCCGTGGACTGAAGGGCACGGCGCGGATTATCGAGGCTCTGGCCGTTGGTCCAGTCGTCCTGTTTGATACCGTCCACATACTTGGTGACGACGGGCGGCGTCGCCGCCATGTCGTAGGCCGCACAGATGCGGTGCCATGCACCGGCCGTGAAGGCGCCCGTGCCCCGGTATCCATCCGTACCCTGACCGAACTGATTGCCCTGCCAGAAGAGATCGCCGTCATCTGTATTGCTAAGCGAACTGATCTGGAAGAGCGACGCGGCTCCAGGCCCGGTGGTCTCCACATACACATCCATGACCAGCGTGTATTGATTGACGCGGGTGCCGCCGCCGTTTGGCGCGATGCCGTGTTCCATCACATAGCCGATGCGGCGGTCCAGATCGCCAGGCACGCGCATGACCAGAGCCGGCTGACCGTTGATATCGGCGATGGCGAAATCCCGCGTGGTGCCAAAGGTGGTCCCGGCAGCGGCGGCGGGATCGAAATAACGCAGTGGAGCACCGGTAGTGGCGCGGAGGTCACCCTCATCGAAGTCCCACTGTCCGGTCACGGGTGCTGCGGCCGCTCCGGCAACACTGATCGTGAACTTCCACTGATTGGTGACCGTAAAGCCCGTCGTGTCCTTGAATTCGAGCCCCACTACATTCAGAAGAGTGGTGCGGCTGGCGTTCGGAGTGTAGGTGACCGTGACCTTTTTGCCGGAGCGCACCATCGACTGCGGCGTCACCGCGGCTCCATTGAGCGTCATCTTGAGGGTGGCCAGATCGATGGCATTCGCACCGTCAAAGAGCACGGCCTCGATCGGCTGACTGGAGGAAACACCCGCGGATTCCGGAAGCGGCGATACCTGTCCCACGTACGGTGCCGTGGTTACCGGAAGAGAGACCGCCTTGTAAGCCGCGATGCCCGACTCCGGAGAGCCTATCAAATACTTCACCTCCTCCGGCGTCCCGGGATTCTTAACTACATACCACTCCAGCATGGAACGGCGATCCTGTTGCCAATAGACGAGGCGGAACGGGTAAACCCCTGCCTGGGGAACGGTGATGTTGAATTCCGTGGTGTTCCCCGCCAGTTCCTGTGTCGTGTCAGGGAAGGGAGGCGCCGTGCGTGCATATTCGCCGGCCAGAACCCCAAAATAGCTGCGCGGATTCGCTGCCGAATAAAGACGCCAGCCGTCATCATCCAGTTCGTCCGTGCGTGTGAAGGCAGCCACCACTCCCATGCGGACCGTTCCCTGAGGCAGACTGAGGAAAGTAATGACCTCAGTAGAAAACAGATTTCGTTGGCCCGCCGCGTCAGTACCGGGGAACTGCTGGTCGCCGGGGAAGTATCCCTGCAAGCCGGCTCCGGGTTCAGTGGTGAAGTCCACGGCGGTGACATCATACGTGCCATCCGGATTCGGACCCGGGAGAGCGACGTTTGGCACATTGTCTCCGGTATTATCGAGCAGCGTGCCGTTGAGCTGCCTTACCGCTCTCAGAAAATTATTTTCCAGCAAAGTCCCGTCCGGAGCCTGGACAGTGCGGACGATGAATCCTGGATTGGAGGCGCTGGCGACAGGAGCAGAGGCGTCCACATCGAGGGCAGGGTCAACAGCCCTGACGGTGGTTACACCGACAAAAAGTGTCAGGAGCAAGGCGACAGGGGATCGGTTCATGGCGTATAATAATCGGATTTTAACCAAATCGAGCAGGTCCTCCGGAGGTTGGCAAGCTAAATGCCACACCTTGAGGGTGTTAGTGCCCCTCACCAAGCCTTAATTCGCGGAATGGACGGCGGAATCGTATGTAAACGGGGGTCCGGCGCGCCGCTAACTCAATCGCGGCACGCCGTCATCATCCGGATTCGCCCCGAGAAAGCCCCGCTCAACGAGAAACCGGTCCAGGTCGTTGAGGGTGAGTTCGTAAAGTCTCACATCGAAGTTGAAATTGAAAAAGCCATGACCCTGCGACGGATAAGGCTGCAGCCGGCAAACATTGCGGCGCCACCAATTCTTTTTTCGAAAGCGGACGCTGTGTTCGTAAGGCACCACGCGATCCGCCGTGCCGTGGATGATGAGCATGGGAGGCAATCTCCGGCGCACACCGCGCATGGGGCTGGTGCGCTGGGCGCTCTTCACGTCAGGAAAGCGCTCGCTGAAGATTCCTTTCGGACTGGTGTCCAGTATCGGGCTAAACAGCACCAGCAGGTCCGGCGAGCACGGAATGGAAGCGTCTTCGCCGGGTTCGTCCGTTTCGCTGAAAAGCGCTGCGGAAAGAATGGCATGTGCCCCCGCGCTGCCGCCGCATCCGACCACCTTGTGAGGATCAATGCCGAGGTCCGCTGCGTGTTCACGTGTCCAGCGAACTGCCGTACGGGCATCTGCGGCGGCTTGCATGGGGGTGCTTCCAGGGAAGCGCGCGCTGACGCGGTAATCGATGAGGATGCCCGCCATACCGCGGCTGGCGAGATAAATGGCATGCGGAGCGAACTGGCTGACCAGACCGTTGTCCCACGTGCTGCTGCAAAAGAACAGCGCCACCGGCCACCCGGAAGCAGGACGCTCTGCATTGCGGGGAAGGAATACGTAGGCTCCAAGATCACTGCCGGATACCGTCTTATAAACATAACCCTCCGCCTGCTGGAGCAGGGCGTAGTTGCGGTCGAGAACATCCGGCGTGCGGGTGGGAAGAGTCGTGCGCTGACTGAAAAAGATTTCCTGCATAAAGAAGTGCGGTCCATGAGGCGTAGGACGGCGGCAGGACCTTTTCCTAGGTGGACGTGTCCCGGCCCGCAAGAGATTTTACAGTTCTCAGTTGCGTGATTTCTCAACCGTCCGCCATGAATTCTATACACTTGCGGACCTTGCCTTATGGCGCGGGCTTCCCTTAGTCTGCAGGAATGACGACATTCCGCCTTTTTGTCTGCGCCTCCGTGCTCGCCGCTGCCTCCGCCCGTGCGCAGCGGCTGGAGATTCTTTTTCTTGGTGACAACGGCCACCACGAACCGGTGAAACGTTTTCCGGAACTGATGCAGGGGCTGGGAGCGCGGGGTTTGAATTTTTCCTACACGGACCGGATGGCGGACATCAACGCCGCCAACCTCGCGCAGTATGATGCGCTGATGGTCTATGCGAATACGGACGTCATCGCGCCGGAGCAGGAGAAGGCGCTTCTCGAGTATGTGCGCGGGGGGAAGGGATTCGTGCCGATTCACTGTGCCAGCTACTGCTTCCGGAATTCGATGCAGTACGTGGCGCTGGTCGGCGGGCAGTTTAAGAGTCACGGAACCGGCACCTTTGAGACGACTGTGGTCGATGCGCAGCATCCGATCATGAAGGGTTTCACGCCGTTCAAAACCTGGGATGAAACTTATGTCCACACGAAGGGAGCGGAAGACCGCCACATTTTGCAGACGCGTGAGGGCGAGCCTTACACCTGGACGCGCACCGAAGGGAAGGGGCGTGTCTTCTACACGGCATATGGTCATGATGCGCGCACGTTTACGAATTCAGGCTTCCAGGATTTGATTTATCGCGGCACTCTTTGGGCGGTGGGAGACGAACGGGCGGCGACATTTGAAAAATGGAAGCCCGCTCCATTCGTTTACAGTGAGGCGGATGTGCCTAACTACGAGCGCCGCAACCCCGCTCCGAAACTCCAGCAGGGCCTGTCGCCGGAGGAAAGCCGCAAGCACATTCAAGTGCCTGTCGGATATGAGTTGAGCACCATCGCCACGGAACCGATGATTTATAATGTCATCGACATGAAATGGGACGAGCGCGGACGGCTTTGGGTGGTGGAGACGAAGGATTATCCTAACGTGGTTTCAGATCACGCCAGCGGGCACGACCGTATCTCCGTTCTGGAGGACACCAACGGCGATGGCGCCATGGACAAACACACGGTGTTTGCGGATAAGATCAATATTCCCACCTCGCTCTGTCTCGTAAACGGCGGCGTGGTGGTGATGGCCGCGCCGCAGACTTTCTTTTTGAAGGATACGGACGGCAATGATGTGGCGGACGAACGCACTGTGCTCTTCAGCGGCTGGGGCAAGGGCGACACACATGCCGGGCCGAGCAGCATTCGTTATGGATTCGATGGCTGGATCTGGGGCACCGTGGGCTACTCCGGATTCAACGGCGTGGTGGCCGGCGAGCAAATCCGTTTTGGTCAGGGAGCCTATCGTTTCAAGCCGGACGGTTCAAAACTGGAATTTCTGGGACCCACCTCCAACAATACCTGGGGCATGGGCGTGAACGAAAACGGTGACGTCTTTGGCTCGACGGCCAACGGCCAGAGCAGTTGGTATCTGCCCATTCCCTGGACCCTTGCGAAAGGCGTGGACGGATTTGAAATCGGTGACCGTCTCGCAGGCATTGACGCCAACAAGAAGATGTTCGTCATCATGGACTGGCTGCGCCAGGTGGATGTGCAGGGCGGGTTCACCGCTGCGGCTGGTCACGAAATCTACACCGCGCGCAGCTATCCCCAGGATTGCTGGAACAAACTCGCGCTGATCACTGAGCCCACAGGGCATGTGGTCTATCGCGCAAAACTGGAGCAGAACGGCACCGACTTCTCCGCTGAGAACGCATGGAATCTGATGGCCGGCGCGGATGAATGGGTGGCGCCCGTGGTGGCCCTGACAGGTCCGGATGGTGCTGTGTGGGTGAGCGACTGGTATTCATTTCTGGTGCAGCACAATCCCACGCCTAACGAACGAAGTGCCGGCTTTAATGCGCGCACGGGCCGCGGCAATGCGTTTGTCAGTGACTTGCGCGATACGGAGAAGTGCCGGCTCTATCGCATTGCTTACAAAGGCGGGAAGCCCTCGCAGCAATTCAAGCTTAACAAAGGTGACAGCGCCGGTCTGCTCGCGGCTTTGAAGAGCGACAATCTCGGCTGGCGCATGCATGCACAGCGCCTGCTCATTGAGAGCGGCAACAGGGCCGTCGTGCCGGAACTGCTCAAGATCATCGCGGATCAGACTGTGGATGCCGCCGGCGTGAACGGACCGGCCATCAATGCCCTGTGGACGCTCGCCGGCCTTGGCGCCGTGACGGAACCTAACGTGAATGAGGCCGTAGTGGAGGCCCTGCAGCATCCTTCTTCCGGCGTGCGCCGTGCGGCGATGAAGGTGCTGCCGCGTGACATTGCGACCACCGGTCAGATTGCCCTTAACGGCATGCTCAAAGACAAAGAGCCCCTGGTGCGCCTCACGGCGCTGCTCGAACTCTGCTCGCTTCCAGGTCCGGTGCCGCCTGTCGAAGCCGAACTCGCCAACATGATGCAGGACGAGACGAACCGGCGGGACAAGTGGATTCCTATCGCGCGCACGCTGGCCCTTGTCCGGCACGGGGAGGCATTCCTGCGCGACAGTATTGCCAAAGCTCCGAAAGGCGCCGCCGCCGCGGAAGCGCCGGCACCGGCGGCAGAGGAAAAAAACCTTTTCCTCAATGCAGGAGCCGAGGAAGCGGAGGGAACCATGCCCGCCCGCTGGCAGGTGCGCACCTACAGCGGCCAGGCAAAGCATGCGCTGGGAGACAACGGGCACACCGGCTCGCGCAGCTTCTTCATTCAGTCTGACAACGGTTCGGACACCAGCTTCCACTTCGATGTCGATCTTGAGCGAAACACCGATTATCTTCTCACCGGCTGGATCAAAACGGCGGATCTCAAAACAAGAGGCGAAGGCAAAGGCGCGATGATCGAAATTCACAGTCTCAACGGAAGGCAGCCCTTCACCAAACCGCTAACCGGCACTCATGACTGGACGAAGGTCGAACTGAAGTTCAGCACCGGACGCCAGCGGAATGTCAGCATCAACCTGCTTTATGGCGGCTGGGGGCACTCCACCGGCAGCGCGTGGTGGGATGATCTCAGCCTCGTTAAGATCGGTGCCAGCAAGGGCGGCAGTGGCGGCGGGGATTCCGCTGATCCGTTGGAAGTCGTCGCCCGGAACCTTGGAAAGTTTTCCGGCGCCGGCGCCGTGGCGCGCATCAAAGACGAGGCCACAAAGAATCCCTCGCTTGTGAGCACCACGGTTCTCAAAGCCCTCACTGCGGGACCGGTTGTCGCTGCAGCGGAGGAGTCCGAGGCGGACCTTGCAAAGACGCATCAGATCATCCGCATCAAGTCCACCGTCGGCACGATGAAATACGATGCCACGGAATTCACCGCCACTGCCGGCAAGCCCGTCGCCATCATTTACGAGAACCCCGACTCACTGCAGCACAATATCATCATCGGTGCGCCGGGAACTCTCGAAAAACTCGGAGCCGCCGCCGATGCCATGGCCACGCGCCCGCAGGCCATGGAAAAGAGCTTCGTACCGGATATGCCCGAAGTGCTCGCCAAATGCAAAATGCTGGACCCTGGACAAAGGACAGTCATTAAGTTCACGCTGGAGAAGCCGGGAGACTATCCGTTTCTCTGCACGTTTCCAACGCACTGGAAGATCATGCACGGAGTGATAAAGGCGCAATGAACGCAGCCGAAACGCCGCCGCCGGACTGGCCTGATGTCACCCTGTTTGATGGCGGAGAGACCGGATGCGGTGAACTGTTGCTCGACCTCCTCGTCTTTATGAAGCGGCAGCCTTCCGGTACTGCCGTCAAAATTCGGGCACTGGACCCTGGCGCGCCTCTCGAAATTCCAGCATGGTGCCGGTTGACCGGCCACACACTGGTGGATGCCGTCCATCCTTTTTATTTAGTCCAAACGGCACTCTCTAAAACCTAACACTCAACCGCATCGCCATGAGCACTTTCTGTGTCACCATCAATCACTGCAAACAGGACCCTGACAAAGCCACGGTGGGCTTTGTGGTGGCTACCGCGGCGCTCGGCTCCGGTAAGAACACCATGGTTTTTCTCAGCACCGACGGCGTTTATGCCGCCGTGAAGGAGGAGGCGGCGAAGATCGACGAAGGCGCGCCTTTCAAGCCCCTGACGGAACTGATTTCCAATTTCCTCGCCGCGGGCGGGCGCATCGTAGCCTGTGCACCGTGCTGCAAGAAGCGCGGCATCGAGCAGCCCGCGCTGTTCGACGGCGTGGAAATTGCCGGCGGGGCCGTGCTCGTGGAGTGGTTGAGCAACGGTTCGCCGAATGTCAGTTATTAGTCTGCATGGCCTCCGCCATTCCCGCTCCTGACCACACCTTCGACGGCGGCGACATGGATTGCGGCTCAGGCCTCATCCTGCTCATCCGGGAAAACATGGCGCGCGTGCCGGCGGGCGGCATTTTGGAGATTCGCAGTGAAGAGCCCACTGTGGTTGTCGAACTTCCTCCATGGTGTCGCATGACCGGCCATGAGTATGTGAGCGCGGAGGAAAGTGCACCGGGCCGCTGGCGGCATTTTGTCAGGCGCGGCGCAGATCCCGCGGGCGAAGCCGCAGCGCTGGAGAGGGACAAACGCGAGGCGCGCAATTACGAATGGCGTGTCCGGGCGCGATTGTCAGGCAATCAAGAGGCGACCATCTTCGCGCGGAACTTCTCATGGAAGCTCGGCCAGCCTGCGAGCTTTGAGGAAAAAGACGATCACCCTTCCGCCATGGAGGCTATGCTCGCCGCGCTCACCGCTGAACTTTTAAACGGCTTCGCCACTGCCTGTCGTCAAAACGGTTTTGACATCGATGATCTCGAAGCCACCGCGAAAGCGAAACTGCACAACGTCCTCGCGCACCTGGGCATGGAGCAGGGCGATCCATCCCTGGCGTCTGCAGACATTACCGTCTTCATCACCTCCCCGGCAGCGGGAGCGGAACTGCGCTCACTGTTCACCACCGTCCTGAGCCGGGCCCCTCTCTACCAAACGCTCAGCAAAGTGGCTGCCGTCGCCGCCCGCCTGGTAATCCTCTGAGCCTTCCAAAAGTGTCCGTCCGAATGCCGATGGGAGCGCGGGAAAGCCCGGCGGTACGCTTTGCCAGGCTTGCGGTTTATCAATTGATGCTACAATGACACCTGTGATCTTCCGCTGGCAGGGAAGAATTGCATTCTGACTATGAGAATAGACCATCTGACGGTTCGCAATTTCAAAGGCTTCGAAGAGAGGCTGTTTTCGTTTTTGCGCGCTCCGGATACAGATGAGTCCGGACGTCTTCGGGAGGAAGTCGATCCGGAAAAACAGGGGTCGTTTCATCTTCTGATCGGTGAGAACGGGTCCGGAAAGTCCACGGCGCTGGATGCACTGGCGGTAGCACTCGGGGTATGGCACGTGGCACGGCCGACAGCAGGGTGGAGGGCCATCCGCAAGGAGGAGGCAAGACTGGTGCCGAGGCGGGACGGCGACACCGTGCGGTTTGAGGCTTCGCCTTCTCCGTCGATCAGCGCCGAAGGAATCATCGGGAACAGAGCCGTAAAGTGGACACGGATGAACAAGGGAACTTCGGGAAGGACCACTAACAAAGAGGCGCAGGAGGCGGTGGATGTGATCAGTGGTCTCCTCGAACAATCACGCCGGCAGGATGTGGCGGTGACGCTGCCCGTGCTGGCGTGCTACGGTGCCGGAAGGGCCTGGCTCCCCGCGAAGGCGCGCCTCTCGAACTTTGAACTCAAGCTGAACAGAGTCTCGCGTTTCGATGCGTATTATTATTGTCTGGAGGGAAGCATTCGGGATCAGGAATTGCAGCAGTGGTTTCTGTTTGAGGCCGTCGAGGCGGCGCAGCGCGGGACAAAGCGGGACGGTGCGATGGCGGTGGAGGAGGCGGTGCTGCGTTGTGTCCCCGGCGCAACCAGTCTCCGGTTTGATGCCGACCGAAAGGAAATCGTGATAGGTTTGACCGGCGGAGAAATGCCGTTCTACAGCCTTAGCGACGGTCAGCGCACCCTCTTTTCCCTTGTGGCGGATATCGCGATAAAGGCGGCTGTTCTGAATCCGCACCTTGGGCGTGACAGTGCCCGGCGGTCACCCGGGGTGGTGCTGATCGATGAATTGGATTTGCATCTTCATCCGAAATGGCAGCGGCGGGTGGTGGAAAATCTGCGGCAGGCGTTTCCCAACCTTCAGTTTATCTGCACGACCCACTCACCGTTCGTCGTCCAAACACTGCGGGAGGGGGAGTTAATTCCCATGGATGCACAGCCGGTGCCGGAAACGGGCAATCTGACCATCGAGGAAATCGCGCGCGGACTGATGGGCGTGAAGCGAACCGATGTCAGTCCGCGGTACGAAGAGATGAAGCAGGCCGCACGTGACTATCTGACGACTCTGGAGGAGGCGGCGCGGGCACCGGCGGACAAACTCGCGGAGTATGAGCGGCGGCTGTCGGAAGGCATCGGGCCCTATGCGGACAACCCGGCGTTTCAAGCCTTTCTGGAATTGAAACGCGAAGCCAAACTCGGAGGCACAAACGGAACCCGCGGAAACACCGGCACAATTGCTTGAGTCATGCGCCCTATCAATCGCGGACTCAGTCCCATCGAAGGGGATTTTGACAATTACCGGGACGCGTTTCCGGAACTGATGGCCAGGCTGGGTCCCTATTGCAGCTACTGCGAGCGCCGGATGCCCACCAATCTCGCGGTGGAGCATATTCAGCCAAAGGACGGTGCCCGTTACCCGGAACTCATCGGGCGATGGGATAACTACGTGCTTGGCTGTGTGAACTGCAACGGCACGAAAGGGGACAAGGATGTGCTCCTGGAACATACTTTCCTCGCCGATCGCGATAACACGTTCTTCGTCTTCCAGTATCTCCCTGACGGAACGGTATCGCCGCGCCAAGGATTGCCGCCTGAAGATGACGCGAGGGCGCGCGCCACGCTTGCATTGCCGGGGCTCGATAAACCCATCAACGAGGTGTATGACCAAAATGGCCGGCTGGTGGCAATCGACAGGGTGGGACAGCGTATGGAAGTATGGCTCCTTGCGGAGGAGAGCAGAACAGACCTTGGATTGAATCCTTCGGAATCCCTGCGCAGGCAAATTTGCCGGACAGCATTGGCCAGCGGCTTCTTCAGCATTTGGATGACCGTTTTCAGCGGCTACCCTGCAATGCGGCGGATGTTCATCGAGGAGTTCCGCGGTACATCGCCCGAGTGCTTCGATGAAGGAACCGAGCCGGTATCTCCGCGCCCCGGGAATGGCCTCGCACATGCAGGAAAGATATGAACCGTCAGATAGCGGTGCACACTGTTTCATTCCTGCTCTAACGCCGGCGCCACAGCTCTGATGCACCGCAAAAAATACACCCGGCATTTGACGCCTGCACCGCCGCCGCTACGTTGATTCAAGCTCCTCCATCCTCTGAGATCACACGCTGTCAGTCATACCGATTTGAAGTGTCCCCGCTGCACTCAGGGAGTGGCGCATGGCGAGGAGGGCTGCTCTCATTGCGGATATTCTTTGGCAGTGACGGATGAAGTATTTGGCGCGGACGAAGTATTGCTGGAGCGGGTGACGGACGCCGCGGGGGTATTCAGCGACGCTGACAGGGTGCGCGTGAATGCAGGGCTGAAGGAGTTCGAGGCGCGCTTTCCCCAATTATTCGCTGTGGTTTATTGCGGAGCGCTGCCGCAGCAAACGAGCCTGCGGCAGTTCGGCTTCTGGCTGCTGAACAGGGCGGCGGTTTGCGAATTGGAAGTGACGCGACCCAACGAGCACGGAGCGCTTTTTGTTATCGATACTCACGGACGGTCCGCCGCGCTGGTGCTGGGGTATTTCCTTGAGTGCTATCTCAATGAAGAGGATGCGCAGCGCATCCTGGCGGCCGGGCGGCGGGATTTTCAGAGGGGACTGTGGGCCGGGGGGGTCTGCGCTGCTCTGGATGGCTTGACGGCGTGCCTTCGTCAGCGCGCCATGGAGGCGGCGAGGTCTCCGGCGCGTTTTGCCCCTCCGAAACCGCCTGTCGTTCCCTCAACACCGAAGTTCGTGCGCATTCGCGAAGGAAACGTTCCCGGAAAACCCGCGAAGCAACGCCCCCGCCGCACTCCGGCGGCAGGCGGAAAGAATAAGGGAAAGGGCGGAGGGAAACGCAAACGTTAGAAAGGAGCAACGGATGCGCGACCCCAAACTGCTTTTTGTGCTGGCCGCTGTCGGCGGACTAATGCCTCAGGCCGCTGCGGGGCAGGGGACTGATGCCCCTCCGCCGGAGGAGGGATCATCTGCGGTCACTCCTGCGTCAGACAAAGAGGAAACCGGTGCCCTCACCGATCTGCTGCCGAACCGGGTGGAGACGCTTCCGCTTCCCCAGGAGGATGCGGACGGGGACGGGTCTCCCGGAGAGATGTTCGCATCCCGGGATGACAGTCTCTTTCCTGACGAGTTGTGGCCGCCGGCGCCGCCCGTGGAACCGCTGGAGGAAACTGAAAAACCCGCGCCGGTGGACCTCATCGCTCCGTCCATCGATGAACCGTTGCCGCCGGAGATTGCCGCAACCTGTTTTGGGCCGAGCCCTCCGCCGGCCCTTCACGATCCGCAAAAACTGCTGGCGCCCGCCCAGACAGCACCGTTGCTGGCGCTTCTCCACAATTCTCTCAATGCCCGCGGAAGTTTTCAAACCAGTATCGTGGTGCTGAAGCCATCGCAGCAGATGCCGGTCGCTCTCAATCCCCCGGAACTTCTCCAGCGTTGGTACGGTGACGGCAAAGGACTGCTGATTCTTTATTTCCTCGGTCAGCCTAACCGCACCCAGGCCTTCTTTTCACCCGAAACCCGGCGATTTCATCGCAGCGAAGACCTGCGTCAGGTCATTGACTTCAGCGTGAATGAAGCCGCGCGCATGTCCGCGCCGGTAACCCAGTTGCAGCGGTTTTGTTATAAAGCGGCGATCCGCCTTGACCGGCTCCACCGGCAGGGAGTCGTGGCGTTGCAGGATGAAACCGAACCGGCGACGGCTCAGGCCCCGGCGACCGGACTTTGGTGGGCATTCGCAGTGGGGGCGCAGGCGACGGCCCTGGCGGCGGCGGCCGTGTGGTGGGGACGCCGCCGGCCTTTCGGATCCGGGAAAAAAGGCGAGCCGGTTTTCTTTCCC
>DASZQB010000092.1:0-15067 GCA_035550135.1 Verrucomicrobiales bacterium
GCCCCATTCCGAAGATTTCCCATCGGAATCATTTGACTTTTTTTCCGGTAATCCCCTGAGTTCTTGTTAACCGCGGGCTCCGTCACTGGACTTACCCTCAACGGCCACACTGCCGACCCGGCCCCTAAAAAGCTTACCGGAACCCGACAGCGTTCACCCCCCATCCAAGCCCCTCGACCGGCCCCTAACAGGCCCGCCGGCCTCGGCGGTGCTCCTCCATGTTCGCTCCAGACCGAGCCAAATCTTACATCTTAAATCTTACATCTTAAATCTTAAATCTTAAATCTTACATCTTTCCTTTTACATATCATCCAGCCTGCCGGGCATTTGCCAGCGCACCATCACGCTGCGTCCTCCCCACGCGCCTTGGAGCTTTGATGTTTGGAGCTTCTTTGGAGCTTGGTTCCTGGTGCTTGGAGCTTCTTTGAAGTTTGTCGTTTGAAGTTTGAAGTTTTTCCCCCTGCCAATCCACCGTCAATCAACCACCAACCCCCTGTCCCCATGCCCAGAACCGGTAAAATCTCCCGTTTCCCCGTCGCCATCCGCGAAGACCTCAACCAGCGCCTCGCGTGCAACGTCCCCGGACGCGTCCTCGCCAAATGGCTCAACAGCCTTCCCGCCGTCCGCAAAATCCTCCGCGACACCTTCGACGGCAAACCCATCAACGAGCAAAACATCTCCGAGTGGCGACAGGGCGGCTTCCAGGAATGGCTACGCCGCCAGGACCTCCTCAGTCGTCTCGATGACCTCTCCCTCCTCGATGACGATATCCAAAAACGCGGCCCCTCCATTGCCGACCGCGCCGCCCGCCTCCTCTCCTCCCACCTCGCCCTCCTCATCTCCGACGCACTTCACCCTGCTCATACTCCCCTCAAAAAGCGCCCCAAAGGACCGCGGAATTCCATTCCGCCCCACCAACCCGCCTCTCCCTCCACCTCCGAACCAGCCGATTCAACCATTCACGATTCACGATTAAACCCTTCCCTCAACCAACTCCTCTCCCTCTCCCGCGCCCTCTGCTCCCTGCGCCGCGGCGACCACTCCGCCGCCCGACTCAAAATGGAGCAAGCCAACCACGACCGCGATCACGCCCCCGACGACGACTCCGAATCCCCCGGCGAGCGCATCCTCATCGAAGGCCTCCGCCGCCTCGCCTACGGCATCCCCCGCGACACAGACCCTGACGACCCACCCCCTCCTTCCGATCCATCAAGTCCATCCCGTCCATCGCACCCATCCCCTCCCCGTAAATCAGGTAAAATCAGGCAAAATCAAACCTCCAATTTTTCGCCCTCCGAACCCGTTCCTACTCATACTCATACTCTCACTCCTACTCCCTCCGAACCCGCCCCACGCTCCCCCTCCGAGCCACCCCATTCTGATTCATCGATTCACGATTCACCATCATCCCCTTCCACATCTCCGCCTCCCTCACCGCCCCCCATGTCCGCCGAAGAATTCAACCGCCTCCGCCACCTCAACCCCGACCCAATGCCCGAATGGCGGGAAAAAATCCTCCACCCCATCCCGCCCTGGCTCACCATCCCGCACTATCCCCCCACCCCCCGTCCACTCAAATCCATCATGCCTTACCGCTGCTGAATCTTACTCCCGCCTCCGAACCCGCCCATTCATCCACATCCATTTTCCATTATCTCCATCCTGATGCTTGATGCTTCTTTGATGTTTTGATGTTTTGATGTTTGAAGTTTGATGTTTGAAGTTTCCGGCTCCGCCGGCCCTCGCTCCCTCTGAATCAGCCTCCTTCTCCGACTCAGCCGATTCAACCATTCACGATTCACCATTTTCTCCGGCTCCCGCCTTCCCGGCTCCGCCGGGTCATTTTCCCTTTACACCCCCTCCCCGAATCATAGTCTGCCCGCCCCCTTCAAACCTCCCTCCTCTTCATGGATAAGAAAAAAGTACTCGTCGCCGACCCCATTTCAGAAAAAGGCATTGCTGACCTCCAGGCCTGCCCGTCCCTCGATGTGGTCGTCAAGATCGGCATCAAGCCGGAGGAGTTGCTCGCCACCGCGCATGAATACGACGGCATCGTCGTCCGCAGTCAGACGAAGATCACTGCCGAGGTCATGGAAAAAGCCTCGAAGTTGAAAGCCGTGGGCCGCGCCGGCGTCGGCGTGGACAACATCGATGTGAACGCCGCTAACAAACACGGTGTCATCGTCATGAACACTCCCGGTGGCAACACCGTCTCCACCGCCGAGCACGCGTTTTCATTGATGATGTCCCTCGCGCGCCACATTCCCCAGGCCCACGCCAGCATGGCTGCCGGCAAGTGGGACCGGAAAAATTACGAAGGCGTGGAACTCAATGGCAAAACGCTCGCTATCCTTGGCATGGGCCGCATCGGCACCGAGTTTGCCCGCCGTGCCATGGCCTTCGGCATGAAAGTCGTCGCCTACGATCCCTACCTCTCCGCCAGCCGCGCCCACGTCCTGCGCGTGGAACTCATGCAAACCGTCGAGGAAGCCATCGCCGACGCCGATTTCATCACCATGCACATGCCGCTCACCAAGGAGACCAAATATCTCCTCAACAAAGAGCGTCTCGCGAAGTGCAAACCCGGCGTGCGCATCGTCAATTGCGCCCGCGGCGGTCTCGTGGAGGAGGCCGCTCTGGTGGAGGCTCTGAAAAGCGGTCATGTCGCCGGCGCCGCCTTCGACGTTTACGAAACCGAGCCGCCCGCCAAAGACCATCCGCTTCTCTCCCTGCCTAACGTCGTCCTCACCCCGCACCTCGGCGCCAGCACCGCCGAGGCCCAGGAGAATGTCGGCATCGAAGTCGCGCAGCTTCTCAAGGACGCGCTGGTGGACGGCATTGTCGCCAACGCCGTCAACATGCCCAGCGTGGACCGCAAGACTCTGGATGCCATTGGCCCCTATCTGAATTTTGCGGAAATCCTCGGACGTCTCGCCGCCCAGCTCGCGCCAAAGCAGCCGGAAGTCCTGCGCATCAACTACAGCGGCAAGGTTGGGGAAGGGGACACCACGCTCATTTCCCGCGCGGTGCTCAAAGGATATCTCGACATCGCCTGCACCGAAGGCGCCGTGAATTGGGTGAACGCTCCGGGCATCGCCGAAAACATGGGCCTCCGCCTCACGGAAAGCCGCCTCGCCACCCCCGCCGATTTCACTGAGCTCATCGAAGTCACCGCCGGCTCCGGCGACAACCGCGCCAGCGTCGCCGGCACCTTCTTCGGACGCTCGCCCCGCATCGTCGGCATCAACGGACGCCGCATCGAAGCCTATCCGGAGGGCACGCTCCTCATTTACGAAAACCGCGACCAGCCAGGCATCGTCGGCGCCGTCGGCACTCTCCTCGGCCAGCACGGCGTCAACATCGCTAACATGTCCCTCAGCCGTGACAGCAGCGGCGGCGTCGCCCTCACCGTTCTCAACGTGGACGGCAGCGCCGGTGACAAAGTCCTCGCCGATCTCCTCAAGCATCCCGCCATCCTCAGCGCCCGCGAGCTCCGGATGTAAAATTAGTTAGGGTCAGGTCTTTTCCGTTTCAACACCAGCAGCGCGATGCCGTAGAGCACCGCAGGAATGAGCACGCTCAGTCCCAGCGCAAGGCCCGGTTCCTCGCGCCCCGCTGCCCCGATCCACGCAAAGACGAATCCCATCGGCAGACTCCCGCACGCCAGCGCCGTGAAGAACTTCACCGGAGCCATTTTTGTTAGCCCCGCCATGCACGCCACCACCTCCGGCAGCAGCGGCAGACAGCGCGACCCGGCCACCACAAACCCTCCGCTCTTCCCCTCGAACAGCCTCCGCCCCTGCGCATAACCCTCCGGTCCCATCAGCCTAACCGCGACGCGATCACCGAACTTCCGGCACAGTCCATACGCCAGCGCCCCTGACAAAAACGATCCCCCCGCCGCCGCCGCTCCTCCCAGCCACGTCCCGTAAACATAACCGAGCCCGCTCATCACCGCCGTTCCCGGCACCGGCAGAAACAAGTCCGCCACCAGCAGCAGCAGCCCCATCAACCACCCCCACGCGCGGCCATACGACGCCAGCCATTGCTGAAGCGCATCGCCGGTGAACGCCCGCTCAAACCAGTCTCCCCAAATCAGGAACGGGATGAGAACAACAACAGCAAGCGCAAGGAAGATCGCCGCGAGTCGCATAGCTTCACTTCAACGACTCAAGGAATGCCACCACATCCGCCAGCTCCTGAGGTGTCAGGATCAGGTCGATCCCCTGCGGCATCAGCGAAAGAGCGCCCGGGTTCATCGACGCCGTATCCGCCGCCGCCACCGTCGCGTCCGGCGTTACCGCGCCCGTCACCAGTGTCACCGCCTGTGCGTTCTGCGAACGCACCACCCCGTAGGCAATCGTTCCATCCTTCCGCTTGATCTCCACCGGCTCGTAACTCCTAACGAAACTCGCCGACGGAAACGCAATTGACTCCAGCAAATCCCGCCGCGTGCGAATGCCGCCGATCTTGCTCAAGTCAGGCCCCACATGCCTTCCCAGATAACCCGCCTGGTGACAAAGCGAGCAGGACGCCTTCGGGCTCTGAAACACCACTGCCCCGCGCCGATTGTCACCGGCCGGCAGCACCTTCTCCAGTTCATCGATCCGCGCCTTCTGCTGCTCCGCCCCCTGATTCAATTTGCCGCGGACCCCGGCAATCCTCTGCTGCACCTTGTCAGGAAACTTTCCCAGACACTCACTCTGATCCTGCGCAGAAAGACCCGTGAGCCCGCCGGACTTTTCCAACTGATCCACCACTGCGAGGCCAAGCGTCTCATCCGTCGCGCCCGCAAACGCGCGCAGCACCAGCGGACGGCGAAGCATGCTGCATTGCGCCAGCGCCGGAGCGAGCACCGCGAGCTGCGGTGCCGTAAGTTTGGCCCGGGAAAGCACCGCAGCCGCACGGTCAGCATCCGGCCCATTGGCCGCGAGAGTCTGCATGAGCAGCGTAAACTCCGATTCCGTTGGAGCCACCGGACTGAGCGCCTGCATCAACAGAAGACGAACAGAAGCCGGGCGTTGAGCATCCCGGATTATGTTTGCAAGTTTGTCACGCACCTCCTCCATCTTCTTCAGCGGCTTCGCCGCAAAAACCGCCGCCGCAGCCGTTGCTGTTTCACCGCTTTCCAACACCGTCAGCAGCGGCTCGACCCACTCACGCGGAAACTCATAACGCGCCGCCGCAGCCGCCATGACATCCAGCAGCATCTGCTGCAGCGGCCCGGTCTTCGCTGCCGCCAGCCATACCCCAGCGTCTTTGCGGAAGCCCGCTTCGTTCATCAGTACCTCCACCGCCGGACGCAAAACTTCCGGACTGCGATTTTCTGTCAGGAACTTCCGCACCCACCCTCCCGCCTGCCCGCGCCACTGCGGTGCCTTCTGCAAAAGAAAAGCCGCCGCCTCGCGCACTCCAGCATCCGGCGAGGAAAGAAATTTACCGATCTCGTCCGGATTCGATTCCAACTCCGACGGATCGGTCTGACTCACCCAGTAAAGTCCCATGCGCTGCAGCATCGGACGGTCGCTGCTAAGTGTGACGCGCGGACCGCGGGCATCTGCACCTTCGATGAGCGCATAAGTCAACGCGTGCTCAAGGAACCGGTCCGCTTCAGGCGCAGCCGCTGCGGCAAGAAGTGGCGCCACGATCGCCCGGCCCTCACGGGGCAGTCTTCCACCGCCCTCCGGGGTAAAGCGATGCCGCGCAGGCCATTGTCCAAGCGCCTCAATGGCCATGCGGCGAATGTGAAGATTGGAGGATTTGGCCTGCTCTGCGAGCGGCTTGAGCAGCGCTTCCAACGCCTTTTCGGCGGCTCCCTCATCGCCCGACTTAGCCTGTTCGACAAGGTCCGCAGGCTCTTCAGTTTTCGCGAGCTTCCACCGCGGCTCAGGGCACGCAGTGGAAACTTCTCCACCGTTCTTCCTCAACCGGTAAATAGCCCCCGGCACTTCAGGCCGCGCGATCTGACTGGTGGGGCAGCAGAGCTTATACCAGCCGCCGGTATCGACAACAAGCACGCTGCCGTCGGGGGCCTGAAGAACATCCGTGGGATGAAAATCCGGATGATCGCTAACAAGAAGGTCGCTGTCAGTGGTTTTCCAGGTGGAACCCAGCGGTTCCAGCACATGGCGGCTGACCTTTCGCAGATTGAACTGACACACCAGCAGATCTCGCCCATAACGGCACATGCCGCAAGGCGCGGCGGGACCCATATGCGTCATCGGCGGCATCAGCGGGCCGGTGCGGATGTGACCGTCCAGCACATTGTGATCCTTCCCCCACACCCCGCCGCGCACGGCATGGATAAGACCATCCCGCTTTCCGTCGCCCGGATGCTGCAGAAACGTCCCGCTGACTATCAAATCTCCCTCCGGCGTCCACGCCACGCCCACCGGATTATCCATGCCGGCGGTGAAAACGGAATCGAACTCCGTGCCGTCCGGCTTCATGCGAAAGACGTGACTCGCTCGTGTCTTCCATCCCTTTTGCTGAGGAAGATCGTGCGTCTGCTCCGCAAACGCACCCTTGCACCAGTAAATGAATCCGTCAGGACCCGCATATGGCCCGTGAAGATCGTTAGCGCATCCTGTCAGGGTTTTGCCGTCGTACCAGACCTCACGCGTATCCGCCACGCCATTGTCATCTGTGTCCGTGAACTTCCAAATCTGTGGAGGCGCAGCGACATACACGACTCCCTGGTGCCACAACACGCCCTCCGGGAACATCAATCCATCGGCAAAGACCGTGCGTTTATCGAAGACGCCATCGCCGTTCGTATCCTCCAGCCGCAGCAGCCGGTGCGGTTTCTTCTTCAATTGCTCCTCCACTTTTTCGTTAGAGCCGGAGGACTCGGTAACGTAGAGGCGGCCTTTGTCATCGAAGCACGCCTCAATGGGCCGCTCCACAAGCTCCGGGGGCGCTGCCACGCTCAGGGTGTAACCATCAGCCACCGTGAAGTGGCGGCCGAGGAAATCAGCCGCCGCCAGCGGGTTGGCAGTCAGGACGAGAAGAGCGAAATTCAGAGTCTTCATGCGCCCACGCAACGTGTTCAAACGGAACGCGTCAACGCCGCAAGACGGGAGCGTGCCTCTCCGGGGCGGGGCAGGTGGATCGCTGGGAAAAGGCGGTATCGATCAATAAAAAATGAAATAATTCAAAAAATAGATTTGACGTTTGCAGATTAAGTGGCATTATCCCTGCAACTTCACAGCATACCATGATACTATCAGCCACATTTGCCGCCAGCGCGCTGCCCCTCCCGCAAGGGATGCGTCAGTGGGTGCGTAATTGTGACCGGTCGATCTTAAGTGCGTCCAAATACGGTAGAACCCACGGAGAAGAACTCGATCCCAGCCATGCGGTGAGCGGTCAGGCCAACAGTGCCTGACAGAGACTTCAGAAGAAACAAAACAAAGTTTCCCGAAGCCCCGCTCACCTCCCAGGAGAGCGGGGCTTCTTTTTTACCTAAAGCCCTAAAAACCAACACATTCTGATCCCGTCGCGCCTTGGGAAATCCCCATCGCCATCACGAGGGTCGCCCTGCCAAACTCATTCCCATACCGGTTCGTTTACCGTCCAAAACAAAAGACCCCTCCGCCGGGTGCAACCAGCGAAGGGGCGGGTGGACGAACCGCAGACCGAGAGTGCTTCGACACATCATCCCCATCCAGCGGCCGCCGCGAAACCATCGCCGCAGCCGGGTCCAAAGTCAACCTGCGCAACGCAGGATGACCCCGGGATTATATGCCTATATCACTTTAGTCTGTATGTCATTTTTCTCTACATATCCCATAAGGCTTCCCGGGAGGTGTGCCTCTAAAACACCGAAACATCCGCCATGAAATCCAGCGGGTGCGGCGCCAGGAGGCGCGGCAGAGGTGTTCGTTCTTTTGTAAACACATGAGCGCGGGCGGACGGGGGTCCCCTGTTCCGCCCGCGCTTTTTCCTTTTTTCATGCGGCCATCGTTCAGCAGCAGGATCCTGGTATGCCAATCCAGGGACGCCGGTGCGATTCCGGCTGGCCGCTCCATTTTCAAAATACACGGCGGGCGCCAGCCTGCGCAGCAGAGTCTCCAAAACTCCGCGGGTCCGGGGCAGCACCGGAACGCCGTGCCATTTTCCACGGGGCCTTAGTAGTAAAAGACAACACGGCCGGCTTGCACCCGGCAGAAGCCGGAGCGTTACCGGCAGGTTCCACCAATTTTCATCACGACGCAGGAAGAATGAGATTCAAGCGCGCCTCATAAGCACGCCTCCGCGGGTGCAAGTCCCGCTCCTGCCACCATTTCCAACACGGGGAATGCCCCGGCCAGCGGGCTGTAAACCCGCCGTCTCAAAAAAGGCCGGAAGCGACAAGTGGCGCACTACCACCATTCCCTACCATTTCTATTGGGCACGAAGAGTAACAGCAGACTCACCTGCCTGTCGAGCAGGGGATAGCGGGGGCAGCACCCGCCGTGCCCGCCAGTTTACCATCATCGGACGCGAGGGAGCCAGCGAACCTGCCTGACTTGGAATCAGGAGAAGCCCGGGGCAGCACCGGGGCGTCCGACCACTTTTATTCCCCCGTGAGGTTAAAGCAGCCTGCCGGTCTGTTACACCGGATGTCATGGTGCGAGTCCATGCAGGGGAGCCATTTCCATCGGATACGAGGGAGCCATCGAACCCGCCTGATTTGGGATCAGGAGTCGCCCGGGGCAGCACCGGGGTGTCCGACCATTTTTTCACGTCCTTCCCTTTCGTAGCTCAAAAGCAGAGCCGCCGGTTGATAACCGGCAGACCGTGGCGCGATACCACGCGAAAGGACCATTCTCCATCATCCATCGCTGGATGGCTTAGACAGATGAGCGGCGCGTTGAAGGCGCGCACAGGCCGGCGCGATACCGGCTCCAGCGGCCATTTTCTTAACAAGTTGCGGTATTGGTGTAACAGCGAGCACGCCTGTCTTCCACACAGAGGGCGCCAGGGCAGCACTGGCATACCGCACCAACTTTTTTGTTCCTGAAGTGTAAGAGTCTGCACACCGCTCTGCGAAGGCGGGAGTTCGAGGTGCAAATCCTCGCGGGAACACCAACTTCATTCCACTCCCCTGTGGCCGACACAGAAATGGCACCCGCCCCGTAAGCGGGACTATGCGGGTGCAAAACCCGCCGGGGGATCCATTGTCAGCAAACCTAACGCCATGCCCGATCCCTCCCTGCCATCCCTCCTAACAACCGCCAGGTTGCGATTGCGTCCATGGGTGCCGGAGGACCGGCCTGCCTATGAAAAGACGGTGGGCCAGTGTCTCGACCATCTTTCCCGGTGGTTGCCATGGGCACGCGTCCCAATCGAAAACCAATGGGACAGTCTGGAAGAATTCCAGAGGAGGCCGGAATCCGCCCACGACCTGCTGTATGCACTCTTCGATACCGGCGAAACGGAACTGCTCGGCGGTGTGGGTGTCCATCACCGCGGAAACGCGGAGGAGCGTGAAATCGGCTACTGGCTTCACAGTGGAGCCGTGAACAGGGGCTACATGACGGAGGCTGTGCTCGCCATGACTACGGCGGTATTTGCCGCTCTGCCTGTCACGGCGGTAACCATCGTCTGTGATCCCTTGAACGAGCGCAGCGCCGCCGTTCCAAAACGCATCGGGTATGCCCTCGCAGGCATTTTTCCCGTGTCGGTTCCGAATCCGGATCGCACAGAAAACATGATTTGGCGCACCACGCGTGAAGCGTGGCGGCGCCTCCATACGGGGATCGTGGTGTAATAGCCAGCATTCGACACTGTGAATGTCGCGGAGCGGGGGCAGAACCCGTCGATCCCCCCAATTTCACACACGGCATGCAAGGTGAAGTCGTGGAGCCAGCAGATTGCAAACCTGCCCTACCCGGTGCGACTCCGGGGCGCGCCTCCATTTCCGTTAGTGGTCAGTAGCTTAACAGTAAAGCGGCGGGCTCATAACCCGTAGGATGCTGGTGCAACTCCAACCTGACCGACCAATTTTTCAAAGGGGGGTGCAGATCAACAGTAGAGCAGCGCGATGCATCGCGAAGGCTGCGGGTGCGATTCCCGCCATCTCCACCATTTCCCCCGTTCCGCCAACGAATAGACAGCGATTCAGCGCCCTGGTATGGCGCAGAGCGCGGTGCAAGTCCGCGTGGCGGATCCATTTCGAATACACCTTCATCGGGCACGAGGAAGACAGCAATCCGCGCCGTTCGGATCGGCGAGACACCCGGAGCAACACCGGGGTGCCCGACCATTCTACTAACATTATTGGCGGTCAAAACAGACAAGCGTGCTGTTGCCGGTTGGAAGCCGGACAGATCGTGCCCTCACTGGTGCGGTTGTGGGGCAGGACCACTGGCCGCCGCCAATCTCAATCATGGCTTCGTAGCTCAATAGCAGAGCAGCCGTCTCTTACACGGAAGGTTGAAGGTGCGAGTCCTTCCGGGGTCACCATTTCATGGACTCAGAACTGACCAAGGTCGTCAGGGCCGTTTTGAAAACGGATCGTGCGCGCGAAGCGCATGGGGAGCATGCCCTCCTGAGTCCGCCATTTTGATTTAGGATTTGAGATTTTTGATTTCAGATTTGCCTCATCTGAATCGGATCGACGCTAAACCTGCTTTCTATGGCCACTGCACCGGACGAGCGCGCCGGGCGTGTTTCGAAAACACAGCGTGCCTTCACCGGCACGGGGAGCATGTCCTCCGGTGGCCGCCATCTTGATTTCAGATGTTTAATTTCTGATTTCTGATTGGCTCCCTAACAGAGTCCATGAAATCAGAGTTGGCATCAAACACGACAACGCCGGTCTGGCAGACGCAGGAATGCACCTGTCTTGTAAACAGGCTTATGCGGGTGCAACCCCCGCGACCGGCTCCATTTTTTAGCCCCGTAGTTCAATTAGCAGAACGCTCGACTCTGACTCGGGAGGTTGATGGTGCAAATCCATCCGGGGCTTCTTCCATTTTAGATTTGTGATTTCGGATTTGGCTCCTTCTGTCCGGAGAGGGTAATCCAAACTCTCCCATCCAGAATCCTGCCTTCTCATGGCCCTGTAGTTCAATCAGCAGAACGCTCGACTTTGACTCGGGTGGTTGATGGTGCAAATCCATCCGGGGCTTCTTTCATTTCAGATTTTGTTCCCGAAGGTGATTTCACAGATCGGAGCGTGGCGACAAGAATGGCGGTGAGTTCGTTAGCCTCTGTAAGAAGAGGGGCGATGCGTTTTGCGGGTAATAACCCTCCCTCCACCATCAATTCCGGCCAGAAACATGTTTCGTCGGCTTCCTCCAACGCTACGCCGAGTTTAGCAGCAAACTCTGCCCGGGATCGCCCGCGGCACGCTGCGCGATAATTCGTAGCCACGGAGGTGGCGCTCCACAGGATCTGGTCAGTCAAGACATGGCCCTTTCTGCTGTTCGGCAAATGGTCAACCATCTTCATCACGCGAACGGCAAGGGCCTTCGTCCGGATCTTCATTTCATCGGCAGTCATACGGTCAATCCTACCAGTTTTGCCAAATCTGAAATCAAAAATCATAAATCTGAAATTATCCACGCTTTCGTAGCTCAATGTATAGAGCGCCGCGCTTCGAACGCGGAGGTTGCGGGCGAAATTCCTGCCGGAAGCACCACTTTTCATTCTTTCCATCCCTGCGTAGTCCAACAGCAGAGACACTCCGCTCAGAACGGAGACAGTGCGGGTGCAACTCCTGCCGCAGGGACCAATTTTCAACGATTCAACGCAACCGATGTCCTTCCATCTTCCTAACGGATACTCTCTCAGCGAGTTTCAGGAATCCGACCGCGATGCTCTCGTGGCGAATCTTCAGGAACCATGGGTTTATGAATGGACTCTCCTGATTCCGCATCCCTACACGCCGGCTCATGCGGATGAATGGTTTGCGATTCTGAAGCGAAGAAAGGAAACGGAGGGAAGGGTTTGCAACTGGGCGGTGCGTGATCCCGATGGCCGCCAGATTGGCGGGATCGGTCTTCATCCCTCGACAGCCGGCCAAACCCACGCGGCGGAACTCGGCTATTGGATTGCCAAACCCTGGTGGGGCCGGGGCATCGCCACCGCAGCAATCAGCACAGTGGCCAGCCACGCCTTCACAGAGCTCGACATCCATCGCCTCACTGCGGCCATCTTCGTTGGCAACACTGGCTCAGCGCGTGCTCTGGAGAAGAATGGCTTCGAAATCGAAGCCCCTCTCCTCCGCAAATGCTACCTCAAAGGCGGCAAATTCATCGACGCGATTCTCTACGCGAGGCTGAGTTCCACAAGCTGAGGCAAATCTTAAATCCTCCATCTTATCTCTTACATTCCCTGTCCCCGTAGCTCAGCAGAAGAGCAGCCGGCTTCTAACCGGCGGGTCGAAGGTGCGATTCCTTCCGGGGATGCCGCTTTTTTCCTCCGGTGGCCCAATCAGCAGAGGCATCCCGCTTAAGACGGGAGAGTTGCGGGTGCGAGTCCCGCCTGGAGGACCATTCCCTAACATGGAGCGTAAACCGGACCAGCGGGCCGGGACCCGGTGCTAACGGGATCGTGCTGTCACCAACGGCATGGGGTGCAAGTCCTCTGCGTTCCGCCATTTCTATTCAAAAACGCATGCAACGAAACCATCGATTCTACCGCGATAAAAAACTGCTCGCCCTCGAACGCGAGGACAAGCTTCTCTGCCGCCGCCCGACCATGGTGGCGATTGATCCACCGATCCAGAGAGGCTGGGTGCGGCATTGGGTTCTCGCGGACTGGGTAAAGGACCACGCACAACGCGCGGTGTTTGAAGACATTCTCCGGGAAGTAAATACGGAACAGCTTTTCAGCAGTCCCACCCGACCGCGGGGAAAGCGTCGCTCGCGGAGGCAAATGCACGAGACGTCACAGGGCTTCAAACGGATCAAGGCAGCCAAGTGGCGACAGTTGAATTGGTCGAGCGGGCACAAGGCCTACTTCCGCCCCATCTACCACGTGCGTCACCACAGTCGGCTTTTGATCCATTACATTCTTTGCACGCACCACATGTTTGAACTGAAGGTTGAGCCCCGATGGATTCGTCGGTTACCCCTGCTCGACCCGGAGTCTATGTCAAGACGCACGGAGATTGGAGCACTGCTCGGAAAGCGGGAGGAAATGCGATTGAACTGGCTGCACGGCGGGCGGCGCTGGCACCGGTGGTGGAGATCACTGGATGATTCAAAACACGCTGCACTCGGGAAAGCCGCCAGGAAACAGATGGTCCGGATCCGCCAGGGTGAATGGGATGTTCAGATTTTCATACGAGGGCGTCAGCTAACATGTCAGGCTACCTGACTTTCAATCAGGCAATGCGGGTGCGAATCCCGCCGCCCTTGCCAATTTACATCACACGACCGCATCGTCTAACAGCTTAGGACTCTGTGCTCTCCACACAGGAATCCGGGTGCAACTCCCGGTGCGGTTGCCAATTCGTTAGACACCCGCGGACGGCTTTTTGCGGACCTTCGCTTCGCCGCGAAGGATATCCATGACGGCGGCAGCCGCGCGGGTGAATTGATATTCCCTGCGCCAAAGAGCGGCCACTGCCCGAACAGGACGCGGTTTTGCCAGGGTGATATAAACCGGATTTCTTTCCCGGCGGGCCGGCACTGCCATCTGCGGGATGAGTGAGACGCCCATGCCGGTGGCCACAAGCGCCTGGATGGTCTCCAACTGCGCGGTGCGAAACACCACCTGCGGGTGGCACTGGTGCTGATTGCAAAACCGCAGGGCCTGGTCTCCGAGACAGTGTCCCTCCTGGAGCAGGATAAAGCGTTCCGCTTCCACATCCTCCAGCCGCACGGTGTGCCGTGTGGCGAGCGGATGATCCGGTGGCACGGCCAGCAGCAGTTCCTCGTGAAACAGTTCCTCCTTTTGAAAGCGCGCGTCCATGAGAGTGCTGCTCAGGACAGCGAAATCGAGTTCGCAGGCCGCGGCCATGGACAGCAGCTCCGTGGTGGTGGTCTCGTGAATGACGGCCTCCACGCGCGGGCATCGGCGACGGCACTCGGCGAGAATGCGCGGCAGCAGATAGGGCGCTATCGTCGGCAGCACCCCGAGCGTCACCACGCCGCGCACTTCGCCGGAGGCGTCGGCGACATCACGGCGGGAGGCTTCGACATCGTCGATGATTCTTGCGGCCCTCTGCAATAAGGCCTTGCCGGCGGCGGTGGGCACGGCTTCCCGCTTCATCCGGGTGAAAAGCCGGGCTCCCAGCTCCTCCTCCAGTTTCTGGATCTGCTGACTCAGCGAAGGCTGGGATACGTGGCAGTGTGAGGCGGCGCGGCTGAAGTTGCCGGTTTTAGCCACGGCCAGCGCGTAGCGCAGTTGGTGAAGTTCCATAGGTGAAAACTATCGTAATGAGCGGAAACAAGTATTTCAAGCAATGGCGGGAAAGCGTTACGGCAGACCGGCTCCCATGCACCGCGGAGCCGAAAACACCAACACCGCAGCCTGCCATGCAAAACCATGCACCGATCCGTCAATTGCGAAGGGCAATCCTGTCGCTTTCACTTGCGTCCCTTGTTTCGGCCGCCTCCGCGCAGGAGGACTTCAACGGCCTCGTAAAGCGTCTAACGTCGGAAAAACCAAAATTTGCCGAACGTCAGCAGAACCTGCTGAAGGAACGCTACGACCTCTCCAACAAACCGGTGGAGGGCCTCACCATGCCGCGCGGCAAAGCCGTGCAGGGCGGCGTGCGGGTGAAACTGCCGGACGGAGCCTCATGGGATTCGCTCGCCGCGATGTCGCCGGATGAGATCAAAACAAAGAAAACCTGGCCCGCCGGATTCTATCCGCTGCCGCATCCCCACCATGAGGCGGGAGGCATGGTTTTCCCGCAAAAGCAGATCGATGGCGTGAAAGAACAGACGGGCCGTGACCTCACGCGGTTCGATCTCGACTACGACCTCGTAGTGCGCCAAAACCAACTGTTACCCGGGTAGAGAGCGAAGAGAGCTTCGTTGCGCCAAAAGGGTGTTACCCAAGGCTGTCCTTGGAAACGAAGGAAACGGGCGGTCAAAAACCGTTGTTTCCCGCTTCCTCCGTTCCG
>DASZQB010000093.1:0-26961 GCA_035550135.1 Verrucomicrobiales bacterium
AATTTTTTAAACCGCTCACGGAGCGGCACCGGCATGAAGCGATGGAAGTCAGTCATAGGAACAGGCTGGCGTTCCTAACTCAAAAACTGTGGTCCGCAACCGGTCTTCCCGTTTGCAGGGGCCAATGTAAACAAGCCCTAATCTGGGGACCAAGCCCGCTGAGTATATGTCCGTTAGCAACCGTCCGGAAAGAACTCCGCTCCTTACTTAGGAGCGATGGACACGCTGCCTGTTTCAGTGAAGAATTGGTGGATGGTGTTTCAGGCGACTCAGTGCGACTTCAACAACTCGCTCAGGCTCAAGAATTTGACTTGATAGTTTCGCTTCCATCTTCGCCGGGCGCGATAGCGGAAATACATGATTTTGCAGCTGATAGACGAGTTCACGCAAAAACACTAATTTTCATCAATCAGACCCACGCAGGAGGTTATGGACCTCAGAGCCTTTCCTCCATCAGCTCCATTCTGTCATGCCAGCTAGAATATTATCCAAGCGAAGATGATTGTGAATGCATCAAGGAAGTTACGAAGCGCGAAGTCCAGCGAGTTCGCGAAATGAAATATATACTTATGGGGAGATTTTGACGATGGACTGGCGACTTTTGCTTACCAAACATCGAAAATCCATCCTTGAGGATGAAATACCCCTTCTGGTGTTAACCTTTATCTCCAAAGCTGGTGTTATCACAGAGGCAGATCTTAAGAAATCCCTGAACCAATTCGGCTCAAGACTTGAACCTGTTTTATTGAAACTCCACCTAAATGACCTTGTTTCCTATGGAAGGAATTCCGTACGTGCGACATTTCGGGGTCACCAGATTCTCGCGAGGCTCGGTATTAACGATCAAATTATAGCCTCGATTCTCCGCGACTGCGCCGTTCCTCCATCAGAGATAAAACGCTATAGTATTCTCCTGAGTGCGTACGGAAAATACGCTCATCAGCAATACCAAAGCTCACTTTGCTCAATAAGGCAATGGCACCATTTTTCCTCTTCGCTTCCCATCGAAGCCAATGCAAAATCCATTGAAGCGACCAAACAGGCGGGCTATTTTGTGCTTTTTAGAGATCTAATTCACTGGCTTTACTCAAGCGGTGCATACACCTCGACTTCGGATGAGGCACTAAAGGCCGCGGCTTCGGAATGCCGAGATTTATTGACCAAAATGTCGAGTCAGCGATTGAGGAGGATGAGTGACACCTCGAACTATTGGTTTCTCCGCGCATTCTATCACCCGAATCCATCTCCGGATGTACAATGGATGCCAGAACAGTGCGTAAGTGTTTTGCCATATATACAATGTTTTCATCGGTTTCAGTCCGTTCATACTCCTGACGATTGGTTTGAATCTTGGACTGAGCATATTAAGTTTCCGGATCCGAATCGATTTTCCGTGTCACGGAATTACTTAAAAAAACTCCGAAAAGTACTCGGAATATCGGTTTCAACATCTCGCGAAATAAGGGGGTGGGAGGATTATCAACGGAATTGGTCGCCCGCTAGGTCCACAATGCTTAATACCGGGGCTATTTTGGACAGTCTGCTCTGCGCCGAAAGCCTTCAGGAAATGTCAGAGAAAACCGGCATTTCTAACGCGGCATTACCTGAAGTGGTTGCACAGATTAGAAAAGCTTGCGATCGGCTCCTACCGGGGTAGCCCAAAGTGCATGCAGACATTCCTTGAGGTGAAATTAACCCCGGAATGGCGGGGGCGGTTTAATGGACATTGGACGTAAACCGAAATCGCAGCCACTTCGCGTTTGCAATCAGATGACAGGGAGGGATGAAATTGGCACCCCGAATACTCAATCTTCCTTGATTTTCTGGCCATTCGAACCCAAAAGAACCCATTCAGATGTCTTGTCTTAACATTAAAAAAGTGACCGGGCGTGAGGTGATTGACTCGCGCGGAAATCCCACTGTGGAGGTGGATGTGCTGCTGGAAGGGGGGGCGCTCGGGAGGGCGGCGGTGCCGAGCGGGGCGAGTACGGGGGAGCATGAGGCGTGGGAGTTGAGGGATGGGGACAAGGGGCGTTTCCTGGGAAAGGGGGTGCTGAAGGCGGTGGGGTCGGTGAATAAGACGATTGCGCCGTCGATTGAGGGGCTGGATGCGACGGGGCAGGCGGTGATTGACCGGGTGTTGCTGGGGCTGGATGGGTCGCCGAATAAGGCGAATCTGGGGGCGAATGCGATCCTGGGGGTGAGTCTGGCGGTGGCGAAGGCGGCGGCGGCGCAGTTGGGGCAGCCGCTGTTCCGTTATGTGGGCGGGCCGAATGCGAAGGTGCTGCCGGTGCCGATGATGAACATCATCAACGGGGGGGCGCACAGCGATGCGCCGATTGATTTCCAGGAGTTCATGGTGATGCCGATCGGGGCGCCGACGTTTTCCGAGGCGATCCGTTACGGGGCGGAGATTTTCCACTCGCTGAAGAAGGTGCTGCATGACCGCGGGCTAAGCACGGCGGTGGGTGATGAGGGCGGGTTCGCGCCGACGCTGGCGAGCGCGGACGATGCGCTGGCGGTGATCGCGCAGGCGGTGGAGAAGGCGGGCTACAAGCTGGGCGAGCAGATTTATATCGCGCTGGATGTGGCGTCGTCGGAGTTTTTCTCGAAGGAGAAGGGGAAGTATGTCTTCAAGAAGAGCGATGGATCGGAGCGGACGGCGGAGGAGTTGGTGAGCTACTATGCGGAGTTGCAGAAGAAGTATCCGATTCTGTCGATCGAGGACGGCTGTGCGGAGAATGACTGGGCGGGATGGAAGGTGCTGACGGACAAGCTGGGCAAGGCGACGCAACTGGTGGGCGATGACCTGTTCGTGACGAACGTGCAGTTCCTGCAGAAGGGGATCGATCAGGGGGTGGCGAACTCCATTTTGGTGAAGGTGAATCAGATCGGGAGCCTGACGGAGACGCTGGACAGCGTGGATCTGGCGCACCGGCACGGTTACACGGCGGTGATGAGTCACCGTTCGGGGGAGACGGAGGACAGCACGATCGCGGACCTTGCGGTGGCGACGAATTGCGGGCAGATCAAGACGGGGTCGATGAGCCGGTCGGACCGGATCGCGAAGTATAATCAGTTGTTGAGGATTGAGCAGGAATTGGGGGCGGAGGCGATTTATGGGGGGAAGATCAAGCATAAGTGAGCCCGGAGGCCGTGGCGGATGGCAGAACCGGTGTGGCATGGGGAGTCGGAGGCCCGTGCCGGGATTCTTCCGCCACTACGCGGCTTTGTCCCATGGTATGCCGCCACCCTGGGATAAATCCCACGGCTATTGTCTTCCGCCGCTACGCGGCTGGGAGCCCTGCACCGCCGGACTGAATGACTAACCAACTCGACTTGCAGAGTGTTCGAAATGCCGATACTCTGCTTTTCACATACCCTGACTGTCATGCCAACCCGTAATGCTGCTGTCGATGCACCGAGTCACTTTTGGGAGATTGTGATCAAGGGGGGGGCGCTGCTGGCGTTTGCGCTGCTGGTGGCGTGTCTGGCGATTCCGCTGCGGCCGAAGTTTGCGGAGTACCGGGAACTTGATGAGAAGGGGAAGGTGCTGGAGGCGGAGAAGGCGGCGCTGCAGCGGGATATCGAGCGGCGGGAGGCGGAGTTGCAGATGCTGGAGCGCGATCCGAACTTTGTGGGGGTGAAGGCACGGGATACGCTGAATCTGTGCAAGCCGGGGGAGGTGGTGTTTCGGTTTTTGGATAATGGAGTGGCGGAGTGATCGCCTGCGGCGAAAGCACCAAGCACCAAGATCCAAGCACCAAAGAAACATCAAGCACCAAGCACCAAAACGGATTGGGAGGGGGCGGTGGCGATTATTGGAGGGTTAAGGTGAGGGATGGGCGGGCTAAAAAAAACTGTGGCGCGGGCGGGGTGGCGGGAATATCTAAAGGGCTCTATGATTCCAGACATTTCTCTTGGCATTATTTACTGCTTTGTCTTCTTCGGCCTCGGAGTTGTGGCCTTTGCTTATCTGAGCAAGGGCAAGAACTGATCCGCCGCGCCGGCAGGAGTTCCGGAGGGGCGGGAACGCACCCGTTCAGCACATGTCGCGCAGTCGATTGACATTCAGTCCGGAGGAGGCTCTCCGGGCGCTTTGGGTGCGCTGTCTTGAGGAGGCGGATGCCACGGGTGCGCTGGTGCCGGCGGATGCGCGGACTTCGGCGAGCCGGGAGGCGAACACGGAGGACGATGCGGCATTTCTGTCGCGGAGGGCGGCGCTGCTGGAGCAGAAACTGCGGGCAGGCCTGCAACAGCCGGAGGTGCCGGCGGGGAAGTGGATCGACCGGCTGCCGGCGTGGAGTCCATGGGCGATTGTGGCGGGGGCGTTTTTGCTGGGATGGTTTACGAATGAACTGGGGCCGTCGGGGCGGATCAATTTGTTATCGTTTCCGCTGCTGGGGCTGATCCTTTGGAACCTAACGGTTTGCGGGGCGAGTGTGTGGGCGGATTGGAAGGCGCGGAGGAAGGCTGCGCCGCCGGTGAGCGCGCCGCGCCGGGCGGCGGGGATGGATGCGCTGGCGGCGGCGAAGGCGGCTTTTGAAGCACGTGCATTGGCGTGGGAAAAACCGCGGCGAAATGCGAGGATGAAGTGGACATTCCATGCGGCGGCGATCGCGCTGGCGGCGGGGATCGTGGCGGGGATGTATGTGCGGGGATTGGGGAAGAATTACAAGGCGACGTGGGAGAGCACGTTTTTGGAGAGGCCGCAGGTGCAGGCCCTAACGGGTGCGGTGCTGGGTCCGGCATCGCTGATTACGGGAATCAAAGTGCCGGAAGTGCCAAAGGCGGAGCACGAGGTGCCGGCGGCGACATGGATTCATCTGTGGGCGGCGAGCGCGCTGTTGTTTATCGGGATTCCGCGGCTGCTGCTGGCGAATATGGCGCGGATCGAGGTGAACAGGACGCAGCCGGATTATGAGGCGGAATTTGGAAGCTGGCTGACGGTGTGCCGCGCCCTAACAAGCGAGCACACGCTGAAGGCGGATGTGATTCCGGTGCATTATGAAGCGGAGCCGAAGGTGCGCGATGGCTTGCGCCTTGTGCTGCAGCGGCTGTGGGGAATGCATGTGGGCGCGGACTTTCATGCGCCGGTGGGTTATGCGGAGGAGCAGGGGTTTTCTCTTGAGATGCGACCGGACTATCTGGTGCTGCTTTTTCCACTGGCGACGACGCCGGAATCGGAGGTGCACGGGGCGCTGATCCAGGAGATGGCGGCGAATGCACCAGAGAGGCACCGTCGGTTAATCGCACTGGATGCGTCAGGATTTGAAGCGCGTTTCCGGACGCTGCCGGAATATCCGGAGCGTTTGGCGGCGCGGCGCGCGGCCTGGGAAAAGATTGCGGGCGGCGCGTTTCCTGTGCTCCTTTTGGATGATGCCGCACGGCGCGATCCCGCCGCTGCGGCGCGCACTGTTTTCCCCACCTGATCCGCCGTGCCCTCCGACGCCATCACGCTCAGTCTCATTTCCCACACGAATGTGGGCAAGACGACGCTCGCCCGCACGCTGCTGCGGCGGGACGTGGGCGATGCCATAGACCAGGAGCATGTGACGGATGTGGCGACGGCGTATCCGATGATCGAAGCGGGCGGGCAGAAACTGCTGCTGTGGGACACGCCGGGATTTGGCAGCACGCCGAAACTGTTGAAGAGGCTGCGGCTTTCCGCGAGTCCCATCCGCTGGATGCTAACACAAATGTGGGACCGTTTTCGCGACCGTCCGCTCTGGTGCAGCCAGCAGGCGATCAAGAATGTGCAGCAGGAAGCGGATGTGGTGCTGTACCTCGTCAATGCGAGCGAGCAGCCGGGAGCCACGGGGTACGTGGACATGGAGATGGAAATCCTAACGTGGATTGGGAAGCCGGTGGTGCTGCTGCTCAATCAAACCGGCGCGCCGCGGCCGCCGCTGGAGGAGGAACTGGAGGAGACGGACTGGCGTTATCATTTGGAGAAGTACGGCATCGTGAAGGCGGTGCTGGGACTGGATGCATTCGCGCGCTGCTGGATCCAGGAGGAGGTATTGATGGAAGTCATTTTCCACGTGCTGCCGGAGTGGAAGCGGGAGGGATTCAACCGGCTGCGCAGCGCGTGGCATGAGCAGAACCTAACGGTTTTCCGGCGGAGCATGAAGACGCTGGGCAAACAACTGGCGGAGAGCGCCGTGGACAGGGTGACGGTGAGTAAAGAGTCGCTGCTGCAAAAGATCGGCGTGGGACGTCAGCAATTGAACAGCGAAATGGAGGACGCGCGCACGCAACTGACGGAGCGGCTGGCGAATCGTTCGGTGGCAACGACCGATGAATTGATTCGGCTGCATGGATTGGAAGGGCATACGTCGGAGAGCATCAAGCCGGCGGGAGCGAATTCTTTCGGTGTGCCGCAGAAGGTGAATGAATCGCTGTGGAGCGCAGTGGGCGGTGCTTTGTCAGGAGCCGCGGGGGGACTGATAGCGGAATTGAAAACGGGCGGGATGATGTTTGGCGGAGGCACGGTCGCTGGTTTGTTTATCGGCGGGGCGGGCTCCTGGCTGCTGGCGCGGGGGTATAATTTGACACGCGGGGAGGATAATTGCGTGCGATGGACGGCGGAGCACTTTGCGGCGCAGGCGGAGTTGATATTGGTGACGTATCTTGCGGTGGCGCATTTTGGCCGGGGCAGAGGAGAGTGGAAGGACGGCGAGCATCCGGCGCACTGGCCTGCGGCGGCGAAGGCGATTATCGAAACGCACCGCAGTGAACTCGACGCGCTGTGGAAGAGGGCAGGGGAAAAGGAATGCCGCCCGGATGTGCTGGCGGGCACGGCGGAGGCGATCCTGGCGAGCGCGGCTTCTGAACTTCTGGCGAAGCTTTATCCGAAGGTGAGCAAGGCGGCGATCACTGCGGAGTGATGAGCAGGGGCTTCTATGGTGTTAGGTGCAGGCGGAGAAACCGGCGCTGGCCGGGAGAGGCGAATTTGTAGCGGAGGCGCTGGTCGCCGTTAGGGTCGGTGGAGAGGATTTGGGTGAAATCGGGGAGAGTGGCGGTCCATGGAGTGAGCGCGGTGGAGGATTCGCCGGTGAGAGTGGAGAAGGCGGCGCGGCGACTGAGGGTGAAGTCCATGGTGAGATAGGGAGTGCCGGCGATGAACTCGCTGCCCGGAGTGGTGTGCCGTGCAAGGCGTTCGGCGGGGCTCGCGGGCGCGAGGGGATCGGTGCCGGCGAGGAATTCGTCGCCGTTGGAAATGCCGTCGTTGTCGGCGTCGGCATTCATGGAACCGATTCCTTTTTCCGCGGCCCATGCAGCGTAGGTGTAGAGAATGGTGAGTCTTGCGGCTTCGCTGAGAGTCGTGCCGTCGGCGTTGGTGGAGGAGAAGGTGTAGTCGCCTTCGTCGGCGGATGTGACGTTAGGAAGGGACAATGTGGGCGTGGTTTGACCGGAGATTGGCTGACCGTTGCGGAACCATTGGCCGGAGGAGCCGTTCGAGGCCACGCTCAGGCCAAACGGTTTGCCTGCGGGAGCGGCGTAGGAATCGGGCTGGTCGTAAATGACGGGACCGGGCGTGGTGCTGTTAGGCGTGCCGGGAGTGGCGTGCAGCGAGACGACGTTAGCGGTACCGTCGGGCAGGCGGCCCTGGGTTTGCGGTGAAGAGGGGGCGATACCAAAATTGAAACTGTCCACGGCAGTGGCGGCGGCATCATTTTGGCTGAGCCTGACATATTCTCCGTCCGGGGAAAGATCGAAGAGATAGCGGACGGGCGATGCGGTGGAGTTGCCACTGGTGAAAAGCGAAAGACCGTGGCCGGCAATGAAGGTTAGTTCGGGAATCTGCCATTTTTTGCGGCGGGCTTCGCCGGGCTCGTCGCTCAACCAGAGGCCGCCCGCTGGAGCGGGGGCGGTGCCGGGATTGTAGAGTTCGATGAAACTGAAGGCACCCGGCGTGACGGCGTTGGCCCATTCATTGATTTTGAGATCCGTGGCTGGTGTGAGCGCAGCCGCTGCGGCATTCGGAGTGCCGCGAGTCGGCGCGGCGAGCAATGCCCATGAATCGTCAGGAAGGCGTCCGATGGAAAGGTCCGGAATTTGCCGGCCCCATGAGATGCGATCGTGGATATGGCCTGAAGGATCGACTAACTCAAGACTCCAGCGCGACTGGATTTCATTGATCGTGAGAGGCACATTGAGATGGCCGCCGGTAGAGAGGCCTGAAGGCTGTTGCGGATCGCACCAGACGGCGAGCAATCCTCCCGCGGAAATAAGGGTTCCGGCGGGGAGGACGGCGGTTTCGAATTCAATAATCCGGGTGCGCACGGACCAGCCTCCGAGATCGATGGCGGACACGGCTGGGTTCTTCAATTCAATCCACGACGGGCGGCGCGCCCACGGAGCATTATCGCCGTTTCGATTGATGATAAGCAGTTCGTTGAGGACCGGATGATTGGCCGGCAGGAGAATGTTGGACACGCCGGGGCTCGGATAAGGCAGCGTAATCAGGGCGGGATTGCCGTCAATGCGGCCCTGGCTGACGGCCTGTTGCTGGGCGCTGTAAGAAAGGGAATCCACCGTCTCCCATGCGGCGTTCCGAAGTGTTAGGGAAGCGCCTGCGCCGGGCAGGTCGAGGTTGAGATTATCGGCTCTGACATTCCCCGGATCACAATAAAGTCTAACATAACCGGCGGCGGCGACGGCCGCGGGAGCAGTGATGCGGAAATACCCGCCGTTTCGTTCGAGCGAGCAGCCGGTCAATACGGCGGCGTTAACTGTGTCCGCGTTGTAGAATTCAATCCAATCATCCTCTCCGGGCACGGGGTCAGCGAGGATTTCATTGATGCGCAGCGAGAGCGGCGCAGCGACGGACGCGGCGGTATTGGCATTTCCGGGTGTAGGAATTCCCAGAGTCCAGCCCGTCCCGCTGCGGTTGAAGGAAGTGCCCAAAACCTGCGGGCCGTAGCGCACACCGTCCACCGCGGTAAGGCTGTTGTTCTGCAGACGGATGTCACCGAACACCGCGCTCAGAGGCAGCGGAACCTTGATGGCGGTCAATGCGCCCGGGCCGGCCTGGATCAACAACCGTGCATCCGCCGCGAGCATCGTGTTAGGAGGAATGACCTGGCCCTGGACCACCCAGTTGCCAATGTTCGCCGGCGAAGCGCTTTGGTTATAAAGTTCGACGAAGTCCGGAACGGGTCCCTTGCCATCGGCGGCCATGAATTCACTGATGATGACGGCGGAGGCGACCTGGGAAGCGCCGGTGCCCGGTGTGCCTTTTTGCACAGTGCTGGCGATCCAGTTGTGCGGTGACTGTGGATCACCGGCGGGATCGATCAATTCCATCGAGGACCCTCCATTGTCGGCAGCGATGGGCCACGGAACGCCATCGTCATACTCTACGCTGAAGACACGGTTGCCCGATTTATCGAAGAGCGTGATTCTCTCCCCCGTGTTGTCGAGTGCTCCACTGAAATACCCGGCCACCACTACGCCTGGATACTGCTGGGCGAAGACGGCCGGCGCATTATTGTTAGCGATCACCATGCGGTCGCCTGCGCCGAGCACACGTCCCTGAGGAATGATGAAGTCCACGCCCTCGAAATACCAGCCGCTGAGGTCCACATCGGTCGCTCCGGCGTTGAGGATTTCGATGAACTCCGCAGAGGTGCCGCCGTGGATGCCGCGGGGATTGTAATAAATTTCGGAGATGACGATGGCCGGAATGGCGGAGCCCGTGCTGAAAGTGGCTTCCATGAGGGCGCTCCATGTTGTGCCGTTGAGCGTGCGGGCTTTGACAGTGGTGGTCGAGTTGATCGTGAGTGGCGCGGCATAGGCGACGGCGCTGGCGGTCCGCTCACCGGTGGTGGTGTAGGGGACGCGCGGGTCCGATCCGTCGAGAGTATAATAAATGGTACCGAAACTCACCGTGCCCGCCGGTGCGGGAGCGGGCAGTTGCATTTTCATCTGATAGCCCGCCGTCACGCGCTGGTCGCCGGTGAGAGCGTTGTCGCTGTTGTTGCGGAATTCCGGCGCGTTCAGCGCGGGATAGAGACCGTTGTTGCGAAGCTGAACGATCAGATTGTTAGTGCGCGCGGGGAAGTAGGTGTTTTTCAGGCGGTTGATCTCCGACATCCAGTTGTTCGTGTTTGCCGTGTTGGAGCGCAGGGTGCCGTTCTCATACCACCGCCCGTTCCACGAATAGACCTCCGAGAAAGTGCCCAGGGTGTAGGCATGCACTTTGTAACGATAGTCGCCCCAGCGCGCGGACTCCAGACACATAGCGTTGGCGTTCATGATGGACGCCCACTTGTTCAGCCGCGCGATGTTGGCCGCAGGTGTGAGCGCGCCGCCGGGCATCACGCACTGACGGTGCACGCGGTCTGCAAAATCGAGGAGATACTGGGCGTTGCTCTTCAGCCGCGGATGGATGGCGGTGGGAGGATAGATGGTCGGGCTGGTGGAACTGGCACCTGAAACCCGGTCCTCGCTTTCGTGCCACAGCAGGTTCTCCTGGTCCCACGGGAGATACTTGAAGGTGCCACTCTTATGGCGGATGACGTACCAGTTTTTGTTATAGTCAGTGGTGGTGCCCCAGTCCCGGTGGCCAGAGAAGAAGTGGAGGACCATGTAGTCGATGAACCACGGGACATCGAGGTACTGCTTGATCTGTTCGTACTGCGCGTTGGTGAACGGAGGGGTGAAGACCGGGGCGGTGGTGAAGGTGGCACCGGTCCAGCCGAGAATTCCCTTCATCGCGTAGTAGGCGGTCCATGTGCCGCTTTTCAGAGTACCCTGGTCGATGACGTCATAGTCCGCCTTCTCTCCGCCGAAATAACTGGCACCGAAATCATCCGCCTCATCTTCTGCGAGTTCGTAGGTGCCCCAAAAGAGACCATTGATGAAAAGGTTCGCAAAGCGGTGATGGCCCGCGGCATGTCCCATGTCGCGGAAGGTATCTTTGCACCACGCGTCGCGGATGCGAATCCCGCGAGGGCGCTGGTAGCTGTCGCTGCCTGCCGCAATGCCTGGTGAGCCGTTCTGGTGCAGCCAGCTTGAGTTGAAATCGCCGCGAAGCACCAGTTTGTCCCACTCTCGCACGGGCGAATCCGGGAAGAGATTCGCCTCCACTTTGCCGCTGCCGTACTTGCCTTTGAAGCGGAGCGTGAAGCCGTGCTTGGGATTTTTGTAAGGAGCGCGGCTGGCGTTTCCGTGGAGATCGATCCCGCAGTCCACCTGAAAGCCGGTGGTGCCGTTGGGCTCAATCATTTCCAGCGAACAGGCCTTGGTGCGGTCGGAATGGTCGGACTCCGAGGCCGTGGGATACAAACCTCCGGCACCCCACATGTCGTCGGGTCTCATTACGACGGACACCATGGGTAAATCGCGCAGTCCCTGTTTGATGCGGCTGAGATTGGTGCGGCCGGCGGCATTCACCGCGCCGGTGTCATCATACAGCGTGGGATCGGCATAGACCTTCGGGTCCATGCCGTAGTCGGCGGGCACCTGACTGGCGCTGAGATTGGTGATGAGTCCAGGAAACGAGCCGGTGCCGTTGGTGCCCCATGCGACCGGCAGCGCGGTGCCTCCCACGGAGGGCGGCTGCGGGTTGGCGTTGTCATTGGCGTTCGCCGGATTGTCGTAGGGAGGTCCCGGCTGATTGACGACGTTGTCGAGGAACAGGTAAGTGTGCGTGACCGTTTCGCTGGGGACCATGCCTGTGCCAAATGCGGCGAAGCGCAGGACACTGGAAGCGCTCACCGTTAGCGGCGCGGTGTAGTCGGCGCTGGCCGCCGTCGGTGGCGTGCCGTTCAAGGTGTAGCGGATTGCAGCACCGGCGGTGGCACAACTGAGGATGACCTGGAATGGTTCGTCGAAATAGCCGCGCGTGACGCTGGCGGCGGGTTTTTGCGTCACTGCGGTTAGCGTGCTCGCATTGTTGACGGCTCCCAGCGGGATCGCCGGCGGTGGCGGCGCAGGATTTGCGGACGTGGGCAAAACGTACGCCGTCTGCGTGACCGACGGCGGCGAGAAATAACGAATGGCATTGTCCGCGGACTGAAGACCGTAACTGTAGTCGTAGCGCTGCCCGGGATATTGCCTGAAAGAAGATACCGCATCACCGCGCGGGGAATCCGGCGTGAACAGGCCGATGCTGCCGCCCGAGGGATTGAGAGAGAAATTCGTGTGCAAGTGCCCGGAAACCGGCTTGCGGTCCTTGCCGGAGGCCCAGATGACGAGCCGTGCTCCTGCGGCAAGGATGCGTGCGGGCATGATCCACTGGTCGGGCTGATTCCATCGTTCCGGGTTTCCCTCCGCCGCGGGGTCGTAGTCGTTAGTGAGCGACCAACCGGTGAGGTCCACAGGGGTGGTGCCGGTGTTTGTCAGTTCGATCCACGGGGAGAGGTCAAAGTTCTCGTCCCGCGTGCCGTTGACCGTGGTGGCGACGGCGCCGGCATTGGCGGCGAGGAGTTCGGTAATGACTACAGTGCCCAGGCTGGCGGCTTTGGTGACATTCCATGTTCCTCCGGCAAACCCATTGGCCGCACTGTCCATGATGCCCGTGGAACCGGCCCATTGAAAAGTCACTGTGCCGTCCGCTGGTTGCGGGAAGGTGAAGACATACGGCCCCGCTGCTGCGCCGCTAACAGCATTTGCCGGCGTGCCGTTGATCAAAAGGTCTCCCGCATCCACGCCGCTGACGGGTTCGCTGAAGGTCACCGAAGCCTGCGTCAGCGCCGCGACGGTGGAACCCGGGGTGGGGAAAAGGGCATCCATTTCCTGACCGGCCACCGAGGTTCGAATCTTTCCCACCGTCGGCGGAATGCTATCCGTCAGGGTATAACTCCATGCACCCGGTGTGGCGAAAGGACCGGTACCAATGCCCGCGATGCCGTGATCCGGTTCCCATGAAGCCGAAACGGTACCCGGCGGCGGCTGGGTGAAGGTGAAGACATACGGGCCAGCCCCTGCGCCTGTGACGGAGGCGGCGTTGTCTCCATTCACCTGGAGGTCAGCAAGGTCCACGCCGCTGACCGGCTCGCTGAACGTGATGCTGACACTGGTCAGCGTCGTTACCGTTCCCGGCGGAGGGTTGGTGGTAACGACGGTAGGAGCCGCGGCAACCGGACACGCCAGGGCGACGAGCGGCAAAACCGCCCGCAAAGAGAGGGATAGTACGGACATAAGAGGTGCCGGACGGACAAAGCCGTCAGGGATTGAATCTCGCGCGCATCCCTGGCATGAGGCGCGTTTCGGAAGGGGGTGCTTTTACGTGTTCGGTCCCGGCAAACGAGCACGATACGCTGTGAATCAGGCGCGGCGGCGGCGCAGCAGCAGTGCGGCGGCGGCAAGTCCGGCGAGCGCGGTGGTGCCGGGTTCCGGAATGGCGCCGTTATTGAGCGCCACATTGACGGCCCGAAGGAACATTTGTTCACCCTCGGCAGTCAGGTTCTCGTAACCTGCGGCTCCAAGGGCAGTATTGTTACTCGTGCCCGCGGTGGCGGACTCCCGGTTGCCAATCAGAAACTGCATGCGGTAGCCCGCCAGGGACTGGCCCGCCGAAGTGCCCGCCAGTGCAGTGTTCGCCGGCCACCAGGCGATATATTGTCCCGTTGCCGCACCGACGGCTACGGTCGCAATACTATTTCCACCGGCCACCAACGGGTCGGTAATCTCGCTGATGCCCCGGATATCCACCTGACTGTCCGGATAGACGATGGCCTGAGTGATGGAATTGGTTGTCGTATTTCCAGACATCGCCGTATTCCCGACGATGTAGGAGGTGACCGGATTCGCGAGGTTCGTGAAGCTGAGATTGTTCAACACCTGGTCCGGCTGATTGGGACCGCTGGCATACCATCCAAGACGGCTGGACCGGTTAATATAGGTGTTGGTGCAAATCAGGGGCTTGGTAATCAACGTATTCCATGGCAGGGTTTCCGCCGCGGTGTCGAACGCACCGCTCGCGATGGACCGGCCAATAATCACCAGGTCCGCCGCATTCATCGCCGCGACGTCCCCGGCCGTGATGGCACCGGCGTCCGGCGGATTGAAACGCGTTACGGTGTGTCCCGCACCTGTAAGCAGAGCGACAATGCCATCGTCTGAATAGGGTCCGGCACCCACCGTGGCAGTCTGGGCATTAAACTGGTCGCTGACCCAGTAGATGCTGGCAGCGCTGGCTTTTCCGGCGGCACAAAGAAGAGAGAGTTGCAGGAGGCGGGTGAGTTTCATGAGGGGTGTAATGGCAGTTGGGCTCATCGGTTGGATGATTTTCTTACTTGAGCGGCGCAGGGAATTTAATCGTTTATCAATCCGTCACCCGCCGAACAAGGAAAAAGTGTCGGAATTGTGACGGAAAAGCAGTAGTTAGGTGACAAAGCTGTGCTCCGCTTTGGCCTCTTGCAGCGCGCGGAGCACTGTTTCAGGATGAAATCCGATGGCACATTCCTTCACCCAGCGCCGCCGGGTCAGTTTTTCCGAAACCGACCTCGCCGGGATTATGCACTTCTCGAATTTTTTCCGGTGGATGGAGGAATTGGAGCACGCCTTTTACCGCTCGCTGGGGCTGAGCGTGCACCCGATGGCGCACGGCATTCCCGATACCTCCGTCGGCTGGCCGCGGATGAAGGCCACGGCGGACTATCGCCAGCCGCTCCTGTTTGAAGAGGAGGCGGAGGTGGAACTGCTGGTGGCGGAGATGCGCACCAAGGCGATCCGCTACGTCTTCCGATTTTGGAAAAATCCCGATACCCCCGGCGGACGTACTCTCGCCGCCACCGGTGAATTGGTGGTGGTGGCCGTGCAGGCCACGCCCGGAACCCGGGAGATGAAATCTTCGCCGATACCTGAGGCATTCCGGTCACGTATCGAAGTGGCTCCGGCGGACGCCCTGAACTCCGGTCCCGTCTGATTCTTCCCATCCTCCCACCCCCATTCCCGTGAACAAAAAAATGAACAGTACTGCACTTCTTTACGTCCTCGGCGTCGTCATCTGCTGGGGACTTTACAGCGTTTTCCTCCACATGGGCAGTATTGGGATGAAAATTACGGATTCGGACGATCTGACCAGCAACCGGATGAAGGCGTTTTTGCTGGTGGGCATCGCCTACTTCCTCGTGGCTGTGGTGGGGCCGCTGATCGTCCTGAAGATCCGGGAAAGTGGAGCGGCTTCGCATTGGAAGTTCCCCGCATTTGGATGGCAGATGAGTCTTGTTGCGGGGCTGCTGGGGGCGTTTGGCGCGTTTTTCCTGCTGATGGCGCTGGGTTCGGATGGAGGGGACGTGTCCATGCGAAAGGTGCTCATTGCCATGGTGCCGACGCTGGTGTTTGCAGGGGCACCGCTGGTGAATGCGGTGGTCAGCGTGACGAAAGAACACCTTTGGAGCAAAACGCCTCCGCAGTTTTTCGCTGGTCTGCTGCTGGCTGCGATCGGTGCCGGTCTGGTAATGTATTACAAGCCGTCCGCCGGCCCGGCGAAGAAAACTTCCTCACTCTCAGCGCCGGCGACTCCCGGTTTCACAAAGACCGGGCTTCCCGTGCCGAAACCGGAGCCGGTCCTCCTGTCCCGGCAGGAGCGGGAAGTGGCTCCCGGGTATGCCGATGTCACGAAACGGAATTATTTTGTAAGTTAAATCTGTGGCCCGGCCAAGGAGCGAACAACTTGAGCAACAGCGTGCTGAAATCCGATCCGCGCAGTGGGATCGACTCGCAGCGCTGCTGGACACCATTCTCAATACCAACCCTTTCTATCAGCGGCGGATCAGTCACCTGACAATCAACTCCCTCGGTGATTTTGTCAGGCTGTGCCCGCTGCTGACGAAGCGAATGCTGGTGGCGGACCGCGAAGCGAATCCCCCCTACGGCACCAACCTGACTTATCCTCTGGAGAACTACACGCGCTTCTGCCAGACGAGCGGCACGACGGGGCCGCCGCTGTCGTGGCTGGACAGCCGGGATGACTGGGGCGGCATGCTCCAGGCCTGGCAGGAAATTTTCGATACGGCGGCTTTGGAGCCTGGTGAAGACCGGCTGTTCTTTCCGTTTTCGTTTGGTCCGTTTCTCGGATTCTGGACCGCGTTTGAAGCCGCGACACGGCTCGGCTGCATGGTGATTCCCGGCGGTGGCATGAGCACGAATGCCCGTCTGCAACTGATGCTGGACCATCGCATTTCAGTGGTGGTCACCACGCCCACCTACGCGTTGCATATGGGTGACGTGAAGGAACAAAGTGAGCAATTCCGCGATGCCAATTTCGCGCTGCGCCTCATCATCGTGGCCGGAGAAACCGGCGGCAGTCAGCCGGCGATCCGCGAACGCATGGAAAAAGTGTGGCCGGGCGCATTTGTCTTCGACCACCACGGCCTCACGGAAACCGGGCCGGTGAGTTGCCAGGTGCCTGGCGTTCCGGGATGCCTGCGGGTGCTTGAGGATTTTCACTTTGCCGAAATCCTCGATCCCGCGAGCGGTGCCGAGGTGATGGAGGGCGAGCAGGGCGAACTGGTTATTACCACGCTGACACGTCTCGGTGGACCCATGCTGCGCTACCGCACGGGCGATCTGGTGCGAAAGCGTTATGCCGACAACGGCGCGCTGTGCCTCGACGGCGGCATCATCGGCCGGCTCGATGACATGGTGAGCGTGCACGGCGTGAATATTTACCCCTCCGCGGTGGATGCCATTTTGCGCCGGTTTCCGGAAGTGGTCGAATACCAGGTGCGCGAGCACCGCACCGGCGCGCTGCTGGACTTGAAGATTCTGGTGGAAGTTCCCGCCGGTGCGCGCGATGCGGGCCTCGCCGAGCGCATCAGCAGCGCGCTGCGCGATTCGTTTCAGGTGCGCATCGACGTGCAGGTTGTTGCGCCGGGAACGCTGCCGCGCTTCGAGTTCAAGTCGCGGCGGTGGATCAAGGAGACGCCGCCGCGCGGGAAGAAACGTTAGAAGCGGCATTGGCGGAATCTCCTGCATGAGCAGGAAGAATCATTTCCCGGGTGACATGCGGCATTCTGCATCTTCACTGCATCCTCCCACTCATCCTATTCCCATGGCATCCCTCTTCCAACGCTACTGCCAGCACCTCGTCCGCTATGAAGACATGGGCATCTCGCTCGATGTCAGCCGCATGAACTTCGGGGACGATTTTCTCACGTCCATGCAGGCGAAAACGGACAAGGCGCTGAAGGATATGAAAGCGCTGGAGGGTGGTGCCATCGCGAATCCGGATGAAAAGCGCATGGTGGGCCACTACTGGCTGCGGAATCCCGAACTGGCTCCCGCGGAATTGCGGGACGGTATTCGCAAAGACATCCAGGATTCGAAGGAGTTTGCCGAACGCGTACACGATGGCAGAGTAAAAGCGGAGCGCGGCGGGAAGTTCACGCGCATTCTTGTGATAGGTATCGGCGGCTCCGCGCTTGGTCCGCAACTGGTGGCGGATGCTCTCGTGGACCCCTGGACCGCGCCGGTGCGGACACACTTTTTTGACAACACAGACCCTAACGGAATGCAGCGAGTGCTTTCCGAAGTAGGCGATGATCTTGCCTCCACACTGACGATTGTCATCTCCAAGAGCGGCGGCACGGCCGAGACGCGCAATGGCATGCTGGAAGCGAAGGCTGCTTATGAGAAGCGGGGACTCGACTTTGGCAAACATGCCGTCGCGGTGACAGGTGTGGACAGCAAGCTCGAAGGCACCGCCAGGAAAGAGGGATGGCTTCATATCTTCCCCATGACTGATTGGGTGGGCGGGCGGACTTCGGTCATGAGCACGGTGGGCCTCGTGCCTGCAGCGCTGCAGAGAGTTGATATTGACAGGTTCCTCGCGGGTGCTGCGGCCATGGACGAATTGACGCGCTCGCTGCCTCCGGCCCAGAACCTTTCCATGATGCTCGCGCTCATGTGGTATCATGCCGGCGGCGGCAAAGGGGCGAAGGACATGGTGATTCTGCCATACAAGGACCGTCTGGTGCTGCTGAGCAAATACCTCCAGCAGCTCGTCATGGAGTCGCTCGGCAAGACTCTCGACCTTGATGGAAATGTGGTGCATCAGGGCATCGCCGTGTATGGCAACAAGGGCTCCACGGATCAGCACGCCTACGTGCAGCAGTTGCGTGATGGTGTGAACAATTTCTTCGCCACGCTCGTGGAAGTGCGCGATGCGCAGGACGGCGATCACCCGGTACAGGTGGAAAGCGGTGTCACCAGCGCCGATTACCTTCAGGGCTTTCTTCGCGGCACGCGGCGCGCGCTCTTCGAGAACGGACGCGAAAACATGACGCTGAGCATTCCGAAGCTAGATGCTTTCAATTTGGGAGCAGTCATTGCCGCCTTCGAGCGCGCTGTCGGATTCTACGCCTCACTGGTGAACATCAACGCCTATCACCAGCCGGGTGTGGAGGCGGGGAAGAAAGCGGCCGGTGAATTTCTCAAGGTCCTCGCCAGCGTGAAAGCAGGTCTGAATTCCACTTCGCGCACGGCAGGAGAAATCGGCACCGCGCTCAGCATCGATCCCGAAGACGCACTGCACTCCCTGATGCATCTTGCTGCGAACGACAGCGCGGTAAAACGCTTCGCGGGCTCATCCCCGGCGGAGGACCGCTTCAGCCTTTGAATCGCGGCGGAGATTCCTAACGTTCGCTCATTTCCTGCTTCAGGCGCAGTTGCCCGCAGGCGGCGTCGATGTCATGGCCTTTTTCGCGGCGGATGGTTGCGGGGACACCGGCATTTTCGAGGATTGCAAGGAACGCATCCTGCGCCGGTTCGGACGGGCGCGTCCACGGCAGTCCCTCCACGGTGTTATAGGGAATGAGATTCACCTTCGCCTGAATGGACTTCGCCCGCTTCGCCAGAGCCGCCGCGTGATCCGGCTGATCATTCACATTTTCAATCAAAATGTATTCGAGTGTAATCTTCTGTTTCTTCCGGTCGCGGAAATAGGTAAGCGCATCAAACAGAGTATCGATCGGATACTTGCGGTTCACCGGCATGATGATGCTGCGCACTTCGTCTGTGGCGCCGTGGAAGCTGATGGCCAGCCGCACCGGCATGGGGAAATCTGCGAGCTTTTTGATCTGAGGGGCGAGGCCGCTCGTGGAAACGGTGATATGCCGCGCTCCGATGCCGATTCCCCAATCCGCCTGGATAATACGAATCGCCCGCGTGAGATTCGTGAAATTGGCGAGCGGCTCGCCCATGCCCATGAAGACGATGTTGTCGATGCGCTCCCCGCTGTGCGCCTCCACCTGGAGGATCTGCTCCACGATTTCATCGGCGCGCAGATTTCGCGTAAAGCCCGCCAGACCGGATGCGCAGAACTTGCAGTCGTAGGCACAGCCCACCTGACTGCTTACACAAATGGTGCGGCGGTCGCTTTGTTCACCGAAGGCGCCGTGGTTTGCCGGAATGAGCACGCTCTCCACGTAGCGGCCATCGTGGAGTTTGAAGAGGAACTTTTGCGTGCTGTCTTTCGCGCCCTGCACTTTGGCGATGCGCATGGTGTGCAGCGGATGCGTTTCTGTCAGGCGCGCGCGCAGCGCTTTGCTGAGGCTGGTCATCGCTTCATAACTACCGGCGCGCTTCTGGAACACCCAGTCGTGGATCTGCGAGGCCCGGTACTTCGGTTCACCCCACGACGCCAGTTCCTCCGCAAGCTCCTCCGGCAGCATGCCGGTCAGAGCGGGCGCAGAGGCGACAGCAGATGCAGATGAATGAAGGGTGCTTTCCACGGATGGGAGGTAAATGACACGGGCCTCCACACGGCGAAAGGCGAAAGAAGGGGCAGGGTTTCTCCGGGCTGGATGAACCCATCACTTCGCCTGTCGCGCCTGCAACTCCACATTGATTGTCTCATACGCCGCGATCTGCATCACGCCGCTGGGCGGGAGAATGCCGACAGGGTAACCTTCGAGGAACACGCATGCGTCTCCAAAAGCCGCGCCGCAGTCGGCGCGCAATTCGTATCCGGGCGGCACCGCGTAATCAGGCCGCGGATTTTCCGCGGTAATGAGCATCACGCGCTGTTTCTTTTTCTGAAAAAGGTCGTGGATGCTGCGATGCAATCCGAAGTCGCCAGGTCTTAACACCAGCGCGTCGTCCGCAGTCTTGTTCTGCCAGTCCTCAATCTGGGTCTTCTCGTTGTCGTGAACCTCATGATTCTCCGCCCAGAGAGCATCATCGTATTTCCCGACATAATTCACCGGCATGTGTCCGCAGGAGGCGACCATGGTTTTACGGCCCGCGCGCAATTCTGTGTCGATTCGCTCCGCCATCTTTTTCAGGGTCGCGGCCTCCGTGTTCTTCAGTCGTGCGACCATATAGCGTAAGCGCTCGAGGTAGCGCTTCGCCAAATCTCCCGCGGGCTGCGGCGGCACTTTGAAATCATCGTGGAACTGGACCTTGCCGTAGTATTTGTCAGTCCATTCCTGACTTTGGTTCGCGAACCAGTTCTTCCATATCGTCGGCATTTTGCCTTGCCGGGTGAGTGCGCCCACCATCTCACCGATGACCAGCCAGCCGTTTACCGCATTGGTGAAATGATTCATCCGGCCTGCCCGGCGTCCGCCGGTATCCACGGCAGCATCCGTTTCTCCGCCGCCATTGTTCACCCACGCATCACAGACCGCAATGTGAGGCGCCAGAGCGGCCATCTTCTTCGGACCAAAACCGAGGACGAACAACCCCTTCGCCTTGTCCGCCTTGATCCTGTCCAGATCGCCGGACTGCGGCGGCGCATCCCACGAGTAGATGATCACGTCGAGCTTCTTTTCCTCCTCCGTTCGCTCGTTTTTCCACGGCCGGTCAAAGCCGGTGTGCATCAGCCCGCCGCTGCGGCCATAGAGTTCCGTCTCGAGAGTGGAACCGGTCGAAGCGAAGCCGATGAGTCCGCCTTTGGTGTATCGTTCCGCCAGTTTCTCCGCGAGCGCCGTGATCTCCGGCTGGCGTTTGGCTGCCGCATAGAGTTCCACCGTCAAGGCGTCCAGATAACGCTCCGCCGGTCCGGCGGGAGCGGGCATCTTGAATCCCTCAATTCGCAGCAGGGTGAACGGGTAAATGATCGTCGCGTAGAGTGTTCCGTCGTGCGCCGCCATCAGCGCCATGTGCGCATGCATAGGCGTTAGGGTGCCGTCCGGCAGCCGGTGAAAGCCGTGCGAGTGATGCTTCGGTTTTCCGTCGGGACCCATGGGATCGTAATAATCCGGGTTCTGCACCTTGAGCACTCCCAGGTCTTCATGACGCTTCGCGACGGGATCATACCGGACGAGATGGTGCAGGTATCCTTCGCCGAAGCCGGTGGTGTTATCGATGCGCACCAGGGCATAGATTTTTCCGTCGGGATGAATCGTGAGCGCCCCGCGCGAATCGTAGCCTTTCCCTTCGATCATCCTTCCCCGGTTCTCCGCGGTCACATTGTCTCCCTGACTGTGCAAATCGATGCGAATGAGCGAGGGATCATTGAGCAGAATGGCCCACGCATGCCGGCCATCCGGATCAAGCTGCCAGCAGGGGATTGAGTCGCCCGCGGGCTGTTTCCATGGCTGGCCATCGACGAGCACGGGACGGTTGGTCACTTTTTGAGTGGCCGGATCATACTGGGCGATTCCGAACTCCTTCGTCACCGCGCCGGCGATGCCGCGGGAATCCACCAGCGTTGTGGCGTAGCGCGTGAGCAGCGGCCCCAGCTCTTTCCATGGCGGGCCTTTCAGCGTGCCCAGCATCCAGTGCTGATCTTCACAACTTACGGTATAAAGCAACCCCCGCGCCTCATCCGCTACCGTGTCGATAACTCCCTGTCCGGGAAACGGCATTCCGAGATTCTCGCACTTCCCCGTGCGGGGATCATAGGTCATTGCATAGCCGCCAGGGTAGGGAGAATTATCGCCCTTCACCGGGTAGCCCTGCTTTGATCCCACGTACACCCGCCCGCCCGGACCCACAAAATTGCGCGTGTGCAGCTTCGCCTGAGCCGCGTAGCCCTTTGCGTCCAGTCCGCACGTTTTGTTGGTATCCAGCACGATCCGCTGACTTCCCGACGCCGGATCGAATTCCACCAGATAAGAATTCACCTGATACTTCGCCGATCCCACATGGATCTTTCCATCCAGCGATTCCGAGAGCGAAAAGTAACCCGACTCCTCGCTCGTGGTCTCCGGCAGGATATAATAAGCCGTCGCCGGAACATACCGGGGGATTTCTCCCGCGATGGCAGGACCTGTCAGAATAGCGGCGAAACCGGCCAGCAGCGGGAGGATTCTCATGGATGATCCGGTACGCAAACACCGGCAGCCCCTCGCACCCACATGTGCGGATTTCCGCCCAGTCGAGTTCCGTTAGATTATAAATCCTCCGCCTCCCCGGCACCGCTGGAAAATCCCCTCACACCTTGCGGGGGCTTCACGATGCGGGTCTCGGTTTCCTTGATGTAATTCGCAAGAACGCTGTTCTCCTGCAATTCCGTGAGGAACGCTTCCAATTCCTCCCTGTCCTCTGCGATGGCAACCAATTCCACCCGGCCATCCGGAAGGTTTTTCACCCAGCCGGTAACATCGAACTCCGAAGCCAGCTTCTTAGTGGTATAACGAAAGCCCACGCCCTGAACGCGACCGCTGTAAAAGACCTGTTTGGCTACCATAACCTGAGGCTGGCACAGGAGCGCCGATCTGCAAGGACCCGGAAGTGGTCACTTTGCCGCCGCCCCGATAACGGTGGCACTGATCGCAGCGGCAATGGCATCGAAGACTTCGGAGCGGTTTTTACCGAGCAATGCCTGTTCCACGGCCGGGTTATCCATGAATTCCACCTCCAGGAAACACGCGGTCACCGGGGTCTTCATCTGTGTGCGTAATTGGTAAAAGAGATTCGAGCCCTCGCCGCCGTGAAGTTCATGGTCATCCCCCACTGAAAGCGCTTTGGAACCCGGCGCCCATTTCCGGATCACTTTGTTCACCGCGGCCGTCAGCGCGGAGGCAAAAGCGGTATCCTCTTTGAAATGCGCATTTTTGCTCTTCATCTGCACGATACCGAGAGTGCCACTGGCCTTTTTCGAGCCCTTGGGCACCGCGTTGAAGTGGATGCTCAGAAACCAGCCCGCATTACTTTTTGCCGCCACTTCCGCGCGCTGGCCAAAGTCAGGATTCACATCAGCGGTCCGGGTGGGCACTGCCCGCAGGCCGGCCTTTTTCGCAGCGGGGGAGGCATTGATCATTGCAATGACCTTTCCGGCGAGTTCGAGCGTGAGGTCCTTTTCTTTCAGGCCCATTGCGGACACCGCGTTGTTCGGGCTGCTGAGGGTGCGCGCCGCCTGCGATCCGCTCGGTGAAGCCCCGCCATGCCCCGCATCGATGACAATGACCCGGTCCGCTCCCCACGTGAAGCCGGCAAAGACGAGGAACACAAAAACACGACGCGCGAACACCATCGCGACCAATCGCTGGCCGGTCCCTTAAACTCAACCGGCAAAAATAGGGCTCCTCCTCTCGGGAAGATTGGTTTTTGATGAAAGCCCTTGGCCCAGAAGACCGAGGCGAACTGCAAGATTCCCGGTTTTCCCGGGAGGTTTCTATGAAAATTCCAAATATTATTGAAATACAGCTTGATCTTCGACTTCAAAACCTGTAACTTCTCCAAAATTTCTACTTTTCATATTCTCCAATGCGGCAAAACCCTAGTGCCTGCCTCTTAAAAATTACTGAAACCGTCTCCAAAATACCACGCCCGCAATGAATACCGCTCAGCCCACTCGATCGCTCTCCCTGTGCACAGCCGCCCTTTCGCTGCTGGCCGTGATTTCGCTGGCTCCGCTTACAAATGCGCAGGATCCATCGACTATCGTCGGAACTTCTCCGCCCCAGTCGCTGGTAAATTCGGACCCGAACTACGAGGCGGTCCGGGAGAAATTGATGAATCAGCCGGCGGGCGATGTCACTTTTGACCGGGCGTCTCTGAGCACCGTGCTGCGTATGCTGGCCACCAAGGCGGGGATCAAATGGCTTTCGGCGCAGCAAAATAAGGATTGGGACAAGCAACTCGTGACGTTGAGCATGAATGCCAGTCCATTCGCGGCTCTTGAAACCATCGCGGATGAATATGGTATCGCACTCGTGTACGACCGCGGGGTTTGGCACATGCGGCCGTACAATGATGCGGAACTGATTGCCCGTACTTACGTCATCAAATATAACACGGCGGAAAAGGCTGAAGGTGACGCCGTGGGAGGAACAGACACCGGCGGTGGAAGCGGTTCCATGAGCGGAGGCGGAATGGGCGGGGGCATGAGCGGTGGCTTCGGAGGCGGAATGGGGGGTGGCATGGGAGGCGGAATGGGCGGAGGAATGGGGGGCGGGATGAGCATCGGCATGGACCTGGGGTCCGTGGGCGCCAACTTCAAAGTCGAGGCGAAGGCTCTCGTGGAAAACGTGGAAAAGATTCTTGGGCTCAGCACCAGCGGCCTTAACGCCAACGTAGCGGACAATTTCAGCGTTGATGGATTCTCAAATTCTCCTATGCGGCTCCAGGCCGCTCCCAAGACAGCGACCCCGGAAGGCGGTGCCGCAGCAGACAAAACTACGGAGCCCACCGTGGTGTGGAACTCGGATGGCAACACGCTCTTTGTCGTAGCCACCCGTCAGCAGCACCAGATGGTGGGTGCCTACCTTGCCACCCTGGACAAGCCGCAGCCGCTGATCGCCGTGGAATTCAAATTCGTAGAGACCACCAAAGATCCGAAAAACCAGCTCGGCATCGACTGGTCGGGCACTCTCGACGGGGGATACAAGCTCGATCTCACCGAGCTCGAGACCACCGTGGACCTGAACCACATCGGTGACACGAAGCTGCCCACTTCCAGTATTCTCACTCCGGACGCCCTGAGCGTGAAACTCAACTTCCTCATGAAGGATCGTGAGACCAGCACGGTCAGCTACCCGCGCGTGCTCACGCTCAACAACCGTTCCGTCTCCATGCGCAGCGTCGTGAATTTCCCGGTGCTCGCGGCCAGTTCCAGTGTTTCCGCCGGCACCGGCACCAGTTCCAGCCAGGTCGCCTTTATGCCCATCGGAACTACCGTCAACATCCTGCCAAAACAGATGGGAAATGACGAAGTGCTGATGCAAACGAAGATCGTCGTCGCCAACGTGATTGGCGAAGAGATCATCGATGGAAACAGATACCCCGTGCCCAGTTCACGCGTCTATACATCGCCGCTCAAAGTCAAATCCGGTTACACAGTAGCCATTGCCGGTCTCGACGAAGCGACGGATTCCCGTTCTGGGACCGGGGTGCCTGTTTTGAGCCGCATCCCGGTGCTGGGATGGGCTTTCAAGAACCGCAACAAGGACCGGACAAGGAAAAACCTGATGATTTTCATCACTCCGTCCATCATTTGCCCGAATGGACGCGGGATCGGCGAAATGCCGATCTCGGAAGTGCCGCGCTACTATGATGACCAGCCGCACAAGGCACCCGCTTTCGGTCTCAACGGGGAACTTGTCGGCGGCCCCGGCAAACTCGCCGAAGCGATCCTCTGGGCGGACCGCGAAGAGCGCCGGCTCCGCATGGTCTGTCAGGAAGGCCGCGGCACGAAACAGGTAGCTCAGGAAATTTCGAATCTGGGTGCCTCCATTGCCAGCCTCCAGGGGTATGCAAACGCGCTGGCTTACCATGATTCCTCCGAAACGCTGGCTCTCCGCCGCTATAATCTGGACCAGCTCAGCCGCCGCACGCTTGGCCTGCGCAGGACATACTTCAAAACGAAGGTCCATACTCAGGGACTGTAAGCGCAAAAAAAGCCAGTCCATCGCTTCGGCAGCACCCGCCTCCTGAACCTCAGGAAGCGGGTGCTCCGCGTTGATCGGACGTGAAAAAGGACCCGTCCAAACCGGTTTCGAACCGGGCGACGAAAAATTTTTCGGAAAATTTGTCACACTCGGAGGTCTCGTTTGTAAGGGCTTATTGGAGGTACCCTGCCCCTCTCCCCCCTTACCACAATCAATCCGTCTTCATTACTCACCACCTCGAAAGCATGTCCAAAGACTGGCTTCGCACCGACCGGCAGGAACGGACAGCACAGAATGCCCGATTTTGTGCGGGAATTCTGCGTTACGCAGCCCATTTGAACCTGGACCACAGCGAAGTCGCGGAGGTCATTCGTGACCTCCACTGGTCAACCTATTACCTGAATTACGAAAGCTGGCTGGATGCCGAATTGCAGGCGGCCGAAATCCGCACCAGGATCAAACACATCAATCATTCCACTCCGGAGCCGCTGCCGGTCAATGTGCTCCCGTCTCCCCCTTCCGGAGTGTTCGCGGGGGACCTCACGATTCCGCTGAGTCCCGAGCCGCCGGCGGGAATCGATTCCCGCTTCCGGGCACTGGTGCGAACCATTAAGAGCGCGGCCCATTACCAGACCGCCATTGGCGCTGAACTCGACATCCTTGCGCCTCCGCCGAATGCCCCCGACCCCGCCACTGTCCGCCCAAGGCTCAAAGTGCAGGCGCTCACCGGAGGCACCATACAGTTCACGGTTCGCCCTATGAAATTCAACACGGTCCTTTTTCAATGCCGGGTCGCGGGGGCCGATTCTTTCCTGACGATCGCCCGGAGCACCACCGGCAAACTGAAGTGGAACGCTCCAGGTCCCTTCCCCCGCGAACTCGAGGTGCGGGCCCGGTTTGCCAAGGATGACCAACTGGTGGGCATCCCCTGTCCGGTCCTGCCGGTCACCGCTCTGGGGTGAAGGCGCAAAACATTTTGTTGTGGGGACAAAACACGGAGGCGGGTGTGGCGAAAGCCGCCCCGCCTTCGCTGTCTTCACCCCCGGGGCCTCCCGCTGAAATGCTTCGGGTCCGGACGCCCGCAGGCAGGGCTGACGCATATCTCTGTTAGGATTGGCCGAGAAACGGGGCGATGGCGTCGGGGAGGTAGTCATGGTTCCATGCCGCCATCAGCCGCCGGCCTTTGAGGGACGTCCGGTCGCCGGGGGTGGTGTGCAGGCGCAGC
>DASZQB010000094.1:0-45247 GCA_035550135.1 Verrucomicrobiales bacterium
CGATGATGCGGGCTCCCGGGATCCCGTTACGATCAACGGCCAGGGCATCCGGGTAGTGGCGCCCAAACGAAACCAGACTTTTGTATCCCAATACCTCAACACCGTTTTCCACGAAACCGTGGTATCGAGAGGAGAGGAGGCCCGGCTAACAGCGATGCCTCCTGCATCGAAGTGATGAAAGACGCGGATTCGCGACCGGCGAGCGGAATGGCGATCCTCAGGCCCGCCGTTCGTGAGGACGCGCAGGAAATTGCGGATCTCTATTTGGAGTCGCGCAAAACGTTCCTTCCGTTTGCGCCGTTGAGACATACTGACGAGGAGGTGCGGCGGTGGATCGCGGATTCACTCATTCCCGCCGGCGGCGTTGTGGTGGCGACCACCGCTGCCGGTCTTGCGGGGATGATCGCGATTTCGCGGGGCGCTCAGTGCGGCTGGATTCAGCAACTCTATGTCAGACCGTCATGGGTGGCTCGTGGGATCGGCACTCAACTGCTGGAATGGGCTTTGCGCGAAATCAACGCTCCGGTTCGCCTCTATACCTTTCAGGCAAACACAGCAGCGCGCGGGTTTTATGAACGCCACGGGTTCATACCGATTGCCTGCAGCGATGGCAGCAACAACGAAGAGAAATGTCCGGACGTTCTTTACGAGCGTCAATTGGCCGGCGGCGGTGGAGGGGGCGCAGCGTAATCCGCAGGCGGAGGAGGTTGCGGCACCCCATTTGTCTCTTCAGGGGGAGGAAGCGAAGTGACGCCCGATGCAGGCTGGCTTCCCGCGGCAGCACCGTCGAGAATCTCCTTGTGTATGGTCTGGTAGAATTCGCTGAGGCTGCCGTTGCTGTGCAAAAGAGGCACGCCCGGTTCCTCCGATTCACCCGTCGGGACCTTCGCACCCGCGACTTCAGGTTTTTTGATAATCTCCGGTGCGGCCGCCGCTTTCTCCGGCTGTATTCTCGCTGAGGGCGGCGCGGGCTTCGTGTTCAAATTGGCGGGCTTCGTCGGCGGCCCGAGGGAAAGCATTTCAGCGGGCGGACGGGTATTGTGGACGGAAATCTCGTTGAAATCCGGTTTGGGAATATCAATCAGTTGCTTTCCATTTTCAGGTGTCGCTCCCACGACGCTGGCACCGCCGGGCACCGTTCCGTTTCCGGCCGGATCTGCCGATGGGGGCGGCGGGAGAGGAGGCGCAGAGGCCCCGGACAGTGCATCCGGTTCCGGGGTCTCTATCAAATTGCTGGTCGGAGGCACTCCCGCGGGGCCGGCATAGTCGCTGCTCTTTGTGGGAACCGGCCCGCTCGAGGGTTTTCCCCGGTCAAGACTTTCCGGCACCTCTGTCTCAACCTCGGTCTGCGCGAAATATTTTTCGCCCCCGAAAAGGCTGCAGGAATTTAATGTCCCGCACGCCGTCACGAGCGCTACTCCGGCAGAAGCTTTAGAAAGCCAAGATTTCATACAGGAATAAGTAACTCCCGCGGCTTTCCACGGCAATCATAATTTTTAGAAATCTCGCGTAACTTCTGGTACTTACGATTCCACGCGTCGGCACCGTGAAGGCCCTCGACTTTGGAGCTCATTGCGGCACCACGGCGAAACGCTGGCAGAGACCCGCGGAAAAGCCTTGCCGGTCATACAATCCCCGCCGAAATCTGCGCCGCCCTCAAGCGTTGCGGTTGGAAGGACCAGTGGACTCCCGGTACCCGCGTTTATCGCTGCGAAGGGTCCAGCAGACTCCCGTCTGGTTTGGCTGGACGGGTTGCATGTTAAGAGAATTTGATCTCGAGCCGGGGCGCTCACGCCATATCCGGAGAGCGATAACGGCGCAGGCCGGTCCACTGGCAGAAAAGCAGCCACAGGAACAACGGATTGCCCAGCAGGTAGCGCCTCCAAAGACGCCCCGGCTCTTTTATCAGCCGGAAAAACCACTCGAGTCCCGCGCGTTGCATCCAATGCGGAGCCTGTGCTAACTTACCGGCATGAAAGTCAAACGCTGCACCCACGCCGCACATCATCGTGGTATCCAGCAGGGGCAGATAGCGCTCCATGAACCGTTCCTGTTTCGGAGCCCCGATTCCGACCCAGATAATATCCGGTTTTTGTTCAGCCACCATCTGCTGCAGTTCCTCCCGTTCCCCGTTATTCAGTTCCCGGAAAGGCGGGCAATAGATACCCGTGATTTGCACTCCCGGAAACTTCGCCTCCATATTCGCTTTCAAGATGCCGGCCACGCCCTCTTTGCCGCCGTACAGGAAATGCCGTATGCCGTGCTCCGTTCCGATTTCCATCATGCGCAGCATGAGGTCCGGCCCGTAAACCCGGTCCATGTCCTTAAATCCCTCTTTCCAGCCACACCACACCAACGGCATCCCGTCCGGGGTGCAGAGAAGCGCGCGATTAATTAAATTTTTATAATTTGGGTCCTTTTGCGCCACTAAGATTCCGTTCACGCCTCCTATCACGACGTAGCTTTTCCGCTTTTCCAGTAAGGCTTGGAGTACGGTCTGCTCGGCCTGTGGTAAATTGATTGCACTAATGCCGCAGCCAAGAATGTTTACCCGGGGATAGGTATTCATTTTTTTTTTTAAAAGTTGGCAGTCGATTTAGCAAGTGCAGGTACGGAGAGCAAGAAAGATTATTCATCGCCGGCGGAATACTGTTGGGATGTAATCCGGAAATAACGGTTTTGCAGCACTTCTAACGCAAACGCCAACACCGCGCTCACAAATGGATATCGACCCGCCCAAGAATCGAACTCACCACGTCTTCCGCGCACAACTTTGCATTCCCTTGAGCGATCCGCTCACGATCCCACGGGATGGCCGCAGCCTGGTCCAGTTTCCGCGGAACCTCCGTGAGGTCCCGGTAATACAACCCATTGACGCCCTCTTCCACAAGATGTTCCAATGCACCGTTGGAAGGCAGCAGCACCGGAAGGCCGGTCTTCATTGACTGCTGGATGCCAATGGTGGCTAGGTACCAAATCGCAAGGTCGGAATTGTTATACAGATGATTAATTTCAGGCGCCTTCAGCAAACCCATAATCCGATAGCGGTCACCGAGGTCCGGAGCTTCAATCAACGGACGAATGGCGTCGCCTTTGCTGCCAGGAGGAAGTCCCGCAAGCGTATATCTCCACCCCGGGTTTTGACGCAACCAGGCGAACACCGGCTGGATCCAGTCCTCCACAGCTTTCGCCGGCCTTAAAGTGGTCACCGTGACGAGTTCCTTCCACCCGCTGGTCGGTTCCCGCATTGCCGGATTAAACCCGAAGTCGGACGAATCCACCGCCAGCCCGCACTTCCAGGACTTTTTTCTAACGTTCTCGGGGTCAATCTCAGCTAGAATCCGCTCGGTCTCATTGGTAATCGGGTAAATCAAATCCGCCCGACTCATCAGATTGCGGTACCAACGGTCTTTGATCAGCCACTTCACAATCGGGATTCCCCTTGGACCCAGCAGCCAGCGCCCCCGGCGCCGCGTATCCGATACGGTTAAGTCCGCGAAAACCGGGATGACTTTGCATGCCGCCGGCAAGTGGCGCAGCAACGCATAAGACAATCCGTGAATCGGAGCGAGAAGAAACGCCGCATCCGGTTTGAAATCCTTCACCAGGCGATCGAGGCCCTGGGGCGCAACAACCGTCTCCCGCATGAGAATGAATTTTTCCACCCGCCAGATACGATAAGGTCTTTTTTCCGGGGGCGTATCCTCATGAACATGCGCCGCGACCACTAGCACTTCACACCCAAGGCGACCGAGGGCCCGGGCGAAAACGACTTCCAGATAGCCGCTGCGTTCGTCAAAGGTCGCTGACGCGACAATAATGCGGGGTTTTGGCATGAAAATTCAACAGGACTAACTGCAGGCGCTGAGTGTCTGGAGCCGGTTCAGCGAATACTAGCTTTCCGGGTGCCTCACCCGGAAAGTAGAGGTGTTGCTGGGAGGCGGATTCCGGGGGGCAATCACGGTCCGCTCGCGATCCCGCCGGCGGGAAGTGGTCAAAGCGGTTCGGTGAGCCCGCTTCAATACCCGGTGCATGTGATGGATAAACTTCAGGACCGCTGCGCTGAAATTTGCCGACTCGAACTCCCGCTGACCGGCCTCAAGCGCCTCACGCAGTTCAGCATCAGCTACAAACGGATCAAGCCCGTAACCTACCGTAGCGCTCGCTGCCGAGGCCTGTAAATCGACCAAAAGCAGCACACTCCATGGGCGGTGGCCCGTTTCCTCCTCATCCCGGGGCACGCTCGCGTTGAGCATCCAGAAGCCACATTCCCGGGCATCCGTGCCGTGCAGCAATTTTACCAGACAAATGTAAATTCTCACCTGAGGCAGGTCGCTTTCCAATTCGTCGATTGCCCGGTCGATCCGGGCACGATCCTCATTGGAAAGCCGGTTTTCGATGTCGATGTACCGGTCCAGCGGCGGAGGGCTGTAAGGAAATCGGTCCACGCAGGTCCATGCATTGTAACCGCAGTACGGACACTGATCCACGGGACCTGCCAGCGCCGCATGGCAGCCCGGACAGGTAATGGGTGCCGGAGTGAAGCCGTGGGATGCAGAAAAGGAAGCCGCCATGATGGATGAACGCCTTAATATGCGCCGAAGGTGAACGCGGGAAAAGAAGATTCTCGCCTGTGCAGTCTATTCGCCCCCTTATTTCGGGCCATCGAATTCCGGGCTTCACTCCTTCGCCTTCAACTGCGGGAAGAGCACCACGTCTCGAATCGACTCGCAGCCTGTGAGCATCATGATCAGCCGATCGATACCGATGCCGATGCCTCCCGCCGGCGGCATGCCGTGTTCGAGGGCGAGCAGGAACTCTTCATCCAGCTTCTGGGTTTCCTCGCCGGCCTGGTGTTCCAGCCGCTGACGCTGGACCTGCGGATCGTTCAACTCCGAATAACCGGGGCTGATTTCCACGCCGTTGATGATGAGCTCATACACATCCACGATGCTGCCATCCGCCGCGTTTTGTTTGGCAAGCGGCACCAGTTCGGTCGGCACGTGAGTGACGAAACACGGATTAAAGGTCTTTTCCTCGATGAGCTTCTCAAAGACCTGCTGAGTCACCTCATAGTCCTCCATGGCCGGAGAAATCTCCACGCCCAGTTCACCGCAACGGGCGCGGCGCTGCTCCGGAGTGTAGTCAAACCACTGCGCATCAATGCCGCGAATCAGATCCCGATAGGGAGTGCGCGCCCACGGGCGCGTGAGGTTAATGGTGCGGGTGACGTTCCCTTCGTCATCCTTATGCTCGATGACCAGGGTGCCGATGAACTTCTCCGCCAGATGACAAACCAATTCCTCCACGAGGTCGGCCATCTTCTGAAAATCGCCATACGCCCAGTAGGCTTCCAGCATTGTGAATTCCGGGTTGTGCCGTCTGCTGATGCCCTCATTGCGGAAGTTCCGGTTCAATTCAAAGACCTTCGTGAACCCCCCCACGAGGAGGCGCTTTAGATACAACTCCGGAGCAATGCGCAGGTAAAACGGCTGACCGAGCGCGTTGTGATAGGTTTCGAACGGCCTCGCCGCCGCGCCGCCGGGAATGGACTGGAGCATGGGCGTTTCCACTTCCAGAAACCCGCGGTCCTGCAGCCAGCGCCGGATTTCCGCCACCATCTTACTGCGAAGAATGAATACCTCCCGGCTGCGCGGGTTCGACATCAGATCAAGATAACGCTGGCGGTATTTGATCTCGCGGTCCGCGACCCCATGCCATTTGTCAGGCATGGGGCGGAGGGCCTTGGAAAGCACCGTCAAACCGGTGACTTTGATCGACGGCTCGCCGGTTTTGGTAATAAACGTCTCACCCTCCACGCCGGCCCAGTCGCCGATATCGAGCATGTCAGTGAACAGCGCGAACGTCTCCGTCGGTACATTCTTCGCGTTGAGGAAGCACTGGAAGCGTCCCTCAAGGTCGGATACATCAAAGAACTGCGTCTTGCCCATGTCACGGCGTGCGCTGATACGGCCCGCCGCGCGCACGGTGAGACCTTCGGTGAAATTCTCCCGCAGTCCGGGCAGCGTATGTGTCGTGTCAAAGCGCCCTCCATAGGCATTAACGCCCGCAGCCTGAAGCTTCGCCAGTTTCTCGCGGCGGATGGCAAGAAGAGTCGATTCGGCTTCTGAAGCGGGGGCGGGTGGCTGCGGACTGTCCATAAAGAGGGCGCAAGCAGTGGCATGCCCGTCGTGAAAAGCAAGCCGGAGGGATCAGGCCACCAATTCCGGGAAAAACTCTATCGCCGCGGCCCGGCAAAGCTCCGCAATGTGCGCCGCGTCACCGGAAATCAAAGATTGTTCCAGGAGATCCCGGCACCAGCAAGCAGGCAGCCGGCGGATCGCAAACTTCACCTTTGGCAACTGCACTGCCGCCATGCTCAGTTCCTGGAAACCCAGTCCCACCATGAGCGGCGTGAGCAGGACGTCTCCGGCCATCTCCCCGCACACCCCCGTCCAGATGCCCGCGCGGTTGGCCGACTCCGTAACGCTCTTCATCAACCGCAAAATCCCCGGATGGCATGGCTGGTAGAGCCGCGCCACCATCTCGTTGCTCCGGTCCACCGCGAGGGTGTACTGGATAAGGTCGTTGGTGCCGATACTGAAAAAATCCACTTCGCGTGCCAGCGAGTCGGCAATGAGCGCCGCACCTGGCACTTCAATCATCACTCCGGTTTCGATCTTCGTATCGAACGGGATGCCTTTGCGCGTGAGTTCATCGCGGCACTCCTGGAGCGCCGCGCGCGCATCGCGGACCTCTTCCAAACAGGAAACCATGGGAAACAGTATGCGCACCCTGCCCGCGGCGCTGGCTCGAAGAATCGCGCGCAGTTGTGCTTTGAAAACCGCGGGCCTGGCCAAAGAGACGCGAATGCCCCGCCAGCCAAGGAAGGGATTCGACTCCTCAAGACCGTCATGAAGATGGTGGAGTTTATCGCCCCCTATGTCGAGCGTGCGGATGATGACGCCCTCAGGCCCCGCCGCCGCAGCCACCCGGGAATAATTCGCCGCCTGCTCGTCCTCGGAAGGCAGGTCACGTCGATTCAAATAAAAGAACTCCGTGCGATAGAGTCCCACCCCCTGCGCCCCCTGTCCTGGAAGGCCCGGCATTTCGTGCTCAAACTCGATGTTTGCAGAAAGAATGACACTCTGCCCATCCGGCGTGACGGCCGGCAGATCGATCATCCCGTGCAGGTGGCGGTCGAGCGCAGCCTTCCTGCGGCGGACGCCTTCGTATTCCGCGAGCGTTTCTTCGGTGGGATTGAGAATGAGCAGCCCCTTGTAGCCGTCGAGCACCGCATCCTGACCCTGATCACAGCGCTCTGTGATTTCGGGCAGACCCACGATCGCCGGGATCGCCATGCTGCGGGCCATGATGGTGCTGTGACTCGTATGACTTCCGCTCTCCGTGGCAAAACCGATCACCTTCGTCCGGTCCATTGCCGCGGTGTCACTCGGAGTGATATCGCGGGCCAACAGGATGTGGGGTTGATCATAACATGAGGCATCGACATCCCCGCGCAGCACCCGCACCACCCGCCGGGCAACATCTTCGATGTCGGCGACACGCTCGCGCAGGTATTCATCATCGATCCGCGCCATCACCTCCATGTATTTGGACATGATGCTGTAAAACGCCCCTTCCGCCCGTTGAGGGTCCTTTTGCATCCGGTGCTCTACCTGATCGATGAGCGCCCGGTCCTCCAGCATCAGAAGGTGGGCATCAAAAATGAACGCATCGTCCGTTCCCGCCTCGATGGCGACACGGTCCCGCAGTCGAGTGATCTGCTCCCGCGTGACTTCCAGCGCGTGGTGAAACCGCTGCAGTTCCCCGGCCAGCGACTCCGGCGGCACCGGCTCCCGGTTCGGCGGATCGAATACCTTGGTGGAAAGGCATATCGGTCCCCGGGCGATTCCAGGAGAAACACCGATACCCACGAGCACGACCTCGCTTTCACTGCTGAAGGATTCTCCATGCATGGTCTGAAGCGTTATAAAGGGGCGGGCCGCCCGGGATGCAAGGGTGCGAATCATGCCTTGCGCACCGGATTCGCCCTGCCTATCCGCGTTCATGCAAATCATTTCCTCTGACAGGGCCCCCGCCGCCGTCGGCCCGTATTCCCACGCCATCCGTACGGGAAATCTTCTTTTTTGCTCAGGTGTTCTTCCTCTCGTTCCCTCAAGCATGAAGATCGAAGCGACTGAAATTGAAGGACAAACAAAGCAGGTTTTTGCCAATATTCAGGCCGTCCTCGCCGCCGCCGGCCTTACCCTGGCCAGCGTCGTGAAATCCATCGTCTTTCTCAAAGATCTCGGGGATTTCGCCAAAATGAACGCGCTCTACGATGCCGCCTTCGCCGGCCACAAACCCGCGCGAAGCACCGTGCAGGTCGCAAAACTGCCACTGGATGCCCTGGTGGAAATTGAGGTCATTGCGGAGTTTGGAGATACTGCCTGATTACGGCGTCCATCCCGTCGTCGCCAGTCGGATACTTTGCTTTGTCGAAAGGCGTCCCCGCTTCGAGCAGCGATTGAGCGACCCCTGGAAAATCCCCCTCCGGATGCCGTTTGGCGGTTATACAACTGTAGATAGCAAAACCCAGCGGCGTGCTGTGATAGATTGGATCACGCCGGTCCACCGGATGCCCGTGCTCGATCAATAACTTCACCAACCCGGCGTCACCGCACCACGCGGCATTGTGGAGCGGCTGGTATCCGTGATTGAACTCCGGCGCATCCACGGGAAAACCGAGGTCAAGCATCAGCCGCACCGCCTCGCGATTGAGATTCGTCTCCCAACAACTCTTCGCCAGCAGCGCCTTATCTTCCTCATCAAGTTCTGCAATGAGCCCGGGATGCTGCGCGCTGATCTCCAAAGCCGTTTCCCGGTCCGCCAGCATGCAAGCCACCAGCAATCGCGGGCGTGGCGGAGTATATTTCATCAGAAAATCGAACAACTCCATATGCCCGCGGTGAAAGGCAATTTCCTGCGGCGATTGATTGAACCCCAGACTCCACTGGTAAAATGTGCCGCCGCGCCCATGGAATCCGATCCCGGGAAACGGCCCTTTGTTATTTCCAATGCGATATGACGTGCAGGCGGGCTTCTCCACTATCAAAAATCCCGCCAGCCGGACATCATTCAGTGCCGCCGCCATAAAGATGTCAGGCGTTGCGCCCTGTTCGAGCAAAAACCGCGTCACCTCCGGCGCATCGCCAATCCGCCATTGTGCCGGCGTCGAATGGTGATCCTCATCCCGCGGGTCCAGTTCCGCCCCCCGCTCCACCAGCAGACGCGCCGTTTCCAAATCCCGGCTGAAATGCAGCGGCGTCCCGCCATCGCCGCCTTTGGCGCGGACCAGTTCCGGTTGTCCGTCCAGCATCCGGCGCAGTCTCTCCGTCAAACCCAGTGCCGCTGCCGCATGAGGTGTGACGGAAACTCCGCGCTCGATAAAGCGCTCCGCCACCGCCGGCAGGACATCCTTCAAGCCGAATCCCGGCGCCCACCATTCGCTGATCTTTGTCGTATCCAGTCCCAGCGAAAGCAGAAGGTCCGCCATTCCAACGCTGCGGACAGCGGCAAAAAGAGGCATCATATGACAGCCATCGCCCTCTGTGAGCATGGAAATACTGCCGCGATGCTCCTCTATCAATCGCATGACACCGGCAATATCGTCCGCCTCGACCGCTCGCAGGACAAGCTGAGGAATGGAATCATCCATACTGGTTTCGGCCGGATCTTACAGTCCCAGCACGGCGTGAAAAGTTTCCCCGGCGCTGCTCACCGCCCTGGTTAGGGCTTTAGCCGGGTTTGCGAGGGCCTCCGCCAGTGTCTCATTGGTGGCGGCAGCGAGAACGGCGTGAAACTTTGCGTTCAAGCCATGGCGTGCGGATTCATCCACGATACCCCCCACCGCCACGACCGGTTTCCCCAGGCGCCGCGCCATATCGGCCACACCGGCGGGACCTTTACCGTGCAGCGTTTGCGCATCGATGCATCCCTCCCCGGTAATCACGAGATCCGCCGCCCTGACTGCCGCTTCCAGTCCGGTGACCTGAGCCACGAGATCAAACCCTGGCTGCATGGAAGCGCGGCAGAAAGTCATGAGGCCATAACCCAACCCTCCCGCCGCGCCTGCGCCCGGAGCAGAAACCATGTCCATTCCAAGGTCGCGCTGGACGATGGAGGCAAGGCGCTCCAGCGCCGCCTCAAACGCCGGCATGCGTTCCATGCGCACTCCTTTCTGTGGGCCGTAAACCGCCGTGGCTCCTTCGCGGCCCAGCAGCGGATTGGTAACATCACACGCGGCGATGACTTCCGGCAACCGTTGATCTTCGGGAGGTACAATCCGGGCCAGGTTTTCGAGGTTCGCAGGAAGCGGAAAAAATCCCTTCCCCTCCGCATCGAGGAATCGATAGCCCATCGCCCATGCCATGCCCGCGCCGCCGTCGTTGGTGGCGCTGCCACCGATCCCCACTACCAGCCTCTCCGCGCCTTTGCGAATGCCGGTCTGCATCAGTTCGCCAGTTCCCGCGGTGGTCGCCCGCCAGGGATTCCGCCGGGCCGCATCGAGCAACTTAAGGCCGGATGCCTCACTCATTTCAATGACCGCTGTTTTGGTCTTTTCCAGCCACGCCCAGCCGCCATTGACCCGGTCGCCGAGGGGCCCGGTGACCTCTTCGGTTAACCACTCCCCGCCGCAGGCATCACAAATGACCCGCGCGGTTCCTTCCCCTCCGTCCGCCATCGGACGGCTCACACACTCCGCATCGGGCCAGATGATTTTGAGACCATCGCAAATGGCGGTGCAGGCCTGGCTGGCAGTGAGAGTTCCTTTGAATTTATCGCAGGCAATCAGCACTGCGGGGCCGGTGGTCATTGGAAATTAGGGGGCAGGAAAACGAACCGCAGGATGACGGCGAGGCAGCGGAATTGTCAATGGCACGGGGATCACTTTTCGCTCAATTCGTCATTGCCCGGCTGCGCGGAGCCATTCACCATCGCGTCCCCTTTTCTTTTCGATATGAAGACCCTCATCATTCGCGGCCTCGTCATTCTCCTCCTCGTAGCGGCCTCATGGATGGCCGTGAAGGAGAACCGCAAGCCGGAACGCCCGCCGCCCTCCCAGGTTTCGCTGACCACAGAGGACGGCTCCGCTTCTGAAGTGGTGGCGCCGGAGGGCGGATACCGGAACGGCATCCAGTTCTTTATCTACATCATGATCGTCGCCCTGACCATCGGCGTCATCGTGCTGAAGTGGATTATCCCCGCGCTCGGGGATCACGTTGCGGAGTCGTTTTATTCCGCACCGGAAAAGGCGGAGCAAACGGAAACGCAGAAGGCCATGGCCCTCGTGGCGCAGGGCGAGTACCACAAGGCGCTCGCTGCATTCGGCAGGATTCTGGAGCAGACTCCCAACGACCGCTTTGCCGTCACCGAGATGGCGAAGATCTATCAAAGCAAACTGGATGATGTGGATTCCGCCGCGGAGGTGCTCGAAAAAGCCATCGCCGGAGACTGGCCGGAGGACGACAAATGCTTCTTTATGCTCAAGCTGGCAGATCTCCATTCCACCAACCGCCATGATTTCGCCAGAGCCCGGGAAATCCTCGACCAGCTCATTCAGACCTACCCGGAGAGCCGCCACGCGGGCAATGCTCACCACAAACTGCGCGAGATTGAAGAACAGGAGTTCATCGCAAAACGGCAGGCGCACTGATTCCTTCCGTGAACGGACGGGTTGCCAGATTCATCCCGTGGCTGTGCGATCCGCGTCACGGTAAAGCCCAGCCTTTCTTCCTTCCCTCCCTTGCCGCATGCGGCGGCATCTGGACTGCTGAAGCCTTCCTGCTGTGGTCCTCATGGGTCTGGCTGTGCATCGTCGCGGCCGCGAGCCTGCTGTTTTGCAAATGGCCCGGCCGCCCTGCGCTGCTGCTTTCGACGGCGGCCGTTTTTGCCTTCGCACATCACACGCAAAATCGCGATCCTCTGCGCGAAGAACTGGACCGGCACGTGCGGCCCGGCGGAGGAATGCCGGCCACGCTCACCGGCATCATCACAGACGCTCCTGCACCTGACACGACGGGCAATGGCTTTTCCTTTCCCCTCAAAATCGAGCGGCTGGAAACACCTCTGCCGGAGATTCCCGCAGAAGGCGCTCAATTGTATGTTCGCCTGCGCGACTTTCCGCTCAATCTTCGCTATGGCGACCGCATCACGCTCACCGGCTTGCTGCGACGTCCGCAATCTCCGCGCAACCCTGGCGAATTCGACTTTCCCGATTTCCTGAAGCGTCAGGGATTCAGCGCGGAGTTTGATGCCTCAGCGGCGCGTGATCACCTCACGCTGGAAAACCGCGATGCCGGCTGGCCCATCATGGCTGCTGCCCTGCGTTCACGGGATTGGATAGGAGAAGCTGTCACGAAAGACATCACGGACGATCCCGAACTCGCCGCCACGGCCCGCGCGATGGTTCTCGGCACGCGGGAAAAAACGCCGGCGGAGGTCGAGGAGGCTTTCATCGCCAGCGGCACGATGCACGTCTTTGCCGTGAGCGGCCTGCACGTAGTGCTCTTCTTTGGAATCATGGTCACCGTGCTGCGCATGGTGAGGATAGGTCCGGCGTGGATTCTCTGGATCGCACTGCCGGTCATGTTCTTTTATGTGTACATCACCGGACTGCGTCCCAGTGCCTGGCGCGCCGCCATCATGGCGGCAACGGTGTTCAGTGCCCCGCTGTTCAACCGGGAGAGCAATCTGTTCAACCACCTCGGGCTCGCTGCGCTGCTCCTCCTGGCGTGCGATACTCAGCAGCTCTTCCAGCCGGGTTTCACTCTCTCCTTCGGAGTGCTGCTTGCTCTTGCCGTCCTGCATCCCATGGCTGTGAAACTCATGCGCCCTCTCAGGGAGCACGATCCCTTCCTGCCGCGCCAGCTCTGTTCATCATGGCGGCTCTGGGTGCGCAGGTTCGTTGCCGACTCCATCAGTGTTTCCATCGCCTGCACGGTCGGGTCCGCGCTTCTGATGATTCACTACTTCCGCCTATTCACTCCCATCGGGATTATTTCGAACCTCTTCCTCGTCGCCCTATCCGAAGCCATCCTCATCGTCGCCTGCGCTTCGCTTGCCACCGCTGCGCTGGGACTGACAATAATTTCCACGCTGTTCAATCACTGCAACTGGCTCCTCGCGCTTTGCAGTGTCAGGACCGCACAATTCTTTGCCGCCGTGCCCGGCGGTCATTTCCAAGTCGATCCCTCCCGGCTCTTTCGCGGAGATCTGTGTGAGGTCACCGTCCTCAGCGTCGAAAGCGGAGCCACCGTGCATCTCGACACTCCTGACGGAAAGCACTGGCTCATCGACTCCGGCGGACGCCGCCATTTCACCCGCACGGTGCGTCCTCATTTGCTGCGCACTCCCGTCAACCGCCTCGATGGCCTCCTCATTTCGCATACCGATGCCCAGCATTCCGGAGCCGCCGGCGAAGTGCGCCGCGTCTTCCAACCCGTCGAGCAGCCAGTCCTTACTGCCGGGCAGGAAATCAGTCCCGAACCTGGCCTCCGCCTCCGGTGCCTCTTCCCGCCGGAGGGCTGGAAATCCGGGACTTCCGATGATCGCTGCGCAGTCTTCATGCTGGAGTGCCGCGGCACCCGCGTTCTCCTGACAAACGACGCCGGTTTCATCACCGAAAAAGCTCTCCTCGCATCCGGCGAAGACCTCCGTGCCGACATCCTGATCAAAGGACAAAACGGCAATGATTACTCCGGCCTCCCGGAATTCATCAACGCCGTCCATCCGCAGGCGGTGATTTTTACTAACAATCAATTCCCCGCCGGCGAAGGCGTCACTGAAGAATGGAAAGACATGATCCGTAAAAAGAACATCCGCTTGTTCGATCAATCTCAAACCGGTGCAGTCACGATCCGCATCGAGCCAGGCGGCACCACATTGCGTGCTTTCTGTGATAGCACAGAAGTCCAGCTTGATGCGGGAGATTGACGCCGGTTCAGCCTTTTCGTTTATGAATGCCTAGTTTGTTGCCGTCCGGGTCAGTGACGATTGCAGCGCGGCAGCCCGGGGGTGCGGCGAAGGGCTCGAGAGCGAATGGGACCTTGTGGTGTTTGAGATGGGCGATTGATTCGTCGAAGTCCTCCACTTCCAGCACGAGGTGAGGACCGTCGCCGGAGGGCTTCAGGAAGGGTTCATTCCCGATGCCGAGCGTGTGAGGACCAATTTCGTATTCGACCCAGAACTGCTCTCCGCCGGACATCGACATGGTGCTTTTGAGCCCGAGAACGCCCTCATAGAAGGCGCGCGAGCGCTCCAGGTTTGTGACGGGATAGATGACAAAGGCGAATTCAACAATCTTCATGAGGCCATATCCGGCGCGGCGCGGCAGGCCTTGCAGCAAAGCTCATCCTAACAATAATCAGAGTGCCGCTATGCCATGGCTTCCCTGATGAGTTGTCCGCCGTTTTCTGTTAGGCGATAGTGACGGCCGTTAAAGTAAAACGTCAGGCGCATGTCATCGAGGCCCATGAGCCGCAGGATCGTCGCGTGGAGATCCCGCATGTGCCAGGAAGACTGCACGGCGCGATAGCCGAGTTCGTCGGTGGCGCCGATGACAGTGCCGGAGCGGATGCCCGCGCCGGCGAGCCACATCGTTTGCGCGCCGGGGTTGTGATCCCGTCCGGTGCCGCCCTGGGAGATGGGCATGCGGCCAAACTCGCTGAGACCAACGACGAGTGTTTGGTCGAAGAGACCACGCTGTTTCAAATCGCGCAGCAGACCGGCGACGGGACGGTCGATGGAGGTGGCGCATTTCCGATGGCCGTTTTTGAGATCGCTGTGCGCGTCCCATGCGCCGCCGCATTGCGCCGAGCCGCTGTAAATCTGAACGCAGCGCACGCCGCGCTCCACGAGCCGCCGCGCGAGCAGGCACTTGCGTCCGGTGTCTTCACATGCGGGGTCGTCGAGACCGTAGAGCCTTTTGGTTTCTTCGTTTTCACCCTCGAGGTTCACGGCCTCCGGCATGCGTGCCTGCATGCGCATGGCGAGATCGTAGCTGGCCATGCGTGCGTGAAGATTGCTGTCGTCTTCACGCCCGCGAAGATGTTCGCGATTGAGCGTGCGGAGGAAATCGAGGCTGCTCTGTTGCGCCGCGGGCGGGAAACCGGCAGGCGCATCGAGATGCAAAACCGGGGTGGTGCCGCTGCGCAGGTAAGTGCCCTGAAACTGTGCGCCGAGGAATCCTGCACCCCAGTTCACCGGCCCGCCATTCACTAGGGAGTTCTTTTGCACCATCACGCAGAAGCCCGGGAGGTCGGGATTTTCGCTGCCGAGTCCGTAGAGCAGCCAGGCGCCGAGCGAGGGAAACCCCTGCTGCGTGGTGCCCGTGTTCATTTGGAAAATGGCGGGCGTGTGGCTGTTGGAATCGCACGTCAGCGAGCGCACGAAGCACATATCATCCACGCAGCCGCCGAGCGCGGGGAAGAGTTCCGACACATCCATGCCGCACTGGCCGCGCCGCTCGAATTTGTAAGGGCTGCGCATGATGGGCGAGCCGTCTTTGCCACCGAAGAACGTTTTTACTTCGCCGATGCCCGGGAGAATTTCAGGTGTTAGTTTTTTGCCGTCGTAACGGTCGAGCGCGGGCTTGGGATCGAAGGTGTCCATCTGGCTCATGCCGCCCTGCGTGACAAAGAGGATGAGAGACTTCGCTTTTGGCGGCACCGCGGGTACAGCAGGCAACGGGGGCGCGAGTGCGGCTGCAATGCCAGTGCCTAAAAAGTGACGGCGGGTGATGGGAGGCATCGTGTTCAGTCCGGGTGAATGAATTCGCTGGCGTTAAGCAGGGTGTGGCAAAAGTCGGTTAGGGCGGCACCGGCGTCGCTGTTTCGCAAAGTGGATTGCTTTTGAAGGAATTCGAGAGAGGCGGTGCGCTCTGCGGTTGAGGGCGAGCGCGTGAACGCGAATTGGAAAGCCTGATCAATCTGCTTTTCCGTATCTCCTCCGGCGTTGGAGCGCAGCCTTGCGGCGAAAAGCGCGGCGCACTCACGAGTGAACTCGCCATTGAAGAGGGCAAGCGCCTGCGGCGCGACGGTCGTCTGAGCGCGGGCGGCGCAGGACTGGTTCATTGGCGCGCTGTCGAAGACCTCCATGAGGGGATAGGTAAGCGTGCGGCGCTGGAAGAGATAGAGGCTGCGGCGGCGATTGTCGGCATCGGTCGCGGTGCCCCAACTCAACTCCTTGTCATTGTTAGGGAACTCGACATTGATGCCGGCGGGCAGCCGCGCGTAAACGCCGGGGCCGCCCATTGCCGGATTGAGCGAGCCGCTGACAACGAGGATGGTGTCGCGGATGGCTTCGCCTTCGAGGCGGCGGCGATTCATGCGCCAGAGGAGTTTGTTATCCGGATCTTTGGCGAAGGCTGCGGCATCCGGCGACGACCCGCGGCGCCATGCGTCGCTTGTCAGGATGAGGCGGTGCAGTTTCTTAAGACTCCAGCCGCTGCGAACGAATTCGCCTGACAGCCAGTCGAGCAATTCCGGATGCGCCGAACGCCTGCCGTTGCGGCCAAAGTCCGAAGGCGTGGCGACAAGGCCGGCACCGAAGTGATGCTGCCACACGCGGTTCACGATCACACGGGCAGTAAGGGGATTCTCCGGCGAGGTGAGCCATCGGGCAAGGGAGGTGCGCCTGCCATCATTGGACAGAGCGGAAGTGTCGCGCAGCATGGCGGCGATGAAGCCTGGCGCGACCTCTTCGCCGGGGCGGGAAAGCTCGCCACCCTTGAGAACCCTGACTTTTCCCGGGCCGCCGTCCTGCAGGACTGCGTCCACCTTCGGTTCGTGAAAGCGCAGGCGCGATTCGAGGGATTTGATGGCGTCCAGCTTTTCCAGTTGACCCGGCTGATCCTTCTGAACGCGTTTCCTGACAGCGTCATCGCCGGTCTTTTTCCCGTCCGGCGCGCGCTCTTTATCGAGGGCTTCACGCGCTGTTTTCAGCAGGGCTTCGCGTTCGCTTTTCAAGCGGGTGAGTTCTTCGCTTTCCGATTTGTATGCCGCCGTAACGAATTCCGGTTCGGCGGGCGGGCCCTTCACGGCGCGTGTCTCCCGTTTCAAGCCACCAAAAAACGCCTGCATCGAATAATAGTCGTGCTGCGTGATGGAATCGTATTTGTGGTCGTGGCAGCGCGCGCAGCCGAGAGTCATGCCGAGGAAGACTGCGCCGGTGGCGTCGGTAACATCCGTTAGGAAATCCTGCCGCTGTTTCTGCGGTTCTTTGGACATGCCGTCCCATGCACCGAGCCGGGCGAAACCCGTGGCCGTCAATGCGTCCGGATCATCGGGCCATAGTTCATCCCCCGCGATCTGCTCCTGCACGAAACGATCGTAGGGCTTGTCTGCATTGAAGGAGCGCACGACGTAGTCGCGATAACGCCAGGCGAGGGGGCGCACCTTGTCATCCTCGTAGCCATCACTCTCGCCGTAGCGCACGAGGTCAAGCCAATGGCGGGCCCATCGCTCGCCGTGGCGCGGGTCGGCGAGGAGGCGGTCCAGGAGTTTTGGGTAAGCGTCCGGCGAGCGGTCAGAAAGAAAAAAAGCCGCCTCCTCCGGCGAGGGCGGCACGCCAAGGAGGTCAAAGAACGCGCGTCTGAGAAGCGTGCGCTGATCCGCAGGAGGGACGGGAGTAATTCCTCGCGCGGACAGTTTAGCGTCGAGGAAACGGTCGATCAGATTCACCGCCGTGCCGGGCGGCGGCGGGGTGTCGCGCACCGGCTGGAAGGCCCAGTAGTCGTCTTTCGCGGGCCACTTGGCGCCTTCGTCGATCCATCGACGCACGCGTGTCACTTCCTCGTCTGTGAGACGCGGTCCCTTTGGCGGCATCTGTTCTTCACTGTCGTGTGAGGCGATGCGGCGGATCAGTTCACTGCGGCCGGCCGCACCGGGAACGATGGCGGTCTTTCCCGAGTCGCCGCCGCGCAATGCCACCTCAGCGATATCCAGCCTCAATCCCGACTTTTGCGTTTCCGGCCCGTGACACTTTTGACAATGCACGGCGAGGAGCGGCTTGATATCATCGAAGTAATTCACCGGCTCAGCCGCGGCGATGCCGGTCACCGATGCCAGCAGAACTGCTGATCCCGGCAGACAATGCAAAACCCTGCAGCGGAGACCCTGCCATCTCATCCGGGTACTCCAGGCAACCGCCCGCCTCCGGTAAATGCAACGGTCCTGCAAAGAAGGGACAGGGATGTCATAAATGGGATTTAAGGGTGGATACTGTTACGCTTTCGATCCGTTCGCTTCCATCCGCGATGATGGGACGATGGCAGATTCGGAAAGGGAGGAGTCGAGACAGGGAAAAGTGGGGTTCTGATTAAATCGGCGAAATTGGCCTAAATTGGTGCGATTTGGTTGGATTGGCCCGGAGAGTTTTTGAACAGGAGGGACCAGAGGAAGCGGAGACTCGAAGGAAGGGGCCACGGTTTGATCTGGTTTGATTTACCTTGATTTGGTTTGATTTGCCCGAAGCCGGGCAAGCGACGGGGCTGATGTGTGAGGGGAGTAAGAGTATGAGTAAGAGTATGAGCGGGCGCTGGTTTCGATTGGTGGGAGACTTTGAGAAAAGGGCGCGGGGTGATGGGGCGGATAGGATATCCGCGGTCCTTTCCTGAATGAAGCGCGCAGAGCAGAAGAGTGGGTGTTTCCGGTAACCACGGTGATTAAGCGGAAAAAAGTCAAATGATTCCGGTAAGGAGGACCTTGAACCCGGAGCGATAAACTTCAGGAAAGTTCCAAGTCTTTAAGAATCAAAGCCTCTGCTCGACGCGGCAGCCGGAGGGCAGCAAAATATGGCAGGCGATGTGGTCGGCGCCCCCACCAGCACAAGGCTCAAAAAGGCGCTGATCCCGCTCATGGTTGTGAGTTACAGAGGGCCAAAGTTCCGGGGTATCGTTACGTTCGGGAACGTAACGATCCAAATGATGGAAGGACGACACCACGCTCATCGTGCCTGCCAGGGGACGGTTCCCGTCCGCCACAGACCGAATTCTGAGGGATCTCAGATGAAGATCGTTGCCGGGAGTAGGCCAGACTGCCGTTTGCGCCAGTGACAAAAAGCCAGATTACTTTTAGAAAGAAATCTTCACACCGGCCACGACGCCGCGTCCTCCGAGAGGCGCAATGTCTTTGAGAAACGAGGTGTGTTCGCGAGCTTCCTCATCGGTCAGGTTCACGCCTTTGATGAACAAGCCGGTAGTGGTGCGCCCGGCATGGAGGGTATAGCTCAACGCGGCATTCACCATGAAGTAACTATCGGTGGGCAATTCGTTGCTGGCGGTGCGATCCTGTTCGGCCGCGTAAATGCCTTCAAGGCGCGCCCCGAAGGCACCGCGATGGTAGTCGAGCGCCACACTGGCGTGGAAAGGAGAGATGCGTGGCAGCGGGTCGCCGGTGCGGGTGTCTTCAGCGTGAACATAGTCGGCGCGCAATTCCAGATCGAGGCTTGAGCCGGAGGGAACGGGCGCTTCGGCGGCAGGCTGTTTACCGCTCACCGCCTTGCCGGTGGCGACAACTTCAGCCGGCACGGTGACGGGCTCCAACAGGTGGACGATGACTTCGGCCTCTCCCCCGTAAAACCTGGCGCCGGTGCTGCGGTAGGCAGTTACGGGCAGATCGTCCTCCACGCCGCCGGTGGGAAACTGGCCCACGAAATGATCAAAACGATTGTAGAAAGCGGTGAGGGAGCCCGTGATTCGACCGGTGCGTTTCCGCAGGGACAGATCGAAACCCAGAGACCTCTCGACCGGCAGGCTGTCATCCCCCACTTCAAAGACTCCTGTAGCGATGTGCGGCCCGTTAGCGTACAATTCCTGATAAGTGGGGGCGCGCCCGGAATACGCGCTGGAAAGCGCCACGGCGTAGTCGTCGGAAGGCGTAAAAACGAGACCCAGTGAGCCGCTCAAATTGTCAAAATTCCGGCTGCGGGAGGGACCGAAATCCGGGTCGGCATCTGCGTCCACTGTAATGTGATCGTAGCGAAGGCCACCCTGAAGTTTTGCGGTATCGGTGAAGGAGAACTCTTCAAAAACGAAACCGGAATGGGATTTCGTTAGCGCGGGGGGCAGAAACTTTTCGTCGCCAAGTGCGGAAAAGTCGCTGCGCTCCGTTTGATAGCCAAAGGCACCCTCCAGCGCTCCGATCTTTTCGTGGGTGATCTCAACCCGGCCATCGTGGCCTTCGTTGCTGAAGGTGGTGCCGGGCTCCGCGCCTTCAAATTCCGTGTGCCTGTAGTCAGAGAGCCCAAAGCGATATTGAATGGTTTTGATGCCGGTGAGCGGCTCCCGGAAAAGACCCTGAAAATCCCACCGGCGCTGATCCATATCGATGCTCACTTCCTTTTCCGCGGGGGAGCCGTAGCCGGCATTGAAACCGGAATAAGCGAGTCCGAAGTATCCGCGATCCCAAATATAAGAGCCGCCGGCGGAAAACCCGTCTGTCTCCATATAGCTGTTCCCCAGACGACCGTATTCCTCCACTTCCCCGGGAGCCAGAGGCACGAGTGCGCGGAGCCGGGCGGAGCGCGCGAAGCCAGGAATGTGCAGGTCGTCAAAATCCCGTTTATAGCCCTCCAGATGCCATGCAAAACCACCCACGCCGCCCTCCAACAGAACGTCGCCGCTGAGGCCATCCGCCGCTGAGGTATAGCGGGCACCGGCGCTGCCGCGGACAGCCTCCGCGATACGCTCGCCAGCAATACGATTGTCCACCACATTCACCACTCCACCGATAGCATTGGATCCGTAAAGAAGAGTGGCTGGCCCTCTCACGACCTCAATACTCTCCGCACTCACCGGATCGAAACTCACAGCGTGGTCAACACTGGTTGCCGAGGCATCCATGGTATTCAGCCCGTTTTGCAGCACCCGGATGCGATCGGCATCGAGGCCGCGGATCACAGGCCTGCTCGCCGCCGGTCCAAAATAACTTGAACGAACGCCGGGCGTTTTGGAAAGGGTCTCTCCCAAAGTGGGTTCGAGAGAAAGAGTGAGCTTGTCACCGTCGAGAATGGAGACTGGCTGCGCTTGTTCGAACAGAGTTCGGCCCAAAGGGCTGGCCGTGACGACGACAGGCTCCAAATTCACAGGCTCCTGGGAGGATGACTCACGTTTTTTCTCCTGCGCCCCGGTGCTAAGTGCTGTGAGGATCAAAAGGAAGGAGGGCAGAGCAGAATACAACACGGGCATGGGAATGGAGGTGTGGAGTGCGGAAAAGCTTCGCCGCCGTAAAGCAGGAGCGGAATCTAATGCAAATTATTTGCAATTCATTCAACCACCGGTCCGCCTGCATTGTCAAAAAGAAAAACGCTGACAGCGCATTTTGTTGCAAGTTGATTGCAACATGAAACGCTCCGCTCTCTGTCGTTTTTGCTTTGCATCATTTGTCACGCGGCCCTTCTCTTGAAGCTTCGCCGGGATGGAAGTCGCTCGTCCGCTTCTTACTAACCATTGACGGCATCGTTCGTCACAACGTCACAGAGTCGGAGAAAGCGTTGCGGTCTTAATCTCCCTGTCTGCACGTGAGCAGGCTGGTTGAACGCAATTGGCCCCCCGGCGTGAGGGCGGTGACCAAACGATGAGGGCCACCCGTCCGCTGGAGATCCGCCGGTGTACGAGCCGCGAAAGACTTCTGTTAGACTTTCCTGGACAGTGTTTAAATCCCGGCGGGAAAAGTTTTTCGGAGTTCCTCTTTGGTACGGCAGAGGCGGCGGACCTGGGTGTCGCTCAGGTTTGGATATCGTTAGCAACCGGAAGGTAACGATGCCATTTCCTGACCGCAGGCCCTGCCGCTGGCTGCCGGGCGACAGATTCGTTAGTCGCGGTGGAAGAGTTTTCGGAGTTCCTCTTTGGCGCGGTCGAGGCGGCGGACCTGGGTGTCGCTGAGGTTTTTGCCGGCGCGGTTGGTGTAAAAGGTGAGCATGGACATGGCCGACTGGAAGGGGGAGGCTTTCCTGCGATGGCTGCGTTCGGCAGAGCGCTTGATGGAGCGGGCGATGCGCATCGGGTCGCGTTGCAGGAAAACGTGCTCCTCAAGGTCCATGGCGTTGCTGGTGGCAGTGACCTTCGCCGACCAGCGGCGCGGCGATGCTTTCTTTTTCTTCACGGCGGATCGTTTCGTTTTCATGTGCAGGGCGGGCTGGAGGTTGATTCCCGCGAGTGCATCAGACGTGCCCGCTTCCTTTTTCGGAGCCCGCGGTTACAGAAAGCCGGCTTACGCAGAAGAGTACCTTTCGGGGCCCAGAGCGTGCAAAAGGATCTTGCTTCGCTATGACCTCTTCCCATTTCGCGCGGCTTGCGGTGAGTGTGGCGGTGCTGTCTCTGCAAACCGGGTGTTTCGTGATGCGGCCGGGTTCCGGCGGCGGTCAGACTGCGAACCGCGGTCCCCGGAATGTTCGCCCGGGCGACATTGCATTGCTGCCGGGTTACAGAATCGAGCCGGTAGCGGCAGGGCTCACCTTTCCTACCGGCGTGGCATTCGATGCTTCAGGACGACCGTTCATCGTGGAGTCAGGATATTGTTATGTCTCGGTCCCGCCATCAATGACAAACCGCTGCCAGGATTCCTGATGAAGACTCAGGTCCGCGTGGGGATGGGAGCAATGCCCTCGTTTCACCGCAACCAAATCAACGGACAGGACCTCGATGATTTAATCCGGTTCCTGAAAGCGCTGCGGCACGGACGGTCTTAAACCGGGCGCATCCAACGTCCAGCCGCCGGGGGCTTCTTTTCCGATCATCCCTCAGGTGGCCGGCCGGACTTGCGCTCGACGGTTTCACTTTTGGTGCGGCAAGGAACGCCTTCATTCCTTTGCGTCGGCGCGCCCGCATCGTCCGCACATCTGCCGCACAGAGCGTACCAGCGGTCAGTGACGCTTGACTAGACCGCCAAAACCGGCATCTGGATGCTAAAACCTCTCGGCCGTGCCTACGACATGCAAACAGTGCGGTGCTTCGATTCTGGAAGGAACCGCAAGAGTAACCGACGGGCTTTGTATGCCATGCAAGCGCGGCACTCGTCCCAAGTTCGAGGCTCTGAAGAGGTATAATGCACAGAGAAGGTCCGATCCCTGCCGGAAGCAGCGCAAAAAAGCCGCGAAAATCATCTCGGCAGTCAACGTGGCTGCCTTTAGTGTCTTGCTTCTCGCGACCGGCGGATTCTCGCAAGATTTGAGTGAGCACTTTGCCGCCATGTCGGTGATGCATTTCCTTCCATTAAACGATACCGTGTTAATAGCGACACTCGCCGCGGCACTCGCTTCTTTTTCAGGCGTTTTGAGGTCCGTGGGAAGGTTGAGCTTCCGAGTTTTGTTCATCTACTTCTGGGGAGTTCTGCTTCTGTGCGTCATAGGGACATTTTGTGCTGAGATGGTGTTGAACCTTGCAGGCGTTCTTGCATCAAGCGTGTCGGACAGTGGGGCGGAAGAAGTGCGACGTGAGCTTCCCGGCCCAGGCGTTTCACGGGGGTTCAAATTCGGCGTTGCCGCCGCAGTCATTCTCATTGTTGCGTTTGGTGCGGCTCTTTATGTCCTTGTCTTAGCTCCTAGTCAGGGAGCCTTGCGTTTACTGGATACTCTCCAGAAGCGCATGGGCCTCAAAGAAATGCCAGTTGAAAGTGAAGAATCATGATGTTGCCTAACAGAGCGCAGGCGTCCGCGCAGTTGGTGAATTGATCCCGGGGCAAAGGCGGTAACGCCGACGAATCACTTTGCGCTCGGTACGGAACGCCCGGCGAACGCACCGAAGCAGCCCGTAGCTTGTCGAGCGGCCCTCGGCCCGCTTAAAAAAGCTCTCCCCGTGGCACCCGGCAGCCTCCTCGGAGGGCAAAAGGCACACCCCGTGGGCATACAAGTGTGCCAACCCTAACGCGCTAACGTCTTTTCCCGATTCGAAAAGAGGCTGGTCGGGCTGGCGGGATTCGAACCCACGACCTCTTGCACCCCATGCAAGCGCACTACCAAGCTGTGCTACAGCCCGAAAACCACCGTGTTCGGCGGAGGGCGATGATGGAAGGGGTGCGGCGGGATTGCAAGGGCCGGATTAGGGAAATCAATCGCGCTGGGTGATTTCGACGAAGACGTCTTCGAGAGTGGCCTGGCGGCGGCCGAGTTCGCGGAGGGGCCAGTGGTTGTCGCCGGCGGCGCGGCTGATTTCCTCGCGAGTATCGGTGTCAGGGTCGGGCTTCACTTCGAGGAGTTGCCAGCCCTGGTCTTCGGAGAGCGGGGTGACACGGCGGATGCCGTTGATGCTTTGGAGTTTTTCGACGGCGGCTTCGGCGGGTGCTTTGATCTCGACCGTGATGGTGGAGGCGGTGCGGCTGGCTTTGGCGAGATTGTCCGGGGAATCGTCGGCGCGGATTTTACCGCGGTGAATGATGATGACGCGGCGGCAGGTCATTTGCACCTCAGTGAGGATGTGGGTGGAAATGAGGATGGTGTGCTCGGCGCTGAGTTGAGAAATGAGGGAGCGCACCTGACGGATTTGGTTGGGGTCGAGGCCGTTGGTGGGTTCGTCGAGAATGAGCAGGCGCGGACGGTGGACGAGCGCGTCCGCGAGCCCGAGGCGCTGGCGGTAGCCCTTGGAGAGGCTGGAAACCATCTTGCGGCTGACGTCCTTGAGACCTGTAAGGTCCATGACGCGATTCATATTATCCTTCACGGCGCGGCCGCGCAGGCCCTTGAGTCCAGCGCGGAATTTCAGATATTCCTCGACCCGCATGTCGTCGTAGAGGGGAACACTTTCCGGCATGTAGCCGATTTCGCGGCGGACCTTCAGAGAGTCCTTGAAGACATCGAAGCCGGCGACGGATGCCGCGCCGGAAGTGGGCGGCAGGTAGCCGGTGAGCATGCGCATGGTGGTGGTCTTTCCGGCGCCGTTAGGACCGAGAAAGCCGACGATCTCGCCCTTGCTCACGGAGAAGGAGATGTCGTCCACGGCGGGACGGCCGATAAAGCGTTTCGAGAGATGGCGGACTTCGATCATGAGGGGGAAAAGCACCAAGCATCAAACATCAAGCACCAAAGAAACTTCAAGCACCAGGCACCAGGCTCCAAAAGGGCGTGCAAACTCCCGGCTCAAAACTTCTGCGCGGTTTGATGTTATTTAGGTTTGGCAGAGGGTTTTGTGTTAGGCAATCTACCGGCGGGGAGTTGTTTCTCCGCCGTGGCGGGGATTTGTGAGGGCGGGGGGACGGAGTTGGCGGAGGCCGGTTCAGCGGGCTCTTCCTCCTCCACGACGACGGGTTTTTTGCGGACGGTGGCGGCCCAAACACCGGGGGTGCGTCTGCCGGGACCGGTTTCGCCGCCGGGAATGATGACCTGGCTTTCCCAGTTTACCGCGGGATTGGTGAGGGGAACGTCGGAGGGGAAGTTGCCAATGTGATTCCATTCGCCGATGGCGGCGTCATATCCCATAACGGTGCGGGGATAGCCGGGGAAGTTTTCGAGAAGCTGCGCTTCGTATTTTTTTCTACGTTCGCGCTCGGTCTCGTCCAGTTCCTTCAAGTCGCGGGCGTTTCGCTCGAGAAGTCTGGTGATGTCTTCGTCCATGCCGCCGACGACGACGAAGTGGTGCGGTGGCACATGGAAAGCGGCGGTGGCCATGACATAGCCCGGGTGTCCCTTGCGGTCCACGATATCGCCCAAAAGGCTCCACTCTTTTTTAACCGGATCATATTTGTGGAGATCAATGAGGAAGTCCGGGTCGTTGCCGGGGTCGCGACCGCCGCAAAGATAGAGGCTTTCCGTGTCCCCCTCGAGGCTGGCGGCGGCAGCCGGGAAGACGCGGGCCGGGCCGTCCCACGCCGTGAGGGTCTTCCATTCAAAGGCCGCGGTATCGCTGCGTTTGCTGAGGTCGAGCGCGTAAAAGCTGTTCGTGGCCCGGCCGCCTTCAATCTGATTGGCGCCTCCCAGAACATAGACCACATTTTTCAGCAGCACCGCGGCATGGCAGGCGAGAGCTTTGGGAAGTTTTGGAAACGGTGTGGTTTCCACCTTTCGCTCTGTCTTGTTCCATGAGAGCAGGAAGCAGGCATCATGCACCGTGCTGAGCGTTGCGCCGCCCATGCAGAGCACGCCATCCGGCAGAGAGACACTGGCGCCGTAGGAAACGCCATCCGGCAGCTCCGCCTGGGGATCGATCCATTTGAAGGCGGGAGTGCCTGCGGGATCGACGCTGCGTTCCAAAACATAGATGTCGCTGTACACGGCGCGTTTGGCCCCGGTCCATGGAAAGCCCTGAGGGTAGTTGGTGCCGCCGGCGATGATGAGGACATCTCCCTGGGCTCCCGCGAAGACACCGGCAAGCCCTGGATTTTTCTCTTCGCCATGACGCGGGGGCAATTCGGCGATTTTCTCCCATTCGATGCGAGGCGGGACGTGAATGGTGTCTCCCTCGCCTTCGTGCGGGGGAGTTGCGGGTGCCGGCACAGGTACAGGCGCGGTAGCCGCAGCAGACTTCGGAGGCGGGGCCTCCGCGAGCACCGCGAACGGCACGCCGATAGAGAGGAAAAGACGCAGAGGGAGGCTGGCCATGAACAGGACGCAGTAGTCGCTGTCCCGTCAGGCAAGGCAACAAGGAATTGAGCGGCTCACGGGTCCACGACGACGCGCCAGAATTTCCGCGGCGCGCTGTTTGGCGAGAAGGTGACGGTTCTTCCGGTCTGTGAGGGGGTTTCCACGACGTTGCCCTCCGCCGGCTGGGTGAAGGTGCTGCCGCGCGCACAGGAGGTTTCGACTCTCCAGCCGGTGAGGTCCTCAGAGGACTGGAGGCAAATGCGCGGGCTGCCAGGGCCGGTGGCGCAGCGGAAACTGATGGACCGTGTGCCGTCTTCGGCAGTCTGCATGGTGAGGATTTCCGGAGAGCCGGATTCGGCGGGATCGCCAAGGAAGGCGCGCTCCTGGGCGTTGGTCAGGCCGTCGGAGTCCATGTCGGCGTCGTCGGCAAGAAGATCCATGCCGGAGTTAAACGGAACCCAAACACCGCCGGCCTCTTCGCGGGGAATGGCTGGCTGCTCGGCACCGGGCGGCGCGGTGATGGGGTCCTGATTCCGGTCCCACACATAGACCCTCAGCGGCTGCCTGACGACTTTGATGGCACCGGGCGTCAATTCCTCCTGTGGAAGGTCGCGCAGAACCTCAAGAGTATCCACCGTTCCTTTGTAAACCGTGCCGGCATAGCGGCTGAATGAATCCGCAAGCAGGCCCTCACCTTTCAATGGCCCGTGCAGGCGCACGACGCTGCCAGGCTGGAATGGCAGACTGCCTCCAAAGCCGCATTTGTTGCCGTTTATCCGGGCGAGAAGATTGGTGCCGGAATCCAGGGACGAGAGAGGAGCCCCATTGCAGGGATACCAGCCGCCGGCCCGCGTGCGTGACGGGGCTTCCGGAAGAATTTCGCCGATATTGCCCGCGCCGGCGAGATCATGGTGGATGTACCATGCAGGCGGGGCTCCGGGAGCCGACGAAGCGCCCGACGCAAAATTTCCCGCAATGAGTCCTCCGACCCACGGCCCGCCTGGTGCCCACGATGATGTGGGCACACCGGTGGCCATATGCACGGCGATACCGATGCCGTCCTTTGGATAAAGGAAGGTGTTGCCGGTAATGCGTGTCTGCGCGCGGACACCAGCCATTTCCAGCAGATAGGAAGGCGCATAAATACCGCCAAGCCGATAGCCGGGAATCGCCCCGGCGGCGGCGTTGGCGTGCGCCCAGGTAAAGACATTATCTTCAATCCTCAGGTTCAGACAGTTAGCGACCTGGAGCCCAAAGATGCTGTTGTAAATGTTGAGATTGCTGGAGGTGGCCGGAAACTCAAAAAGATTCCTGCGAATCGTGATGTCGTCGCATGCCGCCGCTGCCACCATTCTCATGTTATTGAGACCGACGGGCGACTTCCGCTCCCATGAGGGCCTGAACCGGTTCCCCTCAATCACGATGCCCGTGCGCCGGCTGGCAAAGACGGTGTAGGACGGATCGGGGTGAATCAGCAGGATTCCCATGGTGAAAGCTCCGCTGAACAGGCAGTCGCGTACGACGAGGTTATTCAGCCTTTGATTTCCCTGGAGAGTAAGATTGAGCAGGCCGTTTACGGCGGGCGCTTCCTGCACCCCTTTAAAGTGGCAGCGTTCGAACCGCAGACCGTCGATATCATCCGAAGGCGGGTTGTCGTTGGTGACACAGGTGCTTGTTCCCGGGGTGAGACTTTCGAATGTGCAGTCTTCAAACGCGACATTGTGAAGATGGCAATCGCCGTTTGTGTGGTTTAGCTCCACGACTTTCGCGGGGATCGTCTCCTCAGTGCGGCCGGTGAAGACACAACGCCGCACCAAAATGTTTTCGAGCGTGGTGGTGGTCGGCACGAAGCTCTTGGCACCCACAGAGCCGAAGTCGAGTTGCAGTGAAGAAGTGCCGATGTGCTGACCGTCAAAGACGCAGTCCTCCAGCGTGACATTTCTGCTGACATTGATCTCGACTCCGTGATGCCGGCTGGAACCCAGCGCCACTGAGGACACCACTACACCGTCCGCGTGGGCAAACGCGACCAAATTGCCGGTCTGGCTCACCGTGGTGGCCCTGGTATCCACCCGCAGATTGGCGACACGGATGTTGCCGCCCCCGCCATAATTTGACGTGGCGGTTTGATATCCCTTGTTAATTATCCCGTCGCCAACGGAGAAAGTGCTCCCCGCTCCCGGCAGCAGCATCAGCGTGGTGGCATTCATTCCGGCTCCTGTAAGGGTGCAGTTTGGAGGTACCAGGATGCCATGATGTCCGGTCGATCCGCCTGTGCCGAATGCCTGAACGGTCAGGATGTGATACGTCCCGGACGAGATCACCACGGCACCTCCACCAACCGCCTCCGCAGCGTCAAGAGCGGCCTGGATGGCAGCCCTGTCATCCAGATCATCATCGGGAATGGCTCCGAAGTCGGTGCTGTAAAATACAGGCACCGCGGGACCAGGATCCGGCGGGGGTGGCTCGGACGGAGGAGGCTCGGATGGAGGAGGCTCGGATGGAGGTGGCTCGGACGGAGGTGGCTCGGACGGAGGTGGCTCGGACGGAGGTGGCTCGGACGGAGGTGGCTCGGACGGAGGTGGCCCGGACGGAGGTGGTTCGGATGGAGGTGGTTCGGATGGAGGTGGTTCGGATGGAGGTGGTTCGGATGGAGGTGGCTCGGATGGAGGTGGCTCGGATGGAGGTGGCTCGGACGGAGGTGGCTCGGACGGAGGTGGCTCGGATGGAGGTGGCTCGGACGGAGGTGGCTCGGACGGAGGGGGCTCGGGTGGCGGAGGCTCGGATGGTGGAGGTTCAGGCGGAAGGGGCTCCGGCGGCGGGACCTCAGAGGGAGGGGGTTGCGGTGGAGGCGGCCCGGGTGGAGGTGGCGTTGGTTCTACAGGGGGCGGATCAGCCGGGGGAGGGGCGGAATCCTGGGTGCGAGCACTTGCGGGGACGAACAGGGTTGCAGCAAAGATGACGGTCAGTACACGATGGACCGGTAACTTCATGGGTGTTAAGGGGAGGCGTAGATTTTGCGGTCAGCAGCGACCCGATTAAAGAATACTGAATGAAACGGCAAGCCTGAATTCATTCAAAATTAATCAAACATTCCAAAATATTGAGGTGCCTAAAATCCAAAAATCACTTGCGGGGCGAAAACACGTGTGGGAGGATCGCCGCCCTTCCCGCCCCCGGCAGAACCGCCCTGGCCTGCCGCTGCGGGATCATTCATTTTCAGACACAGGCTTATGGCTTTCGCAATTATCAAGACAGGCGGCAAACAGTATCGCGTCTCCGCGGGCGATAAAATCGACGTGGAAAAGCTGGACGGCGATGTCGGTTCCAGCGTCAGTATCGCAGACGTGCTTTTTTACGGGGACGGAAGTGATCTTCGCATCGGCGATCCCAAACTGGCGGGTGCCAGCGTAAGCGCCAAAGTGGTGGATCAGTTCCGCGCCGACAAGGTCACCAACTTCAAGTATAAACGCCGGAAAGGCTATCACCGCACCAAAGGCCACCGCCGGCAAATGACCCGCCTTCAGATCGAGGCTATCAATCTCTGATTTTCCATCCCTCACCCCTACTTCCGTCATGGCACACAAGAAAGGTCAAGGCTCCGTCAAGAACGGACGCGACAGCCAGAGCAAACGGCTCGGCGTCAAGAAATTCGGCGGCCAGCAGGTCGTCGCCGGCAACATCATCATCCGCCAGCGCGGCACCAAGTGGGTGCCCGGCCGTGGCGTCGGCCTCGGCAGAGACTACACCATCTTCGCCGTCACTGACGGCACCGTGCGCTTCGACCGCGAAGGCCGCCGCGTCAACGTGGACGAGGTCCTCTCTGCCTAACAATTCATGCCGCGGCAGCGGCGACAGTTTCTCTTCATTGGTTTGGAGTGATTCAAAAACAGACGGTTCTGCGGGTGCAGGCCGTCTGTTTTTTCTGTACGCGGTTTGGACCGGCATTCAGCCGTGGAGGAACGCAGGGTGGTTGAGCTTCAGCCAGCTCAGGACCTCCGCATGAAGGTCCCGCGCGAAGGCGATCAATTCGGCGGCGTCCTCATGGGTGGCGGCACCGGCCACGTCGTATTCCACCGTGTTTCGTTTGATGCGGCAGGCATCGAGGTACGCGGTATCCATTTGACCATGGGATGGAAGGATGAGTGGAAGCGCGGCAAGCGTGCGGTAGTGAGCGAGGTTCTTTTCCGGCCGGTAACCGCTGGAGAACATCAATACAGTGCAAAGCTTCAACACGGCATTGTAAGCGATGCCAAAACGCCAGTCGGCGGAAATGTCTCCGGCGGCATCGTTCAAATCGCGCGCAACGATGGCGAGAAGTCCGGCAATTTCCTGACGGCCGGAAACATGCGGGCGCAGCCAGCCGTTATCAGCCCATTGCTTTAAGCTCATCCGGACCTCCTTTCACGAAAAGCCGCGGACCAGCCAGCACGGTTGTTACGAAATGGTCCTTCGATTTTCGGCGGCGGCGGAATTCATCCGGAGTCAAAATGTGAGGATTGATTTCGCGACCCAGTTTCTCCGGCAAGCCTGTAAGGCGTGCCGTCAACTGCCGCAGTGTTAGGGTGCCGATCACAAACAGGTCGATGTCGCTTTGCGCCGCGGGATTTCCTGCGGCCATCGAGCCGAAAACAAACGCCAGCGACACCTCCGGGGACGTCAATGCCCCGCGCAGGACGTCCACCAGTCCGCTGGTCTTGAGCACCATGCCATGAATCTCCTGAAAGAGTGGATGGTCCGTGGCGGCTTGATAGGCCGTACGGTTTCCGTCAGGCTGGACGCGCACGAGGTCGAGACCCGACAGGCGCTGCAACTCCTGGCGCACTGTTCCCACGGCCAGCCCCGAGCGCCTGGCAAGTTCCCGCAAGTGAAGAGGAGCAGTGACCACTCCAAAAAGAAGACGGAATACTTCCGCCTTCACTCTTGAGGAAAGCAGTTCAGCCAGAGCGTCCATTGTATGGTATTACCGCACGATTGTACGGTTTTACAATACATTTTTTGCCGCTCACTCATACCTGAGCGCGGTCACGACGCGGCGGGTGAGGGCGAGGCGGGCGGCGAGCCAGCAGAAGAGGAGGCCGCCGGCGAGGAGGGCGAGAAGGATGAGAGAGAGGGTGCCGAAGGGGAGGCCGCCCGCACCGGCCAGGCGAAGATTCGGCCATACAGCAAGGAGGGCGGTGACGCTTCCCAGCACCACTGCAGCGATGAGAAGGAACCAGTGTTCAGCCAGAATCATGAGGCGCAACTGGCCGGGCAGGAAACCGCAGGCGGCCAGAGTTGCGAATTCGGCGCGGCGCTCCAGCACATGACGTGCGACGAGGATGGCGAGCCCGATTGTGGACAAGAGAAGCGCCATGCCGCCGAGGGTGCTGAAGATGGTCAGGTAGGTATTCTGCACGGCCTGAAACTGGGCGAGACGCTGGGGCGCGCTGGTTAGGGTGAAGCCGCGGGTGGTGAGTTGCTCCACGGCCAGTTTGCGGAAAGATTCGGCGCGCTGAGCGGGCACATCCACAAGGAAGAAGCGATAGCCGCGCGTGTCCGGATACAGCCTGACAAAATGCTCCTCGCCCATGATAACATTTCCCTGGAGCACGGTGCCGGCGAGGAGGGAGGCGATGCGCAAATTTACCGGACGGCCCTGACCATCGGGCACCGTGATGATGTCGCCCTCTTTTTTGCCGAGCGCGAACATGGCCGAATACTGATCCATGATGACGTTGATGGCATCGCCGCCATCCGCATTGAGAATCTGCCAGCGGGCGTCCGGCTTTGACTCACTGGCGAAAGGGAAGGCATCCGCAGGAATGGCGGCGGTGTTGACGCCAAGCACGCGCGGCGTTTGCGCACGGTTGAGATTGAGGCAGGAGGCCTCTTCACCGTCCCGCACCCGGAAGGGGACGAACTTCACGCCCGCCAGTTCCTCCGGATCAAAGTCCCATGCCTTCTGGCCCGCGTTCGAGTTGAGGTCTTCGTAAACCGGCAGTGTGCTTTCACCGATGAACATAAAACCGCCGGCGCCGGAATCGCGCGTGTTGTTAGTGAGGCGCGCGTCCTGGCGGAAGGCATTGAGCGCGGTGACCATGAAGATACCAAGCGCGAGCAGCCCCGCGAGCGCCGCGCTGCGACCGCGGCGGCGGGCGGTGTTTCTTACACCCAGCGCCCACACAGAGGGCGGGCCATCCGGCACCGCACGTGCTTCCATTCTGCGCAACCTCCAGTGCAGCAGCCGCACTCCGTCGATGAGAAGGAAAAACGCCGCTCCGAAAAACAGCATGGGTGCAATGTGCTGCGGCACGCGCTGCGTGAAAACAAGCATCGCGATCGCCGCCGCCGTGGCGACGCCAATGGGAATAAAGCGCATCACCTTCGCGAGGCGGGAAGGCTTTTCTGTTTTGTCCGCCCTGACGGATCCCGCCAGCAGCGTGCGCGGCTGAGCCCGCAACAGGCGGCGCGATGCCCACCAGATGACCGCAAAGGCCAGCAGCAGTGTGACGGCAGCGGCGATCACCAGTGACAGCGGTTTGGCGGTATAGAGAAACTTGAGTCCCAGCGCGGCGTCCGACCAGTCGCTTTCGAGTTTCCCCAGCGTCCATCGTGTGTAAAATCCTCCAGTGAATACGCCGGCGACCGCCGCGGGCGCCGCAATCCAAAAACCTTCCATGAGAAACAGGCGGCGCACTTCCCTGCCCGTCCAGCCGGACGCGCGCAGGACGCCGCACTGCGCAGCCCGCTGCTCGATACCGAAGATGAACAGCAGCGCCGCCAGCAGCAGCGCGGTGATGATGAGAAACGCGCTCATGCTCACGAAAAGGACGCCGAAGTCCATGCTGTCACTCACGGCATGGGCGGCGGCCTCTTTGACCGCCACCACATTGATGCCGGCCGCTGCGGGTGTTAGGGCGGCTGCGAGTTTGGCCGCGACGGCAGCGGTTTCCTCTTTCGCTGGAATCTGAAAAGACGTTAGGGAGCCGAAACGGTTGGCCCAGATTTCCTGGCCGACGGGAAGTGGAAGCCAGAGTTTCGGCGTGCCTTTGTACTGCTTCCAGTAGGCGTCGTCCTTGTCGCGCACAATCTCCTGATTGATGGGAATGCCCGGTTTCCAGTCGCGGCAGTTTTCAGCTTCGGTCACGCCGGGGAAGTCAGGGGTCCAGTCGCGGCGAACGCTCGGGTCGGTCATGGGCAGCACGGCGGCGATGGTGAAATCCGCCTCCGCCTCCTCCAGCTGCCGGGCGCGGGTGACCCGGAAGTATTTCAACTTGATAGGATCACCTGCCTTTGCGCCGAGATCGTCCGCGAGCCACTGATTGATGCGCACGCTTTTGGCGGCGTCATTCTCCGCGCCCGGCAGCGCGGCAGCGGTGGCCATGCTGTAGGGCGTTAGTTTTCCGTTCGCCCGGATTTCATTCACCAGATAAGTGAGAACACCGCGTGCGTCAGGAAATTGTTTCTTCACCGTGCCGGCGATGTCATCCGACAGAAAGATGCGGCCGGTGGAAAGCACCCGATAGTCACCGGTGCCGGTGAGAGACAGGCCGGCATCTTCGATGGTTAGGGACTCGCGCAGGGCGGTCTCCACGGCGGGTTTATCCGGCGCGGTGGACAACAGAAGATTCGCGCGTCCCTGCAACTGTGCCGCTTCCTGCAGTTTTGCCAGCGGCAGCCACGCATTAAGCGGTGGAGTCTGGCCGGCTGCGAGACTGAAAGCGCCCATCGCTTCATCGGCGATGATACCATCTACTTTCAGCCGCATGGTGACCGTTTGATCAGACTCGCCGGAGAGCGGTGCATCCCTTGAGATAAATCCGGGCTTTTCGAAACGCAGGATGACGTCCGGAGATTCCTGACGGGATGAAACAGGCCGAATCCCAAGGGCAGAGGCAAGCGCTTCGTTGATATAAAACCCATGAACGCGTGGTGGGAGAACGCCAAACTCTGCAGTGGACCAAAGGGGCGGCCTGTTCCCGTTTCCCAATCCCCAAAAGCCCGAGGTCACGCCATAAATGTTCACTCCGCCGGCCCGCTGCTTTGCGCCAGGCTCGGTAACAGTGCCCTGGAGAAAAAGGACTGGCTCCAGCGCCTGATTCCCGCCGATTTTCTCCCGGGCTTTATTCGCAAGATCATAAGTGAAGAATCCGTCCGTGGCGGCGGCCGCCGTTGCAATCCTGCCAAGCCGAATCTCCGCCTGCCGCGCCAGCGTGGCGCGAACGGAATCACCGGTCACCAGCGATCCGCTGATAACCCCGGCGGTCAGCATCACGCCAAGAAAAAGCCCGAGATGCCAGCGCCAGTAATGCGCCAGACTGCGCAGAGTGAGGAGGGAGCGCGTCATGAGGGGAGGGAATTTTTGAAAGTTCGGTGTCATCCCACAGTCACCGCCGGGCGGGGGATGTCAATTTGAGGGGCGATTCGTTCCCGGCTCCGGTTCGCGCATTTTCCGCTGTTAAGTTGCTTCATTCTCTGGCGTAGTGAAGCGGACCCAATCCGATTCCCATGATTCTCCGCTTGCTGACTTTCCTTGCCTCCGCCTCACTTGCCGCTGCTCAGGGGGCTGATCCAGCGCCGGCTGCCGCCTCACAGCCCGCCGCCGCGCCGGTAAGCTTTAAGGATGGAGATACCGTGGTGCTGCTGGGAGATGTCTTTTTCGAGCGGGACTACAATTACGGTCATCTGGAAACGGCATTGACGGCAGCGGCGGGAAAGAACCTGCGCATTCGCAACCTCGGCTGGAGCGGCGACACGCCGCGCTGCGAAAGCCGCAGCTATTTCGGACCGCCCGCGGAAGGCATGGACCGGCTGAAAAAGCAACTCGGAGAGATCAAGCCTAACATCGTGATCGCATGTTATGGGGCCGTGGATGCTTTCAAGGGCGAGGCCGGAGTCAAGGACTTCTTGGCGAGCTATGGAAAACTGCTGGATATGGTAAAGGCGGCCTGCGGCGCGCCAGTCATTCTCATGTCGCCTCCGGCGGTGAGCGCGGATGTTAAGAAGTGGCCGTCGCTGGAGGGACATGCGGCGAAGCTGGCCCTCTATCGCGATGCCATTCGCTCGCTGGCGTCAGAGCGCGGGGCGGGATTTGCCGATCTGCTGGGCGCAATGAAGGACGTGAAACTGGCGACAGTGAATGGCGTGAGCCTGACGGAAGCGGATTACCGGGAGACGGCCCCTGCTTTCGCGAAAAGTCTAGGGCTTCCTCTTGATGCCGCGGCGGCCAGTTCCGTCCAAAACAATCCCGCCCTGACAAAGAAGATCCTCGAGAAAAACCGGTTGTTCTTTTATCGCTGGCGTCCGCAGAACGAGACCTATCTCTTCGGATTTCGCAAACACGAGCAGGGCAATAACGGCGTGGAGATTCCCCAGTTCGATCCGCTGATCGCGGAGAAGGAGAAAGAGATCGCGGGATTGTTGAAACGTTAGGGTTTCGTTCCTACTCCTACCCCTACTCCTACTCCCACTCTTACTCTTACTCTTACTCCTACTTGGGAGCAGGAGTAGCACCTCCGATGCGAACAACGAACAGGTTTGCGGTGATCCTGGCCAGGCGGTGACTTCGAAGCGCTGGACAAAAGTAGAGCGACTCTGGGGCCACGGGCTTTCGAAGCTTTCTGCAGTATGGGGGCACAAGGCCCGTCTTGCTTTGGTTCCGGCTTCGCTGGCTTGGGAGCATGAAATTCCCTCAGGCGAGAATTTCCGGAATCACCTGACCGTGGTCCCGCTCAAGGCGTTTGTGGCCGGGCACTTCGAGGCGGCGCGGATCAAGTCCCATCAAGTGATAAATCGTAGCGTGAACGTCGGTGACATAGTGCGGGTTCTCCACGGCGTGGAAGCCGATCTCATCCGTGGCGCCGTGAATAACGCCTCCCTTGATACCTCCGCCGGCCATCCACACGCTGAAGCCATAAGGATGATGATCCCGTCCGTCAGCGCCCTGTGAGCCAGGGGTTCTGCCAAACTCGGTGCCGAAGACGACGAGTGTATCGTCCAGCATCCCGCGGGCTTTCAAATCCTTGAGCAATCCGGCGATCGGCTTGTCCACCTGGGCTGACAGAGTCGAGTGATTCCCTTTCAATCCGCCGTGGGCATCCCATTCACCGGCTGCGCCACCGCCGTGCTGGATCTGAATGAAGCGCACGCCCCGCTCCGCCATGCGGCGCGCTGCGAGCAACTGGCGCCCGAACGCTTCGGTGTGTTTTTCATTCAAGCCATAAAGCTGACGGGTGGCTTCGGATTCATCGTCGAACTTGAGCACCTCCGGAACAGCCTTTTGCATGCGATAGGCGAGTTCGTAACTGCGGATGCGCGCCAGCAGCGTTTTGTCCTCAGGATAATCAACGGCGGCGAGATGGTCCAATTTGTTGACCATCGCAAACTGCACCGCCTGCTCGCTGGATGTCAGGTCGGACTCCGGCTTTGCAAAGGCGAGCGGGTTTTGCGGATCGACCCGCAAATTCACGGCATCGTAAGCGGGGCCGAGATAATGACCGTCACGCACATCGAAATAGCGCGGTCCCATGTTCACGAAACGCGGGAGGTCATCGCTCATGGAAGCGAGACCGTAATTGATCCACGCCCCTATCGTCGGCTCTCTGGGGTCAAGCATGTGACGTCCGGAATGGAACTGCACCTGCGCGCCGTGGTTGTCGTCCGTGGTCCACATGGAGCGCAGGAAAGCAATATCATCTGCGCAGGAGCCGATGTGCTGAAACCAGTCGCTGATCTCCACCCCGCACTGGCCGTAGCGTTTGAAGCCGACCTGCAGCGGATAGATTTTGTTGCGCTGCTGGCCGTTGGCATCATTCACGACGACAACCCTAACGTTTTTTAGCTTTTCGGGGGACTGGACATCCTTAAAGGGTGTCTCAGCCAGGGTCTTGCCGGCATACTTGTTCAGTGCAGGCTTCGGATCGAAGCTTTCCATGTGACTGACACCGCCGCGCATAAAGAGCCAAATGACCCGTTTCGCCCGCTGGCGCAGGTGAGGCAGGCCGTTGGGTGGACGCCACGCGGTTTCCTCCGCCAGCAGCGAGTGCAGAGCAATGCCGCTGAAACCCGTCGTCAATCCGCGCAGAAAACGCCGGCGGGATTGTAAGAGGTGGAGTTCAGGGATTTGCTTCCGGTTCATCGTAAGAAACGGGGTTCTGGCGACATCTATCATACGTGCATCGGCACGGATTCTTGCCGGGCTTGACCCCTGAACTTCCCGCGCCCACTCTGTATTGCCATGAACAAGTTATCCATTCCTTTCATTTCAAGGCTTCTGTTCATCACCTTTGCGGTGACCCGGTTCGCGACGGCGGAGGTTTCGCTGGAGGACGGAATCAAGGCGCGGCTGGGAGAGTTGACCAAAAAGGAATTGCCGGGTGTGGCGGTGCTGGTGGCGCGGGATGGAAAGGTGGCCTTTCAGGGCGGATTCGGCATGGCGGATGTGGACAGGAAGACACCCGTTACCGTGGAGACAAAGTTTCGCATTGGATCAGTGACAAAACAGTTCACGGCTGCAGCCATTCTGAAGCTGGCGGAGGAGGGAAAGCTTTCCCTCACCGATCCGTTGAAGAAGTTTTTCCCTGACTTTCCTGGAGCGGGCGGCATCACTCTGCATCAACTGCTCACTCATACATCCGGCATCCACAGTTACACCTCGAAACCGGAGTTTATCGGCCGCGTCACGAAGCCCATTGAGCCGGGGAAACTGATCGAGTGGTTTCAAAACGACCCTCTTGATTTTGCGCCGGGTGCAGGATTCCTCTATAACAATTCAGCCTACTTCCTCACCGGTGAACTCGTCGCGAAAGTGTCCGGTAAGTCCTATGCTGCGTTCCTTGCGGAAACGTTCTTCGAGCCGCTGGGAATGAAGAATACGGGCGTTTATGTAAATGCGTCGCCCCCGGCGGGAATGGCCACGGGATATTCCGTGACGGACAAAAAAGCGGCGGCTGCCCTCGATTGGGATATGTCGTGGGCGGGCGGGGCCGGGGCGCTGTATTCCACCGTGGGTGACATGCTGCGCTGGAGCGAGGCGCTCTTCGGGGGGAAGATTCTCAAGGAGGCCTCCTATAAGGAAATGATTACGCCGGTGAAACTCGCGGAAGGTGTGGATGGCATGGTTTATGGCTGCGGACTTCTGCTTTCGGAAGTGCGCCGTTTGCCGGCGATCGGACACGGCGGCGGACTCAATGGGTGGTCGAGCGATCTGATCTATTTTCCGCAGCAGCACTGCACGATTGTGGCTCTGAGCAATGCCATGCCGGGAGCACCGGGTTTTGAACCTGCGGGCATTGCGCGCAGCATCGCGGAGAAGTTTCTGGCAGAGGATATTAAAAAGCTGCCGCCCGTGAAGGAGGATACGACGGTGGACAAGAAAACGTATGCGGGACTGGCGGGACGCTACGATTACAAGAACGCGGTCATGACGGTGAGCGTGGAAAATGACCGTGTGTATGCGCAACTCACCGGTCAGCCAAAGAATGAGATATTTCCCAGCGGACCGGATCAATTCTTCTGGAAGGTGACCGATGCGCGGGTGACGTTTTTGCGGGATGCAAAAGGTGTGGTGACGGCCGCCAGGCACACACAGGGCGGCAGCACCTTCAAAGCGCCGCGCCTTGAAGAGGCCGCGGTCAAACTCACTGCAGCGGAACTGGATGCCGTAGTGGGAAAATATCAATACGGCCCGCTCGGTGTTCTCACCGTCAGCCGCGACGGCGATTCCGTGTTCGCCCAACTGACAGGCCAGCAAAAGTTTCCCATCTTTGCAAAGTCAGCACTCGAATTTGAATGGCGCGTAGTCAAAGCGTCCGTGCGCTTCGAAAAAGACAAGGACGGAAATGTCACCAAAGCTCATCACACTCAAAACGGCAGCACGTTCGAAGCGGCGAGGATGAAGTGACCTGGGGAACCAGAGATGTCAGGGCACCCGGAAATGCTTACCGGTATAGGGACATCTCACTCTGGTGCCGCGCTTAAGTCCTGACACATCCACTATCCCCTTCTCCGGCGCGTAGGGGCTGTAAACGGATCCAGTCTTTCCAACGACGGGGATGCCGTAAGGGAGATCCTCGGGCGGCGGAGCAGGTTTTCCGGAGATGAACATGAGCCATCGCGTGCCGTTGGGAGGATCGTTGCTGGTAGGACAAACCATCCATGTCTGGCCCTCTTTAAGCAACCTGTCCTGATTGAGGACATAAGTGGCAGGCGAAGTGCCGCCGTCCTGGATGCCATACCGTTCCACAGACAAGCGAACCCTTCCAGCGGTATCGCCTCTCGTCGTATTCTCAAGGGTACAGGAGACGGATTGCCAGTCGTCCGCGACGGGAGTTTCTGAGTTTTTGAGGACGACCTTTTCCGTGGAACTTCCCGGACCGATTGGTTGTGCAGGCATCGTTTGCAAGGTGATGCCCTTGCCCGAATTCTGCGCTTCCTGAATCAAGTCGTCCAGTTCGCTGTCATTGATGACGCGGTCGTTGTTTCCGAACAGCTTTGATATCTCCGAATTTGTGCCGGGGGGAAACTCGAGAATCCTCATCTCCCAGCTCCATGTGTGCAGGGCCATTCCCAGTCCGAATTTACTGAGCATCCGGTGCAGTCTTGCGGTTCCGGTGACCATGAAGTCCGGCGCGGCTTCAAGGGAGACGGAGCATGATTCGCCGAGGCGCAATCCCAGCAGGCGCACCACGGATTTTTCGGGTGGAGTCGATGACACCGGCAGATTCCGGAAGTCGCTGTCCAGGCGGCTCCAAAAGGTTGCCGCGTACCCTTTCTTTTCCTCATCGCCCGGCATGGGTGCGCCGGAGTCTGCGCTGATGGCGTATCCTTTTCCCGATGCCTTGAACGTGGTGCCGGTCTGAATGGCAATGAGATCCACCAGCAGGGCGACGGGCTGCCAGGAAAAATCCAGTTTCACCTCCAGTGTCTCCGGAATTTCGCCCAGCGCGGAAAAATCCGGAGTAGCGGAAGGATCAATGGCAGTGATTTCCTTTCGCAGTTTTTGCAATGCGGCGGCCAGCGGTTCCCCGGAGACTTGGTAACGCGGCACAATGAATTGGCTCATGCGCCGGACAAAGTCTGCGTCCGCAGGTGGAAGTTTCTCCGCGGAGACCGTGGTTCGGGGCAGCGCGGAGGGGACGGCGCGCTGCGTGGTGGTGAGGGTGCGTTGTTTCTTTGGATCGGGCGTCGAGGCATCGAGGGTGAGGAAGTACCAAAGCAACCCCGCCACAAGGACCGCCGCCGCGGCGGACCAGCGAAAGAGGGGACGTGAGGCAAGACGGCGCAGACTGGTGAGGGCGGGCGGCTTGAGGAGGCGATCAGCAAAAAGAAGGCGTTCCTTTTTGGAAAGACCGGCGGTTTGCAGACAGGCATGGGTGCGGGCCAATGCGGCGAAGGTGAGGACGGCCTCCGCATTATCGCGCAGGATTTCGCGCAGCAGGGTGTGACGCGAATCAGCAGCCGAGCCGTCGAGCCACGCCGCGGCGGAATCGTGGAAGTCGGGATCAGAGGACATGGCGGGCAGGTTCGGTTAGGGGATTCTTGCCGCGAAGGCGCTGGCGGACGCAGTCGGCCAGGCGGCGGCGGAGGCGGCAGAGGTTTTGATAGACCGCGGCAGCGGTTTGACCGGTGGAGGCCGCGAGGGCATCGATGCCTTCATGCTTGAAGTAGCGGGCGCGGATGAGAGCGGCGGAGGCTTCAGGCAGGGAATTGAGGCACTGAGTGAGTGCGGCGTGCTCGTCGCCACCGGATTCCTCTTCGGCGATCTGCTCGAAAACGGCAGCCAGACGTTCCACCGTGCCGGACTCCAGCAGCAGCGGGCGGCGGGCGGATTTGCGGTATTCCTCCTTCACCCTGCGCGCGGCCACGCCGAGAGCCCACGGGGTAAAAGGTCGCGCAACATCGTAGCGTTCATAAACGTGCCAGAGCCGGAGAGCCACTTCCTGGAGAAGGTCCTCGCGATCCTCGGGACGCGCCATGACGCTGGCGATGAACCCGCGCAGGGCGCTTTCGCATTCGAGAAAGTGATGCAGGAATCGGTCCCGCAATGGCGATGAGTTGGGCATGTCGCAGGGTATTGAACGGAGGGCGGTATTTTTGACAGACTTTCTGCAAAAAGATCAGGCCCCCGTCAGCGCGGGTGGAAAAGCGGGATGACAGGCGTGCGGGAGGGAGGCATGTTTCGTCGATGAGACGCCGCCATTTCCTGAAATCCTCCGCCCTGTTGCCGCTGGCGGCGGGCTTGCACGTCGTGCAGGGAGGCGAAGCGTCCCTCCTGGGAAAAGCGGAGCACTGCATCATGCTCTGGCTGGGCGGCGGGATGGCGCAAATGGATACCTTCGATCCGAAGAGGATGGGAGATGCGGTGAAAAATGTGCCAGGGTCTTATTATCCATCGATCAAAACGGCGGCGCCAGGCGTGATGGTGTGCGAACACTTAAAGCGGACGGCGGAGGTGATGGACCGGATGACGGTGCTGCGGACGGTGCATCACGATGTGATTGATGAGCACGCGGCAGCCGTAAACCGGATGCATACGGGGCGCACTGTGAGCGGCACGGTGCAGTATCCGAGCATCGGTTCGGTGGTGGTGCATGAGCGAAAGGGGTTGAACGACAAAGTGCCGCCGTACGTGCTCATGGGTTATCCGAGTCCCACGCGCGGGCCAGGATTTCTCGGCGCATCCTGCGGCTATTTGTATCTCACGGACACGGAGTCGGGTCCCGCCGGGCTGACACCGCCGCCAGGCATCAGCAGCGAACGACAAGCGCGGCGCGAAGCCCTGCTGCGCAGGCTGCGGGAATCGTCGCACAGTGCAGGACCGCCGGAATCGGAGGCGGCCAGGAATTTCGCGATGGCGCAGGATCAGAGTTTTCGGCTCGCAGGTCCGGAGTTTATGTCAGTATTCGATTTGGCAAAGGAGGATGCGGCTTTGCGTGAAGGATACGGCGGGGAGTTCGGTCAGCGCTGTCTGCTCGCACGTCGGCTGGTGCAGCGCGGAGTGCGCTTCATCGAGGTGGCGCATAACATGAACTTCGTGAACGGCACGGGGTGGGACACGCATCAGAAAGGGCAACTCCAGCAGCATGTGCTGATCCGTGAATTGGATAGTGCGCTGTCTTCCCTGGTGCTCGATCTGGAGCGGCACAAACTTTTGGAAAAGACACTCATCGTTGTGAGCACCGAGTTTGGGCGGCCACCGGATTTCGACAGTCTCGGCGGGCGCGGACATCATCCGCACACTTTCAGCGTCGTTCTCGCCGGCGGCGGACTCAAGCACCGCGGCGCATGGGGTGAGTCGGATGAAGTGGCAAAGAAGACGGTGAAAGACCCGGTGAGCGTGCCGGATCTATTCGCGACGATCTACGGTGCCCTGGGCATTGCGCCGGACAAGGCGCTCCATGATGGAGACCGGCCTGTGCCGGTGACGGATTATGGGAAAGCGGTGGGGGCGCTGTTCTCATGACGCCCTTCCGGCTGAATTCTTCAATCTCTTGCGGCTTAGCCCGCCGCAGGTATCTTATCTCCATGACGGCGATCCTCAATCAAAATGGTCAAATCGTGCTTCCTCCTGAGGCGAACAAGGAGGCGTGCTTGCAGCCGGGGACGCGGTTCGATGTCACCGTTTCAGTCGCTGGCGATATCCTCCTAAGGCGGGAACGGAAGCGTCACCAAACGTTGCTGGAACATTTTGAGGCGATGCGGGGATTGACCGTTGAACGCCGTCGGGATGCCATTCCCCCGCCGCTTCTCCTGTGAATGATCTTTGGAGGAGAATCCCAAATGTGGTTAAGTTTCTCGCATTCTTCGCGTTTGGAATCTACTGCGGAATTTATCGCGAAAAGAGCATCCGGGGAAGGTACGTCATCACCGTTTACTCACTGACTGGTCCAAAGGGGTATGATTGGGCTCCTTCCGGTTTTGAGGATGAAGGGATCGGAGGCAACAGGATCGATCGGAAAGTGTACTTCCTGTTCGCGCCACTTTATTGGGCGGACAAGACTCTCTGGCACAACAGCTCGAAAATAGGAGCGGAGGGCTATCCGGTCGAACCCTTTGACCTGAAGTTTAAAATCTCAAAACCAGCTTCTGCACAAACCGGAGATCAGGCCGTTAGGCGGGAGGTCCCATCGGAAAAGTAAAGCGGCATTACTCGGTCGTCACCTTTTCAGAAGAGCGGTTCAGCGCCTGCTCCAGGGCCCGCCAGCCTAACATCGCGCACTTCACCCTCTGCGGAAACTGTCGCACCCCCGCAAAAACAGCCAGTTCCCCAAACCGGTCCATGTCGGGCTCGGCTTCAGTGCTGACGATGTCGTGGAAGCCGGTGATGAGGCTGCGGGCTTCGTCCACGGAATGGCCGGCGGTTTTGACAGTCATGATGCTGGCGGCGGACTGGCTGATGGCGCAGCCCTGGCCCTGGAAGGTGACTTTTTCGATGGAACCGTCGGGTTTGAAGGAGACCCATACCTCGATTTCGTCGCCGCAGGAGGGATTGACGCCTTCGGCATGGAAGGCCGGGGGCGAGGGCTGGGGGCCGTAGTTTCGCGGGCGGCGCGAGTGGTCGAGAATGACGGCCTGATAAAGTTCGTCGAGCGGGTTCATGCGAAAAAGCGGCGGGCGGCGGTGAGGATTTCGCCGGCACGGGCGATCTCCTCCTCCGTATTGTAAAAGTAAAGGCTGGCGCGGGCGGTGCCAGGGAGCTTGAGCTTTCGCATGAGCGGCTGCGTGCAATGATGACCGCCGCGCATGGCGAGTCCCTGCTCGCTGCAATAGGTGACCAGATCGTGCGGGTGCACGCCATCCATGACGAAGCTGCTGAGCGCGCCGCGCGGGCCTTTGGGGCCGATGGCGCGGACGCCGTCGATGCTGTCGAGGGTGTCCACCAGGATTTTGGTTAGGTGTTCATCTCGTGCGGCGACGTTAGGCATGCCGAGGGAGTCGAGGGAGTCGAGCGCGGCTGCGAGGCCGATGGCTCCGGCGATGGGCGGGGTGCCGGCTTCGAATTTGCCAGGAGGGGCGCGGAAGGTGCTGCGTTCGAAGCGGACGCTTTCGATCATTTCGCCGCCGCCGTGGAAGGGCGGCATCGCGGTGAGGGCGGCGGTGGTGCCGTAGAGAACGCCGATGCCCGTCGGTGCTCCGATTTTGTGGCCGGAGAAGACGTAGAAGTCGCAGCCCAGTTCTTTGACGTTCACCGGAATGTGCCCCGCGCTTTGCGCGCCATCCACGAGGGTGGTGATGCCGCGGCTGCGGGCGAGGGCGCACCATTGAGCGGCGGGGGTGATGGTGCCGAGGGAATTGGAGATGTGGGTGAAGGCGAACAGTTTCACCTCCGGTGTTAGGAGATCAGGGACGGCGGCTTCATCCAGGGCACCGTCCTCACCGAGAACGGGGACGAAGCGCAGGGAGGCACCGTGGCGTTCGGCGGCGAGTTGCCACGGGACGAGATTGCTGTGGTGCTCCAGTTCGGTTAGGAGAATGACGTCACCGGTACGCAGATTGGCCTGGCACCACGCGTGGGAGACGAGGTTGATCGCTTCCGTAGTGCCTTTGGTGAAGACGATTTCATTTTCCTCCGCACCAAAGAAAGCGGCGACGCGGCGGCGCGCGGCTTCGTAGTGTTCGGTGGCACGGGCGCTCAACTCATAGAGGCCCCGGTGCACGTTGGCGTTGTCGTGCGTGTAGTAGCGGTCGAGGG
>DASZQB010000095.1:0-24275 GCA_035550135.1 Verrucomicrobiales bacterium
AATTTTTTAAACCGCTCACGGAGCGGCACCGGCATGAAGCGATGGAAGTCAGTCATAGGAACAGGCTGGCGTTCCTAACTCAAAAACTGTGGTCCGCAACCGGTCTTCCCGTTTGCAGGGGCCAATGTAAACAAGCCCTAAGCTGTGATCGAAGTCGGACAACATAAGAATTGCAAAGCATTGTGGGGATTGGAAACATCTGTAATACGGCATTTTCCCGATCTATCGTTACGTTTCCGATGGTAACGATGTCTTTTCGTCTCCATTGGCCTCTTACGCAAAGATTCCGCCCCACCGAACCCCCTGATCCTCAACATCTTTCACGCGGCCCCAAAGAATCATTTGACACGCTCTTGCCGTAATCCCCTCCGTTAGTGCAGCCGCGGGCTCCGTCCCCCATGGACCTGCTCAAGACAGCCGGACCCGGCCCGTCAAAGGCCTGCCGGGAATACAAGGCGTACCCATCAGGCCCCCTTCGCCCTGCCACCCCTTACTTCTTCGATCGAACCTCTCCATGTCATGTCACGCTTACGGCATTTTGACCACGCGCCATCACATCCGGCACCCCGGTCGAGTCAATCCGACCAAATCCAACCAATTTAAGCCAATCAAACCCGATTTAATCCCAACCCAATCCGCCCGCCGGGGCATTGCCTGCCCTTCAGCGTTCCTGCTCATACTCATACTTTCCTCCTCGCTAATCCGCGAAATCAAACCAGATCAGGCTAAATCAAACCAAATCAAACCTCCCGTTTCTATTCGGCGCATCGGTCCCTTCCAGTCGCGTTCCTCTTTTGCTGGCTGCCTCGCCATCGCCTTCCAATCCGACCAGATCAAGCCACATCAAACCAATTTAAGTCTCTCAAATTCATTTAATCCAATCTCAATCTTTTTTTCCCCGGGTGCCACGTGATCTCTACTTCCTTCGTCATTCGAAATTTCTTCGGATTTCAGGTTTCGGGCTTCGTCATTCCAACCCGCCCGTCCCCTGCGAGCCGACTCCGATCCACCCCACTGCCACCTTCGCTCCGCCGCCCCACCCCCGCCATCCGCGTAACCAAAAAAGCCTTGTCCGGAACCCGGGAGGAAAGATAGTATCCGGTTCAATTATGAAAATGCCCCTCCTTTTCCTGTTGGCTGCAGGTCTCTTCAGCCAGGGTGCTATGGCGCAACTTCTGCCCGCGGACGATTTTCCAAATACGCCGCCCGGCCATTCCCTAACGATTGGACCGGATGGCACCGCATCCATCCAGGGAGTGATCAACAGCGGCGAAGACGTCGATTGCTTTTCCTTCAATGTCGGGACCGCCGCCACCCTGACAACTTACACCACTGGCAATGTCGATACTCGCGGCGTCCTGCGTCGCATCACGGATAACGGCTCCACCGTTCTCGTCACCGAAGAGGGCGGCGAAGGCAACTTCCGCATCGTGCGCGCCGTCGAGCCGGGTCGGTATTCCGTTCAGGTCGGAGGCAAAATCACTCCCAATGGCGCGGTCAATGCCTACACGCTGCGCGTCGAGCTGACGCCTGGAAACACACCCGGCGTTCCGAACATCGATGTTCTGGAGATTCCTCAGGGCGGTGCGGTTTCGTTTGGCGCCATCGCCGTCAATACCTCCGCCTCCCGCACGGTTACCATGCGGAACACGGGAACTGGAAACCTGCAGGTCACTGCCATTGCGGTGCTCGGCGGTGAAAACACACCCGCGGGCACGGTGCAGGCCTTCCGCATCGAAGAGGGCAGCCCGCGCACCATCGCGCCGGGAGCCACCAGCAATTTTCGCGTCGTCTTCAAGCCGCTGATGGCCGGCAATTTCACCGGCACTGTCAGGATTTCCTCCAACGACCCTGACGAAAATCCCCGGACCTTCACCGTTTCCGGCACCGGCAATGCTGTGCAGCCTCCCGGCAGTCCGGAAATCGCCGTCGGTCTCGGCGACCGTGATTTGGCCTCCGGCAGCGAAGTGAGTTTCGGCATCATCCAGACGCCATCGAATGGCCCCGTGGTGCGGGAACTGGTCATCAGCAATACCGGCAACGCCCCGCTGCAGCTCGGTAATGTCGTTATCAGTCCTCTGCCTACTGCCGATCCCAACGGCACCCCAGGCGGCATTGCCGGCTTCGACCCGCAGCCCGAACCGCCCGCCGGATTCTTCCGCGTGCTTTCGCCGCCCGCCGGTGTCGTGGAACCGGGCCGCACTACCGTTCTTCGCCTCGGTGCAGGCGGGGAAGTCACCGCACCCGCCGGGCGTTACATCGTACTCGCCTCCTTCTCAAATTCCGACAGCAACGAGAACCCTTTCCGCCTGCTCCTCACCGCCGAGGTCAAAGGCGACACTCCTCCTCCCGGCACCCCGGAAATTACCGTCTTCGCCGCCAAGGCGGAGCTTAAGGACGAAGGCACCCTTGATCTTGGATCCACTCATACCGGAACGCCCATTGAAAGAACCATCACCATTCGGAACACCGGCAACGGTGAGCTGAAGATCTTAGGCATCGCCACCGAACATACCGGGCCGGTGATCGCCATTTTCCCGCCGCCGCCCACACCTATCCGTGTGGAAGGCGTGGAGCCCCGTTCCGTGGCTCCGGGAGCGTCCACCACCTGCCGCGTCATCTATCCCGCCACTTCCCCCGGCAGCGTCGAGACCCTGCTGGTCATCCGCAGCAATGACGCCGACGAAAACCCCTTCACCGTCCTCCTCAAAGCCGCCGCCGAAGGCGATCCCATTCCTCCCAAAGAGCCGGAAATCGCCGTCACCATGGAAAAGGTAAACCTTCCCATGGGCGGCACGGTCGATTTTGGCCGCACCTCTCTCATGGTGCCCGTCACGCGGACCATCACCATTGCCAACAAAGGCACCGCCACTCTCAACGTGCGCGCCGGCTTCCAGTCGCTGGTGAAGGCCAACGCCGCGGGCAACGGGCTGATCCTTCCCTTCCGCTTCTCCGGTGAGCCCTTCTCCACCGTCGCTCCCGGCAGCAGCAAGGCCCTAACCATTGTTTTCCAGCCGCGCACCAACGGGAAGTTCGAGGCCATGCTCATCATCACGAACAATGACCGGGACGAAAATCCCTATCGCCTCAAACTCACCGGCACCGGCGGCAGCGACCCGGCAGCGGTCCCGGACATTGGCCTCAGACTCGGCGACACGAATCTGGCATTGAACTCACTGATCGATTTTGGCACGGCTGCTCCCGGCGCTTCGGTGACCAAAGAGATTCGCATTTCCAACAGCGGTGCGGGTGATCTGAAACTCGGGCGCATCAGTTTCCTCAACAGCGACAACGCCGCAGGCGGCGGCGTCATTGGTGCCGACGGCGCCCTGCTGCCGCCCATCGGTGCTCTTGCTTTCCGCGTGCTGCCGCCGCCTAACAATGTTGTGCCCGCTGGCGGTTCCGCCACGCTGCGCATCGTTTATACCGCTCCGCCATCCGGGACGCAGCAGGTCACTCTGAACATCGAGTCGAACGATCCTGACGAAAATCCGTGGCCCCTCAGACTGAAAGGCGCCAGCAGCGGCAATGTTCCCGCCCCCGCTGAAATCAGCGTTCGCGCCGGCGATGCCGAACTTCCCATCGGCGGCACCCTCGACTTTGGCACTGTCGCCGCCGGCTCCTTCACCCGTCGCGAAATCACCGTCTCCAACAGCGGCACCGGCGAACTCCGCATCACCGGCTTCAGCATCCTCCCGGTGGAAGCGACTGCCAATGATCTCCTGATCTTCATCCCTCCGAATGCGCTGGTCCGTGTGGTTAGCGGCCCGGGCGCCATCGCTCCTGGCAAGAGCGGCGTTTACGTTTTGGAATTCATGGCTTTCTCCGACGGCACCGCCAATTTCAACGCCCGCATCTCCAGCAACGATGCCGATGAGAATCCCTATACCTTCCGCATTACCGGCGTCGTCCTAACACCTCCAGGCGGCGGTGATCCTAACAACGGCGATCCCGCCGATCCCGCCGGTAATATTCCCCGGTAATCCTCATGCCCTCAGCCATCACCCGCCCCTGGGTGTTCATTTCCAGCGCCGTTCTTCTCGCGGGAGCGGCGCTGTTCTTTGTCCTGCGCACGCCAAAGGACTCATCCCCGGTGCCGCCGGTTGACGCGCCCGCAAAGAAACCGCCGGCTCCCGTCGCCTACAAGCCCGCTCCTCCTTTCGTCGCGCCCATCACACTCGCAGAAGCTCCTAACATGAGCACTGCGGACATCGCCATGAAACTCGCCGCATGGCCGGAGGGAAAATCCCACGGCGATTTGCCAAAGTGGGCCGCCCTCCTCGCCGCCCGCGGAGTCGAAGCCATCAACGATCTCAGCAGCGCTCTCGCCACCGCGGAGACGAACACAGGCCGCGGCGTCCTCTCCGATGCTCTCGCCCGCATCGGCACCGACGACGCCATCCAGGAGCTTTGCATTCAGGCCGTAAAAGCCCCGGACAATCCCGCGCGCGATGCCATTGCTACTTCTTTCCGCGCCCTCAGCCGCCCCGCCGCCGTCCCCATGCTCGCCACCCTGCTGTCGCAGGAGGATTCCGGCATTCTCGTCGATGAAGCCAGCGACGCCATCCGCCGCCTCGCCGACCGCGGCGGCGTCGAAGCCCTCGCCGACCTCTCCCAGGAATCAGGCCAGCTCCACTCTCAGCGCGATGCCGTCTTTCGCCTCCTTTCCACTCTCGAGAATCCGGAAGCGCTCCCCGCCCTCCAGACCATCGCCGCCGACCCCACCGACTCCGCCCGCGCCGACGCGGCCCGCGCCGGCGTCTCCCGCCTCAAACGAAAAATCAGAGAAAGCGGAGCCACCCCATGAAGCCATCCTTTCTCAGCCCCGTGGTGAACGGCCTTTGGTATGTGTGCGAAATGCTCGGCATCGTCTTCGTTGTATGCCTCGTACCGGTGCTGGGCATCGCCTCAGTGGTGTTGTCCTTCATCGATCACAACCGGCCAGTGGTAAAACGATAGGGTGCGAGCCTCCATGTGCCCGGATTTCGGTGTTTGAAATGCCGCACCGGACGATCCTGTCCCCATTCTTTCCCCCGCGGACATATGAGGTAAGCACGCTCTCAACCTCTTCATCTTCGTCATTCGGATTTCGTCCTTCCCATGCCCCCTCCCCCATCGTCCGACCTTCTCAAAACCTTCGCCGTTCACCACTCCGGTGACGCCTTCCGGGTGCTGGTGGAGGCGCACGCCGGCGTCGTCACCGGTGTCGCGCACCGCATCACCGGCAGCCGCGAAACCGCAGAGGAAGTCACCCAGGACGTCTTCACGCTTCTCGCCCGGCGCGCCGTCGCCCTTGCCCGTGGCGATGCCCCTCTCGCGGCGTGGCTTCACCGCACTGCCACCTACATGGCGCTCAATGCCCGCAAACGCGAAAAGCGCCGCCACTCCATGCTGGAAAGAGCCATGCACGAACTCCCCCAGGCCGCCGCCCCGCCAGCCGACACTCCCGAATGGATGCCCCACCTCGATGCCGCCCTTAACACCCTCACGGCGCCCGACCGTCAGCTCCTCCTTCTCCACCATGCCGCCGGATACAGCCTTCCGGAGGCCGCGGCTCAACTCGGACTCAGCACCGAAGCGGTAAAAAAACGCAGCCAGCGCGCCATGGAGCGCCTGCGCACAGTCATGCAGCGCATCCGCAGCGGCGCGGAAGGCCCCACCGGTCCGCAGGGTCCCCCCATGACGGATACACCCGTTCCCGTCACTGCCTGCCTCGCCACCGCCTTCTTCCCCGCTGCCATCTCTCCGGCCAAAGCCGCCTCCATCGCCACCCGTGCCTTTGCAGCTTCCAAAACCGCCGGCACCGGCGCCGTCCTCCTCAACATCCTCCACACCATGAATTACACCAAAGCAGCCGCCGCCATCGCCGCCTGCGTCGCCCTGGCAAATCTCGGCTGGCAGCAGTATGAAATCACCACCGCCCGCCGGGAAGTCGAAACCCTGCACAAAGAAAACGCTCCCGCTAAATCGCCGCCGGGCGCATCCGCTGTGGTCTCCGCCCCGGCGGCAAATCCGGCCACTAACAAGCCCGCCTCCAATCGCATCGAATTTGCGGAACTCGCGGCCATGTTCGAGGCGATGGCCAACAACGACAGGGCCATCCCCAACCTGAAGCTCTTCGCCATCATGGAAACGATGCGGGAGGAGGATGCGCGCAGACTTCTTGAAACGTCCCGCACGGCTTCGATATCCCCGGAAGTCCGCGACTCCCTGCGCGATTCGCTGCTTTCAATTCTCGCCCAAACAGATCCCGCCGGAGCGCTTCGGGTGAGCATGGAGTTTTGGGAGGCGGCCTCCGGACGGCAGGCGGCAAGAATGCTCCAAAGCGCCGCAGACCACTTCTCCGCGTGGCTGGAAAAAGACGCGCCGGCCGCTCTCAAGTGGCTGGAGGAGGCCGGCCGTTCCGGCGTTTTGGCTTCGCGTTCGGTTTCCGGCTCGTCGCCGCTGCGCATCATGCGCGGCTCGGCCGTGCTCACCCTGGCGAGCACCGCTCCGGATCAAGCCGATGCGCTCCTTGCCAATCTTCCCCCGGACGAGAAGCGGGCCACTCTACTCCAGGCCGCCCAATACATACAGCCGTCGGACGACTGGAAGCCCATGCTCGCACTCCTGATGAAAGTCCCCGCAGACGTTCGGGCCCAGAGCGTCAACGCCCTCGCTTCCATCGTAGGTATTCAGTCCATCGACGAGGTGCTGAAACTGGTCTCCAGCGCGGAACTGCCACCGGCGGATGCCTCCCTCGCCCTCGCCTCAGGCATCTCGGAAACCAGCCGCAAAAAGCCGCTCAACGACTCACTCGAATGGCTCGCCAAACACGTTCCCGAAGGCACCGTGGACGCCGCACACGTGAAGTTCCTAACAACTGGCGGCGCATGGTACCATACCGCGGAGGCGGTGCCTGCCTTTGCGGGCTTCATTCAGCGCGGCATCGCCACGGACAAGGATACCGCCGCTTTTCTGGAGAGAGCCGTCGATCCGGAATTGAGACCTCCGTCGATGGAACTTTTGCAAATGGCCGCCGGGATCAAAGATGAATCGATCCGCCGGGAAGCCGCCAACAAACTTGTCACCGCGTGGGTGAAACGCGATGCCTCCGCTGCCGCTGCGGCGGTGCAAAAGATAATCCTTCCTGACGAAGAAAAGGCCGCTCTGCTCAAAGCCACTGGCCGTTGAGAGGCGGTGCCCTGACCCCGCACACACCATGAGAAACCATTCGACCCTCATCCTGACCACCGTGGCGGTCGCCGCGGTTGTCCTCGCATGGGCGCGATCCGGAGAGGCCGATGCTCTCCGGAAGCAGCGCGATCAAATTGTCAGGGACCGCACGGCGGCAGTCATACCTGCGTCAACACCGTCACCCTCACCGTCTCCGGCTCCGGCGGAGCACGCTTCCGCGGCCATGACAAAGGCCATGGCGGCATTGGACGTCCTCGCCGGCATGAACGGTGCTGCTTCCCCGGAGTCGAAGAGCGCTCAGGAGAGACTCATGATTGAGGCCTCCACGCTGTCGGCCCAGGAACTGGCTCAACTGGCGAAAGCCGCCCGCGCCAAATTGCCTAATGCCATCGATGCGGCACATGTCAGCATGGGCCTCCTCGTCATGGCTGCGGAGAAAGATCCGGGCATCGCCCTGGAAACCGCCGCCGCTCTCGATCCGGACTCTGACTTCTTTGGGATGGTCCTCCACGAGTGGGCCGCCCGTGACATGGCCGCTGCAAACGCATGGTACCAGCGGGCCGCTGTCACCCTGGAGTCCATCCCGGGAATAAAAGAAATGGCCGCAAACGCCTTCGCTTCCGCGGCGGAAGGGGATCGCCCGGGCGGCGCCCCGCATTTGCTTGAAGCTGTGCTCACAGAAGACGGAGCGCGGATGCGTGATTCGTTGATCAAAACCCTGCGTTCTCCCGCCGCCCGGCAGCAATTCTTTGAAGCCATCGCGAAATGCGAGGATCGAGGCAAGCACGCCCGCCTGCTCGACCTCGCGGGCCGACAGGCCGCCCTGACCATGGACCTTGATGCTCTTCGTGATCTCTGCGCCACCGCACCGTTAACGGATTCCGACAAGCTGCGCCTCTGCACCGCCACCGTTACCGGCAGCATCGACGAACGCACCCCCGAGCGCGCCGCATGGATGCTTACCCTCTGTCCGGACACGGCCTCGAAATCCGCCGCCGCCGTCGCTCTGACCGCCGAGTGGGCCCGCCAGGACTTCAACGCCGCCGGCAACTGGATTAAATCTCTCACAAAGAAAGACGACCTTCCCGTCCGCGACGCCGCGTCCGCCAAATTCGCCGAGGTCGTTACTCCCGTCGAGCCGGCCGCTGCCGCCGCATGGGCGCACACCATCAGCGACGCCACGCTCCGCGAAGAAACCCTCCGCCGCGTTCTCACCGCTTGGAGCCAAAAGGATCGCTCCTCCGCCACCGCCTTCCTCTCCTCCAAAAATCTCCCTCTCACCCTCCTCTCCGCCGAGTAACCACACCACCCCTAACAACCTCCGTTTGGAGCTTGGTGTTTCTTTGGTGCCTGGATCTTTGGTGCTTTCTTCTACAGCGCCGTCGCCACCTTCACATCCCCAAACCCCTTCGTGCCATCCTCATTCCGAATCGGCTTCGTAATAATGTCCTTGTAGGTCATCCCGCCCGGAATCATCGGCAGCACGTGCTCTGTATAGGGTACCATGATGTCGAGTACGTAAGCCGTCTTCGCTGCTAGCATGCGCTTGATCGCCGGCGCCACGTCTTTCTTCTCTGTGATCCGCTCGCACGGCACATCGAAACCCTCACAAATCTTCACGAAGTCCGGATAGATCTGCCGCGGCTTGTCGAGCCTGCCGAGGAATGTGTGCGCGCGGTTCGACTTATACTTGAGGTCCTCCCATTGCACCACCATCCCGAGGTGCTGGTTGTTCAGAATGATCGCCTTTGCCGCGATGTCCTCGGCCACGGCTGTGGCCAGTTCCTGGATGTTCATTACGAACGATCCGTCACCGTCGATATCGATCACCTCTTTGTCAGGAAATGCGCACTTCGCGCCCAGCGCGCTCGGATAACCATATCCCATGCTGCCCAGGCCCAGACTCGTCACCAGCCGGCGCGGCTCATCGAAATGATACCACTGCGCCGCCCACATCTGGTGCTGTCCAACCCCGGTCGTGATGATCGCATCACCCTTCGTGATTTCATACAACTGCTCGATCACATACTGCGGCGCAATCGTTCCCGGTTCCTCTTCGTAAGTCATCGGGCTGTCTTTTTTCCAGGTCTCGATCTGCTGCCGCCATTCGGAATAGTGGTCCCAGCCGGACTTGCGCCGCTTCCAGCCCGCTTTGTCGAGCAGGCCATTCAGCTTGCGCAACGCGTCTTTGATATCGGCCTGGATCGGCAGCCGAACCAGCTTGTTTTTGTTGATCTCGGAATTGTCGATATCGATGTGAATGATGATGCCGTGCTCGCAGAACTTCTCCACCTTGCCCGTCACTCGGTCATCGAACCGCACGCCGAACGCGAGCAGCAGATCCGCTTCATTCGCCGCATTGTTCGCGGCCACCGAACCGTGCATGCCCAGCCACTTCACCGACAGCGGATGCGTCTCCGGAAAAGCACCCACTCCCATCAAGGTCGTTGTGCACGGAATGCCCGTGCGCTCGGAAAACTCCAGCAGCTCTTTGTTAGCCTCTGCACTGATAATCCCGCCGCCGCAATACAGCATTGGGCGTTTCGCCTTCATGATCAGGTCCAGCGCCTCCTGCATCTGCTCCACATTCGCCTCCCGCTCCGCCTTGTAGCCGCGAAGACTCACCTTATCCACATACACCGGCGCGATCTTCTTCTCCTGAACGTCCTTCGGCATATCGATCACCACCGGCCCGGGCCGGCCCGACTGCGCGATGTAAAATGCCTCCTTCACGATCCGCGGAATGTCGTTGGGATCGGTCACCAGATAGCTGTGCTTCACTACGGGCAACGTAACTCCGAAAAAGTCGGTTTCCTGAAACGCACCGCGCCCAATCATAAACGTCGGCACCTGACCGGTAATCGCGACCAGTGGTGTCGAGTCAAGATAAGCATCCGCAATCGCCGTTACCAGATTCGTCGCCCCGGGCCCGCTGGTTCCCATGCACACTCCGGCCTTGCCCGTCACGCGGGCATAACCTTCGGCCGCAAAACTTCCGCCCTGCTCATGCCGCGGCAGCACCGTGCGAATCTGCTTCGAACGCGTAAGCGCCTGGTGAATCGGCATCGAAGCCCCCCCGGGGTACGCAAAGATAAGATCCACACCTTCTTTCTCGAGGCATTTGACGAGAACATCCGCCCCCGGCATGAGTTCCGCATCGACCGTCTTTTGGGCCGGGGCGGTCTTAGCGGATTTCGATTTCAAGGCTTCGTTCTTGCTGCTCATGGACGGATTAGAAGGTCAGTAGGATAAAAAGGGCGCGTATCCTAATGGCGCTCCCCCCGATGACAACGGGAGTTTTAGAACTTCAAAAGCGAACCGGAGGCCGGGAACAGGACCCCGCCCGAGCGCTCAAACGAAAAGCTTTTCGACCGGCAACGCCAGTTCCGGAACGGTCGCGCAGCGAACCTCGCCGCCCGGCGTTAGGATGCGATGCTCCGCGTAACCGCTCCCGGAGGGCCCGGCCATTACATGCAACTGCCGCCCATCGAGATCCACCACCCAGTATTCCCCGATGCCTGCCTTCGCATACACCGCAGTCTTGCGCTTCAAGTCGTAGGTTAAAGAGGACTTCGAAATTTCGATCACCAGCAGTGCATCCGCCGGTGTGGGATGAGACTTTGTGTAATTGTCCTTCCTTGCCCTTAATATCGCAAAATCAGGCTCCAGTTCGGTATTTTCGCTTACGCGGAGCGCCAGTTGGCAGCGGACGTCATAACAATCCGGCAGCATTCGATTCAGATAGCGGCAGAAACTGGAAACGTTTCCGGAATGTTCAGGTCCTGCACGCGGCATTTCGATGATCTCCCCTTCGATGAGTTCGGTATGCGTCGTCTCGCCGAACGCACCGGCCTCAGCCAGCAGGTAATAGTCGTCCACGCTAAACCGGAAAGGGCTTGGCTCGGTGGGACGGTTGCTGGCGGTTCTGGCCACGGCTGAGCTTAATACGTTCCGCCGGGGCGGGCAATGCGTTTTGCCAGAACGCGACGGAACCTGATTTCTTCAGGGAGTCTTGATCTCGATGTCGTCGAACCAGATGGCCTGTTCAGAATAAGGCGTGCCCCAAACCGAAGCCCGGCCCTGTGCGGCTGCCGCCGGATTTTCCCAGGTGACCGTGGCCTTTTCGGGGCGTGGTTTCCCATCGTCCCACACGCGCGCCTCAATAGTGCTGCCGCCTCCGCTGGCGGCGGCTTTTACTGTCATTTCAATCTTGATCCACGTACCCGAAGTCCACGTGTACGGAGCCGTGGCCACCACTTCCTCTTTGTCAGTGTTCTTGACGATCTCCACGGTCTTCGTAACCGGTACCACGCGGATGCGCGGGCCGCTGATGCCGTAAAGGCCGACGCCAAACCGCGGCTGCACGCGCCGCTTCCCGGTGGCTTTGATCCGGGCTGTGATCGTAGCCGGGCCTTTCACAGCCTTCCCTACCAGCATCCCGCCGTCCACAATCGGCTGCCCTTGAAGTTCCAGCACTTTGTTCTTTTCGCCGTCGGCGGCGATCACAAACTTCGCTTCCTGATCAGTGGACATGAATTCATCCGGTACCGCACCGGGCATCAATGTTTCGAAGTCCACCTTTTGAGGTGCGGGAGCAGCCGGAGCCGCGGCTTCCTGAGCGGAAGCCAGGGCGGTGAAAGCAAGAAAAAGGAGGCGGGGGGTCATGGCTCAGGAAAACATGGATTTTCATCAAACGACAGGGAGGAAAGAACGCAATCGTGTGACGCCCCCACGGCGTCATTTGAATGCAATTAGACAAAACCCGCGTTCCCGTGCGACATGGACACGGAATGATCACGGAAGACCTCGCCGGACTTTATGACGCGCACGCGACTGCCGTCTTCGGCTTTCTCATGGCGCTGTCCGGATCGGAAGCGGAGGCGAAGGATTTGCTGCAGGAGACATTTCTGCGCCTCGCCCGTTCAGGAACTCCCGCCGCTGAAATTTCGGAACCCCGTGCATTTATTCTAACGCTTGCCCGCCGCTCATTTATCGATGCCTCGAGACGCCGCGAAACCCGCGACCGGTTTCACGCCAGAGCATCGGAGTCGGCCCCCGGCCTGTTTGAGGACCCGCCTCCCGATTCCGGCCTGTGCAGAGAGGCGATGGAAGAGTCCCTCGCTGCTCTCCCACAGGAGCAGCGCGAGGCGGTAGTCATGCATGTGTGGGCCGGTCTGTCCTTCCGTGAAATCGCCGGGGCTTTGGAAATTCCTCTTCACACGGCAGCCAGCCGCTGCCGCTACGGCCTGACAAAACTAAGGGCTTCACTCCAGCCCCTATACGATGAAATCCGATGAAACCGACGTCACCGAACAACCAGCCGGGGGACGATGCCGAATTCCTTGGCAGTCTCCGGCAATTTACACTGCGGCCACCGCCTGCCGGATGGCGCAGGGAAATCCTCAAGACGGCATCCCCGCTACCTGTCCGCTGGCACCGTTCTCCGTTTTGGCGCAGTCTCGCGGCCCTTTGGGCGGTGTTGTTAGGGCTGTGGCTGGACACGCCGCGCGTCGAGTCCGCCAATCCATCCGCCGGATTTTCACCTGCTTCGCCGCTTTCGCCCGACGCCTATCAGTTTGTCCTCGCCGGTCTCGACCGGTCCATTCCCCGTCATCCTTCTTTGTTTCTGCCATGAATACCGACGCCTCTGTCCCCTCTGCCGAACCACGCCGCCGGGCCCGCCGGCTGCTTCGGGTCGGCGTCGTGCTCGTCAGTTTGGTCGTCCTCTTTTACATCGAAGAAAACTGGCGCGGGAACCGTGCGTGGCAGCAGGTCAAAAGCGACCTCGAAGCCCGGGGTGAGCCTTTAACCATGGAACAGTGGCTGCCACCCGTGCCGGAGGAGGAGAACTTCTTCGCCGCTCCCGTGGTAAGGGAGAAATTTGGAAACACGGAGCCTGCCTGGTTTCGCTTCAAGGACGGCGGGCACTTGGGAAATGCGTTAGCCGCCGCCTTCGAGGAGGAAAAAAAATCCAACCTGCCGGCTTGCCTGAAATGGCTGCGGGAACACGCCACCTGGCCACTCACGGCTCCCACGGGCCGCACCGGCGCCGACATCCTTGCAGTGCTGGCGCCTGCGGAACCCGGTCTCGCTGCCTTGCGCGATGCGACTCTCCGCCCGCGCGCGCAGTTGCTCCTTTCGCAAATCGGCAATGAACAATTTGGTGAAGCAGCGCGGTTCTTCGTGACGACCGCACGACTCTATCAATTACGCATTATGGCCTTCCTCGAGGACGGCCGCGTCCCCGAGGCTTTCAAGGAATGCCTTCAGGCCCTGCGCTTCGCGCGTCATTTATCGGGCCGCCCTGTAAACATGATGGCTTTCCTCGTTTCCTGTGCTGTCAGAAATGCGGCGCTAACAGGGCTGCGGGACCGCGTTGAGAAAGTGCCATGGAACGCTGTCCAATTGCAATCGCTTGAGAAGGAACTGACTGCGTTGCAATCCCCCATCCGGTTTGAAGACGTGCTGCGCGGGGAACGGGTGTGGGCTCTCAACTGGTTGAGCACGATGCCTGAAGACATTCGCTATGTGACCAAAGAAGGCGCGATTCCAGCTCCGTGGGGAACAAAGTTCTATCCATCCGGCTGGAGACAAAAGTGGATGGCCTCCATGAGCGACGGCGCGCAGCAGAAAATAGACGGAATCACGAAAAACGGCCTGCGGGCGGAGATCGGCAGAAAAGTGGACGCCGGCTGGTTTCCGCCGCAACCTTTCGAGACCATCGCTGATCAATTCCAGGTTTACGACACGGTGATGAAGCGTGCTCTCACCGGGGATGCGGACGTTCTTATCGCCCGCGTCATCCTCGCCTCGTCCCGCTGGCGGCTGGAGAAAGGGATGTGGCCGGAAACTCTCAGCGTCCTCAAAGAATATTTCCCCGCCGGCATTCCGGATGATCCGGTGACAGGCCAGCCATTGCACTGCGCTCCATCGGCTAACGGCGGTTTCACCGTCCGCTCGACCGGTTTTGATGTGACCGATCCCAAAGATGATATCGAGTGGCAAATCGCCCCTCCTGTCCCGGCAGTTCCAAAAACGCCTCAGGGCACAACGGGGGGCTGAGCATTGACCGGATTTTTGTTCACTGTTTGCAGCTTTCTGCCTCCGCTCAGGACAGGCGTGATTCGCCGGTTCCACCATGACATCAGCGGACGCTCCACCCATTTCCAGAAAAGCACGGACGCGACGAACGATACCAGGCCAATTACCACGAGTGTGCCGAAGAGCCATGACTGGACCGGGAGCCCGGTCCGCTTCAGTATCACCACGAGCACCATCATGACGGAAGTATGCACAAGGTAGATCGAGTAGGAGGCATCGCCAAGAGCCTGCAGCCAGGCCGGCCAGCGAAAAACACCCTTCCGTTCGCTGTGGACCGCCGAAAGGATGATCAGCGCGCTGGCCACGCCCCAAAGAATATACATCAGGAATCCCCGGGAAGCTTCGGTCATGAAACCGGTTTTCGGAGACCACACACAAATACTCAGGACCGCGAGTCCCGGAATCCACAGCCATCCCAGAACGTTCATCCATTTTTGATTCATGAAGATTCTGGCGGACAGCGCCCCCATCAGAAAGAGGAGGCATAGCGGATGAGTGACGGTTGAGACGATGGTTTCATGTTCATCCGGATAGCCGAGGAGATATCTTCCCAGCACCAGCGCCGCCCAAACGACACTTCCGGCAACGGCAACGCGCTTTCCAAGGGCCACTGCCACGGCGAACAGGACATAAAAAGTCATCTCAAAGACCAGGGTCCAAAGGACTGCAATAACGTAGAAGCGCGACGGCAGCAGGAGGTATGAGGCCGTAACAGACTTCGCTGAAAGAACCATTCTGCCTTCCCCGCCGCCTGAGAACAGCATGTACAGGATTTTGAGCGTCACTAAAATAAACACGGGCGGATAAATGCGGGAAAGCCGCCTCGCAAGATAAGGACGCACGTTTCCGGGAGCGCCCAGATGTTCCCAGTGAACATAGGCAATGATGAAACCGCTGAGAACGAAGAAGAACAGCGCTGCCTCTCCACCCGCGATCAAAAACCGGTTCTCAAACGGGACGCCGTAGTCCATTTCAGCGATGATATACACATGGCAGAGGAGCACCCAGATGGCTGCAAGCGCGCGGAAGACCTGTAGAGAGGCGAGGCGTTGTCTTTCGGGAACCGGAGGGGAATGCACGTCCGGCATCATTTCTGAAAAGTCTCCATTTTCCAATGCTTTGACCAAACTTTTCCGGTTTGACAACCTCTAACAACGTGTCCGCGGCGATTCCTTACCCCGGGTGAATCGACACTGACTGCCTTGAATGTTGCGTGATTGCCGGTTTTATAAGGGCCTTCATGCCCCAACAAGTCACCATCCAGGTCCCTGGCAGCACCTCCAATATCGGTCCGGGATTTGATTGCCTCGGAATCGCTCTGGCAATTTACAACCGGCTCACCGTGACCCGCGAGGATGGCCCCCTGACGGTGGAACCGGCGCATGCAATGATCCGGGAATGCGCCCGCCTGTTTTTCCGGCGCACGAACGTCACGGAGTTTGGAATTCGCTGGAGTGTCGAGGGCGATGTGCCCATCAGCCGCGGGCTGGGCAGCAGCGTAACGATCCGTCTTGGCATCCTCGCCGCGCTCAATGAACTCAGCAACCGCCCGCTTACCCAGGACGGTCTCTTTGCGCTGTGCAGTGAGGTCGAGGGCCACCCGGACAACGCGGGGCCGGCGGCTTTCGGGGGTTTCGTGCTTACGGACGCGCGCGGGGAGTCATTTCGTTTTGAAGTCTCGCCAAGGCTGAAGTTCGTGCTGCTCATCCCGGACATGGAGGTGCTCACCGAGCATGCGCGCCGCGTGCTGCCGCCGACGGTCGGACATCGCGAAGCCGTTATGAATATCGGTAATGCCAGCATCATCACCGCCGCCTTCGCCACCGGTGAGTATGAAAAGATGCGCGACTGTTTCGATGACGCTCTGCACCAGCCTTATCGCGCGCACCTCGTGCCCGGGCTCTTCGAAATGATCGAGGCCGGCGTCAACGCCGGTGCTCTCGGGGGATTTCTCAGCGGGTCCGGTTCGGCGGTTTGCTGCCTTGCTCTCGAAGGGGCGGAAAAGGCCGTCGGAGAGGCCATGCTCGCCGCGTGGCACGGCTCCGCTTCCGCAGTCATTCGCATCGTCACCGCAGACAACCAGGGCGCGCATTCCGTCACCTGACTTTTCCTCATGGCCAAAGAAAACCTCGACCGTCTGGAACAATTCGGGATCGATGTGATCCTCGGCCGCCGTCGCGGATTGAAGGCCACGATGCTGCGCGGATTTCTCAATGGCTTGTCGCGGATTTTCCACTCGCTGGTCCAGGGGCGGCTGGCACTCTTTCGTCATCGCATCAAGACGGACTATCATCTCGGCGCCACCGTTGTCAGTATCGGAAACCTAACGGTCGGCGGCACAGGCAAAACACCGGTGGTGGAAATGCTGGCGCGGCGTCTTCAACAGGAAGGCCGCCGGGTGGCGATTCTCAGTCGCGGATACAAGCGGCTGAAACCGGCCGCTCTCAGTGTCCGCGTCCGCAAGCGCATCAAAGGTCAAAAGGAAGAGGAGCCGCCCACCATTGTCAGCACCGGCAGCGAAATTCTGGGCGATCCCGCCCACGCCGGCGACGAGCCCTTTATGCTCGCCAGAAACCTGCCCGGAGTGGCGGTGGTGGTGGACAAGGATCGCGTCAAAGCCGGACGCTGGGCGGTCCGGGACTTCAGTTGCGACACGCTCATTCTCGATGACGGCCTTCAATATCTGAAGCTTCGCCGCAAGCTGGATATCGTGCTCGTGGACCGAACGGCGCCGTTCGGAAATGAATATATGCTGCCCCGCGGCACCCTGCGCGAGCCCCCGCGCAACCTCCGCCGCGCGAGTCATATTTTCCTGACAAAATGCGACGGCAACGACAACTCGGAGATCATCTCGCGCATTCGCCATTACAACCGCACGGCCACAGTGATCGAGTGCCGGCACCGGCCGGTGCATTTGCAGAATCTCTTCGATCCGGGCGATCAACAGCCGCTGGAGTATCTGCGTGGACGCAAGGCGGCCACGATCAGCGGCATTGCGGTGCCTGAGGGATTCGAGGGTATTCTGGCCCGGCTGGGAGCGGATCTGGTGCTGACACGCCGGTACACCGACCACCATCGCTACAACGAGGATGAGATCAACGAGTGTATCCTGCATGCCGACGACATGTTCGCCGACTGTGTGGTGACCACGGAAAAGGACAGCGTGCGGTTTCCGGAACTAACGAAAACATTGCTTCCCGTGTATTTCCTTCGCGTGGAAATCGAAATCCTTTCGGGCCACGAAGAATTTGAAGAATGCGTCGAGCGCATTTGCCGGCCTCTCGGTGCAGTCCCCGCCATGAAGATTCTGTGACTTCCGACCCGCCAATCCTTGCTGACAAGCGCAGTCCGCGGAAACACGTGCTCCGCTGGCTGAGGCGCCTTGTCATTTGCGGCATCGTGCTGGTTCTGGCGGTGGTCGCCCTCAACGTTTGGATGACCGGGCGCAGCGGTGGCAGGATTGCCACGGAAACCGCGGAAGTTCCGAAAAGCGATGTCGCTCTCGTCCTGGGCACCGGCAAATATTTCGGCGGCGGCATCAATCTTCATTTTACCATTCGCATGAATGCCGCGGCGGCTCTCTACAAGGCCGGGCGCGTAAAGCACCTGCTGCTGAGCGGCGACAACAGCAGCGACGAATATAACGAACCGGAGGACATGAAGGCTGCTTTGGTGGAGCGCGGTGTTCCTGCCGCCGCGATGACCTGCGATTATGCGGGCCTTCGCACGCTCGATTCGGTGGTGCGGGCGAAGGAGATTTTCGGGCTCCATCGTCTCATTATCATTTCGGATGACTTTCATCTCGCCCGTGCGCTCTGGCTCGCCGATCGCAATGATATTGAGGCGACCGCCTTCTACTCCGAATCGGTCCCATGGAGCAGTTCGTGGAGGCCGCGTTGTCGCGAATGGCTCGCCCGTGTGAAGGCGGTGGCGGATGAGGTCGTGGGCACCGAGCCAAAATTTGGAGGTGAAAAGATCGCGCTGCCTGGAATTACCAGCACGGACGCCGGCCGCTGATTCCGCTTCTCAAAAACTCTGCCGTGTGTTTGAATGGGGTTATGTCCCCCTTCTTCAAGTTTTGGCGGCATCTTGCGGTGCTTTGCCTCATCCTCAATGCAGACGCCGCGCAGCCGGACTTCACGATTGCGAGCGTGAGCCGTGATGCCCGCAATCGCACCCAGGTGGGCGTCGCTCCGGACTCCGGTTCCTATCATATTCTTCTGCGCGGTGCACGACCTGACCTCTGCACGTTTCCCGTGGACATGCGTCTCGGGGACGGAGGAAAAACGCGCCTCTATGACAGCATGCCGGCACAGCGCAGCGCTTTCTTCACGGTCAAGAGCGTGCCGGTTGCCACGCCGCTCGATACCGACGGCGACGGTACCAATGACGTGGCGGAACTGCAGAATCCGCTCGCCAATCCGCTGAATCCCGCGCGCGTCATCGCCGCAGCGGACGGCGCCATCATCGCTCCCACACGGGAGCTCTTCGATTCCATTTCCCATCGCGACAACTTCCCTGGGGCACCAAACGTCCGCGAAGTGAAGTTCCTCATCATGGGGGCGGATACTGCGAATCCGGCGCTGTATTTCCTCAACGCCAACAAGCACGTCTATCATTACTACTTCGCGCGCGACGTTTTGGGCTACACCGGCAGTCTTTCCACGTTTAACAACAGCACGTATTTCACCAATGGTCCCGGCCGTAAACAAATGGCAGGGAGTCTCATCGTGCATGAGTCATGGCAACCGCCGGGAGGCGGCACGGCCGGGATTATGACCATGGAATTCTGGCCGTCGGACGCGGTCGGTTATTCGTTCGTGCAAAAGGCGTACGACCTTATCAGCAGGGCTCTTCCTTTTCTTGAGACCCGCCTCGCTTATCATGCGGCCAGTGAGACTCAGCGCACTCTCTATAGAACCGAGCGCGCACTCTACGACGCGGCGGTGAGAGACAGGATGCACCTCATCACCACGGAGGAGCTTTTTGGCCAAACCAACTACACCATGCTCAATCCGGGCGTGGGCTTTGGACGGCTGCTGCTTTACGACGGCTCGGCGCCGCTGACGGTGCGCGATATCGTTATCTTCCGCACGCTGCCTAACGAAATCACCCGCACCGCCGGCATCATCACGGAGACCGGGCAGACGCCGCTTTCGCACATCAATCTGAAGGCAAAGCAGGACAACATTCCGAATGCCTTCATCCGGAGTGCCAGCACCGACGCCCGCATCGCTCCGCTGCTGGGAAAGAATGTACGCTTTGAGCCGCTGCCTGACGGGTTTGCGATTCGCGAAGCCACGCAGCAGGAAGTGGAGGAGCATCTGGAAGCGCTGCGGCCCGACCATCCGCAGTTTCCTGTTCGCGATCTAACGAAAACGACTATCCAGCCGCTCTCGGCGCTGGGATTCAGCAGTGCTTCCGGATTCGGCGCCAAGACCGCCAACGTGGCCGAATTGCGAAAGTTTCTTCCCCCGGCGATGGTGCCGAATGGCTACGGCATTCCTTTCTACTTCTACGATGAGTTCATGAAGTATCACGGGTTGTATGCCGAAGCCCAAACTATGATCGAGGACCCTCTCTTTGCCTCCGATGCGGCCTACCGTGAGGCGAAGCTGGCTATCTTCAGGGACCGAATCAAAGACGCGTTTTTGCCCGACTCGATTTGGAATTCCCTCACCACTCTGCAAAACAATTTCCCTGCCGGCACCCCCATCCGCTGCCGCTCCAGCACCAACAATGAAGACCTCGAAGGCTTCAGCGGGGCAGGACTCTACGATAGCTATACCCACCGTCCCACAGAAGGTCACTTGAGCAAAACGGTGAAGCAGGTGTGGGCCAGTCTCTGGACTCTGCGCGCATTTGATGAACGGGATTTTTACCGGGTGGATCACTTTGCCGCCGCCATGGGCGTACTCGTTCATCCCAATACCGATGATGAAAAGGCCAACGGCGTCGGCGTCACCAAGAATATCATCGACCCGAACTGGACCGGTTATTACGTCAACGCGCAACTGGGAGAGAACCTAGTCACCAATCCCGGGCCTAACGATATTCCCGAAGAGTTTCTCATCGCGGAACTCGATGGCGGCACTCGATACACCATTCAGCACGTTACTTACTCCAATCTCGTTCCGGAGGGCCAGACTGTCATCACCACCGCGCAGGCGGAGCAGCTCGCGGACCGCATGAAATCGATTCGCGATCACTTCCGCCCGCTCTACGGCGGCGACTTCAGCACGTTCGCGATGGAGATTGAATGGAAGGTCACCACCGACAATCAGTTGTTTATCAAGCAGGCGAGACCGTGGGTGGAGTGACGCCCCCGGGGTTGCTTCCGCCTTTTCCGAAACAGGACGGGCTAGAATCCTTTGTAAAGCGTAAGCGCAATCACCGTGAGGACAATCCCATAAGCAATGCCTGCGGCGGCAAAGCCCTTGAAGCGTCCGGCGGTGCGGGTGACCCACGCGATCTGATTGCGCATCGTGTAGGGCATCCCGATCCAGAAGAGGCCGAGGGTGATCCAGACATAACACAAAATGCTCAGGAACACACGGGCGTCCGTGCCTTTGAGAAATGCGGCGTCGAGCAGAGGGCAGGGGGCCAGCAGAAGAAAAATCCCGATGGAGCGGGCTCCCAGGTATTCATTCACCCAGAAGAGCATGGCGATGTAGATCACCGGCACTGAAAAGAGCGCCAGCCAGCGCAGACGCTCGAAGTCCCCAAGTTCCATGCTCGAGGCCACCATCCATGCCCAGAGGAAGTCCACGGTGATAAAGACGGTGCCGATATTCTGGGAGCGAGGCACGGTCTTCAGCTTTTCCATGGCCGCCGGTGCTTTGGCGAGCGCCAGCACATGGATAATGATAAGCACGATACCTGTCACCAGAGCGGCCGCCTGCAGGCTGAGATTGTGATAGAGGAAATCGTAGATCGGCTTGGTAAAGTCCTTCATGGATCAAAAGGGGGTGCCGGTGGTGCGGACGAGTTCACGAAAGGCAGCGATCACGCGGCCGGTGACCGGTCCCGGTTTGCCGTCACCGATGGGACGCTGGTCCAGTTTGGAAACAGCGATGACTTCCGCGGCGGTGCCGGTGAGGAAACACTCGTCCGCCGTGTAGATATCGTGCCGGCTGATCTCCACCTCCCGCATGGGAATGCCGAGGCTGGCGGCGATGTCGAAGACCGCCTTGCGCGTGATCCCGTCGAGCGCACCGGCGGTGATCGGCGGTGTCAGGATCGTTCCGTCGCGAATAATGTAGATGTTGTCGCCGGTGCATTCCGCCACCAGACCGCGGTCATTGAGCATCAGTCCCTCTTCGGCACCTGCCTGAATGGCTTCCACCTTGGCCATCACGTTGTTAAGATAATTCAGGCTCTTCACCTGCGGGCTCAGCGTGTCATGCGTGGGGCGGCGCGTCGCGCAGGTAGCCACCGTGAGGCCGTTCTGATAGGCCGACTCGGGATAAAGCTGAATGCGGCAAACGATGATGATCACCGACGCCTTCGGGCACTTGTAAGGGCTGAGTCCCAGCGGCCCTGTGCCGCGCGTGACCACGAGCCGGATGTATCCATCGTCGAGGCCATTGGCGCGGCAGGTGTCCAGCAGGGCCGCGGTCATTTCCTCCGGTGTGAGAGGCATATTGAGGAGAATGCCCCGCGCGGAGTCGTAGAGGCGGCGGATGTGCTCTTCGAGACGGAAAACGCGGCGGTTGTAAAAACGAATGCCTTCAAAGATGCCGTCTCCGTAGAGCAGCCCGTGGTCGAAAACGGAGATGCGGGCATCGGCTTCTTCCACCAGTTGTCCGTCGAGATAAATTTTCATGGTAAGGGGCGTAAGGGCGACCTGCGGGCGAACCGGAAGAGCGAATCCGGAGCAGCGGCGACGCGGCCGCCGTTCCTGTCAGGTTTCCAGCATCCCGTCGCGCAGCACCAGTTTGCGGTCTCCCTGCCCGGCAAGGCGCGTATCGTGGGTCACGACCATTAGGGTTTTTTTAGTTTCCGCAACCACTGAGAGCAGTAAATTCATGACCTCCTCCCCGGTCTTCGAATCGAGGTTTCCCGTAGGCTCATCCGCAAACAGGATGCGGGGATCATTAACAAGAGCCCGCGCGATGGCCACCCGCTGCTGTTCTCCCCCTGACAGCTCCGAGGGCAAATGCTGCAGCCGCGCGCCGAGCCCCACGAGGCCCAGCAAATGCGCGCCGCGCTCTTTGGCCTGCTTGCCCCCGATCATCGCGGGCAGGCACACATTTTCCAGCGCGGTGAGTTCCGGCAGCAGCAGGTAGTTTTGAAAAACGTAGCCAGTGAGGCGGTTCCGCATTTCTGCCTGACTGGCATTGGAGCGCTCGTAAAGCGACTGGCCGCCGAGCATCACCCGTCCGCGGGTGGGCGCTTCAAGGCCGCCGAGGATATAGAGCAGCGTTGTCTTTCCTGCTCCTGACGGGCCGCACAAAAAGACCCGTTCGCCTGGCAGAACGGTCAGATCCACTCCTTTGAGAACTTCGATGGTTCCAGTCCCTATCGTAAATGACCGGTGGATGTTTACCGCGGTGAGAGTGCCGTCCATGGAATCAATATCGCTCCTGAAGATGTTGCCGGAGAAAACGCGGACGGCACCGGCGAGTCAAGAGCGCCCCTGAAAAAAGCCCCGGCGGTCCATGACCTGTGGGGACGCAGGTCATCAGGGAGTGGAGCCGCCGGGTGTTGTCTTAAGCCCCGGGGCAGGGTCGGTTTCATCTAGCGTTTGCCGGTCTTCTTCTTCGACGTGGCGCGTTTGCGCGACGCTGCTTCCTGCCTGTTCGGGGGCAGTTGGGTCACGAGCTGGTCGCGATGTCCCTGGGCCGCTTTCAGAGCCTTGCTCTTTCCGCCGTTCGATTTGTCGGCGAAGAACTTCTGTTCGGTCTTGCCCTTGAACGTCACGCGAACGTACCAGCCGTGATTTTTTTTCTCAGGCTGATCGATACGGCTCACGCCGTACATCGGTCTTGGTGGTGCTACTGGCATATGGTGGTCCCTGGTTAGTGTTGTATTGAGTGGACCGGGTCGGTGGTCTGCTGTTTCGGCTTCAGACACGATCATCGTTACCCGAGCCATCGTGAGACTACGATTTCGCTAGACGGGAGGCAAGTACCAAATTGCCAGGTATTCACGGTTAGTCTGTGCATGATGAGAGAACATCCTGACACTATATAAGAGACCGTTGCATTGTCCCGTTGAGCGGGTGAGGGTCGCGGCATGGACACCTCTGACTCATCTGCCGCGCAGGCGGCGGACACGGAAGGCGCGCTTTCCTTTGCAGAAGCCCGCGTGCTGGGCTGCCTCATGGAGAAGGAAGCGACCACGCCGGAATACTATCCGCTGACGCTGGGCAGTCTCACCGCGGCCTGTAATCAGAAGAGCAATCGCTCTCCCGTGGTGGAATGGGATGCCAAAGTCGTGGAGGCCGCCATGGAGGGACTGCGCCGCAGACGCCTCGCCGTGATGATCTCCGTGGCGGGATCGCGCGGACCGAAATACAAACACTCTATCAGCAACGTGTACGGCGGTCTCGACGAAGGCATGACCGCCATCCTTTGCGAGCTGCTGCTGCGAAACGGGCAGACCGTTAGTGAACTGCGCACGCGCACGGAGCGCATGCATGCCTTTCCCAGTCCGGAAGCTGCTGAGGAATGGGCCATGAAGCTGGTGAATTATCCCGTCGCTCCTTTGGCTGTGATGCTGCCGCCCGGCGCCGGACGCAGAGTGAAGGCCTATGCCCATCTGCTGTGCGGCCCGGTGGACGCCGGTGCTCTTTCCGCTCCCTCCCCGCTCGTCGAAGCGCCGCCGCCGGAAGACTGGAAAGCCAAAGTGGAAGCCGAACTCAGCGCCCTGCGCAGCGAACTGGAGCGCATCAAGTCCTCACTGGGACTGTAGCTGCAATGGAGCGCGGATTTGCAATCCGCCCCGGTGCAATGAGTCATCATGATGAGTCTTAATATGAGAGGCTCAGGTTGACG
>DASZQB010000096.1:0-84954 GCA_035550135.1 Verrucomicrobiales bacterium
GGACCTCATCTGCCGTTTGGGCGGATATCACTCGGGCGGCAGCGGTGCGGTGCTCCAATTTGGAGCCGCCGTGCGTAGAATATGAGACGCCATTCCCAAAATTGCATCCGCAAGGAGGTTGACACTTTCGAGCGAAACTGCGATGAATCAGAAAAATACTCCCTCCCACCAGGTAATTCCCTATGAGCGAACAGGACAACCAAAACCCAGCCCCGCCGCGACCGACCGTTAAGACTTCCGCCGTGCCTTTGAAAAAGGAGACTGTGCGGATCACACTCCGCCCCCAATCCGCCGATTCCCCGGAATCGGCAGCGCCTCCTCCTCCCGCGGCTCCGCCTCCGTCGGCACCTGCTGCTGCCGGTCCTCCGCCTCCGCGCCCGGTGGCCCCGACCGTGCCTCTCGCTCCGCCACCCCGTCCAGGCGGGCCTCCTCCTCCCGCTGCGGGTCGTCCCGCTCCGCCAACGGCGTCGCCCGGAAGCAAAACCATTCCTCTTTCCCAGCCTCCCGCCCGTCCCACCACTCCCATGGTGGGCAAGCAGACCACCCGCATCGCCGGCGGAGCCCCTACCACGCAGCCGCTCCCGCGCGCTACCGTTAAGCTCCAGCAAACGACTGCCCCTTCTGCTACCGCGCCGATCAGCAGTGTAAACATCCGCACCGGAGATATTGAAGAGGAAGAGGAGATCAACGAAGGCCCGCTCAACATCATGGGATGGGTGGCGCTCGTTGGGGCCATTGCCTGCCTCATCGGCGTCCTTGCCACATGGGACAAGGTGGAGTTCTTCAGCGAAGGGGTCCAAAAAGCGGATACCGCCCAGGGCCGTGCCGATGCGATCAAAACCTGGCGCAACGCTCCGGCTCCCGAGGGATTCAAGCTGCCCGTTGATTTCTCACCTTTCGATTCGAAAGATGGAAACGGCGGTATTACCAGCGATTACGCCCGGCTCCAGCCCAATACCCCGGAACGCCCGGCGGCTCCGTAAACGATTCACCACCCGATTATTTTCAACCTAACACCACTATGGGACCCGTTATCTTTTTGCTCATTGGCGCCGTTGGCGCAGTGGCCGGTATCGTGCTTAGCGCTTACATGTAAGCCGCGGCACGCTCCGAAATCTCGACGCAAAAGCCCGGAGGGAGCATCGCTTCCCCCGGGCTTTTGTTTTTTAGTTGTCACCCCTTCAATTCCAATTACCTGTCCCTCAGCCCGGAAACCCATACCCCCCTCTCATTTATCATGGCCAGTGCCGCAGTTATTCAGGTGACGAAAGACAGTTTTGAACAGGAAGTGCTGAAATCCAAAGTCCCGGTCGTGGTGGACTTTTGGGCTGAATGGTGTGGCCCCTGCAAAATGCTGGGACCCGTGCTCGACGACATCGCCACCGAAAAGGGAGACGCCATCAAGGTGGTGAAAGTGAATGTGGACGAAGAAGGCGACCTCGCCGTGCAGTACGGCATCCGCAATATCCCGGCGCTTTTCTATTTCAAGGACGGCGAACTCAAACACAAGGGAATCGGCGTGCAGCCGAGATCTGAAATCGTCAAGAAACTTGAGTCCCTGGCTTGAGCCCGGCGCAGGGATTGCCCGCCTCTCACGGCAGGAAGGCACAGCCGTGCCTCTTGAGGCCTTGATGCACTACGCATACGCGTGTTCACCCCCTGTTCATGATAGGGGCGTTACTTTGACGCCATCAATGGCCGCCGCGCGTCAGGGAGAAGGCTGAGCGTTTCATTGTCATCTCCCCCTAACATACTTCTCCCGCAAACCATCAGACACCCATGAGCGAATTCCATCCCAATCGTTTACAGCCTGTTAAAACCCGTTTGGGGGTCACAAAGCGGCGCATCCTTGAAAGCTGGCCCATCCTGGTGTGGGGAGGAGTTTTGGTGGTGGCCATTTGGACCTACCGGTCCGGCGTGGTCTTTACGCGCATGAATGGAGCGGTGGATGTGGACCATCAATATGTGAGCTCAGCGGAGGACGGGAAGGTGCTGAAGATTCTGGTGAAAGAGGGCGATACGGTGCAACCCAATGGCGTAGTGGCCGAAATGGACAGCCGTGCGCTCAAACACGAAATGCAGGCCCTCATTCAGGGAATCGCTGCTTCGAGGCACGAGGATATTCTGCAACTTGAGCGCACGCGGATTTCGCTGCAGTCGGAGTTGCGGGGCTACGCTATTACCCAGGCAGAGGACAAGGGAAAGCTCGCTACTTTGAAGAAGACCCTCGGCTCTGAAAAAGTCTTCAAGACAGACAGCGGCAAGATCCTTTCCAATATGGATCCGGAAGACCTCGACAAAGTGAATGTGGACATCGCGGAAGCCGCGGCCCGCCAGGAGGAACTTCCCAACACTATCAAGTCCGTGCAGGCGGACTTTGAGCGGGTGGACGCCCTCATCAAAAAAATCCAGGCGGATATCAAGTATGCGGAAAATGCGATCTCGGGAGAAATCACTCCGGAACTTCTGGCGGCTCTCAATGCAAGTGAGCGGAGTGACCTGATGGAAGTGAAGGCTAAAATCGACGGCTGTCTGCTCCGCGCGCCAAAAGGCGGGGTCGTAGAGAAAGTGGACAAACTGGAGGGTGCCTTTGCCGCAGCCGGGGAAAGCATAGTGCAAGTAGTGGCCGATCCCGGCCGCATTGTCGCCTTTCTGCCGCAGGATCAGTTGGGCAAGGTGAAGGAGGGCACCAAAGTTTGGATCACTCCCTCCCATTCGCGGGAAGCCATTTATGAAAGCACAGTCACGAGCATTGGCTCGCGGGTAACCAGTGTCGCAGATGTGACGAGCAACATGCGAAACAGCCGGGTTTATGGCCGGAATTTGACCATCGCCTTCCCGGCGGAATTGAGGCAGAGTGGAGAGTCCGCGCCGCTGTTCCTCGGCGAAACGGTCATCATTCACACGCGCCCTCCCGGGGAAATTCCATTGATCGAGCGTCTCTTCCACAGCGACGCACCGGACGCCTGAGCAGAGGGGAACGAGGCCCGTCTTTATAGTTTACTTTTGCGGGGATTTCCGGGAACGGCAGCGATATCGCTGTCGTTCTGGACATCCGCGTGAAATTTCTGTAACGTTGGACCTCTATGCGCCTCCCTCCCTATTGCGCACGCCTGGCCGCGGCGTGCCTGTTTGCCGCCGTCCTCCCACACGCATCGGCCGATCCTCTGATTACAGAATTCGTCGCAGACAATGCGGCGGGAATCACTGATGAGGACGGCGCTCACTCGGACTGGATCGAGATTCACAATCCTGCGGCAACCGCTCTCAACATGGAGGGGTGGTATCTCACCGATTCAACTTCTTCTCTTCTGAAATGGCGATTTCCGGCGGTGACGGTGCAACCGGGGGGCTTTCTAGTGGTGTGGGCCTCCGGCAAAGACCGCCGTGTGCCAGGGTCCCCGCTGCATGCAAACTTTTCCCTCAAGGATGAAGGTGAGTATCTGGCTTTGGTGCGTCCGGACGGCGAGACGGTGCAGCAGGAGTTTGCCCCGGCGTTTCCAAATCAGGACCCGGACCGGTCCTATGGAGTGAACTTCAACGGAACCCCGCTTCTTTCCGAAGGCGCAGGCATGTCCTATTCGGTACCGGCGAGCGGGGCGGCGGGATTGAACTGGACCCAGCCTGGATTCGTCCCCGGTGCCGGCTGGACGGCTGGATTCACGGGTGCGGGTTACGGCATCCTGGTGCCAGGCATTACCGTTAGGGATGTTCACAAATCGACGCAGGTCCTCGGTTCCCTGGCGGAGACGGACGCATTGCTGGCACTCGCGCCGGGAAGTCCGGGCATTTCTTCAGAACGGACGGTGGTTGCATCTGTCGTAAATTATTACCACGACGGCGGTGATGGCCACTATGCGGGCAACCAGGTGTTCCCTGCCGGGGGTGGAGATTATTTTGCGGTCAAATGCACCGGCTTTATTCAGGTCACTGCCGCTCAGGTTGGGACGTGGACCTTTGGGCTCAATTCGGACGACGGGGGGCGCATTCGCATCGATGGCAACAATGTGATGGTGGACGACACCAATCACGGCCCCGGCGACCACTTCGGCACCCGCGCCCTGACAGAGGGGCTGCATTCCTTTGAAGTGGTTTTCTGGGAACAGGGCGGGGGATCGGAATTGGAATTCTTTGCCGCGCCGGGTTCGCTGAGCACGTGGTCGGCGAATTTCAAACTCGTGGGCGATACCGCCGCCGGCGGCCTCGCAGCCTTTACATTCCCCGCGGGCGTGTCGGCGGGTTCCGGCGGATTCGTGCGGACGGATCTGCAATCCGCCATGAATGGCGTTAATCCCTCCGTTTACCTGCGGGTCCCGTTCAATGTTACCAATCCCGCCGCCATTGGATCACTTCAACTCGGAATGCGTTATAACGATGGATTTGTCGCCTATCTGAATGGTACGGAAGTGGCCCGGCGCAATGCACCGGATACGGCACTTTGGAATTCCACCGCCACTCAGTCCCGCACCACGGAGCAGACGCTGGCTGTCGATCCGGTGAATCTGACGCCTTTCGTTTCGTCGCTGACCGCCGGGACCAATGTGCTCGCCATTCACGGTCTCAATGGCGGTATTTCCGACGGGTCCTTTTTCCTGCTTCCGGAAATGACGGCGGGCACCACGCTGGGCGCCGGGCCTTCGGTGTTTTTCAATACCCCCACGCCGGGAGCGATCAATGGTCAGGCTTCCAGCCTCGGGAAGGTGGAGGACACTTCGTTTTCCGTGAAGCGTGGATTCTACACCGCACCGTTCCAGGTGGCGATTACCACGGGGACAGCGGATGCGGTAATCCGGTACACCACCAATGGCACGCCCCCGACTTCGACGACGGGCACTGTCTATACCGGTCCCGTCAATATCACCGGCACCACGACGCTCAGAGCCGCGGCATTCAAATCCGGGTGGGATTCCACCAATGTGGATACACACACCTACATTTTTGTGGATGATGTCATCCAGCAGTCGCCGACCGTCCCGCCGCCGGGCTGGCCCTCGGGTTCGGTCAACGGGCAGGTCTATAACTACGGCATGGATCCGGACATCGTTAATTCCGCCAATGTCCAGACAGGGGGAGCCACTCAGGTGAAGAACGCGCTCATGGCCATCCCCAGCTTTTCACTAGTCATGGACCAGGCGGCTTTCTCCAGCACCAGCGGCATCTACTCCAATCCCGGAGGCCGCGGCTTTGCGTGGGAGCGGCCCTGTTCCATCGAATTGCTCAACGATCCGGCAAACGGGGGCTTTCAGGCCAACGCCGGCGTGCGTGTGCGCGGCGGTTACAGCCGCGACGGCAACAATCCCAAGCACGGATTTCATTTCTTTTTCCGCAGCGATTACGGCCCTTCAAAGCTTGAATATCCGATTCACGGGGACGAAGGCACTTCCGAGTTCGACACCTTCGACCTTCGGACATCAGAGAACTACTCCTGGTCATTCAGCGGGGACACTAGCAACACGTTCCTCAGAGAGGAATTCACCCGCGTCACTCAGGGCGCGATGGGATCTCCCTATGCCCGATGCCGTTACTTCCACCTTTATATCAACGGTCACTACTGGGGACTCTACGACACGGATGAGCGGCCGGAGGCTGGGCACGGTGAGGCGTATTTCGGAGGTTCAAAAGACGACTACGACGTGGTGAAATCCACCGGCTCTCCCGGCGGCTACACTACAGAACTGACCAACGGCACGCTCACCGCGTGGCAGAGCCTTTGGAATCAGGCCATGGCCATGCGCACCGACCCGTCGAACGAACGGTATTTCAAATTACAGGGCCTTGCCGCTGATGGCGTCACGCCGCTGAACGATCCAGCATTTCCACGGCTGCTTGATGTCAACAATCAGATCGACTACATGCTGCTCGTCTTCCTGGTGGGCAGCAGCGACGCACCGCTGACAGGCGGCGGTGATGCCGTGAACAACTGGTTTGCTTACCGCCATCGTACGAATGGGATGGGTTTCATTCATTTCGCTCACGACATGGAGCATTCCAGTTTCGGCGGCGACCGCACCGGACCGTTTTCCAACGGCGCCGTCACGAATTTCAACTATGCCAATCCGCAGTATCTCCATCAGCATATGATAGGAAACACGGAGTACAAGATGCGCTGGGCGGACCGTGTCTATCGGCACATGTTCAATGACGGCGCGATCACCCAAACGGCTAATGCCGCCCGCGCAAATGCGATGGCCCAGGTGGTGGACAGTGCCATCATCGCCGAATCCGCGCGCTGGGGAGATTCCAAAGTGGAGCCGCCCCGCACCCGCACAGACTGGCAAAACGCGCGAAATTCGTTCCTTGGATTTCTCACGTCACGCAATGCCACCGTCATCAGCCAGCTTCAGGGAGACGGGCTTTATCCTTCGGTGGCTGCTCCGGGCATGAGCCAGTGGGGAGGATATATCCCCTCCACTCAGCAGCTTTTCCTGACGGCTCCTGCGGGGACGATCTATTACACCACGGATGGAAGTGATCCAAGACAGGTTGGAGGGGCGCTGAATCCGGCGGCGCAGATTTTCACCTCCGCCACTTCCACGGATGTCTTCATTCCGATGGGCAGTGCCGGCAACCTGACGCCGTGGAAGTACCTCGTCACTACGGTGGATCAGGGAACGGCATGGCGCGGCGCGCCGGGATTCCCGGAAACCGGCTGGCTCACGGGCAATACAGAGATGGGTTATAACGATGGCGACGAAGTAACGGTGATCGAGGACAACGCTACCGTTGGGATTCCCGCCAATGCCACCGACCGGAATATCACGACCTACTTCCGCAAGAGCTTCACAGTAGCCAATCCCGGACAATACTCCGGCTTCACCATAGATCTCCGGCGGGATGATGGTGCCGTGGTTTATCTCAATGGGAACGAAATCGCGCGGCCCAACATGCCGCCGCTCCCCACCGCGATCGCATGGGGCACGTTGGCCCTCGCCAGCAATGAGAACACTGCCGATTCCATTCCAGTGCCGGTTTCGGCGATTCTTCCCGGCACGAATATCCTTGCCGTGGAAATTCACCAAAATGGCGCCGGCAGCACGGACATTAGCTTCAACTGCTCGATTTCCGGCACCCGTACGAATGCCACCACACCCCTCTACCTTGCTCCATCGGGGATGAAAAACGTAAAGGCTCGCGTGCTCAGCGGAACCACCTGGAGTGCTCTGGCGGATGCGACGTTCTTTGTGAATACTCAGGCCGCCGCAGCGGCGAACCTGGCGATCACCGAGATCATGTATCATCCGGCCGATCCTTCGCCCGCGGAGATTGCCGCGGGCTTCAATGATGCCGGTGATTTTGAATACGTCGAGCTGACGAATCTCAGCAGCACCATGAGCGCGGACCTGGCAAATGTACGGTTCCTGATGGGCATTGGGTTCAATTTCAACAATGCAGCCACGGGCCGCATTCTTCCGCCGGGCGCGCGCGTTCTGATCGTGAAAAACCGGGCCGCTTTCGAGTTGCGTTACGGAACCGGTTTGCCGGTCGCGGGCGAATTCAGCGGAAGCCTCGACAACACGGGCGAGCGTCTCCAACTCGTCTCCGCCACCGGCGCCATTCTCAGTGACTTCACCTTTGCGGATGCCAATCCATGGCCTGCTGAGGCCGATGGCCCGGGCTACAGTCTCGTCCTGCGCAATCCCGCCGCTCTTCCTGATCCCTCGCAGGCTCAAAACTGGCGCGCCAGCCTCACAGCGACCGGCAATCCGGGCAATTCCGATGGCGCTTCCTACACCGCATGGAAATCCGCCAATGCCGTGACGAATGACGACGGCGATGCTGACCAGGACGGCCTCACCAACTTCAGCGAATACGCCGCGGGTGGTTCTCTGACAGACTCCTCTGCATCCCGCCTGCCCGTGGCCTCGCTGGAGTCATTTGTGGTAAACGCGGTCCAGGCACCCTATCAAACCATCACCGCCACCTGCCGCGCCGGCGCCGACGATGTGCAGTTTGTCGCGGAATCCTCCACCGCTTTCACCGGCTGGTCTTCCACGGGTCTCGTGTTCGTCCGATCCACGATCAATCAGGACGGCACGGAATCCCTGACATGGCGCTCCACTCAACCGTGGGGAACAGGCCCGCGCGAGTTGATGCGCATCAGGATGGTACTGGTGCCCTGATTGCCGGAGTAGTTCGCAAATCACTGATTCTGCGTGTCATTCGGCAGCTATCTCCCATCGTACGGGCAGTTCAAACTGCTTCGGTTCGGCATCGGTTTCGTGCTGTTTATCCCGATGGTCGCGTTCTGTCTGGTGCTTGGGATGGTTCCAAGAATTATCGACTACTGCGAAAATATCCGGGCTACCAACCGGTTGATGGAGGAGGGTGCGCTCGCAACTTATCCTCTCGAGAATAACGGCTACGTCCCCCTTTCCCGCTTTGGCGATAAGTGGGTTTGCAGTCTAAAGGTGCCCGGCGGAACATTCGAATACTATCGCCGCACGGATCCCAATGGTTTGCAGGCCATTCACTTTCTTCAACATCCTGACATCACGGGCACTCTGGAATCCCCCCGGGTGAACTGGAGTTCGAGACCGGTCGTCGTGGACGTTCCCGAGAAGTATGAATGGTCGGACGTATTCGCCGCATACACCGAATCGACGTTTGCAGAGCAAACGTGGAAACTGCTGCTTTGGGTGGTCCTGACCGTTCTGTCAGTGTGGCTCGCGGTGAAGAGCTACTTCTGGATGAAGGGAGGACGGCCCAGGAGAAGACGGAGGCATCGTTACGCCTGACCCATTTATCCACACGGATGGTTCCGGCCAAATTACCGTTGCGCTCCGCCGTCCGGGAAATTATGTCGCGGGGACCAGACCGTAATTTCATGACCGCTGCTCAATCCGCCAAAGCTCTCCAGGAAAAATTCCCTGCCGCCTTCGTTTCGGTGTCGGAGTTTCGCGATGAGACGACGGTGGTGGTAAAACTGGAGCATCTGGTGCCGGCCATGAGCTGGCTGCGGGATGAACTGGCGTTCGATATGCTCCTCGATGTGAGCAGCCTGGACCACATGGGCAACGATCCCCGGTTCGAGATGGTCTATGAATTGTATTCCCTCACCAGCAAGGCGCACCTTCGCATCAAGGCAGCGGTCGTCGAGGGCGGGGAAGTGCCGACGGTAAGCCATCTGTGGCCCACGGCGGATTGGCATGAGCGCGAGGTCTTCGACATGATGGGCATCCACTTCAAGGGACATCCGGACCTTCGCCGCATTTTGATGTGGGAAGGCTATCCGCATTACCCGCTCCGTAAAGACTTTCCCCTGGCGGGAAAATCGACCGACGTGCCTGAGGTGGCTTTCACGGGTGTCGCTCCGCTGGCCGGCGGACCATTCGTGACGAATCCGGGTGCCCGCGACCGCGTAGATGCGGAGCCGCGCGCGAAGGGTGAGTCCGGCGTGTAGTCTTCCTGACAGGGCCTTGGCGGGGTGTGTGCCTGTGGACAATTTGTCGCAGGCAAATTTTCGTCCCGTGTTGACAATTTGCGGACCCCCCTGTCTCATAGCGGCCCGCTGCGCTGCGGTACCCCTTTCTATCACTTTTTGCCCATGGACTTTGTAGCCTCAAAAATCGCCGAACTTTCTCCCTCTATCACCCTTGCCGTCACCAGTCAGGCGGCAAAGATGAAGAAGGAGGGCATCGACGTGTGCAGCTTTGGAGCCGGTGAGCCGGACATGGATACGCCGCAGCATATTAAAGACGCGTGTGTGAAGGCGCTCGCAGAGGGCAAAACGAAATACACCGCCTCCGCCGGCCTTCTGGAATTGCGTGAAGCCATTTGCGCGAAGCTCCTGGTGGACAACAACCTCGAATACACGCCCGGACAGATCAGCGTGAATTGCGGAGCCAAGCACTCGTGTTTCAATGCCATTCTGGCCTGCTGCAGCGAGGGTGATGAGGTGATCATTCCCGCGCCTTACTGGACCAGCTATCCGGACATGGTGCGCATGGCGGGCGCGATTCCTGTCATCGTGGAGACAAAACAGGAAAACGGCTGGAAGATGACCCCGGAGGAATTTGAAGAGGCCATGAGCCCGGCCACGAAGATGGTGATTCTCAACAGCCCGTCGAATCCCACCGGAGCCGTCTATTCCAAAGAGGAACTTGAGAAGATCGCCGAAATCGCCGCGGGGGAGGATATTCTCATTTTGTCAGACGAGATTTACGAAAAGCTGGTCTATGACGAAACGCCCCACGTTTCCATTGCGAGTTTGAGCAAGGAAATGAAGGACCTGACCATCGTGGTCAACGGCTTCTCAAAGGCTTACAGCATGACCGGCTGGCGGCTGGGTTACACCGCTGCGCCGAAGAAGATCGCGGATGCCATCGATACCATCCAGAGCCACACCACCAGTGCTCCGGCGACGTTTGCTCAATGGGGAGCGCTCGCCGCGCTTCAGGGCGACCCGCAGATCATCGAAGACATGCGCATGGAGTTCGACATGCGCCGCGGCTACATGATGGGCCGCTTCAGTAAGCTGAACCAGGTCAGCGTGGTGGAACCGAAGGGTGCATTCTACTTCCTCGTGAACATCGGCAAGATGGGCATCAAGAGCCTGAACTTCGCGGAGAAACTGCTCAGCCGCATGCATGTTGCCGTCGTTCCCGGCATCGCCTTCGGAGCCGATGATACGGTGCGCTTCAGCTACGCCTGCAGCCTTGATGTTATTAAGAAGGGCCTCGACCGGTTTGAGGAATTTTGCCGGGCGCATTGAGCTGGGGTTTCTGCGCGGCTACGCCACATTGAGTGGCGGCATGGGACAGCCGATGGTGTCCGCTACCGCTCGGAGCAATTCGGCTTCTTCGCTACTAATGTGATTGTCCTGCCCCGCGACGGCTGCGCAGGCCATGAGGAGTTGCTTCTTTAGAAGAGGCGTGCCGGCATCGAAGCGCTCCAGTGCGGCGCTGACATCGTCCAAAGACGCCGGGCGCGGCTCGAGTTTAAGGTGAACACCATGTTGCGCGAGGATGTCCTGACCAGCCTTGAGGGCAGCGGTGGCTTCCTCCGGTGTGCGTTGACCCACACCGCACATGGCAGTCAGCAGGGTCTCCAGTTCGGGAAGGAGTTGTTTGAAGGACCGGAACCGGATTTTCCGCGGTGGAGCACCCGAGAACCAGCGGTCGAGATGCCGCCGCAACACGCGCTGCACCATGAACTCGAAGAGATCGAGTTGGTGATCGGTGGCGATGAGTTCGTCCAGGACGGAAACGAAGCGTTTGTATTCCTCCGGAGTCAATCGGCGCAGGGCGGGAATGGCCAGATCGATAAGCGCGATGGCATGAGTGGAATGCCATGCGGCGACCTGCTCCGCGACAGCGCGGGCGGTGTGCAGTGTTTGCTCATCAACGAGCCCCGCGAGCGTTTGTGTCTCTGCGCTTTCATCCGTGGCGATCAGCAGGCCAAACACCACCGCTTGTGCCCCGGCGGCGTCACGGAGGAGTTGCAGCAATTCGGCGGGAATGCCTTCCCGAAGTCGCGCCGCATTTTCCATGTCCGCCGGACTCAGCATGCCGACACGGGCCACGAGGTCCTGCGGAGAGGCGGCCAGCATCGAGAGGCCCGCGGCCGGCGCGGCCTGAGGAGCGGAGCGGCGCTCCACGTGGCGCGGCGCGGCATTGATTTCGCTCATGGGGACCTGCTCGAACTGGCCGTCCCATTCCGGCATGATGGCGCTGATGCGTTCCTCCAGCGGCGGGTGGGTGGCAAACAGAGACGCCGCCCCGCGGAGGACATTGCCGAACATCATGTGGCTCGCCTCCTCGGCATGGCCGGACTTCAAACGCGAACCAAAGCTGAATCCACCGATCTTCATGAGGGCGCCTGCAATACCCTGCGGATTCCGCGTGAACTGCACGGCGGAGGCATCCGCAAGGAATTCGCGCTGGCGCGAAATGGCGCTTTTGATCATGCGCCCTAACAGGACGCCGGTATAGCCGATGACGTACAGTGACCCGCCGATGATGAAGATGGGAATTTGCGGGCTGTTTTTGCTGTCGCCGCGCATGTTGGCGGCTACACGACAGGCGAGACCGCCGAGGATGGAGATGACGAGGATGCCGTGGACGACGCCGATGAGGCGCAGGTTCAAGCGCATGTCGCCGTTCAGGATGTGGCTGAATTCGTGGGCCACGACGCCCTGCAATTCATCGCGCGTCAGTTCCTTCATGCAGCCGCGTGTGATGCCCACGACCGCGCTCGACGGAGAAGTCCCCGCGGCGAAAGCGTTAATGCCATCCTCCTGATCCATGATCCACACCTGCGGCACCGGAATGCCGCTGGCGATGGACATTTCCTCCACCACGTTCAGCAGCTTCCTTTCGTCAGGATCAGAGGTGGCGGGATCCACTTCGCGTCCACCCAGTTCGCGCGCCACTGCTTTGCCACCCGCGGAGAGCTGGAGCATCTTGAAGCCGCTGCCGAGCCCAATGATCCCACCGGCGATGCCCAAACTCAGCGTCAACGATGGCGCCCACACCTTTGAGCCCCACAAGGTGACGAAACCGGTGAGCAGGTAAGTCAGCCCGATGACGGCCGCGACCGCGAGGGCGAACAGGAAAACGAACAGCCGTGTGCGCCCGCGGGCCTTCTCCTGCTGAAGGAAGAAATCAGCCATGGTGATGACAAGCAATCACAAGTCCGCGCCGCAAACTGCGGTTAGGAAAACGAAACCTTCACCGCTTCGCGTTCGGCTTCGCTCTTCACCTCGAACATCTGAGCCGCCGCGAAGTTGAACATACCCGCGATGATACTGCTGGGGAACATCTCGCGCTTGTTGTTATAGTCCATCACGCTGTCGTTGTAGGCCTGGCGGGCGAAGGCGATGCGATTTTCCGTGCTGGTCAGCTCTTCGGTGAGCTGCTGCATGTTGGCATTCGCCTTCAGGTCGGGATAGGCTTCCGAGAGCGCCATGAAGCGGGTCATCACCTGAGCCAGCCCCGCTTCCGCGGTGTTGAGGCTCTGAACAGCGGCGGCATCGGCCGGATTGGCGGCGACGGTCGCACGGGCACTCGATGCCGAATTCCGGGCGGCGATCACGGCTTCCAGTGTTTCGCGCTCGTGCTTCATGTAGCCCTTGGCCACTTCCACGAGGTTGGGGATGAGATCGTAGCGGCGCTTCAACTGGACATCGATCTGAGCGAACCCGTTTTTATAGCGGTTCCGCGCGCCCACGAGCCCGTTATAAAGGGCGACGATCCAGAGGATCAGGATGAGGCCAATGCCAAGGACGACACCGAGCGTGATGAAGAGCCCGTTGTTGGCGAAAAAGAGCGTGGCGTTTAACATGTCTGTGAGCGTTTGAGTGAGTTGGAACGAAGCCTGACTTTAGCAGGCCCAGGCAAAGCGTAAACGGATTCCTGCATTCTGCATCCGGTTTGCGTTGGGGAATGCGGGCAACCGGTCCCCAGGTTCTTCGGCGGCGCGCTGTCCGTGGAATGACCAATCCTTGCTATTGCCACGGCATCAGGATATCCAACCGACTACTTTTCCCTGGCATGAACCTCTTCGGGAGCGTCAATTTAATTGTCCAATCCACCAGCCCGGCGGTCCTCGTCCCCGCGAAAATCTGGTGGCTCACAGATTCAAGCGACTGGAGATTTGTCCAGCAGTGGAAGCGCAGCAGCCTCACAAAGGAGGCGGATTCGGGCATACGTGACTCAATCGAGTACGCCCTCCTCGCAGGCAAGCGCTGGCGATTTCTTATGCAACAAAGATTCTGTCACCGGTTGGAGCGACCTCCGCCGGCATCTGATGCGGGATTCGAAAGCGGAACTTGGAATGGCTCTCGCATTGACGGGTGCAATTTTGGGCAGGACCTCCGTACTGGGCTTTGGATTCGTCAGGCGGACATGGGCCAACAATCTCATCCTCGAGTTTCTTGCCGGTTCGCCTGCAGCTTTGACCGGCATCAAAGGCGTTGGGACGGTACTGATTCAGAGTGTTGCACAGATTGGGGTTTGGTTGTCCGCGAAGGAATTGTGGGGCGAGTGCACGGAGGCGTCGCGCGGATTTTACCACACGTTAAAAACGAGATTTGGTCTTCAATCCTGCAAGAGCGTCTCCTCTCGTCAGCCTCCGAACAGGATTTTAGATCGCTTCCAATTCGATTTTCAGGAACTGAGTCGTATGCTCGCGAACAGTCCGATAAAAATGGAGCCTTGCCCGCACGAATATTATAAGCCATCCTAATGCAGATGAAGGATGCCACCCTTGAACAACTGATGGACCTCTACTCTGTAGAGGATGGCAATAGCTTTGTCACTGGAAGTCGCTGGTCGCTCAAGCCCGGTATTGTTCCCGTTCGACCATCTTCCAGGGCCTCTGGCAAGTTCGCCGGGAGCAGAAAAAAGAAGACGGGCAGCGTGGGGCTTCGGCTCCGTACCGGTAAATGATTGTCTGATCAGCGCGGGGCTCAATGGCGGCTTTCAGCGGTGCCTTTGTCCGCGACCGCAGGCAGATCACCTTCGTGCAGCTTGCGGCGGAAGAGGTCGAGAGCCAGTCCGTAGCAATGCAACTGCAGGGCGGGATCGTAGCGGTGGCCCTCGTCGCGGATGAAGGCGTGCTGTCCGTTAAACTCATGCCACGTGAAGTTCACGCCGGCGTCTGTCAGGGCATCGTAAACGATACGTCGTCCTTCCCGGGGGATGTGAGGGTCCTGACGGCCCCAGATGTAGAGCATCTCGCCTTTCATTTCGCCCAGCCTGTCGATCGTGTTGTCATTCATCCCTTTGCCGAGGGAACGCTTGTGGATGTCGGTGGCGTAAAAGCAAACGGCGGCGCGAATCTCCGGATGGAACGCCGTCCGTGTGGCGAGGTGCCCGCCAATGCAAATGCCCATCGTTCCCAGCCGTCCCGTGCAGGAGGGATGAGCCAGCAGGCAGTCAATAGCCGCGCGGGCATCGTCATCATAACCCGCCAGTTCCTTGCCGGTTTTGTGGGCGTTCCCCTTGTCCGCTCCGGCCTGATCGTAGGCCAGCACGCATCCGGCGGGCTCCAATTCATGCCAGATTTCCGGCACGGCGACCACGAACCCATGTCCCGCGAGCACTGCCGCGGTGCGGCGAATGGGGGCCGTCACCTGGAAAATCTCCGACCACAGCACAATCCCCGGATACTTCCCCGGCGCCGCCGGACGGAGAATGTAAGTGCGCATACTTCCGCGCGGCGTGGAAAGATCGACGGTTTCGTTATCAAGAATGGTCATGACGGCTCTCCGTAGCGCGCAGGGGGCCGCGGTAAATAAGGAATCACGCGTCCAGACAATCGATGACCGTTTTCGCGCAGACAACGATCATTCCCGTGATATCATCCTGACGGCTCTCGCTTTCCATGCGGCCTTCCATGATGTCATTGATGATGGCTCCGAGCATGGGCATTTGCCGGAAGGGTTTGGAAAAATCCCGTGCGGCATCCATGATGAGGCTTTGTTTCGCCTCACCCATGCGCATCATGTCGGAGTGATTCCGGTTCGCTGCGGCTTCAATGGCGGTGGCGGTGACCATAGTGTCATCCCGGCCATTGAGTTTGAACGCCAGCCACGTCCAGACGCCGTAAAGCATCAGAAATCCGCGGTCGTCCAGTATCTCGATCTCGCCTTCAGCCTCGGTGAGATAGTTCGCCAGCTCAGGCTGCTCCCTCACGAAAGCATCCATGAGTTCATGTGCGCGTTCTTCAGTGGTGTCATAAAGTTCGCACCATGCGTCTTCGATGGCGCTCAGCGGGACCGTGTTCATGCGCGTTGACGGGAAACGTGATGGCTCATCAAACCACATTCCCCCAGGAATCGCAGCAAATCTTCGTGACGGTCTCGGTCATACTGATGGCAATTAAACCCAAGCCGCCGTCCGGTTTCAATGTTGTCGGAAAGATCATCGATGTAGGCGATTTCCCTCGCCGGGAGACCGAGCGCGCGCAGGGCATTTTCGTAGATGCCGGCATGGGGTTTCATCAATCCCAGACGCCACGAGTAAAAGCCTCCGTGAAACCGCGAGAAGCCGGGAAAGGTTGCAAACAAATGCCGCTCATGGAGTTCGCTGGTGTTTGAAAACAGATGCACGGGGACCGCATCGCGAATGATTTCCACCGCCTCCCACACCGGCTCGATCGGCTCAAAAATTTCGGTAAACGCCCTGAGAAATTCCTCCCGGCTTACTCCGCCGCCGATGAATGCCATCGCTCGCGCGACAAACGCATCCGAAGAAAGGCGCCCCGTCTCAAGTTCCTCGATCACTTCCGAAAGGTGAACGCGGATTTCTTCAAGGGAGCGCGGCATTCGTGGCGCGAGTCTGGGAAAGGTGCGCGCATAGTCAAAAGACACGAGAACGTTCCCGATATCGATGAGGCAGGCCTTGATCATGAAAAAAGGCGGAATTCGGGCGGCTCCGGCGGTTCTGCAAGCCCCTCCTTTTGCATGGCAATTCTTGCCGAATGCACCGGTTCGGATGCTCCATTTTCCCGACCTCCCGGGAAAGGCCGATGGTACGCGAAATGCACCGGCTTTAACGCCCTTCCGGCGACCGAAAACCTTAAGAAAACCGAGATATGTATCCTCTTCACTCGTCCGATCCTGCATCAACCTCTCCACTTCCTGCGATCGCCCTTGAGCGTCATCTGGTTCCGAGGGTTTCAGATCGGCCCCGCAGAGGAGAGAACCTGAGGCTTTCACTCGATGAACAGGGAAGTGAAACCGGTGGATATGCCATCACCATCATGCTTCCCGCATCATACCTCTCCCGCGTTTCGCGGATCAGGCTGCAAGCCATTCCTCAATAAGCCGATGCCGCAGGTCCCCATGAAATCCCCTATTCCCGCCCACTCCCGTATGAAAACCCTCGTCTTTCTGGGGAACTATGCTCCCCGCTGCTGCGGTATTGCCACGTTCACCCAGGATTTACGTTCCGCTGTCCTGAGCGCCGATCCCTCGGTCAATGCGCCTGTGGCAATGGTGAGCGACGATCCGGAGCGATATACGTGCCCTGAAGAGGTGCAGTTGATTCTTTCAGAAAAAGAACGCTCGGCATATCGCGCTGCGGCGGAGTCGGTAAACCGGCTCAATGCGGATGCTGTCAGCCTGCAGCATGAATTCGGCATTTACGGGGGACCGTCCGGATCATGGATTCTGGACTTTCTCAAGCACGTGAAGGCACCCGTGGTAACGACGTGTCATACGGTGCTTCGTGAACCGTCGCCCGAGCAGCGTCAGGTCCTGCAAAGCATCACCCGTCACTCCGACCGCGTGATCGTGATGGCCGAAAAGGGTCGGGAGTTGCTCAAGGAGATTTACGGTGTACCCGATGAGAAAATTGCGGTGATTCCGCACGGAATTCCTGATGCGGCAATGACACGTGAAGAGCGTGCCGCGGTGCGCGAATCTCTCGGCTGGTCGCAGCGCCGGGTCCTGCTTACCTTTGGTCTGGTGGGTCCCAGCAAGGGAATCGAACAGGCCATCATGGCCCTGCCGGAGATCGTGAAGCAGCATCCGAACGCGCTGTATGTGGTGACGGGTGCCACTCACCCTAACCTGCTTCGTGATCAGGGTGAGAACTATCGTGAGCGTCTGCAGGCTCTCGCGGAGGAATTGAATGTCGCGGAGCATCTTCAATTCATCAATCGCTTCGTAAGCCGTGCGGAACTCGTGCAGTTGATTGGCGCGGCGGACGTTTATCTGACCCCGTATTTGAATGAAGCGCAGATCACCAGCGGCACACTGGCTTATGCGTTTGGCATGGGAAAACCAGTCATTTCCACGCCTTACTGGCATGCCGCAGAATTGCTCGCGGATGACCATGGTATCCTGGTCCCGTTCAGAGACACGGAGCAGCTCGCGAAAGCGGCCAACGTGCTTTTCCAGGACGATTCCGTGCGGGAATCGATCTCGGCGCGCGCCTATCAAAAAGGCCGGGAGATGACATGGGATGCGGTCGGCAGACGTTACAATGGAGTCATTGAGGACGCGGTGGCTTTGCGGCGCCGGGCAGCGATCCGGACGGCGGTCGCCACCGTCGAGGCGGTGCCTCAACCCGCGATCCATCATTTCGCGCACATGACGGGTGAGCACGGCATTCATCAGCATGCGATTGGCACGGAGCCCGATCCCGTCCACGGATACTGCACCGACGACAATGCCCGCGCGGTCATAGCGCTGACGGATTTGATGCGCATCAATCACCCTGACAACCGCATTGGCAGCATGTTCACGCGGTGTTTCAACGTCCTCATCCAGGCCTGTGATTTGCGCACTGACCGGTTCCGGAACTTTATGAGTGAAGAGGGCGAATGGCTCGAGTCGTATGGAAGCGAGGACAGCCATGGCCGTGCCGTTTGGGCGCTGGGACACGTGGTGCATCACTGTCCGTCCTCGCGTGAGAGGGAATACGCGCGGAAGATCCTGCGGGTGGCCGCGCCCGCCGTCGTCAGGTTCACGTCGCCCCGTGCGTGGGCTTTCACGCTCATGGGAATCACCAATTACCTGGACGGCGTCCGCTCGGATATCCTGACGGAAATCCTTCGCGATGAACTTGCCTCCCGTCTGTTCAGCCTCTACGAACGCTATGCGTCGGATGATTGGCTCTGGTTTGAGAATAACATTACCTACGACAACGCCAAACTGCCGGAGGCGCTTCTCGCTGCCGCGCGCCAGACCGGGAAGATCACATGGTGCCGCGCCGCGTTGCGCACGCTTGGTTTTCTCGTCAGAAGTCAAACCGCCCTGGAGGGACATTTCCGGCCCGTCGGATGTCAGGGATTCTGGCAGCGCGGAGGTCGTCCCGCCCAGTGGGACCAGCAGCCTCTCGAAGCCCAGGCCATGACATCGGCATGTCTCGAAGCTTATAAATTGACGGGCCAGATGCGGTGGCTTGACAGTGCATGGCGCGCGTTCGCATGGTTCACCGGCGGCAATGATCACGCCTTATCTCTTGTGGACGAGGCGACTGGCGGCTGCTGCGACGGTCTGATGAAATACGGTGTGAATATCAATCAGGGTGCGGAGTCCACCCTGGCATGGATCCAGTCCGCCGCTCAGATGCGCCTCATGTCGCAGATGCCGGCTTTCGTCCTGCCGTCGCAGATTCCAGCCGAATCTTCAGCAACGGCTGCGGCGTGAGTTTTCCCGTCTATGTGTTCGAACATCCTCGTTCGCAAGCTTCCCCTGACTCTTCGTCCGGACGCACGCCGCGTCCTCATTCGGCCTTTTCGTCCGGCGCTGGACGTTTCAGGGACGTCAATGGCGGACGAGTCGCGGGTATTGAAGATTCTTTCCCGGATTTTCGCTCTCTCGGAAGAGGAGGCGGAGGATCAATGGAATGTCATCAAGGAGGATTTCGCCGCCCGTCACGAAGAATTGAACGACTACTTCCTGCGGCGCTTTGACGAAATTTCCCGGTGGATGCCAACAGATGCCGAACTCACCGAGACGCGCCGCCTGCTCATCGGCTCCTATTTTACTCACGAGTATTCGCTGGAAGCCGCCGCTTTGTTTAATCCCAGCATCGTTCCCTGCCCGGATCAATCGGATGTCGAGGATGGCGCTCTCCGTTTTGTTCTCAGCCTGCGGGCCGTCGGTGAAGGTCACATTTCCTCCCTCTGCTTTCGCAGCGGGATCCTGACAGAAAATTTTGAGATCGACTTCACCGAGGCGGCGCGCTGGGTGGTGGAACCGCGCCGTGTGGTGGACGCGTCCTTTCACGGCCCGTGGTTTCATCGCAAATGCCGTGAATTGGGAATCGACTGCGACTTCATCGACCGGGTGGTCGGCCTGCTGCCCGAAAACTTCAGTGAGCTGGAACTCAAAACGGCTGTTCGTCAGGCCTGCGGCAATACCCCGGACGCCACGTGTTCGGCTGCGGGCGACCGGTTGCTGTTGCTGGCTAAATCGAACTTCAACGTCGCCTTCGACGCGGACCTGCGTTATTCGGAGCGCGCGATTTTTCCGGTTTCGCCGAGTCAGACGAACGGGATCGAGGACGCTCGCTTTGTACGGTTTGTTGAGGACGACGGAAGTGTCACTTTTTATGCCACCTACACGGCTTACGACGGGCGGGTCATCTTTCCGCAGATGCTGGAAACGAAGGACTTCCTCAACTTTCACTTCCGCACTCTGCAGGGAGCCGCAGTTCAGAATAAGGGAATGGCTCTTTTTCCGCGGCGTATTGGCGGACGGTATGTGATGCTCAGCCGTCAGGACAACGAGAACATCCGTCTCATGTTCTCAGATGACATTCACCGCTGGGATTCATCGGAAGTCCTGGTGCGCCCCACGCAGCCGTGGGAATTCATCCAGTTGGGAAACTGCGGATCCCCGCTCGAGATCGACGCCGGCTGGCTCGTGCTCACGCACGGGGTCGGCGCTATGCGCAAATACTGTATCGGCGCCCTCCTTCTCGACAAAGACGACCCGTCAAAAATCATCGCGCGCCTGAGCGAGCCGCTCATCCGTCCGGCTCCCGAGGAGCGGGAGGGCTATGTGCCTAACGTCGTTTACACCTGCGGCGGAATGATTCACCGGGATCACCTCGTCCTTCCCTATGCCACCTCCGACTGGTTCACGTCGTTCGGAATCATCAAGATCCCTGATCTGGTGGCGGCGATGAAGTAACCCGGAACCCTGTTCTTCGCGGGAGCGCTCCAGCGCAGCGCGTGCTCAGTTCAATGCGGCCCTTCTGCAATTCCGCGCACTGGCGCGACAGGCACTGAGTAACCTCCTGCGGAAGACCGCGCCGGGTCCCGAGGATGTCCACGAAGAAATCGGCGGCAATCGTCTCCCCCGCGACTACTTCCTCAAGAAGCGCCTGATCGCTGCGTTTGGCAAAGACGCCTTTCAAACCGAACCAGGCGCGATGCAGCGCTCCAGTGACGGTGCCCCGGTCATCCACGTTCGTTTTGCCGAAGATGCGCTCAAGGTGCTGCAGTTCCCTCACAAACAAGGCCCGCTGTGCGCCGTAACTGAGAAGTTCACTCCTCAAGGGCTCTTTGGCCAGTTCCGCCGCCTGCTGAAGGCCTTTATGACGATCACGCAGCACTTCGATCGCTTCCCCCAGAACGTCACACACGACGCCTGAATCGAAGGGAGGTTTCTTTCCGACGACTTCAAACGCCGACTGCAGCACCGGATATTCCATGACACTCGCACTCATAAGCGGGAACTGGCTTGGGATTTTTACGGCGCCGGGATTCGGCGCACGGGTTCAGAATGACCCGCGCACGAAGTATGCCGACTGGGGCACGCGCACGGATGCCGCTGTCCGGCATGAAAGGTGCAGGGGCGGGATTTATTCATTCTGTTATGAATTCCACCCTCATCGCCGCATTTGAAGAAAAACAGCCCGCCGAGGATCTCACCGGCTTCCTCGTAAAACAAAACATTCCGGCTGCCACGGTGGATCTCACCGTCTCGATGCCAGGAAATGCGCTGCCGGCTGAGTTCGCAAAATATCAGGTGAGAGTGCCGGGAGACGATGCCGCCGCCGCAGTTCAGGCTACCAGTCACACGGACGAAGGGCTTCGCCTGGTGAAGCCTGCGATTCGCTGTCCGGATTGCGGCTCGCTCAGGGTGCGGTACCCGGAAATGCCGCGCAATTTCGTTGCTCCCTTCTTTTTCCGGCTGCTTGTTAAGATGAACCTTATGGAAGGGTCCTACGCGTGTCTCACCTGCAAGCGGGAGTGGTCGCCCGGAAAGCGGGGTACGAAATAGATCATCGGGCGATTTGCACTATGCCAGCTAAAAAATGTTGCAGCATGCGGGAAAAGTTCCCCGCACCTCAAAGATTCGGCACCGCGGTACCGCGAAAGGCTACTCGCGGCTTCGCTGGCGCGTGCCCGGTCGAAAGGTTCACTTTCGACCGATACCAGGGGAACTGAATTCCGTCTGCTCTCGGATTACCTCCGCCGCAGCCGTCAGTTCCAAACCCGCCAGCCCGCACCCGCGGGCTGGCCTTTTTTTAACCGGAAACCTCATTTTACGTGATTGCAGTGCATCCGCCGCCGGATGATGTCAGAGAAATTACTTGCCCTGGTGTCGTCCTTTTCAATCGTCGTTCGTAAGTAATGAACGATCGCTCTCCCACACTGAGTGGTCAAAACAGCCCATGACTTCCTCCGGCAAAGTAATCAAGGAGTTGAAGACGCGAGTTTCCCGGGACAGCGTTCGGGAACTCGCCGAAGATGTGCGGTCCCACGCGATGCAAATGAGAGCGTGCGCGCCGGGTGCTTCCGGGGAGCAGGTGCGGCGCGACGCTCTGCTGCTGACGGCGCAAAACATGGGAGTCGCGGCGGAGGAGGTCGAAGGGCGGATAAAATCGTGGCGGGAGGAAATTGCTGGCGATCCGGTGGCGCGCTGTTATGACAAAGCGCTGGCTCACTGGTTGGCAGGAGACATGGAGCAGGCGCTGACCCTTGCGGTCCTTGCGGCACAGGAGGCCGAGGAGCGCGCCCGGCGGGCGGGTTCGCCTGAGGAGCTTGCGCGCGCCGCCAGTCAGGAGACGATTCTTGCTGCCAGAGAGGCGGCGGAGGAAAAGCGGCAGGCGTGGATGCTGGCCGGCCACATCGAATACGAGCAGGGGCGGCTTCCGGAGGCGCTCGCTGCGTCCCGCAGTGCTCTGGGAGCAGCGCTGTATAACGTAAATCCGTTGACGTGGGTGGAGGCGGCGTCTCAGGTGGCATGGATTCTCGATGAGCAGGGAAACCGCTGTGAAGCAGAGCCGCTGATGCGCAGTATTCTCAGAGTCATGGAGCGGACGCTGGGACCGAATTCGCCGGAGGTCGCCGCATCGCTTAATAATCTGGGGCGGCTCTTGCGGGAAACCGGACGGCTGGAAAAGGCGGAATTCCTTTACCGGCGTGCTCTTACCATTGCCGAAAACGCCTGCGGGGAACATCATCCCCAGGTGGCCATCTGTTTGAACAATCTTGCCGGACTGCTCCGTTCTCTGGGCCGTCCCGCTGACGCCGAACCACTCCTGCGGCGTGCGCTTGAAATCGATGAGGCCAACTATGGGCGCAATCATCCCGCCGTAGCGCTCGGGTTTAACAATCTCGGCTCCCTTCTTCATGAAATGGAGCGTTCCGAAGAGGCGGCCGTGTGTTTTCGCGAGGCGCTCGAAATCGACGAGAACGCTTCCTCGCCGGACCGCCCCACGGTGGCCGCCGACCTCGAAAATCTTGCCATCGTTCTGCACAGCCTGCAGCGCCACAGTGAAGCCGAATCCCTTCTTCGGCGTTCGATAGGGCTTGCCGAGCAACTTCATGGCCGCGGACACCATAGCGTGGCGTTCGGCCTTACGCACCTTTCTCTGCTTCTCTGCGACATGAACCGGCACAACGAAGCCGGAGCGCTGGCGCGGGAAGCGGTAAAACTTTCCCTCGATATTGCCCGAACCGATGGCCGCCCCGCCCCTGGGACGCGCTTTGTGGGCGAAGCCTATCGCCGCATGCTCACAAGGCTGGGCATCCCGGACGAAGAGATGCCCTCGATTATCTTCATGATAAACAAGGAGTTGGATCATGAAGGGAACTCGCCGGTCCGCCCGTCTTCGCATTGGCTTGAGGACGTGCTCGGGGAAATGGGGATCGCTCAGGACCAGGAGGGCGGTGGTGGAGCCTGTTTTCTGTCCTAAGATCCGCCATGCACAGTGCATGGACGGGCCATTTTGTCTCCCCCGCAAAAACGGTACGGCCCCTGCGAAGAGAATGGTATGCCTCTGTCGCCGCATCGCATGAAAGTTCGCAGGAAAATCGAATCCGGCCCCCGCGCGCAGACTGGTCAGTGGCCTGCCGGAGAGGCATGGTTCCCGGTGGTTGACGAAGCGGTGCGGGCCGCGCACGCCGCCCATTGTATCGCTCAGGCCTTGAGGGGAAGACCCCAGTTGGAGGACACCATGCGCTTCCTCACCCGCCGCGCGGAAATGCTCCTTCGATTTATTGAGTCGCTCATCACGGAATGCAGGGGCGGAGACCGGTTCAAGGAACTCTCCACCGAAGAACTTTTGGATGGAATGAAGCGCATCGAAATTTCTCTTACCGCGAAGGTCAGGCGGCTGCTCAGCAAGGCGGGACAAAAAGTCCAGCTCGCTAAAATCCTTGAGAATGAGGCGCTCATCGGCCAAATCAGCCAGACCCGAATCCAGCTTGCGCTGATGGAGCCTGACAAAACCGGGCCGAACGGCGGCAATGAGTAACGGATACCGGGCCGTAGTTGCGCTACAGAACGGCGCATGGGCGTGCAGCATCTTGCTGTTCCGCAGCCTGCGAATCCCTGCATCCGCACGGGCCGGCCTGCGTAGTTTCATGATAGACCGCGCTGCCACGGCCCTCCTTGCATTCGCCGGTTGCCCCTTTAGTTTCCTTCGAGTTAATCCCCAAGCGTTATGAGCAAACCGAAACCTGAAATCACTGCCTACGTCAAAACCTTCTGCGGCTGGAGCGAAGGAGTGCGCGCCATTCTGCGCAAATATGAGCTTCCCTACGAGGAAAAGGACATCATCAAGAACCCGGCTTTCCGGTGGGAGATGGAGCAGAAGACCGGCCAGCCGCTGAGTCCCTGTGTCGTCGTCAATGGCGTCATGCTGGCGGACGTGAGCGGCGAGGAACTGGAGAATTACATGCTGGCGAAGGAACTTGTCGATCCCGTGGACCGCGAGGCTGACGCCCCCATCGATTCCTCCTGCAGTCCCGAGCAGCACGCCATGGCAGCCGCTGCGGAAGTGGCGGTGGCCCCCATTCAGTTCATCAAATAAGGTGCTTCGATGATCCTCCGCGCTCTGCTGGCAGCCGTTTTGTTCACAGCGGCTTCGCCCGCGGCGGAAGTTTCGATCTCTCCGGCGAACGCCGCCAAAATCGGCCAGCGTCTGTGGAAAAATGAATGCGGCGGCACGGTCGCCGGACTTACGAGTTGGAACGGCGGCGAGAATTTCGCTTCGCTCGGCATCGGCCATTTTATCTGGTATCCGCCGGGGGTGCGCGGGCCCTATGAAGAGAGCTTCCCTGGTTTGGTGAAGCTGCTGACGACTCGCGGTGCAAAGGTGCCCGCGTGGCTTGCGTCCGCGAAGGCATGCCCGTGGCCGAACCGCGCTGCTTTTAATGCCGCGCAAAAATCCGGGCGCATGGCGGAACTGCGGAGTCTGCTGGCGGCCACCGTTCCTCTTCAGGCGGAATATGCGGCGCAGCGCAGCGTGAATTCGCTTCCAAAAATCCTCGCCGCTGCCGGCAAAGGCGAACGCGAAAGCCTGCGCGCTAAATTCATGGCTCTGGCCGCCTCCGGCGCGGGGCTTTATTGCCTGATGGATTATGTGAACTTCAAAGGCGAAGGCACCAATCTTGCGGAGCGGTACGGTGAAACCGGCTGGGGGCTGCTTCAGGTTCTTCAAAAGATGCCGCCGGTCACTCCGGCGCAGGCGCCCGCCGCCTTTTCCGCCGCCGCGAAACAGGTGCTGCAAAACCGGATCAACCACGCCCCCAAAGACGAAACCCGCTGGCGCGAGGGCTGGTTCAACCGCTGCAACTCCTACGCCCGCGGCCTCTGATCGCGCTTTTCCGCGGCTGACAGACAGCCCGTTTCTGTCCAGGCTCCTCTCTTCATGACCATCAGAGACTGGATCGTCACCTCCACCGCAGGCACCGCCCTTCTGCAGTGGATTCTCATTCCGCACCTTCTTTCCCAGCGCTGTAAGTCGCCGAACTCCACACTCGCATGGCTGTGGGCGATCATCTTCATTCCGGGCATGGGCATATTTTACATGCTCATGGGAAACGAGCGCGTGCAGCGCAAGCGTCTCGCACTCGTTAGGGCACTCGATTCCCAGTTGGAGGTGACGTCGGGAAACCGCCGCAAACGCCGCGCAATACTGGCCGCTTCCATGCCGGAGCTTGAACGCGTGAACGGGATGCCCGCGACCATGGGCAATACGGCATCTCTTCTTCCCGACGGCACTTCGTTTTTCCCGGTACTCCTGGAATTCATTGCGAACGCAAAGCATCACCTGCACCTCGAATTTTATATCTGGAGAAATGATCGCGCCGGCAAGGCCGTCCGCGATGCTCTTGTGAAGGCGGCCCAGCGCGGAGTTCAGGTGAGAGTGCTGCTCGATGAGATCGGGAGCGTCTTCCTGCTGCGAAGTTTTTTTAAACCTCTCATTGCAGCGGGAGGAGCTTTCTCGTGGTTTCATTCATTCTCGCCGCGGCGCGGCCGGTTTAACCTCAACCTGCGCAATCACCGGAAGCTGGTGATCGCCGATGGACTCGTGGCGCTTACCGGCGGCATGAATGTGGCGGATGAATACTGGCGGAGCAGCAACATTTTGCCTTACCGGGACCTTGGTGTGAAAATTGTAGGACCTTTGGTGGCGCAACTGGCCGAGGTCTTCGCGCAGGACTGGTATTTCTCCACCGGGCAGGCTCTTACTGCGGAGGATTATTACCCCCCGGTGGAACCCTGCGGCGAGGTGATGGGTCAGGTTGTCGCGGGAGCTCCGGACAATGATATCGACGAAGTCCAGCTCAGCACCATCGCTCTGCTCTACCGTGCGGAGAAACGCATCCGCCTCATCACGCCCTACTTCGTTCCCGAGCCACCGATGCTGGCTGCGCTTCAATTGGCAGCGATGCGCGGCGTGGACGTGGCATTGCTCGTTCCGCAGAAGTGCGACCGCTTTTATCTCACCCATGTCATGCGCGCCTATTACGATGATCTGCTCCCGCACGGCGTGCGCATCCTCGAGTATCAGCCGCGTATGATCCATGCGAAGTCGCTTACGGTGGACGGCCTTTATACAATGGTCGGCAGCGCCAATCTCGACATTCGTTCCCTCCGCATCAACTTCGAGCTCAACGTCCTCCTCACCTGCCGGGACACCGCTTCCGGAGCGGACCATTTCTTCGATACCACTGCCGCCGAAGCACGCCCGGTGACGCTGGAGGAATACCAGCGTCGTCCGCTTCGGCACAAGATTGCTGAAGCCGTCTTCCGCCCCGCGGCTCCGCTGCTGTAGGGGAGGAGGAGGGGGACAATTGATGAGTGGATAATGGAGAATGGGCTGGTTCGGTGGGGACAGGCCATGAGCAGGCGAAGGGGATTTTTTAGGATTTTATCAGGGTATTAAATAAAGTGGTTTGATATAGCTTGATTTTGCCGGATTTACCGAAGAGGCGGGTGAGGGCTTTTTAGAATTTTCGGCGCGAGGGGCGAATTTCCCGGTGTATCGTTACCAACCGGATGGTAACGATCCGCTGAAGGTGTTAGGGCGGCAGGGAAACGTTACACTTCAACCGTCAAACTTCAGGGACCCTTCCGGTTTGGGTTCCCGGCACGCGGTTGGTTCCTGCCAAGCCGCCGGTTGATTCGTGGTTTGCGTGGCACGGCATCCGCAAAGGAACCGCTGATGAAACGTTTTATTTGCATGCTGGCTGCGATCCTCCTGTTCCCGCCCGGTTTGTTTGCAGAGGCGGGCCTGAAGGAGGCGGTTCGGGAACAGATTCGCCGGATCGAGAGTGCCACAACGAAGCCGGGCGTTTACCCCGAGTTCGCTGAGAAACTCAACCAAATCTTTTTGCAACACACGGTCGCCCAAATTGTGATTGAGGAAGTCTCGAAGGGGAAAAGGCGGGTCACGAAAAATATTTACATCAAAGGCGAAGAGGTCTGCGTGGAGGCCAGCTCGGGTTGGAACCTCGTCGCCGATAGCTCGGGCGTGTATGAGTGGGAGACCGGAAAACGGCAGGGCATAAAAATTAAGCGTGGTGACGAAGATCTGCTCGCGTATGTGAACTATTTGATGGACCCGTCCGGTGTCATGTCTTCGCTGTACAGCCGGTTCCGCATGACGCCGGAGGGATTTGAGAAGGCGCAGAACAAGGATAAAGGGTGGACCGAACTCCGCCTCAAAGTCCCGATCGAGGGCGCGCAGGCAGTAGTGTATTTTTCGGAGAATCCCTTTTGGCTGCATGGATTCCAAATGAAGGCGCCGGACGGGAAAACCGCCGGGATAACCATCTCCAAACCGAAGAATGCTGCCGGTATGCCGGAGGAATTCATGGGGCGATTCAAGCAGATCAAGTTCGAGGATTCAGGACTGAGTTTGAAGCGGCATCTGGTATTTCTTTGACGGTGTGCTCATGGTCCCTTCAATGGCACGCAAACAGCATCAACTGTGAAGTGTTTGAGCAGAAGTCGGATCAAGCAAGAACACTATGACGATTCAACACATTCTGGTGCCTGTGGATTTTTCCGAAGGCACCTCTGCCGCCGTTGAGCAGGCGCTGGAACTGGCGGATAAGTTCTCTGCCCGCATCACGGTGCTTCACGTCCTTGAGAATGTATTTCCGCCGGTGGCCGAAGCCGCGGTTTTGTACGAACAGCAGTTCAATGACATGCAGCAGGAGGCGGAAAGCCAGCTTCGGACTCTTGCGGAGTCGACCGCCGGCCGGGCTTCGGTGGATACGGTGATTGAAACCGGGGAGCCGTGGGATTGTATTGTGAACCACGCGAAACGCAGGAATGTGGACCTCATCGTTTTAGACACCCACGGACGCTCCGGTTTAAAGCACCTCCTTCTGGGCAGTGTCGCCGAACGGGTGGTGCAGCATGCACCGTGCGCGGTGTTCGTGGTTCGCCGCCGGCGTGCCTCTGAAACGCACTCCTGACCTGTGAAAGCCCGGCTGTCTTCACGATAGGGGCGAGTGCAGAAAATAACGGGGCGTGACGGGGTAGGGTTTCCAGGTATGCCGCGGGAATGGAATCCCGTTGTTTGCGGAAGGCAAATTTCATAGAGGTTCAGAATGAAATGTTCCCTGCCGCAGGATGATGATGACGGTGCGATCCGCTCGCTCCGGACGATGGACCTCGCGACGCCGGCGTGGGTGGCGGGAGTGGGGTTCTTCGTGCTCGGGATGCTGTTTTCGTTCGGCGGCCTGCACGGTGCAGGGTGGGTTACTGCGCCCGGCTGCTTGATCTGCGGGATTGTGCTGCTGGCAAGGGGAGCGCCCGGACGCGGCGTTTGCTGCCTGACGTTTGGCCTTGCGACTCTGCCGGCTTTGGCCGGCGCGGTGATGCCGTAGTGGCGGGGTGATTGCGCGTGCCGGACCGCGTTTCTGACTAACTCGTTTGAAGCAGGAGTGCAGAATGAATCCCCGTTGGACTCACCCTGCACCCCGCGCTCCAACACAAGGCGCTGTCAGTCCTCATCCCGGGCTACCCCGTAAGTCAGTCTCCGGAGGCCCTCCAGCAGTCTCTTCTCGCCCGGCGACTCGCCGTCCGCATCATCCGCGCTGCTGCCGTCGCGCTCCCAGCCGCACCACTGTCCGGCCACCTTCAGCGCCGCAAGCCGGTCCACCGCCTTCTCTCCGCTTTCGGCAATTTCCGCCAGAATCTCGAGCGCCCGGTCTTTTGTTAGGGCGCCGTGCGGCTGTGCAGGAAGGCTGCCTTCAGCCCTCCGCGCCGAAGGCCCGGAAGGAGAGGTGGAATTTGCGGCACGTTTTCCTTTTACAGGTGATTGAGTGTTATTCATAAGCCTACTCCGGTGTATTAACCGCTTCGGTGTCAAATGAATTCCCGCATCTTATTCGTCCCGGTTTTTGCGAGTCACCATAAGTCCCGTAAATGGCCATTCGCATCGCATCGCAACATTTCGCACAAGCTAATCTTCGGTAGTACCGGGTCACACTCCGTACTACCGCCACTTTATAGACAACCGGCCTCCCGCAGTACATTATTTTAGCACGACACTTAACACCAATGAAGACACATCACACCATTCTCAGCCCTTTCCGCCGCCGGCCTCTTGCGCTCCCCGCCGCTGTCACCCGTCCCGTCTTCGGGGTCCGTGTGCTGAACTGAATCAATTGAATTGAATTGAGTTGAGTTGAGTTGAATTGAGTTGAATTGAGTTGAAGGAACCGCACCGGCGCTGCTTCCGATTGCAGTCAAACGCCACCCGCCCGCTGCACTCTTCAATCCTTCCGCGGGACCAGAGATCCCGCATGATAGCGCCTCACCAGTTGCTCCAGCCAGTTTGAAAGACTCCGTCCTTCCTCCTGCGCCGCCGCTTTGCACTTCTCCAGCAGTTCCCGGTTCATCGTAATGCTCGTCTGCGCCGTGCCCTCCGCCAGCATTCCATGACGGCTTCCTGATTTTTTTTTCGCTCTGCTCATACCGCAAGCACTGCACCGGCCAGGATATGAATCAACTCTTTTTCTTGCATCCTTTTCTTTTCAATGGTATATCCAATCATCATTATTTCAATCCTATTGTATCCCATTAGGACCCAATAGAACCCATTATGATACAGCACTAACCATTGGTTCCCAATATGAAGGTCACCACCAGCATCACCATTGCCCCCGCTCTGCTGCAGCGCCTCCGCAGGGTCGCCAAATCCGAGAACCGTTCGGTGAGCCAGCAGATCGAAGTGCTCGTCGAGCGCCACATCAATGCAGTGTCCGGCACCCCTCCGGACACCAATCAGCCGGACACCGCTCCACCGGAAAACAAACAAACGGAAAGGAGCGCCGAATGAAATCCCCCGCCTTCACTCTGTGGACGCTCAGCGCCAAAACGCGCTGTCTGGAGGACACGGAGTCCCCCGGCATGCTTTTCCTCGTCGGGCACCTTGATATTGTGGGCTGTTATTTTCACGGCCCCTCGTGGGGCCAGGTCCGCCTCTTTGCCGCCAGCCATTTCGCCGCGCCGCCCTATGTTATGGAAAGGAGGGGTTCATGAGCGCCTCCGCCACCCTCACACCCTCCGGGGAAGCGGCGGAAGGCCAGCTCTTCGGCGGCCCCCAGGACGGGCGCGATGTCCTCATTCCTCTCACTAACGGCCGTCCGCCCTTCTCGATCATCCGCCCCAGCGGCCGCTATCTCGCCGACGGCTGCCTCCCCGGTGGTCTATACCGTTATTCTCTTGAAGGCCATCCCCGCCCCTTCGCGCGGAAATCAGGAAGTGCCGACAGCCTCCCCTAACACACAACCGTTCCGGCAAATCTTCGTCATTCGGATTTCGAATTTCGTCATTTCATCCTCCCTATGTCCCCTCTCGTCGCCCTCGGGTTCGTTGTGCTCGGCTTCTGTCTGCTCGGCACCTGTTGTTACCACTATGGCCGCGCCGCAGGCCGCCGCGAAATCCTCTCAATGAGACGCCCCGCCCGCCGCATCTCCCTCCAATGGCGCGGCCCCCAGCGCCCCTCCGACCCATGGGAACTCATCAACGACCCTCCCGCCCCTGTTCCTACTCTTATTCCTGTTCCTACTCCTACTCCTACTCCTACTCCTACTCCTACTCGGAGTAAGAGCACGAACAACCACCACGATTCCCTCAAACCAAATCCAACCAATTTAAGCCAATCAAACCCGCTTTAATCACAACATAACACTTATCCCATCGCCGAAATCCCGTCCTCATACTCCGCCACTCTTTTACTCCTTTACCCATCCATAAGAGCCTGTCCCGGCTCACAGGGACCTCTCAGAGCCGCAACTGACTAACACGCGGGCGCTTTCACTGCACTCCTCCGCCTCCTGGCTTCTCCCATCCCGCTATACCCAAATCCTAAATCCTAAATCCATGAAACTAAGCAAATCCGCTCCCTCCAAGTTCCCCCCTCATCCTCCCACCGACGGCCTCGTCCGCGGCGTCATCGTTGACATCACTCCGCTCGAAAAACGTCAAACCCCGTTTGGCGAAAAGGAGGTTTTCCGCGTCGTCCTCGAGAGTGAGGTCGAGCGTGCGCCCGGCGATCGCTGCCTCGTTTGGAGCAAGTCCTTCACACCCTCGCTCAACGAAAAGGCCGGCTTCCGCAAATTCCTGCATCTCGCCTTTGGCCGCGATGCCGCAGAAACGGATCTCGACTCCAACGGCGAACTCGATGTGGACCGCCTTTGTCTGGGCCACGCCGTGCAATTCAGCGTCGTGCATGAGGAATCCGACGGCAGCACCTACGCCAATATTTGCCACATCATGCCGGATCGCAGCAATACTCCTCTGCAACCGTCCGGAAAATATGTTCGTAAGAGCGACCGTCCCGCCCGCGAAGACGACGCCGGGCCCGCTTCCCGCACCGCCTCGTGGCAAACCGTCACCGTCCATGTAGGCCGCTGCTCCGGCTCCCGGCTCGGCGACCTCGAGCGCGACGCCGTGGAAAAACTCCTTACCAACTGGCTCCCCAAACACCAGGCCAACTCCTCCCCCTCGCCGGACGACCTCCGCCTCGCCTCCGCCCTAACCGAAGCCAAATCCGTCCTAGAACGCGCCCTCGCCGCAACCTCCGACTTCTAAAGCAATCATACTCATACTCATACTCTTACTCCCGCTCCCCGGAGTATGAGTAGGAGTAAGAGTATGAGTAGGAACAACACCTCCGCCTCTCCGTTCAGGCAAATCTTACCTCCTGCCTCTTAAATCCTAAATCTTACCTTTCCCTCCCATGCGCATCTACTTTGACATCGAAACCGCCGCGCTCCCGGAGCCGATCCTCCGTCCGCTCATGCCGGAATTTTCCGCGCCGGCTCACTACAAAAAGCCTGACAAGATCGCGGAATCCATCGCCGAAAAACAATCGGACTGGCTGGAGCGCGCCGCACTGTGCGCCACCACGGGCCGCGTGCGTGCCATCGGCTGGCGGCGCGACGGTAAAAGCCACCTCCACGCCAGCGGCGATGAAGCCGCCGATCTGCGCGAGTGGTGGTACCGCGTCGAGCAGGCCGCCCGCGAGGGCGACATCCTTGTCGGCTTCAATATCGCCCGCTTCGATCTCCCGTTCCTCATGCGCCGCTCGTGGGCCTTGAGAGTCACCGTCCCTCTCGGCGTCTTCAACGGCCCCGATCTCAACCACCTGGTCTTTCAGGACCTTTATGAAGAGTGGCAGTGCGGCGACCGTTCCGAAATGATAGGCCTCCACCGTCTGTCAGACTTCCTCCTCTCCCGCGCCCGCGAAATCCCCGGTCTCCGGGCCATCGCCCGCGAAGGTCTTACCGGCGACGAAGCCACCCTCGCGGAACTCGAAAACCACCTCATCCTCACCGAACAGGTCGCCTGCCGCCTCCTCGGTAAAGAACGCCCCCACCGCCCCGTCCTCCCCTCCGGCATCCTCTCCCGCAGACCCCGCCCCCTCGCCATCCCCGTTTTCGCGGACGATTATTAGGCCCGCATCCAAATCAACCCTGATCAATGCAAATCAATGCGGATCAATGCGGATCAATCCAAATCAAGGTAAATCAAGGTGAATCAAGTGTTTGAGGCTTGGTGCTTGGTGCTTCTTTGGTGCTTGGTTCTTGGAGCTTGGTGTTTCCGGCGCAGCCGGCCGCTTCTTTGAAGTTTGATGTTCGAATTTTGAAGTTTAACGCCTCCCCATGCCGACCCTGAACGAACTCGCAGCCGTCGCGCACCCACCCGGCACCCTCGCCGCCTCCGTCTCTGTCTTCTCCTCCGCCGCCTCCACCGTGGTGGAATCGCTGCTGCCGCTGCAAACGATTCTCAGCGGCATTCGCGATGGCCAGTGGGCCGCTCCCGTCGCCGCCGTCCGGGCCGCCGTGCAGGAGGGCGACCGGGAGCGCGTGGCAAACCTCAAAAAGCGCCTGCCCGCGTTCTCCGTCTCCGCCGCGCTCCGCACCCGCGCGCGTGAGGCGGATGATCGCGTCATCACTCATTCCGGCTGGCTTCAGGCGGACTTCGATTCAAGGGAAAATCCCTCCATGGTCCAGGCGGACGCCCGCGCCGCCCTCATGGCCGATCCCCACACCGGTGCGGTCTTCATCGGCCCGTCGGGCACCGGCATCAAGGCCATCGTCAGGATCGACGATTGCCTCCACGCAGAGTCCGTCTCCGCCGCCGTCGCTTACTTTCGCGAGCGCCACGGCCTGCACATGGACAAAAGCTGCCGCGACATCGAGCGCCTTTGTTTTGTTAGTCACGACCAGGAGGCATGGATGCGCGAGGCGCATGACTCTGCGGCCATTCTGCCGGTCCCGGCGGGAATTACTACCAACTCCCGCGCCGGCGGCCCGCGCACCGCCGCCGGGACTCCCATTCAGATCGCATGGAAAGCAGCCGATGTCCGCGAACTCCTGGGCTGGCTTCCCAAAACGAGGCCGGACTATGACACATGGCTGCGCGTCATTTCCGGCGTCTCCTCCGTGCTGCCCAGGGAGGAAGCCATCGCCTGCCTGACGGAATGGTGCCCTCCGGAAAAACCCGGCGAATACGAAGCGAAGTGGCGACACCGCCTTTCGCATGTGACCATCCGCTCCGTCATCCGCATGGCCCAGGCGCATGGCTTCGACGCCGCCGCTGCGTCACGCCGCCAGCGCTGGATGGGGCGCCTCCTCATCGGCGGACGCCGCTTCGGCCCTCCCCCCGCTGAAAACACCGATCTCCTCTCCGGCGATCCCGAGCCTGACACCCCCGATTGCTGGGACACATGGAAGCACCTCAAAGACCAGCAAATGGGCGACGCCAGCATCTTCGCCGCCAAGCTCGGCCACGTTTGGAAATATGACGTCCTCGTAAAACGCTGGCGAAACTACTGCGAACTCACCGGCCTCTGGGAGCAGGACATTCCCGGCACCGTCACCCTCGAAGCCCGTTCCGCCGCGGTCGAAAGTTATTCCGGCCTCATCGAAACCATCCTTGAAGAGAAAGCCGCCAAAACCGATGCCCGCGAAATCAAAGTCATGGACGCGGAACTGCGGGAATTGAAGACACGCATGTCGAATCTCGGCAAATCACACTGGTGCTCCGGCATCATGTCCTTCGCCGAAAAAATGCCTTCGCTCATCTGCCGCGCCACCGACTTCGATAAGTCCCGCCACCTCCTCGCCGTCGAAAACGGCGTGCTCGATTTTCAGGCCGATGCTTTTCTCGACTTTGACCGGAACCACCGCCTCTCCATCGCTGCCCCGGTTTGTTATGAAGCCGGCGCCACCTGTCCCGCTTTCGATTCCTTCCTCGAAACCTGCATGGACGGCGACCAGGAACTCATCAGCTACCTCTGGCGTCTCATCGGTTACAGCCTGACGGGTTTTGTGGATCATGATGCGCTCTTCTTTTGTTATGGCACCGGCGCCAACGGCAAGTCCACCTTTTTCCTCGTCATGCAAATGCTGCTCGGGGCCGGCCTCTCCACGGTCATCGATATTGCGACATTGCTGGGCGGCTCCCATGAATCCGGCAGCACGGTCGATTACAAAAAATCCATGCTCGAAGGCAAACGCCTCGTCATGACCGATGAAATCCCCGACGACCGCCGCTTCAACGAATCCATGGTGAAGCAGCTCCTCGGCGGCGAAGACGTGGTGGCCCGCCGTCCTTATGAAATGCCCTACACCTTCAGCCCCACTCATAAGATCTGGGCCGTGGGAAATCACAAGCCGCGCATCAAAGGCACGGACCACGGCATCTGGCGGCGCATGCATTTGATTCCATGGCTGGTCACCATCCCGCAGCACAAGCGCCGCCCGCGCCAGGAACTCATCGCTTCCTTCCGCCGTGAGCTCTCCGGCATCCTCAACGGCGCCCTCGCGGGCTATGGCGATTTTTTGGATCGCGACGGCCTCGCTCCTCCCGCCGCCGTCCTCGCCGCCACCGAGGAATACCGCCAGGAGGAGGACAGTTTCGGCACTTACCTCGAAGACCGTCTCGCTCCCTCTTCCCTCCCTGGCGCCGCCGTCAAACTCACCGCGCTGCTCGCCGACTACCTCGAATGGTGCCATGAAAGCGGCGAATCCCCGATCGCCCGCTCCGCCAAAAAATTCGTCGCCGCCCTTCGCCAGCGCTCCCTCCGCGTCGAAAACATCGGCTCCGGCGCCACCGCCCACCTCCTCGGCATGCGCCTCCTCTCCCAAAAAACCGCCACCATGGCCGGCGGCCAGATCGAGATTCCGTTCTAACAAAAATGAACGCTGCCCCTGCTCTGCTCTTCCGCGTGCATTCACCCGCCGCCGTTCGGCACGGCCTGAACTCTGAAAAAGGCTCGCGGTTCGTTGGCTGCGATGGGAATCTCAAACCAGAAGATGCCCGGCGTTTGCGCGGAGAAATTATACGGCAGCGACTGCGGAAGCCATTGCACGGCCGGGGTGGTGACGTTCGTGCTCTTGAAAAGGATGAAGGCAAACGGGCCGCCGGTGGTTTCTTCAAACTCGAGCCGCAGTTTGTTGTTCGGGATTTTTTGCAGGCTCCGCACCTTCACGTTGGCCCCGCCGGACGTCACTTCCGTAGTGGTGTGAATGGTGAACAGCACATCAAATGTGACGCTCGCATTGGAGGCGAGATTCCCCAGCTCATAGCGCTGCGCCCCGCCCACCCACTGGCCTTCCGGCGGCTCGAAGTAGTCCAGATTGTTCAGATTGTTCGCTTCCACGCTCAGATGCACGCCCACCGACGGCTTGCCCTCCACATGATCGTCCACGCCGCCCATCTTTCCGTAATAGCCGGCCTCCCACGCGGAGGGCTGCACCTTCGAGTGCAGAGTGATGGTATCGTGATGCGTCACCAGCGAGCCGTCGCGGATGTCCGTGCCGAAGGAATCGCCCTGCTGCGTGATGTCATAGCGGTACTCGCTCATCGCGCCGGGGTAGAGCCGGTCATCATAGAGGCACTTCGTGGACTCCAGACCGTGCAGGAACTGGAAGAGCCTGATGTTAGTCAAATTCTTATTGGAAATGTTGGTAATCTGATACGTTTGCTTGAAAACATATTGGTCGCTCAGAATGCTGGAACCCGCGCCGGGCGTGCTTTTGCGCGTCGTTCCCTGGGCAATGCCGGTATTGGAGTTCACCATTTCATACGTGATCAGCACCCGCACGACACCATTGTTGATCGTGGACTGAAACACGTCCAGACCGCTGGCATTTTTCGGCGGGTTGGCGGGGTGGACCGGCGCCTCCACGGTGTTGAAATTGGAGTTCGATTCCCAGTCCGGATAATACCACTGCTTCTGAAGCCAAATCGGCCCCACCTGATTGCCATCGACCGTGTACTGAATCGCCGCAGCCCACTCGCCGGAGAGGTACTCGCGACCCTCAAAACCGGGCCGTTTGTCGAGCGCCAAATCGGCGTAGCCCGCGTCGGTTACCAGCATTTGCCAGTTGGGATTCGTCACGGGGTAACCCTTGGAGTCCAGTTGCCCCATCGCCCTCAGCGGCAGGAACAGGAGAGCGGCCACAAGGGCGGGCACCAAACGCGCGCCGCAGAGCCGGAAAGGAGGAAGCATCTTTCCAATCATAATGGCTCCGCTTATACCGGAGTTTTAATCTCACTTCAACCCCTTTGGAGCTCTCCCGCACCGCTCTTTTTTGTTAGGCAAGCACTTCCCTCACGGCACCTGAAAGAAGTTCCCCGTGTAAGGACACTTCACCTTGCTGCCTTTTTTGAAGCCGGTGACATCCACCACGGAGCGCTCGGGAGTATAAGGACTGTATGCCAGTCCGTTTCTTCCAGGCAGCGCGACACCCCACGGGAGATTATCACCGGCCTGGTCGGAGTCCTTCACCGGCTCTGCGCGGCGCGCGCTGGCCGCCTCCGCGGCCGCCGCGTTTTGCAATTCCTGGAGTGCCCGCCATTCCAGTCGAACAGCCTCCGTCAGTGCCATCACCTTCGGGTGTTTTGGTCCAAGACCGGCGCTCACGGCTTTTTTGAGCAGTTCAAGATCCTGCTGGTAATCGGCCCCGGTTCTATGGGTAGGGACAATCCTGGCAACGTATTTGGCGCGGGCCGATCTGCCTTTCACCGGCAAGTCCCTCATGATTCCCCTAACAGCGTTCTCGATGGCATCCGCCTCTTCCGCCTGACCGCTTACCCACAGTTTTGCCGCGACGGCGCGCAGGCTTTCTTCAGCCTCTTTCGCGGGCGGCGCCTTCTTTTCCACTTTGGGAGCAGCGGGGACCGTGCGGGCTTTTGCAACGCGGGACGCTGTCAGTGCCTTGGATGCGGCCGCCTTCGCGCCCCGTTCCTTCGAATTCCAGTGTTCGCCAATCAGCGTCTTCCCGACGGCGCTTTCACGTTCCTGCGGGGCCACGCCGGCGGGCAGCTTGGGAACCTCTCCCTTTCCCGCCGTGCTCAAAACGAGCACTGTGCCTGCGATCGCGGTGAAAAGGCGGCCGGATAATGCGGACGAATTCATGTTAGGCGGTGTTGACGATGCAGAGCGGCTCCTCAAGGCACTTGAAAGAAGTTCCCCGTATAAGGGCACTTCACCTTGCTGCCTTTTTTGAATCCGCTGACATCCACCACGGAACGCTCGGGAGTGTAGGGACTGTAAGCCAGCCCGTTCCTTCCAGGCAGTGCGACCCCCCATGGAAGATTGTCGCCGGCCTGGTCGGTATCCTTGACGGGCTCCGCCTTGCGGGCCGCCGCGGCTTCTTCGTCCGCCACCTTCCGCAGGTCGGCGTTCAGTTTTTTCAGGGCTTCGGCTTTGGCTTTGAGGTTGTCCGCGGTGGCTTTGTCTGCGGCGGCCGTGGCGAGTTTTTTATTCATGAGTTCAAGTTGCTCGGCGGCAACGGCGTTCCTCGCGGCGGCGGCGTCCAGCTCGGCCTTTGCTTTCACATCCATGGCCTCCTTTTCGGCGCGGGCTGCATTCAGGAGTCCGAGCATCTTGGGATGCTTCTGTCCGAACCCGCTGGCGTCTGCCGATTTCAATTGCTTGATCAGCTCCTCGTACTTCTCCTCCGCCGTGCGCGGTCCGGCGATTTGTTTGATCGCCGCGATTGCCGCTTTGACCTCCGCCATCTCCGCGCGGAGTTGCTGCAGTTCGGAGGCTTCCTTCATTTCGGCCTTCAGTTTCGCCATGTCCTCCGCGTAGGACCGGGCCTCAGCCGATGGCGCTGCGGGAAATTTTTTCAGCGCCTCCTCGATGGCCTCCGCCTCCGCGATCCGCCCGGTCGCGCGGAATTTGGCCGCGATGTCGCGAAGCATCGCCCTGTCCGGCGAGGCGTCAGCACTAACCGATGCCGATGAGATGCGGCTCGTTTTCGCCCGTTTAGGGGTCGTAGCGGTCGCACCCGCCACTTTGCTGACGGCAGCCGCGGAGGTGACAGAAGTCCGCGGACGATTTGGATCCACCGGCACCGCAGCTTCCACCGCCGCCGTTGCCGAAGCCGGTTGAGTGGGATCGGCGGGCGTCACCGGATTTCGCGGAGCCACCGGCACCGCAGGCTCAGCGGGCACAGCAGGCTGAGCGGACGCAGTTGGAGCCGATGGCGGCGTTGTGCCTGTTACAGCGTCTGAACTGGCGGCAGGCTGAACAGCCACAGGCTTTTCCTGACCGCGCGCGGTCGTGAACAGCACAAGCCCGGAACCGGTTAGGGTTAGCGCGGCGACAGCGGCGGCGAGACGATGACGATGAAGGGGTGACTGGATCATGGTGAGACGTCGTTTGAGTTCTTTCTCCGAACGGAAGAAGGGCGCGAGACCCGGAGACGGTGCGGGCGCGGAAAGTGGAAGCGCGAGTTTTAAAAGCGTGCGGCCATACGCTTCGCGCTCTGCGGGGTCGCGCAGCAGAGCGATGGCTTGATGATCGCGAAGCAGTTCGCGGTCAGCCAGGAGACGCCGGCACGCGAGATGCACCAGCGGATTGAACCAGTGCAGCGCGCGCACCGCGGCGAGCAGCCAGTTCGCCGCGAGATCGCGCCGGCGAATGTGCAGCATTTCGTGGAGCAACACATGGCGCGCCTCGGAAAGTGTCAGGGCCTCCAGCGTCGCCGACGGCAGGATGATGCGCGGACGAAACAGCCCGCACAGAAACGGCGTGCCGCTGCCGGGGACCGTAAACAGCGGCGGCGTGTTGCGCAGGCGGGCCGTGGTGGCGCATTCTTCGGCGAGACCGGGCCATGGCAGCTCCAGCGGCTTTGCCGTGCGGGAAAGAAGCTTTGCAAAGCGCCGGTGCCTAACGAATGTAACCAGCGAAAAGACGACTGTGCCGGCGAGCCACCACCATGTTAAGATACTCATCCAGTCCACGGGCTTTTTGACCGGCGGAATTGACGAGGACGGTATCGCAGCCAGCACCTGCTCCCGTTCGGTAATGCCGTGTGAAGCCGAACGCACCTTCGGATGTTTCGGTCCAAAACCGCTCTGCTTCGCGCGATCCAACTCCTCCCGCGCTGCCGCAAGCTCCGCGCGCAACTCGCTTGCTGTCGGCCCCGCCACAGTTGTTAGGGAAATCGAGCGTTCCTCCCTGACAGGATTTTCCCCTGCGCTGATCACCGGCGATGAAATCCACGCGCGGTCCCAGGCCCATGCATGCGGCAGCGGTGCCGGCAGCCACAGCCGCACCAGCACCAGCCATCCCGCAAGACAAAGCCAGAGCGGCGCGACCTTTCCGCGAAAAATGCGGCGCATGCCTGTGATCACCAGCACCAGCACAGCGGCGGCGAGCGAATTCTGCCACGTCCACAACGCGGCCTGTTGCAGCCAGGCGCTCATGATTTGCCTCCTTTGCCCAGAATGCGTTTGAGTTCCGCAATCTCCTCCGGCGTCAGCCGTTCCTGCTCCACAAAGGCCGCCACCATCGGAGCTACTCCGCCCCCGAACACACGGTCCAAAAACGACCGGCTCTCCGCAAGCTGACAATCCCGCTCCGCCACCAGCGGACGGAATACAAACTCGCGCCCGCTCTTCTCGTAGTCCAGCGCGCGCTTGTCCGTGAGCCGGCGCAGCAGCGTGTGAATGGTCTTCGGCTTCCAGTGCATCGCCCCCTCCAGCGCCTGCACCACCTCATTCGCTGTCGCACTGCCCCGCTCCCAAACGATGCGCATTACGTTCCACTCAGCGTCAGTGATGGACGGCAACGGGGCGGCGGGCTTCGTGTTCTTACGCATGTAGGACATTTGTCTTACGTTCGTAGGAATTGCAAGGAAAAAGTTTCCTGTCCGCTTTTGCTCTGGCCCCACACTTGCCGAAAAGCCACGGATTTTGTATGGGACGCGGAATATGAAACGGTCCCTCTGTTCCCTGTGCCTTTGCCTCGGCGGTTGTCTCACACTCCTAACAAGCTGTTCCCCGTGGCGTATTTGGTCGATGAACGTGAAGCAGGACGGGTTGAAGATGAAGCCGGCCGCAAAGGAAACAGGGGCCTCCTGCGACTCGGCCGGATTCCTGAAGGCCGCGGCGGAGGCGGAGAAACTGCGGGTGAAGCGCCGCGTGTCCGCAGAGACATTTGCGCGTATGGCCAGGGAACCGGGAACGATCGTACTCGATGCGCGCGGCGCGCTTGATCACGAACAACTGCGTGTAAAGGGAAGTATCAATCTGCCCTACACCGCAATGGCTGAAGAGAGCCTGCACAAGGCCATTCCCAACCGGGACACCCGGATTCTGATCTATTGCCGGAACAACATCGTTAGCTATCGCCCCGAACAGGCCTTTCCGGTGAAGCCAGTGAAGCCAACTCCGGTCCGCGAATTCAATTACCCGATGGAATTTGATCCGCCCCAGATTCCGAAGACCTTCGGCGCGGGGCTGAACATTCCCACTTACATCACCCTGTATATTTACGGGTATCAGAATGTATGGGAACTGAACCCCGCCGTGGACCCGAACAATTCACCGATAGAGTTTGTGAGCGGACCGGAGAAGCGGCGGCGTTAGGGCCGCACGGTGCCCAATCATTTTTCGGGAATCTCCAGCGTTGCCTGGCCGTCCTCACTGCTCCGCTTCCGGCTCCACCAGCGTGACGCCGCTAAGCCGAAGATCAGAACTGCTGCCGCCGATGTTGTGCAGAGAAATGGCGAGAACATGGTCGCCGGCCGGCAGCTCGTTTGCGAGTGGCCAGACCATCGTCAGCTCTATTTCGTCTTCGTTGACGCCCTGGAGAGCGTCGAGTTTCCATGCGTCAGGACCGTCAGAAACATTGTCCCGCACGATTTCCTTTCCGTCGAGATAAGCAATGAGGCCATCATCGCGACGGGCGCGGAGTTCGAGGCCCTTGAGCGGAGCGACCGTGGTGAAATGGCAGCGGAAATACGCGGTGCGGCGTTTCCCGTCGGGCGGAAGACCGATATCCACACCGGCGAATCCCTTGCCATAACCAAAGCCGTGGCCCTGCATCGCGGAGGCATTCCATTTGCTGTCATCAAAGCCAGGAAGCGGAAAGTTTTTGTGAAAGCCCGGCGTCGTCTTCTCAGGGTCCGCGCCATCGCCCGGGTGATGCCATTTCCACTGCGCATTTTTCGCGATGGCCACGCTGCGCACCGGACGGAGTTTCGGATGCAGCGCCTTCAGCTCCGCATTCAATCGTTCCGCCTCCTCCGTGAGTTTGTTCTCACCGCAATGCCACGCCAGACACCACACCGAGTATCGCAGAAACATCGCATTGTCCGGTGAAGGCGGCAGCCCGCGCGCGACGGCCAGCGTTTCCCGCGAGCGTCGCAATCCCTCCTCTTTTTGTCCCGATTTGTTAAGCTCCGCCGCAAGGTTGTGCCGCAGATGCAGTGTGGGAATGGATTCCGCGCCGTGCTTTTCCGTGCCCGCGTTCAGCATGCCGCTGCGCAGACGGACGATGTCCCTATCATGACCACCAGCCTTCTCATATTGTTTGAGCAGCGCAAACCGCACCGCCGTGGTGTCCGAGTGCGCCGGACCGCGCACCTTTTCCAGCACCGGCAGCAATTCCTCCCGCAGCTTCGCGGCATCGTCGAGACGATTCGCCTTTTCGTACGCAGCGGCCAGCCTGGCTTTCGCTCCCAGCGCATCGCGGTGCTCCGCGCCGAGATAATCCCTGCTTACGCGGGCAGCCTCCTCGCGCAGTTGCACCGCCCGGTCCTGCTCTCCGGCGGTTTCAAGAAGCGAAGCGAGACTGCCCATCACCCACAGCGTGTCAGTGTCGCGCAGACCGTTACGCTTTTTCATGCGCTCGAAAATCCCCTCCATGAGCGTAATGCGGTCTCGCAGCAGCGCCAGGTTCACGTCATCCTCTTTCTGATTCTTTTCCGGCGACCCCGGCGGGATGCCGATGAGCACGCGCAACACCTCGCCGAGATCTCCGCGCGCCAGCATCGTGGCATCGCGCTCCTTTTTCACCAGTTCCAATTGTTTCGCCACTTCCTGCTCTGCGTGCGTCGCGCGGATCGCCAGCAGCGTGCTCGTCACCGTTCCCGCCACGAGCAGCAGCGTGATCACTGCTGCCGCGCGCAGTGCCCCCTTGTGCCGCCGCGCAAACTTCCGCAGCCGGTAGCCCGCGCTGGGCGGCGACGCACTCACCTCCTCATCCCGCAGAAAATGTCCGATATCCATCGCAAACGCATTCGCCGTCTCGTAGCGGCGCGTGCGATCCTTCTCTATCGCCTTCATCACGATCCAGTCCAGGTCCGGCTCCACCAGCCGCCCTATCCGTTCCGGCGCCACATGCCTCACCTTCGCAATCGCCGTCCGTTGTTCCCCGGCGATCGTGCTCAAGCGCGCCGAGGGCCGCGGCGGCTCCACCTCGCGGATGATCCGCCGCATCTCGTCGTAGCCCGCCGCCAGCAGCGTCTTTGGATCAAACGGCGGACTGCCCGTGAGCAATTCATATAACAAAACACCCAGCGCATAAATGTCGCTGCGCGTATCCACGTCGAGCCCTCCCGACGTCGTCTGCTCGGGGCTCATGTAAGCCGGCGTGCCCACAAACTGCTCCCGCTCCGTCACCAGCGTCAACTCCGTCAGCGGCGCCTGCGTGGCCTTGGCAATGCCAAAGTCGATTACCTTCGGCACCGCCCTCCCGCCGTGCAGCGTCACCAGCACATTCGACGGCTTGATGTCCCGGTGAATGATTCCCTTCTGGTGCGCGTGATTAATCGCCGAACAGATATCCGCGAACAACTCCAGCCGTTCCCGCGTGCCCAGCTTCTGTTCATCGCAAAACCGCGTCACCGGAATTCCCTTCACCAGTTCCATCGCAAAAAAGGGCCGCCCCGTCTCCGTGCTGCCCGCATCGTACACCTGCGCGATGTTAGGATGATCCATCACCGCCAGCGCCTGCCGCTCCTGTTCGAATCGCGCCACCACGTTCTTCGTATCCATTCCCGCCTTGATGATCTTAAACGCCACCCGCCGCCGCACCGGCTCCAGTTGTTCCGCCATCCACACCGTGCCGAATCCCCCCTCGCCGATTTGCTGCAGCAGCCGGTATTTTCCGATCACACTTCCACTCTGTTCCGTCGCCGGCCCGCCTGCCCTCCCGACGCCTCCCTTCATGAATGCGGTGTCCGCCGCTTCATTCACAAAAAGCGCCTCCATCCGCCCCCGCAACTCCGCATCCCCGCCGCAGGCCTCGTCAAGATAGGCCGCCAGTTCCACCGGCGTCGCCGCTTCCGGCGCGTTGAGGTAAATCTCCTTATCCTTCATCTGATTCCCGCCCATGATGAAGTGAGGAACAAAAAGCGTCAGTAATTATTTTCGGGCCTCCAATAAGCGCGTGGAACCCCCAAAACCAGCCAGAGCCGAAACTAAAATCAGGGCATAGTGCGCCGGAGCGAAGCTTTTGGACTGCGGCGGGAAGCGACAGCGCCACGCCGCTTTGGCGCTGGACTCCGGGACGACGAAGTCCGCCCGTTTTCCCAAAAACCTCCGATGCGAACTGTCCAATTTGGCCAACGCGCAACGTGCCGTCGAAAGCGGTGTCGCGCTATCGCTTGCCACCGCACTCCAAAAAAGCTTCCACCCCTGTCAAAGCTCTCCACTTCCGTTCTTCGTGCCGAAGGCGTTGCTCTTACTCCTCACGACTCATGGAACTGCTGAGCCAGCGCGCGTCCTCAACCTATCCTGTCCTTCCCCTTTACTTCGCCTTCACCAAATTAAATACAATATATTGATTCCACGATAGCAGCCACCGCCTGCGGTGCAGCCACGCCTCCACCTTGTCCGCCCAGCGCAGCAGAAAGTTATCCGGACGCGACGGCATCACCTTCGATGTCACCAGCGACACCGGCATTTCCAGCACCCCGCAATACACCGACTCCGTCCGCCACCCAAGCTGGCTTTCCAATGCCCGCACCTGCTTCCCCGTGAAGGGCGCTTCATCCTCTGTGCGCGCATCCGGCGTCGCTTTGCGAAACACCTTCAGCAGCGGATTATCCGCCAGCGGCTCCTGCAAAAGCACCCGCCCGTCCGGCTTCAGCACCCGGTGAATCTCCGCAAACGCCACCGCCGGATCGAGATGATGCAGAATCCCGTACCCCACCACCAGGTCGAACGACGCATCCGGAAAATCCAGCTTGTGCGCATCCATCGCCCGGAAATCACACCGCTCCTCCGCAAACTCCGCCGCCCGCGCCCGTTGACGCAAATCCTCCACATACACCTCCGAAATATCGATCGCCGCCACCTTCTCCGCCCCCGCCGCAAGGTATTTCATCGCCATCTCCCCGCGCCCGCATCCATAGTCCAGGATCGTCTTCCCCCGCAGGTCCGCCGTAAACCGGTCCATCGTCCCGTAGAGCCGCTGCTTCGACGGGTACCCCGCCAGATGCGGAAATTTATTCTTCAGCCGTATGCTCTCCGCCAGCACATCCCGTTCGGTGTGGGCTTCATGTTCCCGGGCGACCCGGTCGGCAAGGGCTGGACTCGATGGCATTGGCATTAATCTTTGAAATTTTGGTAAATATGGAATGTCCTTGTGAAATGGCAAGAAAATTATCGATTTTATGGTTCAGAACTGAGAATTTCTGCGAAAGCCTTGAACTTTTACCGCTCTCCGGAAAAGCCCGGAGATCATGCTGGCGCTCACCGCTTCGCCGCACGCAGACCACGGGCTCCGCCTCCCTCAAAACGCCGCATCCAGCCGATCCACCCTCCCCTTGCTGAACCACACCCCCAGCTTCGGCACCACCTTCCCCGTCACCGGCGCCACGCATGCATTCAGATAGTCCCAGCACTCCCGGTCACCGGAAACATACACATTATCCGGCTTCCCCATGATCCCGGCCACCTCCTTCAGGCTTTTGCCCGGAAGGGTCCTTTGCAACTGACGCAGATCGTGCCGCGCTCTCTTTGGTGCAGTGGCTGAAGGCAGCGCCCCGTAGCGGTTCCGGTATTCCGCCAGTTGCCGGTTCGCCTGCCGCAATTGCTCCGCCGTGGACACGCCAGACGCATCCCCCGGCCCTGACAAACGGCACGAAGGACACAGCACCGCCACGGTTGTTAGGAACACAGCAATCGAAACGGCATTCACATTCACACCTTTCCCCCTTGCACGAACAATGCACACCCCGGCATACCGCCCCGCCGCATTTCCGGCCTCCCATCCCGCATTTCCAAACACTCGCTCCGCCCGCCGCCCAGGATGTCCCAAAGTTCTCTTTTTCGCGGAAGGATTGAAGGTGCGGCGGCGGTGGCGTTACTGCAATGGAAGCAGCGCCGGTGCGGTTCCTTCAGTTCAGTTCAGTTAACCCGATTCGATTCGATAGTGATTCGCAAAAACGGGCCTCCGGAGACCGGCTTACGGGGTAGCCCGGGATGAGGACTGACAGAGCCTTGCGTTTGGAGCACGATTCTTTCGCCGCCGCGCGGCTTTTGCCGTGCGCGATCCTAACACCGTGGGCTTCATCCGGCTGAGGCCCACGGTGAGCGTGCGCATTATATTTCGCCACTGCAGCTGAAGAAGGACGCGTTACTTTCTGTGCCACACTCCCCGGCGGTTCGAGGCTTGCAGCGGAGTTTTCGTGTCCCTGACAGGGAGGTTTATCGCCGTGGTTTGCCTCTCCGCGGACTGCATTCGCTGTTGTCCCGCATGGGCTTTCGGTCTCCGTGTTGATCCTGTTCACTTTTATCCGGGTGTTCAGCAATGAAGAGACGCAACTGCACATCGGCCGGTTATTGGATCCTAACAGCTCTTTTGGTTTGCCTTCCGCCGGCTTGCGAGACTGTCATTCCGATTGAGAAGCCGAACACCTGGACGTCGCCCCCGCCGCCCGTTGAACTGGTGCTGGGGCGGGGTCTGAATATTCCGGATGAAGAGGCGCGGGCGCTTGCGCGGCTGATCGGGGAGGCGATCAAGAAAGAGTTTCCGGACGCGAATGACCGGTTTTCATTCAACGTGCTTTCGAGCTGGCGGAGGCACTATACCGTGGAAGTCACGGATGGAGGTAACGGAACGTTTACCGCAAAGTTTCAAAAGCGCTTTGGGCGCTGGGTGGTGTTTGACGTGGATGGTTTTCTGGAGGGCGATCCTGGCAGGGTTCCTGCAAAGTTGAACTGAGAGGACGCGGACCGCCGGTGAGGCCTGAGCTTATGAGTCGATCTTTGTATTTAGCGGTCGTCATTCCCGCCCTGCTGCTGCCAATGGTGGCGGGAGCGGTGCAATTTTATGTGACACCGGAAGGCGCGGGACGGAAGGATGGCTCCGGCTGGAAGAATGCGGCCGGCGCAAAGGCACTCGAAACGCTGGTGAACGAACGGATGCAGCCGGGCGACGAATTGCTGCTGGGAGGCGGAACGTATAAGGATGCAGCGTTGCGGATCACCAAAGGAGGGGCCGCGAATATGCCAAAGACAATCACTGGAGTGGATCGCGGAGGAGGGCTGCCGGCGCTTGCCGGTGAATGGTCTGAGAATGAGCCCGAAAAAGGCGCGACGGCGGTGAGGATCGGGGCCGGTGTGTCGCATGTGACGATCAGCGGACTTCGCCTGAGCGGTTGGGTGTACGGGGTGACGGCGGAAGCGTCGGCTGAACCGCGGACGCATTTGTCCTTCAGAAATGTGGATATGGAGCGATTTCGTTACGGATTTTTCCTCGCGGACTGTGATGATCTGCTGCTGGAGGGCTGTGATCTAAAGCGATACACGAAACATGCCTTTCGTTTCCCCGGGGGGTGCGACCGCGCAACGCTGCGGCAATGCACGGCGGACTGCTCGGAGGGAGACGGGGAGTGGGAGAAAAAGACCGAACTTCTTCCGTTCGGATTTTTGATCAACAACACGGGCAGGCCCAACACTTCGTTTGTTTTCGAGGACTGTGCGGCGCAAAATAATCTGATGCCGCTGCAGACGGCGAAATACAAGAACGGGGACGGCTTTGTGGTGGAGGAGAACGCGGCGGAGGTAACATTTGTGCGCTGCCGCGCGCTCCGGAACCAGGATGGCGGATTCGACGTGAAGGTGCGCGGGGCAAGTTTCACCGGCTGCGTGGCGCTGGACAACGGCAGAGGATTTCGCGTGTGGAAAAACGGGACGCTGGAAAATTGCTTCGCCGGACGGGGCGCGAGCGGCCTGTGGTGCAATGGTGGCCCGGTGACGGCGCGGCGCTGCACGTTTCACGCACTGAAGGACGCAGCCGTGCTTATGGACGACAATGCGGTGTTCCCGGTGACGCTGGAGGATTGCATTGTATCAGAATGCGGGGAAATACATCGAAGTACAGGGAAGGGAAGGGCGGTCCTGAAAAACTGTGTGACAGAGGAGGACCCGAAGTATGCCGCCCCGAATCCCGCCTGGACGGGCACGGGCGGGGCGATGGACAGCCGCGCGTTTCCGGACAAGGGATACCACGGTGCAGGCAAAGGGGATTCCGGCGCGGGGAAGTGAGGCCGGCATTCAGAACGGATGCGCGCCGTGGCGCTCTTTTCCTGGCAAAACCTGTGGGAGAGACGATAGTGGCCGGATTCCCGTTCCACATTCCGTTAGTCCGACCAGACGATGAAGAACCGACTATTTGCCGGAGGCCGCCGCATTTGGCGGTGGCTGAGTATTATAATGCCATTTGCGTGCGCGGTTCCGCTGCGCGGGGAGCAGTTCGGATTATTCACTTATGAGGTGGTCAATGGAAAGGTGGAGATTTCGGATTATCCGGCGGCGGCGACGGGCGCTGTGGAGATACCGGCAGTGATCGAGGGAAAGCCGGTGACTGCGATCCGGTATCAGGCGTTTTATGAATGCACCGGAGTGACGGGCGTAACGATACCGGCCAGCGTGGTGAACATCAATAATAACGCTTTTGCGCGATGCGCGGCGCTGGAGGGTATTTATGTGGCTCCAGGGAACGCGAAATATGCAAGCGTGGACGGAGTGCTCTTCAATGCAGCGCGAACGACGCTGATGGCGTTCCCCGGCGGAAAGCGCGGGGCGTATTCGATACCATCCGGTGTGACATCCATTTTGATCGGTGCCTTTGAATACTGCACAGGTGTATCCAGTGTTATTATTCCCTCTGGAGTGACCGGCATCGGGTGGAATGCCTTTGGTAACTGTTCCGGCCTTACGAGCGTCAGCATTCCGCCGTCCGTCACCACGATCGATAAAGGGGCGTTCAGCGGATGCACCGGCCTAACCAGTATCGTTATCCCGTCCAGCAGTGTCACTCTCGGCGAGGGAGTGTTCAGCAACTGCACCGGGCTAACCAGTGTGAGTCTGCCGGCCTCGGTCAACTGGCTGGGCTACAATTTGTTTTACCGTTGCAGCAGTTTGACCAGCGTGAACGTCCCGGCAGGAGTGACGGGGATTGGTGATCAGGCGTTCATGGGCTGCACTTCACTTCAAAGCGTGACTTTTCCGGCGGGCCTGCGGGCGATTCGCTGGAGCGCCTTTGAAGGCTGTACAGGGTTGACTTCACTGACATTCCCGCCGGGCGTTGAGACGATTGACTACCGCGCATTCGCCAACTGCACGGGCCTCACCAGCGTGACCCTTCCGGCTTCGGTTGCCCGCCTCGGTGACTACGCCTTTGAAGGATGCACCGGGCTCGCGGACATCACGGTAACGCCGGGCGGGCTGACTTATGCGAGTATCGATGGGGTGGTGTATGACGCGGCGCTCGCAAAGCTGATCGCCTATCCACCGGCGCATGCCGGCGCTTATGTGATACCCGCCGGAACGACGCGCATCGGCACCGGCGCCTTCCGTTCCTGTACGGGACTGACGGGCCTCACCATTCCGGAGAGCGTGATAGAGATCGGTTATGCGGCGTTTCAGGGATGCACGGGGCTGACCAGTGTTAGCATTCCGTCCGGTGTCACGAGGATCGAGCAGGGGACGTTTTGGCTGTGCGCCGGGCTGAGCAGCGTGTCGATTCCCGCGGGTGTCACTCATATTGGCCAGTCCGCGTTTTCGCGGTGTGTGGCCCTAACCAGTGTGGTGCTTCCGTCCGGTCTCAAAGAAATTGGTCCGGGCGCCTTCGAATTTTGCAGCGGGCTGACGGGGATCGCCATTCCTCCGGGCGTGACTTCCATTGGATATTTTGCCTTCAATGACTGCGAAAACCTGACGTCAGTGACGATGCCGTCGAGTGTGGAATCCATGGGGTACTCGGTGTTTGCGACCTGCAGACGGCTGACATCCGTGACCATTTCTCCGGGCCTGACGGAGATCAGCGACAATGCATTCTACGGATGCTACGCGCTGGCGGGCGTGACCATTCCCGCGACCGTCACGCGCATTGGCGTCAATGCGTTTCAATGGTGCAAGGCTCTGACCGGGGTGACAATTCCTGTCAGCGTGACGGAAATCGGCGACGGTGCTTTTGCCAACTGCGGTTCACTGGAAAATATTACCGTGGCGGCGGGGAATGCTGTGTATGCAGATTTCGACGGTATTCTATACGACGTTTCGCAAACGACGCTGCTGCGATGCCCGGGCGGGAAGACCGGCGCATGTGTCATACCTGCGGGCGTAACCGCCATTGGTGTTAGCGCCTTCGATCTCTGCATGAAGCCAACAAGCGTCACGATCCCGCCAGGGGTCGCGAGCATCGGTTATCGCGCCTTTTATGCCTGTGAGGGGCTGACGGAGGTCGTATTACCGAATAGCGTCACCATTCTGGACGCCCGTGCGTTTTATGACTGCACCGGTCTGACTTCCGTGACGCTCTCTCCGGGCATCGGGACTATCGGTGATGAGGCTTTCGCCGGTTGCAGGGGCCTGACAAGCGTCACCATTCCGCATGGCGTCACCGCTATTGGTGACGGGGCGTTTCAAGTTGGCAGTGCTTTGGCTAGTGTAACCATTTCCTCCACGGTCGTAAGTATCGGGGGCAGGGCTTTTGCCGGGGGTGAAAGTCTCACCACCATCGCGATTCCTGACAGCGTCACCAGTATCGGCCCCGGCGCATTCAGTTATTGCAGCGGACTGCTGGCGATCGAGGTGGCGGCGGGGAATCCGGAATATGCGAGCGTGAGTGGTGTGCTCTATAATGCGGCAAAAACGATGCTGCTCGCCGTTCCTGCGGGAAAGGCGGGCGCTTTTGCTGTTCCTGACGGCGTTGCCGGCATTGGCGAGAGGGGATTCGAGGGTTGCAGACAACTGACTTCCATTTCGTTTCCCTCCAGTTTCACGAGTCTGGGCGTGTTTCCTCAGGGTCCTTTCTATGGCTGTCTGGCGCTTGAATCCATTTCAGTGGCGCCTGGAAATCCGGTGTATGGAAGTATCGACGGAGTGATGTGCAATGCGGCGCTGACTTCGGTGCTCCTCTGCCCGCCAGGGAGGACCGGGCCATATACCATTCCAGCGGGTATCACTGAAGTTGGCGCGTGGGCATTCAACTGGTGCACGCGTCTCACCAGCATGACGATTCCGCCGGCTGTCACCACGCTGGGGGCGGGAGCCTTTTCAGCCTGTACGGGACTCACTCACCTGTCTCTGCCGGAGGGGCTTACCAGCATTCCTCAGAGCGCGTTTCACGGCTGCATGAATCTCACCAGCTTAACGATTCCCGCCACGGTCACGGGTATCGGCGACGAGGCGTTTCAATACTGTTCAGGCCTGACAAGTGTCACGCTTCCTCCGGGGATTGCCGCGATTCCTTATCATGCCTTTCGCGCGTGCAGTGCTTTGACAAACGTCACGATTCCCGCGGGCGTCACTTCCATACGATACGAAGCTTTTGTGGAATGCGCGAGGCTGAAGTCGGCGGTGTTTGCGGGCAACGCTCCGCTTATGGATTACCATGTGTTTTGGCACGCGGCTCCGGAATTCACGGTCCATTACCGAAGCGGCAGCACGGGGTTTACGTCACCGCTTTGGCAGGGGTATCGGGCGGTGGAAATCGGGGACGCTGCGTGGCCGGGCGCTGCGTGGCTGCTGTCACACGGCTATGCCCATGACACGGATTTCCATGATGATGCCGACGGAGATGGCGTGGACCTGCTGATGGCCCGCGCGCTGGATCTCGATCCGAACCTGAACCTCGCCGGAAACCTGCCGGTGCCGGTGCGGGATGGAAACATGCTGAGCCTAACATTTCACGCGGCGGCGCCGGGAATCACGTATCGTGTGGAAACGAGCGGGGATCTCCTAACGTGGACGGAGGAGGGGGTGATGCAAAGTCCACCGGATTCGGACAGCCGGAGCACGGGGAGAATTGGGCTGGATGACGGAAAGCGCTTTCTGAGGCTGGTGGTGGAGGAGCAGGATTGATTCCCGGAAAACTTGTTAGGGAGCGGCGGTGACTTTGAGGCGGAGGAAGCGGGAGGGACGGGAGGTGACGGAGAAGTTGTCGCGGACTTTAAGGGTGGTGGCGGTGTCCAGGAGGATGGTGGTGGTGGCGGGGGAGAAGGCGTTAGGGTTAAGGTCGCCGGAGGACTGGGCTTCATAAAGGATACCGGGGACTTTTGTTAGGGTAAGGGAGAGATAGCCGTTTTCGGCGGTAACGGGAGGGAGGCTGTGCGGGTTTTGAAGGCCGGGGTTGAGGCCGAGGGCGTATTCGAGGAGTTCGGGGTAGCCGTCGTGGTCGGAGTCGGTGGTGGCGGTTTGGGTGGAGATGTCAGGCCAGTATGTTAGTTCCCACGAGTCGGGTAGACCATCGTGGTCCGAATCCACGAGGGCGGGGCGGTAGAGATAGACGGCGCCTTTGTGATAGGATTGAGAATTCTCCTGAGGAGCACCGATGGCGGCGAGGCTGCCGTCGATGGCGACGGCGGCTCCGAATTGTTCGTCGGGGATGGGAGATGGATTTGTCAGGGTGGCGGCGGGGGTTTGCGGGGACGGGCCGGCGAGGTCGTAAACGTAAGCGATGCCGGTATCGGCGGCGCCGGTGTCATCGCCGGGAGCGCCCACGATAACGCCGGGACCGGAGATGGCGACTGAGGTGCCGAAAAAATCCGCCGCGGCGGGCGCGGGATTGAACAGAGTGGCGACCGGGGTGGCGGGTGCAGCTCCGGCGAGATCAAACACATAGGCGGCTCCGGAGCGTAGCGCAGCAGAGCTCTCCTCAGGAACACCCGCCACGACCCGCGTGCCGGAAATCGCCACGGAGAAACCAAAGTAGGCATAATCGGAAGGGGCCGGATTGTTGATGGTGAGCGCCGGAACTCCCGGCGAGGGCCGCGTGAGATCATAGATATAGACGCTGCCTGAACTTGATTTGCCGGAGACGTGATTTCCCCAATCGCCGGCGGCGACGAGCGTACCGGAGATGGCGACCGGACAGGCGAACGGGGCAGGCGGCACATCGCCGTTTCCGAGTGCGGCGATGGGAACCAGCGGTGCAGCGCCGGCGAGGTCATAAACCCATGCGCTGGCGGTGACAGCGCCCATGCCAAAGATTGATCCCACCGCCACGCGGGTGCCGGAGATGGCCACGGATGCGCCGAATTGGTCGATATTCCCCGGGCTTGTCAGGATGGTCACAGGTATGGCGGGCGTGGCCGATGTGAGATCATAGACATATACCCTGCCGCGGCCCATGGTGAGCGGGCCATGGGGAGAGCCCACGGCAACCCGCGTGCCGGCAATCGCGACAGCATAACCGAAATAGTCTCCGGGCTCTGCGGCGGGTTTTTGAAGTGTTAGGATTGGTGTGTCCGGCAAGGAGCCCGCGAGGTCATAAACAAACGCACTGCCGGCGCCGGGCACCTGGTCGTTTCGCCGCCATGCGCCCACCACCGCACGTGTGCCGGAGAGGGCCACGGCGGAACCAAAGGCGTCTTCCGAAGAAGGGCCGGGATGATGCAGGGTGGCGGCGGGCACGGATGGCGAGGCACCGGAGAGATTATAGACATAAGCGCTTCCTGAGGCGATGGCTCCGGTGCTGTCATAAGGCGCGCCGACGATGGCGCGGGAATCTGTCAGGGACACGGCGGAGCCGAAGCGTTCGAGGGTCAGGTCGCCAGGCTCGGGATTCGACAGCGTGATGACGGGCACAGAGGGCGAGGCACCAGCAAGATCAAAGACGTAGGCGCTGCCGGAATCGGGAGCGCCGCTGTCGTGTTTCAGGGCTCCTATCAGAACGCGGGGACCGGAAATGGAAACCGAGGTGCCGAAAGCATCGTCGTCAGCGGCGTTAGGGGCGGGATTGCGAAGGGTATTGACGGGCACCTCCGGCGAGGGGCCGCTGATTTGATAGACCCATGCGCTGCCGCCTTTGGAGCCGCCGGTGTTATCGAACGGAGCACCTATGACCACGCGCGTTCCGGAGACGCCGACGGAGGTGCCGAAGCCGTCGTTTCCCCCGGGCGCAGGCTTGTGGAGAGTGGCGACGGGAACGCCGGGAGACGCGCCGGAAAGAATATAGACATAGGCGGAACCGCCGCCGCTGCCGTTCCAATCGTCCATGGGAGTGCCGACAGTCACCGTGGTTCCTGAAATGGCGACGGCATGGCCGAAGTGATCGCCTGCTTTGTTGACGGAGGCGGGATTTGTCAGGGCGGTCACGGGGAGGGAGGGAGCGGGTCCGGACAGATCATAGATATAGGCCTCGCCGGAGTCGTCGGGATGATGATAGGGAGAACCGACGATCACGCGCGTGCCGGAAATGGCCACGGACCAGCCAAAATGGTCCTCCGCCTGCGGATTGGGATTTTTCAGCGTGTAGACAGGAGTGGCAGGGGAGGGGCTTGCGAGATCGTATATATAGACGGTGCCGGAATAGAGGACTTTTCCGTTAGGGGTATTGACTGCGGCCTGGTGCGCACCGACGACGACGCGAGTGCCGGAGATGGCGACGGAGTATCCGAAATAGGCCTCTTTTTCAGGGACGGGATTCGGAATGATGTGCAGCAGTGCGCCGGTGGAGGCGTTGAAGACTTTGACGATACCCGTATCGAGCGCGCCGGTGTCGTCGAGGTGAGCGCCCGCGACGGCGTAGGAGCCGTCGATCGCGACGCTGGATCCGAGTTGTGCGCCGCTTTGCAGGCCGGGAGGGGAGGGGAGGGGGGAGGCGAGTGATCGCGGGATTTGCGCCTGAGCGGTGTTTTTGAGAACGGCTAGTGCCAGGAGGCCGGCTGCGCCGGAAGCACCAAGCACCAAGCGCCAAGCACCAAAGAAACTCCAAGCACCAAGCTCCAAACAGCGGCGGGTGGTGGTTGGCGGTGTTCTGTTTGTGGTGCGGCAGGGGGAAGGCATTAATAAATGTGGCTTGATTTACCTTGATTTAGCCTGATTCGGGCGAGGCGGCCCGGTTTGCTGGAGGTGTTGAACTCGAGGGAGTGACGCGAGGGGACGGTGTGCCGGTTGCAGGCTGGCGGGCGGGGGCATGGAAAAAAGAGGTTTGATTTACCTTGATTTAGCCTGATTTCCCCGGCGGAGGGGAAGGGATTTGTGCGGAATGGGGCGGGAGGAGGGGGTGATGTTGCGTTCGTGGCGGGTGGTGTATTCCCTGCGGGCGAGTTCGAAGGCCTGCTGCTCCATTCTAAGGCGTGCGGCGTCGTGGTCGAGACGGCGGAGACTGGATACGGCGCGGGAGAGGGAGGAAAGGTCTTTGAGGTGCGCGGCGGTGGCGGGATCGGATGGAGGGGCGGTGGCGAGGGTGTGGGCGATGTGTGCGGAAAGGAGGCGCGCAGTGAGATCGGACACGGGGCCGCAGGTGGATTCGATTTGGTCCACGGCGGAGGATATGGCGCGGAGGTTTTCAAGGATGCCGGGACGAAGGCGCCATGGGGTGGCGTTGGGCTGTTCGGATGAGGGGAGGTCAGGTTCAGCGGGGGACATGGGGAGAAGGGGGAAAGAATGAGAATGATGGGATATGGATACGGCGGTGATTAAACGAAAAAATGTCAAATGGTTTCCGGGGGAAAACGTCAGAATTCGGAGCGCAAGTCCGCGTCGAAGAGAACAAAAGCGGGTGGCTAAAGGCACACATCGCTACTTCTGCTCTTTGGCACCACTGAAAATCGGTGAGAAGTGCAGACTGAAGATGCAAGCGCATGAATGCGATGTGCTGCCGCTGCTGTTTGCGGCCATTAGCGGCTATTCCTCCTCACATTTTTTCTCGCCAATCGTTCGCTGCCGTGGCAAAACCCGCGATTCCATTATGCCCGGTGCCATTACCGTCCTTCACATTTCCGACATGCAGTTCGGCAAGTTTCACCGCTTTGCGGAGAAACACGGGAACCCGCCCAATCCACGCGATAAGCTCATCACCAGACTCACTGACGATCTCGACCGTCTCGCCGAAGTAAACGGGCTGCGTCCTGACCTCATTATTTGCACCGGCGACCTTGCGGAATGGGGCATGCCAAGGGAGTTCGCAGATGCGTTCGATTTCCTTGGGAAATTGTGCCTTTATTGCGGTGTGCCGCGCAAGCGATGCATTGTCATTCCAGGGAATCACGACATTAACCGGTCCAATTGTGAGGCTTATTTTAAGGAATGCCAGGGTGACGGTGAGGACCCGAAATTTCCGTGGTTTCCCAAGTGGAAGCATTTCAAATCGGCGTTCGATAAATTCTACGCCGGCATGCCGGATATCGCGTTCACCGAAAGTACGCCGTGGTCTCTGTTTGTGGATGGCGACCTCGAAGTCGTTGTGGCCGGACTCAATTCCACCATGGCCGAAGGGCATGACGAAGCGGTGAACGCTGCGGAGCGGGAGGACAAAGGTCATCATGGTCTCTGCACGGAACCGCAACTCGCCTGGTTTAAGGAACGCCTGAGCGAACGGCGGTTCGAGGGCTGGCTGCGGATCGGAGCGGTGCATCACAATGTCATCCGCGGATGCCGGAGCGACAATGAAAACCTCCGCGATGCCGAACTGATAGGGAGTATGCTGGAAGACCGCCTGCATCTTCTTCTTCACGGGCACACGCATGAAGCCAAAGCTGGCGTGCTTTCCGATCGGATGCGTGTTTATTCCACAGGCAGCGCTTCGCTGCGAACAGGCGGCGAGAACCCACAGGTTCCAACCGACGTTCCCAACCAGTATCAGTTTCTGTTCATAGAGCGCGGCGGCGTTACACGCTATTGCCGTCAGTATGCTCCACGCAACGCGCCGCCGGAGTTTATCGCCGACGTAAGGCAGTCGAGTACGAAGTGCGATTGGATAGTCAAAGATAACGTGGACTTTAGCGACGTGGTCGGTTTTGTTGGAGGACCCGGGACCGAGATTCATCGCAGAAAAAGGTCTCACCGCAGAGGGCCGGTTCAAGGCCGACGCCTAGGAGACCATGCCGGGCCGCCGTCCGTTAGCGCCATTCCGAAGCCGCCCACCTTCTACGCCGAGCCGGACTACATCGGCTCCCATCGATTCGTCGGACGCGAACAGCAGATTCTGGAACTCAATGATTGGGCGAAGCGTGCGGATCAAACTAGCCTCCTCCTCTTTGAGGCTATTGGCGGTAACGGAAAAAGCATGCTCACTTGGGAATGGGCCACGAATCACGCTCCCAGGATCCGTGATGACTGGAGTGGCCGCTTCTGGTACTCATTTTATGAAAAGGGTGCTATCATGGCGGATTTTTGCCGCCGCGCTCTGGCCTACATGACACGTCGTCCGATGGAGGAACTGGAGAAAGTGCCAATGTTCGATCTAGCGCAGGAACTCCTCGCGCAACTCCACGACAAGCCATGGCTGCTCATTCTCGACGGCTTGGAACGAGTGCTCGTGGCCTACCACCGTGTGGATGCCGCGGAAGTGCCGGACGAGGAGGCAAATGCCCCCACCGATAAGGTCCTCGACCGCAACCCCTGCGACACTATCCGGGATGAAGATGGGGACCTGCTCCGTAAACTCGCGGCCTGCACACCGTCCAAAATCCTCGTTAGCTCTCGCCTTACCCCTCGCGTGCTGCTTAACCACTCCGGCCAGCCCATCGCCGGCGCAAAACGCATCACCCTGCCCGGTCTCCGTCCCGCGGATGCCGAAAAGCTTCTTCGCTCCTGTGACATCACCGGCGATTCGGCCCGCATCCAGGATTACCTAACCCAGAACTGCGACAACCATCCCCTTGTCATCGGCGTGCTCGCCGGTCTCATCAACTCTCCGGGTTCCGCTCGCGGAAACTTCGATGCATGGCTCTCCGATCCCGGTCCCGAAGGCGGGGCAAAACTCGATCTTGGAAATCTCGACCTTATCCAGCGGCGTAACCACATTCTCCGCGCCGCCCTCGGCGCGTTGACTGAGGAGAGTCGGCAACTCCTCTCCACCCTTGCATTGCTGTCGGAATCGGTGGATTACGAAACGCTTGCCGCTTTTAATCCTCACCTGCCGCCGGACGAAGAGAGGTTGCGCGATACTGTGCGGGATTTAGAACAGCGAAGTCTGTTGCAATACGACGGCCAAACGCGTCGGCACGATCTGCATCCCGTCGTCCGCGGCGTAGCTGTCGGAGGAATGCCAGTGGCAGACAGGGATCGCTACGGTCAACGCGTCGTCGACCACTTTTCCTCGCAGCCGCACAACCCGTATGAGCAGGCCAAAACCTTACAGGACGTGGTGTCCGGCTTGCACGTCGTCCGCACCCTTCTCAAGCTCGAACGCTATCAAGAAGCCGCGAATGCTTACTGCGGACCTTTGTCCGATGCGCTGCTGTTTAACCTAGAAGCCCATGTGGAGATAATTTCTCTATTGAAACCGTTCTTCTCATCCGGATGGGACGAACTCCCCAAAAATATCGATGAGTCAAACGCCAGTATGCTCGCTTACAATGCGGCGACTGCACTACGTAACTGTGGCGAACTGGAAACCGCACAGGCTGCGTATGGTGCTGTGCTTCACTCGAATTTAAAGAGTGAGAATTGGGCCGCGGCAAACGCGACATTGTTGGACATTTCCCGCTCTCTCGAAGTTCAGAATCAGTTGGCAGACGCCCTTCGCATCGACGCACTCGCTCTCGAACTCGCAAGTGTCGGAGTCACCGAGGAACTTCTATTTATGAGCCGTCTTTTTCTTTTTTGTGACCAATCGCGGATTGGTCAGAATGAACTTGCGGCGGAGACGTGGCGATTGCTTGATTCAATGGGGCGAGACTGGTCAAGGATGGCCTATCGCCAAGGCGACGCTGAGCGGTATTTCGCCCGTGCCCAATTTTGGCAAGGATCGCTGCAAGAGCGACACCTCGAAAATGCCACAAATATCGCATTGAAGGGTAACAACCGCCCCGCTCTGCGCGACCTCCATTGGTTACGCGGGGCTTGGCGGCTGGAGCAGCGCGAATGGATGCTGGCAACCGAGAGTTTTCAAGTAGCTGTACGAATGGCTCGTGAGCGCCGACTAACGGACGAGGAATCTGAAGCTGGCCTCGCCCTGGCAAAGTTGCATGCGGGCCAGTTTGTTCGGTTAACTGAAGGGCGGCAGGAGATCGAACGGCTAGCCGCTCAACGTCGTCCCGCGCATCGCTATATCGCCAAGCTATGGCAGGCTTTGGAGGAACACGAATCAGCAAAGTTGCATGCCATAGCCGCGTACAAAAGAGCGTGGGCCGACGGGGAGCCGTATGTCAACCGTTACGAACTCACAAAAGCCATCGAATTGCTCCACGGAATGAGAATTCCGATACCAAATCTACCGCCCTACGATATCATCCAAGCGCCTCGTCTTCCATGGGAGGCAAGAATTTCCTCTGAAATTAGAAATATAAGACTACTTGAGACTGGGTCCACAATTGAGCATCGATTTGCAAATCAATGGGTGGATTATCTTGATAATACGTCATCCGATGGCGCGCTTCCAGCGCTTCCGCGTGGCTTCCCAGTGCTTAGGGTCAAGAGTTGTCGGCTCAGGGATATTATGTTGTTTTCCGATTCAGGCATTATAGATTTAGATTCGCGGGGCGTATTGCTTCTGGGAAACAACGCGGCTGGTAAGTCCACACTTCTCAAGTGCATAGCTCTTGCGTCGGTCGGCATTGAGGTCGCAAACGAGGTTCTTGATGGAGCCGCTCCCGACTTTTTGCGAACTGGTTCCGAGTGGGGGGCGATAGAGGTCTGTTTTGAATTAATTCCTGCTGCAAATTGCACCGTCTCCAACTCGCCTTGCTTTGTTGTCGGCCTTCGAATCGACCGTAACTCTGACAGATTTACCGCTTTACCCGACAACGAGTTGACTATCCCAATCAATCGTCACGCCATAAATTGCATTCAAAAACTCAGTGAGTTACGGAGGGAGCGGGAATTCTCGTTTGGATTCATTTGCGCCTATGGACCGGGGAGGAGTTTTAATGGGAACCGTGACGCCATTGAACCGGAACATCCATTGTTAGAAAAAGAATGGGTGATTTCGTTATTCGATGCGCAGGCTAGACTAACAAGTCCCGAGAGTCTTCGTCGGCTATTGAGGGGAGATACCCGCAATATACCAAGCGTACCGGATGCGCTTAGCGAGTCATTGGTGAATGCGATAGGGAAAGGCGTCCATAAACTCCTGCCTGAGACTCAGGTCATTACCAGCGGTCAGAAATTTGACATTAAAATCTTTGGAACAGAAGTCAAATTGCTTAATTTGAGCGATGGCTATCGATGCATGCTAACTCTTGTGGGGCACCTCATTCGGTGCGCGCTGCGCCACATGGAATGGACTCAGAATCCGTTTTCGATCCACGGGGTGTTAATGATCGATGAGTTGGATGCTCACCTGCATCCATTGTGGCAAACACACGTTTTTCAAGATCTGACTAGTGTTTTTCCGAATTTGCAGATTATCGCCACCACTCACTCTCCGCTTGTCGTTGCAGGAGCAAAAAGAGATCGCATACTCTTATTGGATAAAGACGAGAACGGATTAGTAATTGTCGATCAACCAGAGGTCGAGCCGGAGGGACTAGGGGTTTCAGGGATATTGAAGGAAATTTTTAACTTGGGGAGCACGATTGACCAGCCTACTTTAGATAAAATTACCCGCCGTATCCAGCTTTATGCAAGTCGGGAAGGTTGGACAGAAGATGAGGCAGCAGAATACGCCAGCCTCGACCGATATCTGGCTCGACTCGGCTTCAAGCACGAATTTTCGGATCCTTATTTTGAGAGTTTTGCGGTAGCGATGGCGAGGGACCACGCTGCGAAACAAGCGCGGGTGACCCCCGAGGCTCGGAGGGAATTTAACGACTACGTGGCAGAGCTTTTAGAATCAATTAAACAACGGGAAACCAATGATTTTTGTTAATTATCCCAATCATCACCGACCTCCGAAGGAATGGCTGGAGACGGCGAACAAGATTACAGCGGAAATGACCGCGGCGTACAGAGCCGCTTGTGAGAAAATTGGCGAGGCAAAAGCTTCTAACTGTTCGAGCGAGTCAGGTGTCGGAGCGGCGGATTTGACGGAATGCTATTCAATAATTGAAAAACACAAAGGGTTTTGGGGCGAGCTTAGGGGATGGCTCGAGGAGTTCAGCCTTCATAAATGTTGGTTTTCGGAAGCTAAGAACGCCGCAAGCTACTGGCATGTTGAGCATTTTCGTCCGAAGAAGAGTGCAAAGGAGCCAACTCGACAGGGTTATTGGTGGCTGGCGTTTGATTTTAAAAACTATCGGCTTTGTGGCAGTGCAGTGAATAGCCCGAAGGGTGCATACTTTCCGTTAAAGGAAGGGACATCAGCGTCGATTGGGCCACTGCACAACTGTGATGATGAGTGGAATGTTTTGATCGACCCTACTCGGAAGGCAGATGTCGATCTAATTACTTTCTCTGAGGGCGGTATTGCAGTGCCGAATTCGGCAGATCCTTGGGGGCAACACAGGGCCCAGGTTTCAATCGAGCGCTACAACCTTAATACTCACTCTGCCTTTGTACGGGCGCGTGCGAACCTTTGGGAGAGATGCGAAACGTTTTGCAATGATTTGATTACGCGCATCAGTGAGAGGAAGGAGGCGGAGAGCAAAGGAATTTTTTCTAAGAGTACTGAAATCGATATCGAGAATTTAAAACAGAAAATTAGGCAATTAACCCTACCCGGGGAAGAATTCTCTGGTGTAGCGCGCGCATATTTGTTGCAGCACCCCTCGGCCGAGGTTCGTTCGCAGCTCGGATAGTATTTCTCCCTCCGAGAGTTTGCAGTCCGGGGTGCAGGTTGGGACCTGCCTTATTTCGCGACGGTGACTTTGAGGCGGAGGTAGCGGCGGGGCTGGGTGGTGAGTTGGGTGTTATCGCGGACTTTGAGGGTGGTGGGGGTGTCGGTGAGGATGGTGGTGGTGACGGGACTGAAAGAACCTGGCAGGGAGGGGAGGAGGGTGGAGGCGGACTGGACTTCGTAGGTGAAGCCGGGGCGTTTGGTTAGGGTCATGGTGAGGTAGCCGTTTTCGACGGTGACGGGGGGGAGGCCGCCGGGGTCGGGGACGGAGGGGTTGAGGCCGAGGGCGAGTTCCATGAGGTCGCTGTAGCCGTCGTGGTCGGCGTCATCGGGCGGGGGAAACGTTAGGGATTGTTCGATGAGGCTGGTGCTTCCGTTGGCGAAGCCGCAGGGGTGGATGCCGCGGGCGCGGAGGATGCCGGCGGGAGGAAGCGAGACGCCAATAAGTTCCCAGGTGTTAGGAGCAGCTCCGCGGATGCCTTCGCCGAGGGGATTCCAGTTGGCACCGCCGTTTTCGCTGACTTCGAAGACGACGCGGGTGACTTCGGGCGCGGAGCCGGTGCGCTGCCAGAGAATTTGTCCCAGGGCGGGGATGGTCAGGGTTTGCGAGGCGGAGTCGTTTTCAACGCGGGCAAAAAGGCGGCGGGGGATGGGTTCGGCGGCGCCGGGAGGCTGAAGCCGGTCGAACCAGCCGCCGGTCAGAAGGCTGCCGTCCGGCTGGAGTGTCAGGCTGAAAACCTGGTTCGCCGGATTGGGGTCGAAGGTCGTATCGAGCGAGCCGTCCGGAAGCACGCGCGCGATATTCTGACGGGGAACGGGTTCGCCGGTGCCGTGAGGCTGGACGAAGGTGAAGGTGCCGCCGAGCACCATTTTGCCATCGGCCTGAAGAGCGATGGAGGCGACCCAGTAGTTAGGGCGCGGATCAAATTCATTGTCGAGCGTACCATCGGCATTCACTCTGGCGACGGCGGAGCGGGTGGCCGGCGAGCCGCCGTCCGGCGGAAAGACGGTATTAAAAATGCCGCCGAAAACAATTTTGCCATCCGGCTGCTGGAGCACGCAGTGCAGCGTGTTATTGGTGCCGGTGGTGAATCCGGCATCGAGCGTGCCGTCGGGGTTCAGGCGCGCGAGATGCTGTCGCGAAACGGGCGCGGGCGAGTTGTTAGGCTGGAGCGAGGTGAATTCGCCGGCGAGGAGGATTTTGCCGTCGGACTGGAGGGCCATGCCGTAAATGATGCCGTTGGCCTTCGGATCGAAGGTGGTGTCGAGGGTGCCGTTTTGATTGACCCGCGCGATGTGGGCGCGCGGCACGGGATTGGGCGATCCGTTAGGCTGAAGCGTGGTGAATGAGCCGCAGAGCAGGACTTTGCCGTCCGGCTGCGTGAGCACGCTGTAAACGTAGTCGTCGGCGCGGGGATCGAAGCCGGTATCGAGCGAGCCGTCGGCATTCATGCGGGCGATGAAACGGCGGATGACGAGTTCCTCGCCACCGTTGGGCGTGAGCATGGTGAAGAAACCGCCGAGGAGGACCTTGCCGTCCATTTGCACGGCGACGCTGTGCACGTAGTCGTCAGGGCGGGGATCGAAGGCGGGATCGATAGAGCCGTCGGCATTGATCCGGGCGACGAATGGCCGCAGCGCGCCGAGAACGGAGGAGAAGCTTCCACCGACGATCATTCTGCCGTCCGGTTGGAGGGCGGCGGTGGTGACGTGGCTGCCGCCGCCGATGTTGAGATCGAGCGGAGCGATATCGCCTGGCGCGGCGTGAACGGCAGGGATGAAAGTGCAGAGGGCGGCGAAAAGGAGAGAGAGGCGGAAAATCCGGGGGAGGGAATGCATGGGAACGCAGCGGGGTGAAAAGGGAACGGTCAAATAACAGGGGTGTTATCCAGGATTTGAAATAAGAGAATCGGGGAATGCAGGGAAGGAGAAAACGCGGGGGGCGGGGACGGGAAAGGGGATGGGCCTTTTCGGAGTGGAATGGGTGCCCCGCCCGGCGGGTGCCGTGTGCGTTCCGTGATAAAGGTGCAGAAGAACGCCGCAGGCAGGGCCGGTGACCCTGGTGCGGCGTTCAATTTACGGTGCCCGCAAGGAGCTTCTCCGGACGTGTCTAACGGTTAAACAATGGTGCGCGACGGCGCATCTCCCGTTAGGGATTGGTGACGGCCGGGCCCAGACGACTGTTCGGCCACCGGTGGGTTCTTCCGTAGAAGGCTAGCGTTGAAGACGGGTTGGCAGTGGTGGGAATTTTGCTGGTGCCGTTGCTGAACGTGAAACCCGGTTCGAACAGCAGGGGCATATCAGCATGAGCAATGCCGGCGGTAATGTTGTTCAACAGGCTGCTGATATTCCCCGCGCCCTGGTTTTCGAACGCATAGTGACGGATGCGCACGACGCCGGCGAATGGCGCAAAGGGAGAGGGGCTCAACGACGCGCCGGTGTCGTAGTCGATACCGTTGAGAGAGACGGCTCCTATGCCATCATTTCCCATGACGTCCACGCCGACATGGCAGTCGGTGATGGCAACATCCTTGATCCTAACAAGGCCCTGGGAGAGGATGCCGATGGTGTCAAATTTGTTGAAGCCCGACGCTTTGGGAAAGATGCCGCGATGATTGCTTTTGATGGAGCCGGTTTCCACTGTAATGGCGGCGATATGGGAGGGGACAAAGATGGGGTGTGCCGCTTTAGTGGCGGCGGGGTCCACGGGCCCGAGGTCAAAGTTCCGGATGGTGACACCCCGGAGCAGCGCCCAACTGTTGAAGCCAATGCCGTAACCGGAAAAGTTGCTGCCTTTGATATTTTCAAGGAGCGTATTTACCTCCGCGCCGGTTTGCAGGAATCCGGTGCCGGGCAGAGTAAGGTTGGTGATGAGGGACATGGGCATTTGCAGGTCCGATTCCGGGAGCGCCACCAAGACCAGATCATGGACGGAGTTGGCGAAGTCTGTGGAACTCCGGTGCGCGATATGGATGGGAGCGCCGGTCTGAGCGACCAGGAAACCGCCGATGTAGATCATGGAGGTGTGGTTAGGCTCATGCACCAGATTATCGAAGGCAAAGGGGCCTGTGTTCGTGGCCGGAGGGAAGAATTGCCGCGCGCGGACCCATGAATAGGCGCCTTTGACATCCTCCCAGCGCCAGCCGGGGATGGAATTGATGCGTTTGAAGGCACGTATTTTGGTGCCGAACTCCGGAACACCGCGCAGAATGCAGCGGGAATTACTCATTACGATGGGGCCGCTGATGTAATAGTTGCCGCTGCTGAGCAGGACGGTGTGTCCGCCATTCCCGCCGGAGGGCGGCAGGGCGGTGTCCAGAATGGCGCCGACAGCGCAGTTGATGGCTTTTGTGTCGTCTTCGGTTTCGAGCACCGCGGGATCGGTAATGGGATCCGGACTCGCACTGGCGCCCCACCATTCCGGCCGGCGGGCCATGCCGCCAAAGAGACCGCGGATTTCGCCGGGAGCCCACTCGTTAGGGGTGGAGGTGTTGGGATCGATGCCGGTGTCGAAGAAATGGCAGTGCTGCTCCCGCGAGGGGACGCTGCCATTGAGCCAGATTTCGACGTTCGCCATTCCCTTCCGGAGTTTGCTGTCATTGGTGAATTCAAGACTAACACCGACGGGGACTTTTAACTGGCGGCCGGCGACGGTGGCATCGTCATCCAATGTCAGGGTGATATCCTGGTCGATGACGACCCGGGGAACGCCGGAGGCGAGGGCGGTGCGCAACTGGGCATCCGAGAGGACGTGTGTTTCCTGCTGGGCGCGGAGCGGTGAGATGCCCGCCATCAGCGCCAGGGCGGCCGGGAGATAAAAACGGGGGACGATTTTGAATAGAGCCTTCATGTGGATTGCAGGGAAAAAGGTTGCTGCGTTGTGTGAGTGCTCCGGAATTAGAACAGCGGACCGTCCGGCGGCGAGCCCATCAATTTATTGTAAAAGGTGAGCGACACGAAAGCGCCGTTGATCACCGGCGGCACGCGCTGCGGGTCACCCGTGCCCGTGAAACTGGCACCCGGTTGATACAGCAGCGGGAACGCGGTGGTTTGGAGCAGGGATACGATCTGCGTCAGCGTGGCATTGACGAAGGAGGAGACGGCATTTTCGTTGGATGCGTTCCGTATGCGCACGACGGCGGCGCTGGGCGCAAAATTTGACGTGTTCGCAAGATAGAACACGTTGTTTACGGCGACGCCGGCGGGATTCTGGCTGTCGGTGCTGGCGATGATGTCCACGCCGACATGGCAGGTTTCAATCTGGACGTCGTTGACCGTTACATTCGTCCCCTGGACGAGGATGCCGATAATGTCAGGTTTTCCGGCGGAAAGGTGATATCCGCCAACCGTGCCGTTCTTGATTTCGCAATTGAGCGTGTATTGCGGAAGGAAGACCGGATGACCGGCGACGGAGGCGCTTGTCGAGAAATTGCTCAACTGAAAGCCCTGCATCTTCAGCCCGTAAACGGTCGTCTGCTGGCAAAAGCCCACCCCGTATGCGGAGAAGTCCGCGCCATGGATGTTCTGAATGAGCGAGCCCTGTCCCACGCTGCTGTATTGCGTGCCGGCATCGTGAAGAGTACTGATGAGCGACAGGCGCGCGTTGTCCGGCATGGACGATTCGGGAAGCGTGAAAAATGCAATATCGAAGACACTGGAATGTGCGACGACGGGATCGAGGCTCGGCCTGTTCAACTGGAAGTGGAGATTCGATCCGGAAAAGCCGGCGCCGCCGATGTAAATCATGGCCACGTGATTGGAGTCATCCACAAATCCGGTGAGGCCCGGGGGAGTAGTGGTGCCCGGAGGAAGCGTCACCGGAGTCATGCGGGTGAACTTGCTTTTGTGGTCGATCCATCGCCACCCCACAGGGGTTTGCGGGGTGTTCGCTACCGCTTTCAGAACCGTGCCGAGGGATGACCTGCCTTTGAGAATGCAGAGCGCGTTGGTCATGATGACAGGGCAGGAAATGCAATAGGTGCCGCTGCCCAGTTGCACGGTGTGCGAAAGCCCCAGGACTCCCGTGACGGCGCCGACGGCGCAATTGATTCCGCGCGTGTCGTCCCCGTTGAGAGGATCGCCGGGCACGGCGCCCCACCATTCCGCCAGACGCGGCTCGCCGCCCATCTGCCCGCGGATTTCCCCGGGCTCCCACTCCAGCGGGGGATTCCCCGCGCCCGCCGCAAAGAATTGCTCCGGCCTGTCCGGCAGCGGGCCGTCGAGCACCACATCGCCGGCCGGTGTTCCTTTGCGGAGCTTTGCGCCGGGGGCGAAGTCCAGAGAACTGGCGCTGCTGAGCGCCAGCGGCTGTGTCAGGGTGATGTCCTGCATCACCTTGATGTTGGGCGCATTCCATGCCGCAGCATCCCGGAGTTCCAGTTCGTTGGTGACGAGGGCTTCCGGGGGGCTGGTAACGTCGGGACCGATAACGCGGCCCGGGTTCACTCCTGTAAATTGAAATTTCCGGGCAAACAAATCAATCTGTGTCGTGAAGGAGGTTTTGTTCACCTCATTAATGGCGACGGTATAGCTCCAGTTGGATTCCCACAGCAGAGGCAGGATACGTGTATTGGGAGGATAAAAAACGCCGGATCGAATGTTCGTCAAAACGGCGCTTGTTTGGCCGCCAGGGATGGCGACATGGTACAGATCCCGAATGCGCACCACTGCGGACAGGGGAGCAAATGAGGAGACGTTCGAGGGATCAGGCTGGCTGTTCCTGTAGTAAATATTGTCCAGGGAGACAGCACCAACCCCGTCACTTTTGATGATCTCCGCTCCCACGTGGCAGTCTTCGACGATGACATCCCTGATCCACGGCATGCCCTGCGCGCAAATGCCGAGGATATCGAATCTGTTGTGAAACGCCGGATTCGCCAGCCCCGAGCTTACAGAACGGTGCCCTCCTTTGACAATACCGTCTTTAACGATGCACGTGCCGCAATGCCAGGGCATGTAAACCGGATGCGCGGTTTTGGTCAGCGTGGGATCCACCGGACCGAGTTCGAAGTTCCGGACTGTCAATCCATTGATCTCCGCCCAATAGGTGAATCCCACACCATAGCCGGAGAAGTTCTTTCCTTTGATATTCTCAATAACCGAATTCTCTTCAATTTTCGTTTCTGTGGTCGCCATATTGGACCTTGCATAATCGGTGATGAGGGACATTCGCATTCCCAGTTCCTGTTCAGGCATCGCTTCAAGATCCAGATCATGGACCGCGGTGGCGAAGGTGGAAAAGGTTCTGTCCACGATCTGGATGGGCACGGGATTGAGGTGTGTATTCTCAATTACCCCGCCCATGTAAATCATGGCCACATGCTCCTCATCGACCTGCGTCCAATCCAGGGTATTCAACTCCGCGGGATTCGCATTCTGAACAAAGGGGAAGAACTCATGAAGGCGCATCCATGTATAAGGACTTTTGTTTTGCGGATCTGTCCATTTCCAGCCAAGTCCCAGGGTGTCGTTTTTGTAGGCGCGGATTTTGGTCGGGTACTCCGGAGGATTGGTTGCGGAGGAGGGAATACCCCTCAGAATGCACCGGGATCTGGTGAGCCAAATGGGACTGCTGATGTAATAATAGCCGCTGCGAAGGAGCACGTTATGCCCGCCGTCGGCGGTAATGATGGCGCCCACGGCACAATTAATGGCTCTGGTGTCATCCTCCGCCGCGCGCTGCGCCGGTGCAAGCTCCCCACTCGCGTTTGCTCCCCACCATTCCGCCCGGCGCGCCATTCCCTTGATGAGGCCCCGGATGTCACCGGGATTCCACTCCAGAGAGCCCGCAGCAAAATAATGGCAATTCGTTTCGCGGTCTGGAATGCTCCCGTCCAGGATGATTTTTCCATTGGTTCCGCCTTTCTTGAGCTTAGCGTTGTTTTCGAAGTCCAGACTGACGGTGCGGGGAATGTTCAGTTGCGAGGTGATGGTGACATCGTGTCTGAGAACGACGCGGGTATTGGCGCCGGAGTTGGCTTTGGCGCTCAAATCCGCCTGATCGTCGAGGTCAACGAACGCTATCTGAGCACGGGAGGCGCCCGCGAGGACCAGGGCGAGCGAAACGGCCAAATGCCGGATCGTTTTGTAGAAAGGATTCATAGAGAAAAAGAGTGTGAAAGTTGCCGGATGGACAGGAACTGCGCGGAATCAAAACAGCGGACTCCGGGGATCGGCGTTGCTGCCTCTTTTGTAATAAGCCATCGTGGGAAAAGCCGGCTGGTTCTGCAGCAATGACGGCACCACGGAGAAAGATGAACCCGGCTCGGACAGGTGTGGAAAACTGAGATGCGGTTTCGCAATCGCGGTATTCCTTATCGTGGCGTTAACCTGGAGATCGTTCGGAGCTTCATCCTCCCGCCCTCTGCCGCGGATGCGCACGAGGGCAGCGTGCGGGGAATAGTTTTGATAGGAAGGGGCCGACGTGTCCACATTGTAGTCCACGTTGGTGACGAAGACGTCCGTGGGCGGCGATCCCTGCAGGCTGGAGATGATGTCCACCCCCACATGGCAGTGCTCTATGTGGATGTTGCTGATCTTTACGTTCGTTCCCTGGGCCACGATGGCAATCATATCGAGGAGGCCGCGGTCGTTTGGGTTGCAGGGATCGTCCGGAGCTCCCGGCCAGAACATGTGATATCCGGCGCCGATGGTACCCTTTTCGATCGTGCAATTGCTTGTTTGGCTGGGAAGAAAGATCCCGTGGCCGGGCGCAGTGGACTTGGCGCCCATATTGTTCATATGAAATCCATGGAAGGTGAAGCCGTCCACGACCGTGGATTCGCAGAATCCCACGCCGTAAGCCGTGTAATTGCCGCCGTTGATGTTTTGCAGCAATGTGCCGGGTCCCACGAGGCTGGAGACGGCATCGGGGCCATGCAGACAACTGACGTGAGACATGGCGGCGTTCCCTGGAGTAAAAGACGGGTCCGGCCAGTAATATGCAGGACAGTTAGTCTGGGTGGGGTCGTCCGGAAATTCTTTCATGGGGCCGAACCCAATGTCGTAAACTTTCGTCAGGGCGGCAGCCGGATCGGGGTTTCGTTTCTTTTGAAAGTGCGCGGGATAAAGCGGGAGCGGCGGAGCGGGAGTCTGAAAAACGGTGCCGCCGACGTAAATCATCGCCACGTGGTTTGACGTGTTTTGGAACGCAGTGTTCCCGTCCCCGGGGTTGAGTCTCTTCATCCAGGTGAATCCACTTGTGTGCGCGAGCCATTGCCATTCCGCGGGAACGTCCGGATTCGTAAAGGCGATAAGACCGGTATTGAACGAGGACCTGCCCCGGAGCGTGCATTTCGTATTGGTCAGAATGACAGGGCACGAAATGTAATACAATCCGCTGCCCAGTTGCACGGTATAGGGTTCGGTCGGGGTTGCGGCGGCGGAGTTCACCGGCACGGCGCCCACGGCGCAGTTAATCGCCCGGGTGTCGTCATCAGCCTGCCTCAATTGCAACTGGATGGCCGGATTTGAATGAAAGATCAGGCCGGCGCTGGACAGAGCCCCCCACCATTCCGCGAGGCGGTCCGAGCCCGGAGTGGTCGATGTTTTCCCCATCATTCCCCGGATGTCCCCGGGTTCCCACTCGAAGGTGCCCGCCTTTTTGCCGAAGAAATGCTCAGGCCGGTTCGGCATCGCGCCGTTGATGATGAGATCGAGGGAGGTTGCTCCTTTAAAGAGCTTGAAGGGCGGTTTGAAATCGAGGCTGGCATTGATGGTCCTCGATGCCGGCAGGGTGATGTCTCCGGTGATTCTGATGGCCGGATCATTGTTTGCGATGGCCGTATCCAGGGCGGCCAGATCCGGAACGTCGCCTCCGCGGGCGGCGGGGATGGATGCGGCAAGGAGCAGAAGGGACGCGAGCCGCCGGGCGGGGTGGAATTTTGTATTCATAAACGCATTTCAGGGATGTGCGCGCCGAGGAAATGAAATACCCGCGAAAAAGGCAATTCAAAAATGAGGAAAATGAAATATGATTCATACTGTTTTTCCCCTAAAACGCAGCGGCTATGAATATACTGATATAAGCCGTGATGCGGCATGGCGAATGCAAATAAGCGAAACAAATGCCGTTCTTTCGCGGTTCGGATCAATTCGTGCGAATCATGAGCAGTTAATGAGATAACGAAACGGATAGTGCCGTTTATTAAAAGATTTGTCGCTGTGAGCAATGCCACATAATTCACAGGCGCTGTATGGATCGAGGCTGATGTTTGTTAGTCAAAAGAGGAGATCCCGGAATCGAAACCCGCCGGCGTTTGCCTGCATAACCAATTGAAAGAGAAAAACCAGGCGCAGTGCAGCCTTAATGCCTTTATGGATATGATGCCGGCGCCGGGGTTCCGGAAATGGCTGTCAATTTCCAAACGATCCAGGATTTCTGGTCTGAATGGGGCCGTGATGTATTTTGGTGGGGATCCGCTCAGACCCACCACCACAGGAGTTCCGTGCGGGAGGGGCGACGTTCGGTGCCGTCACGCGCGTCCGGTGTTTGCTCACAAAGGGGAATCAAATGCCTTTCCCGCGGGAAAGACTTCACATGCCTTTCCAGAGGCGTCAGACTCGATTCCTGCGGGCGCGGCGTGCGCGGATCCGGCAGTCCGCCCTGATAAGGTCCCGGAAAGCATTTGAGCCCCTTTCGCGAAGGGAGCGGGATTTGCCGGGATGAACCCTCTGCCGACCGTGCGGGCTTCGCGGTTCCACAGAACGATCACCACCGTGCCAAACAAAAAAAGAGGCAGCGCAAGGCAGAAGTAAAGGGTGGGACGCTTCATGACACGACAGGGCGACGGGGACGATTCATACTCCCTGGCTCGCCGAAAAACTCAATGGCGTGAATGGAAGGTATGAAGTGCACCGGGGCCGGTGCAGATGGATGTCAGCTGCGGGAATCCGTCCGCGGCAAGGCCGCGCTGGCGTTGAAAGTAACCGCTGATGGCAAGCGGCTGGGCGGCGGCCCGGCGGGGTGCGCTGGAGCCCTGCTCCGCGTTTTCGACGCCCGCTTTGGACGTCTAATCCACTGCAATGCGGTAGAAACCGCGGGGGGCGGCGCTGTCTTCCTGGGCCGTGAACGTGAGGGCAGTGCCGGTGGCGCCGGTTTGAGAAGCGCCCACGTTTGTAAATCCTTCGCTGAGGCTTGTGGAGTGCTGGAGTTGATAGGTGTGGCCGGTGTAGCTGTCGATGGTCAGAGTGACGGCGCTGCCGGTGAAGGCCATGGACTTTACACTAACCGATTCGCGGGTGAGGACAATGCCGTTAGGACCGTTGGTGAAATTCGGCGGCAGAGTGGCGGTGCCGGAGGTGAGATCGAGGATGCCGTTGTTCACAAAGCTGGCGGCTCCGGAGGCGTCCAGGGTGGCCCCGCCTTTGACGCGCATGGTGCCGTTGTTGGTGACGCCGGTGAGGGTGAGGCTCCCAGGGCCCCGGACTTCGAAGGTCGCCCCCGCATTGACGACCAGGCTGAAATGGTTCGTGTGCGCACCCGTGGATCCCGCAATGCTGACCGTGCCCTGCTCCACCGTCATGCCTCCCGTGACGGAGGAGGCCACGCCGCCGCCCTGGGTGGCAATGAGCTGCAGATTCGAGCCATCGACGATGAGCACCCCGCTGGACGCATTCTGGCCCTGGAGGACTGGCGTGTTGGCGTGGTTAACAATCAGCCCGCCGGCACCGGGATCGGGGAAATCATTCAGAATGAGCGGACCGTTGAGAGGAGGGGTGCCGTTCTGAGCGACGAGAAGTCCGGAATTGTTATAGTTCAGGTCCAGCGTGCCGACGTTGAAGAAGTTTCCGGCGCCGGCGGTGAGAGTGACCGGCGTAAATCCGCCGCTTAGCGATATGCCGGGGTAGGGGTCGAGGGTGAGTGTGCCGCCCGCATTCACGATATCACCCATGCCGGCGTCGATCGAAACGTTGACGTTGTTGTTATTATTATTACCGGGAATGATGTTGCCGGAGGCGTTGCCTGTCCCGATAAGCTGGACGCCGGAGCCGGGACCCTGGATCACCAGGCCGTTGGATGCCGACAGGTGGCGGGACTGGAGAGTGGATGGGGTGAGCTGGAGCGTCCCGGAATTGGCCACGGCAGCCCCATTATTGGGGCGGCCTCCCACCGTGCTGGCCCAGGAAGAGCTTGCGCCGAGGTCGAGAGTCCCTGAGTTGACCGTGACAGCGCCCGTGTTGAGCGCCGGAGTTCCTGCGCCGATTACTACCAGAGATCCGGCACCCATGGAGATGCTGCTGCCGTACGAGAGTTCAATTGACGAGCCGCCCCCGTTTTTTGTAACGCTCAGATAGTTGATATAAGCGACGAATTGCCCCGCGTGCGTCTTGAGCGTCTCACCCTCGGCTTTGGTCACGAGACCTGATTTTTGCAGGTCTTTCGCGATGCCGGTAATGCCCTTGAGATACTTCGGGCCAGTGGGTGCGGTGAGTGCGACCTTATTCACCAGGTCCTGAATGGTGGCGCCCTTTTTGTCCACGCGGTTGGCGATCCCCGTGTCGCCCGCGCCCACGTTGACGGTGGCGTGGAGGTCGGAATTTGGATAGCGGTCGTTGATGTCCGGCACGGTGTCGCCGTCGGTGTCCGGCTCGAAATTCCATGTGGTGGAGCCGGCGGTAAGCGTGTCCAGGGCCACGGAGGCCGCGCCGTTTTCGCTGCCGGACTTGAGCAGGAGCCGGCCCGTGCCTGCGCGGACGCCGGCGTTGGGGTATTTTTTGAGGATTTCCTTCAGAGTGGCGGGAGTGGCCTGGGGGAAGGGCTGTCCCACGGAGAGATTCGCGGCGAAGCCCATGCCGGTGAGATACCATTTTCCGCTGCCGGCATTCCACGTTTGCCATGCGCCGGGAGTGGCGGTGCCGTTCGTCGCCGGGTCGTAAATCAGGACAGCTTCGGACAAAGGGGTTGCGTCTTTGAGATCGAGATCGACTTCCAATTGCAGCACGGGCGCTGTGCCGAGGACGCGGCAGCTCAGCTTCTTCAAATCCTTCAGCCGCAAGCCCGCGCAGGCGGTGGTGGAGAGCACGCTGCGCTGCTCCGCGGTGGTGGCCAACTGCAAACTGCCTCCGCCGTCCGGCTTCCCTGCCGGTCCTGCTGCAAATTCAAACGTGCCCGACGGTGCACCGTCCCCTTCGAAATTCCAGCCCTGCGCAGCTCCCGGCGAAACCACCACCGTGCCGCCCTTCCCGTGCGCCCCGCCCGCCGCCAAAAGAAACACGAACGCAGCCGGCATCGTGAGCAAAGGGAGTGATTTCATAGGGCAGAGAAGGGGAGTGCAGCGAATCCGCCGGGAAATAACAGTTAATGTGGCCGGCGTAAATAAAATTTTAACAGTTTGGGGCGGGCGACTCTTTCGACTGCCGGTGGCGAAGCCGCCGGAATCCTCCGTCGTTGCGAAGTCCTGAACTCGCCGCCTGATACGCGCGGATTTGAGCATGAGGTTTGGTTCCCCTCCGACAGCGAATCTCACCGGATATTCTTGCCGGTTGGGCCGCTGAGCATTATCATTCGGCAGTTCGTAGTGTCCCGCACATGAGTCTGTGCAAGTTGCTTCCGCTGTGGGTTATCGTCGGTATTGCCGCCGGGGCATGTATTGGCCGGTTCACCTCAGTCGGCACGCTCAACGGGCTGGTGTGGGGCTTTTGTATCGGGAGTGCGCCGATCTGGGGGATGGTGCTGATTTGCATTTGGATCAACATCGTCGGGGATCACCCCCGGTGCCGCTGCGGCAAACGGCGGAACAGTGACTTCGACTCCCTTGATTTCAGCTTATCAGAGCCGCGATGGTTCGACTACCGCTGTCAAGGCTGCGGGCGCCATTACCGGCACCGGCAGGGTGTGTGTTATGAGATCGACAGCACCGGCGCCGGGATTCCATACATGATGCAGCGGGGTTTGCTTCCGTGGAGGCGGTTGCGAAGTTGATTTGTTAGGCCATCGTCACGCATCATGACACGTCGCGTGAAGAGCCTGTTTCAGCCGTTCTGGGTTCTGCTCCCGCTGGCGGCCGCTGTTTATCTTATTGCGACCCGCTGGCTGCTTTGGAGGGCGGATTCTTCCCGCCATCAGACCACCGGGATGCCTGCGGAGGAAACGGTGCTGCCCGCCGATATCAGGAAACTCATGGAGAAGGGTGAGATTCACAATGCGGTGCTGTTGAATAACTTTGAGGGCCGTCTGATGGACCAAAGCACGAAAACGCTGAAGGGGAATCTGGCTGCCCTCGGAACGCCCGTGAATCCAGGGGATGTCATGATTATCTCGGACGCCTCAGTGCCGGATGAGATGGTGGACCTTTACACCTCCATCACCCGCTTGCCGGATGCCGCGGAGGTGGTGCGCATTCTCTACACGCTTTCCGCCGACCGCAAAAAAGCAACTCTACTGGGCTACACCGTCGAGAGACCCCGAGGCACGGAGGCCGCGTTCGTCAGATACGATGGCTCTACGCCGTGGCTCGAGTGGGTGACGGCATCATTCCCTGCGGTGAATGCAAAGCTCGAATCGGCCCGGTCGCTTTCGCAGAAAACACAGTAAGGCCGGCTCGAAGAGGAAGTTTACCGGGGATTTGATTCCATCGGCTCTCAAAAAGAAAGCCCTGTCCGAAGCGGCTTCGGACAGGGCGGGCAGGGACGTGGCTCCTCGGAAGGGCTGGTCCGCCGCAGGTGCCGCCGGGTCGCCGCGGCACGTGGAAAGCATCTGCAGGGGGCAGACCGCAGGCTTTTCCCGGAGAAGGGCTGCTTTTCCCGCCCGATTCGTGCGGACCGCAATTCGCCGCCATGCGGATTGCAGGAGGCCCCTGGTGTCCGGATGGCCGGGATTTATGAAAGGCGGCCGGGCGGGCAGGACGGCGCTTTGTAAAGCATGTCCCGCACCCGCAAAAGCGGAAACCTGCGATTTTTGTTGCCAATCGGGCAAATTGCTATACAAACGCGGCAATATTCATTTTGGATTAAGCAAAACTCCATCCGCGCCACTCTTTTTCCAACCCTGTTAATATGAAAACAATCAAACTTTCCCTCATCCTTCCCGGATTGGCCCTCGCCCTCGGGATGGCCTCCGCCGCGAAAGCGGCCCTGGTCATTCATTATTCCTTTAACGGGAACTCGGCCGGTGCGCTCGCAGGCGGCACCACCATTGACAATTTAGTGGGTGCCGATGGAACCTTTACCTCCGGCCTGGCGGGTGGCAGCGGAACGATCGTGGCTTCGGGGGTGCCCGGCGGTTTTGGCGGCAATGCGCTTCGATTGACTCCGAACGCGGACGGCGACGAAGTAGGCAACGCTCCGCACATCCTTACCGGATTCACGGCGGCGGCGGCGGGGATCACCGGCAGCGCCTCCTACACCGCCATGGCATGGGTGAACTTCGCCAACGCCACCGGCGACAACATGATTTTTGGAAGCAACGACGGCGGCACGGACGCGCTCCACCACGGCTCCCGGAACGGCAATGAGCACTCGGGGCACTGGGGTGATGACATTGGCCCGGACCAGGGCGTCTTCATCAATACGCTGCCGGGCACCTGGCACCACGTGGCGTACACCAATGATTCCGCAACTTTCGCTCAATCGCTCTACTTTGACGGAGTGCTCGTCTCCGGGCCTGGCGCCGCGGGTGCCACGGGCTCAATGAACATTAACGCCCCTCTCGCCATCGGCACTTCCCGCAACGGGGGTTCATTCAGTGGAATGCTCGATGAAGTCAGGGTTTACAATACCCTGCTGACGCAGTCTGAGATCCAGGCCGCCATGAACGTCGTGCCGGAACCGGCCACGGCCACACTCGCCGGGGTGCTTGGGCTGGCGGGCTTGATGCTGCGCCGCCGCCGTCCCGCGCATTAAGCGTTTCCCTTCCATCCTCCAACCATTTCGGCGGGGCAATGCTTGCATTGCCCCGCCTTTTTTTGTCTCCTCAGAACCTATGCCTGCCATCCCCTGTTTCGCTGAAGCCTTCTGCGGCGTCCTGGCCGTGTCTGGAGCCTTGATTGCCGCATCCTCATTGCAGGCCGCGGAGATCGCCGGTGCACCGCTGGCGGCAAAGTCCGCCGCCACTGCGACCCTGTTCGAAGAACTCGGGAAGGAGCAGACCGGCATCGATTTCAACAATCCCATCGACGACACGCATGAGTTCCGGTTTCTCTATGCCTCGGCGATGTCCACCGGCGGCGTCGCGATCGGCGACTTCGACAGGGATGGAAAGCCTGACATCTACCTTATCAACGGCCCGGGCCGAAACAAGCTCTACCGCCAGACCGGGCCGATGAAGTTTGAAGACGTCACGGCGAAGGCGGGTGTGGATGGCGGCGCGGCATGGGGCACCGGCTGCGCGTTCGCCGATGTGGATGGCGACGCTGACCTCGACATCTACGTGTGCAACTACCTCTCGCCGAATCAGCTCTATCTCAACAAAGGCGACGGAACATTCGAGGAGCGCGCGAAGGCCTTTGGACTCGATTTCACCGACGCCTGCCACACGCCGGCGTTTTGCGATTACGACGGCGACGGCAAGCTCGATCTTTACATCCTAACAAACCGCTGGTACCGGCCGGAAGGTTTTCCGCAGGAGCAGACGATCATCGTGGTGCCAGGCAAAGGCCCGCAGGTGAAACCGGAGTTCGAGAAGTATTACGACGCGGTCCAAACGAGCGCGACGGGCTTCACGACCAACGTGGTGGGGCGTCCGGATATTCTTTGCCACAACAATGGCAACGGCACCTTCACGGACGTGACGAAGAAGGCGGGCGTGGATCATCGCGGCCACGGGCTTTCGGCCACGTGGTTTGACTGGAACGGCGACGGACGCCCGGATCTCTGGGTGGGCAATGATTTCGACGACGCGGACAAGCTCTACGTCAACAACGGCGACAGCACGTTCACCGATGCGACCCTGACATCGGTGGGACATATCTCGTGGTTTTCGATGGGGGCCGATTTCGGCGATGTGAACGGCGACGGCCTGCCGGATTTTTTCATCGCTGACATGTCAGGGACGAATCACTTCAAACAGAAGACGCTCATGGGATCGATGGGCGACAAGCAGTGGTTCATGGAAAACGCGCGCCCGCCGCAGCTCATGCGCAACTCGCTTTTCCTCAATGCCGGCAATGGCCGCTTCCTTGAAGGAGCGTATCTCGCGCAGATCGCCAACTCAAACTGGACCTGGGCCGCGCGCCTCTGCGACCTGGACAACGACGGGCGCAACGACCTCTACCTCCAGTGCGGCATGTCGCGGAACTTCAACGAAAAGGACGACCCCGAAGCGCGCAAAACGGATTCGAAGAAAACGCAGTGGGAGCGTTTCAAACATCTGCCGCCGCTCAAAGAGCACAATATCGCTTACCGCAATCAGGGCGGGCTGCGCTTTGAAGATGTCTCGAAGCCGTGGGGGCTCGATCACCTCGGCATGAGCTACGGCTGCGCCGCCGGCGACCTCGACGGCGACGGCGACCTCGATATTGTTAGTGTCAGGCTCGACGAGCCCGTAGTGATCTATCGCAATAACAGTCAGGACGGAAACCGCGTCACGTTTCAATTCGCCGGCACGGCTTCGGACCGGTTTGGCACCGGCGTGCAGGTCCGCATGGAGTCCGCCTCCGGCGTGCAGGTGCGAGAGCTCGTGCTGGCTCGCGGCTACCTCGGCTGCGACGAGCCGCTCGTGCATTTCGGACTCGGCATGGATACCAGAATTACGAAACTCGATGTCCGCTGGCCCTCCGGACGCACGCAGAAGTTTGAGAATCTCGACGCCGGCAAGCGCTACACCCTAACTGAACCTGCGGCGGCCACCGCGCCGGTGCCGGTTTACACCCCGCCGCTTCTTTTCAATGCCAGCCCCGCGCTCGCCGCCGCGGTGCATGAAGAGAAACCGTATGACGACTTCGCCCGCGAGCCGCTGTTGCCTAACAAAATGTCTCAGCTCGGCCCCTGCCAGGCATGGGGCGATGTCGATGGCGACGGGCGCGATGATTTGTTCCTCGGCGGCGCGCGTTACGGAGCGCGGCATCTGATGCTGAATCACGGCGACCTGAAATTCACGGAGGCGGACGACCCTTTCTCCGGCGACCTGCTCAATGAGGACATGGGCGCGCTCTTCTTCGATGCTGACGGCGACGGCGATGCGGATCTCTATATTGTGAGTGGCGGCGTCGAGTGCGAAGCCGGCTCGCCCGTTTTGCAGGACCGGCTCTATCTCAATGACGGCAAAGGCAAACTCTCGCCCGCTCCGAAAGACGCCCTCCCCGCGGAGACCGACAGCGGCGGGCCGGTCGTCGCGGCGGACATGGACCGCGATGGCGATCTCGACCTCTACGTCGGCGGCCGTTGCGTGCCCGGTGCCTATCCCCTTCCGGCGAAGAGCCATCTGTTGCGCAACGACGCCGGCAAATTCACCGATATTACACCGCCGGAGCTTGTCTCTACCGGCATGGTCACTGCGGCGCTGTGGTCGGATGCAGATGGCGACGGATGGATTGATTTGCTGGTGGCGCACGAGTGGGGAGCCGTCGAACTGTTTCACAACACCGCGGGCAAGCTGAAGAAAGCGGAGCGCACCGGCCTGGAGAAATTGACCGGGTGGTGGAATGGCCTCGCCGGCCGCGACCTCAATGGCGACGGCGACATCGATTACATCGCCACGAACTTTGGACGGAATACGAAGTATCATCCCGATCCCGCGCACCCTGCGCTGATTTTCTACGGCGACATGGACGGCAGCGGGAAGTCGCACATCGTGGAGGCCGAATATGAAGGCGACAACATCGTGCCCATCCGGGGCCGCAGTTGTTCGTCGCAGGCGATGCCGTTCATCAAGGAGAAGTTCTCCACCTACAAGGCCTTCGCCCTCGCCAGCCTAACAGAAATCTACACGAAGGAAAAACTGGAGAGCGTTCGCAAGTTTACCGCCGCCGTTCTCGACAGCGGCATCCTGCGCAACGACGGCAAAGGCCACTTCACGTTCGAGCCGCTGCCGTGGGCCGCGCAACTCACGCCGTCCTTCGGCGTCGCGATCGAGGCGCTCAATGGCGACACTGCGCCGGATATCGTCCTCGCGCAAAACTTCTACTCCCCGCAAATCGAAACCGGTCGCATGGCCAGCGGTCTCAGCCTGCTCCTGACCGGCGACGGCAAAGGCGGCTTTACTCCCGTCTGGCCCTCGGCCAGCGGCATTTCGGAACCCGGCGATGCGAAGAGCCTCGCCGTCACCGACCTGAACGCCGACGGCTGGCCGGACCTCGTTTTCGGCCTCAACAGCGCCCCTGTGAGCGTCTTCCTCGCCCGCCCGTCGCACGAACGCGGCAGCATCGTTAGTGTCAGGCTCAAGGGCAAACCCGGCAACCCTCACGCCGCCGGCGCGAAAGTCACCTTCACCACCAGCGACGCGAAATCCCAAACCGCCGAAGTCCACGCCGGCTCCGGCTACCTTTCGCAGGGCCCCTCTGTGCTCGCGTTCGGCGTCCCCGCAGGCGCCACTATCAAATCCATCACCGTGCACTGGCCCGGCGGAACCTCCTCCACCCACAAGGCCCCCACCGTCACCGGCCACATGATCGAACTGTCCGAAGCGGTTCGGTGAGCCCCCAACGCGCACTGCACTGAGCCCGGCCCGGCGAAGCTTCCCAAACGGGTAAAAAGAATCACCTCTCGCACTGTGCGTCTGTCCTATGGCTGCAGCAAAAGCGAGTGGCCCTTCGGCACACTCGCTTTACTGATATTCCCGTGACAAACGAAACCTGTGAAAAATGAAGCCTAACAACTCACTTCCATCGCATGGCCGCACTCGTTAGCCCTCTACCCCTCACGGCTTGGTAATCGTCCCGCTGCTTTTCACGTTGAGCGAAGGAGCGTAGGTGCAGCCTGAAGCCGAGACGCCGGTCACCGTGAATGTATATGTCAGGCCGCTGCGCGTGGCGGTGGATGGCGAAACAAGGAAGACGGTGCCGTTGGAGTTAGTGGTGCCGGTGGAGGTGCCGGTTACGGATCCGCTCCAGGTGCCGGTGACCACCGCGCCGGGTTTCATGAGTCCGTTGGTATCTTTGATATACACCGTGGCGCCGGCGCAGGCGTTGATGGCGTTGCTCGTCTGCAGCATTCGGATGTCCGATACATAGATCTGCGTCTGGCTCGCTGCGTTGACGGTGATCGTCAGGTGCGCCGAGGAGGAAAGGCCGCCGTTATCGAAGACCACAAGCGAGGCGTTGTAAGTGCCCGGCGTCGAATAGGTGTGCGAAGGATTGGCGGCGGTGGAGGAAGTGCCGTCGCCGAAATCCCAGTCATACGAGACGATGGTGCCATCCGGGTCGCTGGAACCGGCGCTGGAGAAGGCCACGGTGACTGAGCCCGTTCCGGACGTGGGAGTGGATTGGGAAACCACGGCCACGGGCGGCTGATTTCCCGCCGGCACCACCGTGCCGCTGAAGGAATAAACGCCGATGCTGCCGTAGTCGTCGTAAGATGTTAGGGGGTTCCCTGCGCCCGCGCCGTCGTTGGCCGCGTAATAAGTGCCCGCGGGCACGTTGGCGTTGAGCGTGGTGCCAAGCGTGGATGCATTGGAATAAGTGATGAGCGCACCGGTCCCATCGTAAAGTGAAATCCCGACGTCAAGATTCGGCGAGACAGCGGCGGGCGCGGCGCTCAGTGAAATGGATCCGGCATTCGTGGTGAACTTAAAGAGATCCGCATCCGTCCGGCTGGAGATGATGCCGCTGGCGCTCAGACTCGCACCGCTCAGGAGCGTGGCGGTGGTGATGCCGTCGCCATGTTCGTCAGCCCTCAACGGGATGAAATTTTTGATCAGCGTGAAGTCGTCCTCTTTGTTATTGGCGTTAGGGTAGTCGCCTTTGCTGAACTGCACCACGTCCTTGTAATAGCCCACGCCCATGATGGGAGCCCAGTTGGCATGACCCTGGTAATACTCCGTGGCCTCATTGCCGCTGGTGGCGGGATCATCTTTGGCGCCGTCATGGTGCAGACTCAGCGTGTGACCCGTTTCATGACTGGCCGCTTCCGCGACGTATTTCGGATTTCCGTTGCCGAGCTGCGCGGGAAACACAAAGGCCGGGCTGTCGGTATTCCAGTTGAAACTGCCGAGGTATGCCACGCCGCCCGCGCCGCCGCCGTACCACGTATAGCTGCTGCCGCCAATGCACACGCGCACTCCATAGGCCGCGTCCGAGGAGGTGGTCTTCCGCAGCGCCTCCACACCCGGGTCCTGCGTCGTCACGTCCACGTCGAACGGCGCGTAGTCCTCGCTCACGCGCTGCCAGATCTCCTGAATATTGCCCAGCTCCGAACTGCTGAACCCGGCAACACCGTCGCGATCATACGGAGGCGTCACGATGCTCGCGCCGCCCGCAAAGGATGTATTCCATGGCGTGCCCGTGGTGGTGTGTCCGTCAAAGTCGAGGTAAATCACCTTCGTGGCTCCGGGCTTGCTGTGGAGCTGAAACGTCTGCGCGTCCGGAAACGCTCCCGCAGCCACCGTTCCTGAGTCGCCCGCCGTGGACGCCTGCACTGCAGGTCCCGCGCAGGAATAAAACAGGCGTCCGTGGCGGTCCGCAGAAAGCGCGTGTTCCCGCGCACAGAGATTGCGAAACTCCGCCTCCGTATGGCCATACCACCGCGCGACCGCCGGCAGTTTTGATCCGAGATGATTGATAACCTGCGCTCCACCGCGCGCAGTCTGAGGAAGCGAAACCGCCGGAAACGGCGCAGCTTCGGGAGCCTGACCCACGGCCTCCCGGGCAATCGCGGCGCTGATAAACAGGGTGACGAGTAATGCGTTCGTGCGGTAGTGGAGCATGGTTTTTTTTGTTGGGTGGAGGACGCGAGGAGCCCAGGAGTGAATCCCTGGTTTGTGACTAACAGAAAAGAGCGGCGTAAGGTCGCACGAAGGTGCCGGTGCTCCCCGGGGGAGCATTTCTTTATCGGTCTGGCAATGGCTTGCGGATGCGGGCAGGGACGACCTCAGGGAGTCAGCCCGCGACCATCTACGCTTTACACTTTTCCGCGGATGCGTGCTTCCCAAAAAAATTTCTCCTCCCCGCGGATGGCTTTCCGCGGGTTCACCGCGCGCTTTTCATCTCTACCTTCACCCTCGCCGGCGTGCCGCGCGTGATTTCAATAGCTTGTCCTTCGAACCCTTCCGCATGGAATCGAACGCTGAAGGGCCGAATGGAAACTCCCTCAATATGATAGTTCCCCGAGCGAAAGCTTATCCTCAGGCGTGGACTCGATGCATCGCCGGTGCGGACCGGGGGCAGGCTCGCACCGAACCCATGGAGGGGTTCACCGGTATCCTCCCGGTGCACAGAAAAGGTGGTATCGACCGGAAAAACTTCCTTCGCCACTTTATGCTCCCGGTATTCACCGTCGGCAGCCGCGATGGCATAGAGCAAACCTGCAATGGAAAGCGGCCACGCCCACCATGCTGCGGACGCCCTCTCTTCCTCCGAAAGCCGGAACCATTGCCGGCAGCGGGGCAGCAGGAGCAGCAGCGGTGCCGCGACTACCAGCCCCATCACGACGATCTCCGGCGTCAGAAATAACCACTCCAGCGGCGCAACGGTTTCATGCGGCCACCCCGGCCGATCAGCGGTCAGCCATATCCACAGGAGGAAAAGGCCCATCACAGTCCCTAACAACAGCGTGAGCCTCCGCGCAGTGGCACTGCCTCTCAGCAGCGCCGCCCCCAGCGGAATCCCAATCATCCCCAATCCGATAAAGCCCCTGCCGCCGGTCAGGTTCCGGCAAATCGTGTTTCCCAGCTCCGATCCGCCCATGAAAGCAATGATACAGCCGGCAAGGCAGAGGGTCGCGGGCGGGGGAATGCGATTCATAGTCCCTGCACTTCAAAGCCTCGGATCCAGCGGGCGGGCGCCGGCACCCTTTCCGCAAATCCCGCGCTGACGATGCGTCCGTCCGCCTGCAGCGCAAAGTAGCGAAGCGAAAGGCCGGGAAAGTGATCCACCCGCGCACCCGGCTGACTGTCTGTTCCCGACGGATTGAAGGTAACATCCAATTCCCCCGGCGCGACCGCTGCAGTGTCAGGACGCAGAGCCAGTGTTAGGGCGAAGGCTGCGCAGCAGAAAGGATGGCAAAGACAGGGAGGGACCTTCATAATATGCAGGGTTGGGAAAGGGCGCTTGGCCGCTCGCCGGGAAAATGTCAAATCAGTGCACCGACGTCAATCTTCGACTGTGAGGAGGCGCGTTGACGATTTGCCCTCAGTGCTGGTTTATCGTGAATTCCCGCGCCAGCGGCGAAACCAATAGCCGCATTGGTTTTATCGATAACGCAAATCGCCGCTCCGAAACGATCCATCGCGCATGATTCGATCTCTGCGACCCATCCTGAAGCGCGCCGTGCCCATGGCCCTGATCGCCGCCCTCTCCCTCACAGGACTCTCCGCCTGCGCCACCGGCGCGGTGATGGATAAGATCCGCTCCACCGAAGAGGTCGGCCAATCCGGAAAGCTCGAAAAACAGCCCGGAAAGCCCGCCTATGGCCTCCTGCTCCCCGCCGCCCTCGCCGTGGACGCAGCCACCGCTCCCCTGGTGATTCCTTATTTGATGTTTCTCGCACGAGCGATGCAGGGATGCTGAGGATCGCTTGTGCCTGGATAAGCGTTCGGATCTGAAACACACGACCTCGCATTTGACGGAATGGCAACGGCGACGGGCGTTCATATTCACAGCACGCAGCCATTGCGAACCACAGAGTGGTTCCCCGTGAATAGATGGCATGAAGGACGTCAAGCAGCGCGCGCGAAGCGTGCCAGCTTGACGCCCTATGGTTAGCAAGCCACAAACACAGATAGGCGCAGACTCTTTGGAGCCAAGCGCAAAACCCGCGTCCCTGAAGATCG
>DASZQB010000097.1:0-219002 GCA_035550135.1 Verrucomicrobiales bacterium
GCCACGACGTATTATTATCGTTGCTATGCGGAGAATGCGGCGGGCAGCGCGTGGGCCACGTCATCGTTATTCTTTGCCACATTCGCCGGTCCGCCGATCGTGGCGAATGTGGCCGCCACGGACATTCTCGCCACGTCCGCCACGGTGGGAGCGAATCTTACCTCCAATGGCGGCAGCACCGCCAATATCACGCTGTTTTACGGCCCTGCCGATGGTGGCGTGAATCCCGCCGGATGGGCTTCCAGCGTTCCGCTCGGAACGCAGACCGGAATCACGACGACCAGTCTGACCGGTTTGACTGCTTCCACTGCCTACTACTTCCGTGTGCGCGCCGTGAACACGAATGCAACCTCATGGGCGCCGTCCTCCGCTTCATTCACCACGCCCGCCGCGCAGCCTCCTGCCGTGGTAAATCAGGCGCCCACAGGCGTCACCATTTTTTGGGCCACGCTGCGCGGGCAGGTCACCAACACGGGTAATGCGCCCACTGACGTCACCATCTACTGGGGCACCACTGACGGCGGCACCACGCCGGCGGCGTGGCAGCACGCAGATTCGGTGGGTATCCAGACGGGCTCATTTTCAAAACTCGCCAGCGGGCTCTCACCATCCACCACCTACTACTACCGGGCCAAAGCGGTGAACGCGGCAGGCACCGCGTGGGCTCCGTCCAGCCAGTCATTCACCACGCCGGCCACTTCGCCGCTGGAACTGGTCATCAATGAAATCCACTGCGACCACGAGGACAAGACACTCCGCGTGGAATTTGTGGAACTCTACAATCCCGGCGCTTCCGCGGTGGACCTCGCAGGCTGGCATTTTGACCAGGGCATCGATTTCTCTTTCCCCGCCGGAGCCAGTATTCCCGCGGGCGGCTACGCGGTGGTCGCGGAGAACCCGGCCGTCCTGCAATCCACTTACGGCTACGCCGGTGCTTATGGTCCGTGGACCGGTGCGCTCCAGGCAAACGGGGAAACCATCACCCTGCGCAATCCGGCGGGTGAAGTGGCGGACGAGGTGGACTATGGCGCCGGCTATCCATGGCCTACGGTGGGAGTGACGCCTAACTATTCCCTCGAACTTCTCAATCCTTCGCTCGATAATTCCCTCGGCGGCAATTGGCGCGCCAAAGGCGGCTCGGCCACCGTGCCGGACGTGGTCTTGCAATCCGCCGCCAGCACAGCATGGCGCTTCCGCCGCGGCAACAAGCCCGCGCCCGCCGCTGACTGGATGCAGCCATCCTATGTGGAGGATGCGGGGAACTGGGAGAACGGTACCACCACCTACGACAGCGGCACCGGCTTCTACAAGGGCATTGGATATGGGGACACCGACGATGCCACAGTGCTGAGCGATATGCAGGGCGTTTACCGCAGTGTGTATCTCCGTCACACCTTCAACGTGAGCGCCGGGGATCTGACAGGTTCCATCAAACTGCGCATTTATGTGGACGACGGCGCCGTGGTGTATTTGAACGGACAGGAAGTGCCGGCGCGCTTTCATGTGCAAGCCGGTGTGAATCCCGGACACAACGGTGCGGGCATTACGGTGGACAATCATGAGGCCTCTCCAAACACATGGGATGAACTCATCATCCCGAACACCGCCGCATGGCTTCACGCCGGCGAGAACCTGATTGCCATTCACGCGATGGATGTGGCCGCCAGCTCGGACTTTTCGATCAATTCCGAGGTGCGGCGGACATCGACCGCCGCCGGCGCGAGCCCGACGCCTGGCGCGGCAAACAGCGTCTTCTCCGCCAATGCCGGCCCGGCGACGCGCCAGGTGGAGCATGTGGCGCAGAACCCGGTGATTGGACAAACGGCGATGCTTCCGGGACAGGCGGTCCTGATTACCGTGAAGGTCACCGACCCTGACGGCGTGCAGAGCGTAAATCTGCTCTATCAAACCGTCGATCCTGGCAGTTACATCAAGCTGGAGGACGCGGCCTATGAGAACGCCGCGAGTTGGACCACCCTTCCCATGGTGGATACCGGCACCGGCCCGGACCTTATTGCCGGAGACAGCATTTACACCGCGCTCATACCCGCCGCCGTTCAGACGCACCGCCGTCTCGTGCGTTACCGGATTACCGCGACGGATGGCTTGGGAGCCACCGTGCGTGTGCCGTACTCAGACGATCCGGCGCCTAATTTCGCCTACTTCGTCTATGGCAATATGCCGGACTACACCGGGGCCATCAATCCCACGGGGGCCGCCAGTTACACCGGTGGAGTGATTCCCTCACACACCAACACGCAGGTAACGTATTCCGCCGCAATGCTGAAGGCTTTGCCGGTTTATCATCTGATCACTACGCGGCAGAATCATGTGGACGCGCAGTTCCTGCCCGGAACCACGCTGGGCGGCGGCTACCGGGGTGATGAGAGCACCAGCGCCACCGACGAGCAGTCCTATCCATGGCGCGGCACCATCGTTTACGACGGGAAGGTCCATGACCATATCCGCTTCCGTGCGCGTGGCGGTGTCTGGCGCTACAGCATGGGCAAAAACATGTGGAAGTTCGATATGACGCGCGGTCACGACTTTCAGACGCGCGACAACTACGGCCTGGAGCGGGACGAAAAATGGAAGAAGATCAACTTCAGCGCCTGTATCCAGCAGGGAGACTTCCTCAGCCGTGGAGAGCAGGGGATGTATGAAGCCGTGGGTTTCCGCCTCTTTCAGCTCTCCGGCATGCCCGGTAATCACACGAACTGGGTCCACTTCCGCATCATCGAAAACGCCAGTGAATCCGGCCCCACGGCCACCCAGTATGACGATGATTTCCAGGGACTTTACCTTGCGCTGGAACAGGAGGACGGCCAGTTTCTGAAGGAGCACGGTCTTCCGGACGGCAATCTTTACAAGATGGAGGGCGGCACCGGCGAATTGAACAATCAAGGACCCACGCTGCCGGGCAACAAGTCCGATCTCAATACCTTCCTCTCCTACGGAAACACCGAGGCATGGTGGCGGCAAAACACCGTGCTGCCGAATTATTACAACTATCGCGCCATCATAGATTGTATCCACCACTATGACATCGGTGATGGAAAGAACTACTTCTACTTCCACTACCCTGTCGATCCTCTCGATCCTAACTCGAACAAATGGCAGCCGGCGGTGTGGGACCTCGACCTTACGTGGGCCGATAACATGTATCGTGCGGACAGCGGGATTGCGGGTCTTCCCCCCAGCGGCAACAGCACGGAGCCGTTCTTTAGCCGTGTGTATAACATCGTACCCCTTCGGACGGAAGTGAGAAACCGCGACCGCGAGGTGCTCGATCTCCTGTTCAACCAGGAGCAGACGGGCATGCTCATCGATGAACTTGCCAGCTTCATCTATCAGCCTGGACAGCCGTCGTTTGTGGATGCCGATCGCGCTATGTGGGACTACAACCCCATCATGGTTTCCGCTCAAATCAACTCATCCAAGGCGGGCCGGGGCCGGTTTTATCAATCGGCGGTGGATGATCCCACAACCGCGGGCACCAACGAGACCGGCACTTTCCCGGGCATGCTCCAAAAGATGCGGAACTACATCACCACCCGGCGGAATGTCATCACCGCGCAAATCCTGACGGATGAATCCGCCGTGCCGGCGAAGCCCGTGGTTACCCGCGCTGGCGGCTCTCAGGCGTTTCCCACAAATGATCTCACATTCAATGTGACGGCCTTCAGCAGCCCTTCCGGTCGTCCGTTCGGCAAGATGAAGTGGCGCATTGCGGAGATCACGAATCCCGCCGCTCCCGGATATAACCGGTGGGATCACACCGTGGAACGGAAATACGAGGCCGATCCCAAAAATACATGGGAGTCGCCGGAGATCACCACCTTCAACAATACGTTCACGTTCCCGGCCTCAGCGGCTCATTCGGGACGCACCTATCGTGTGCGCGCGAAATTCGCTGATACTGGAGACACTGCGGGAAGCGGTCCGCGCTGGGGCCACTGGTCGGACCCGGTCACCTTTACCACCACGGCACCGGATGTGACGGTGTATCTCAACAGCCTTGTCGTGTCGGAGATCATGTATCATCCCCGCTCCCCCTCTGGTGCGGAACTCAACGTCAGTGTCGATGATAACGACTTCGAGTACGTCGTGGTGATGAATGCCGGTGCAACGACGCTGGACATGACGAACATCCGGTTCACCAAGGGGATCGATTTTGACTTCTCCGGCAGCAGCGTGACCTCTCTCGCGCCCGGCGAACGCGCTGTGGTGGTCAAGAACCTTGCAGCATTCAACGTCCGATATGCCGCTGGTCTTGGCTCCATTCGTGTGGCCGGCGCATGGCAGGGAAATGACAATCTTTCCAATGCCGGGGAGGAACTGAAACTGAGCTTCGGAGCCGGCACTCCGGTGCGGGAATTCAGCTACGATGACGAAGTCCCATGGCCAGTGCAGGCGGACGGCGAGGGATACTCCCTGGTGCTCATCGCGCCGTGGACCATTCCAAATCACACACTGCCCGAAAGCTGGCGTCTGAGCGCCGGTCTCGACGGCAGTCCGGGGCGCTACGACGGCACCCGCCTTGCCGACTGGAAGGCCAGCCACGGCAACCTCACCGATCTTGGGGACGGCGACCGCGACGGATTGAACAACCTGCTGGAATACACCCTGCTCGGCGACCCCGCGGTCTCTTCCCAGTCGCCCCTGCCGGTGGCAGTGGTCGAAGGTTCCGCCTCCGAGCCAGGAATCTTTCTCACCCTTACCGCAAGAATCGCCCGCGGCGCGGACGACGTGGTCCTGATTCCGGAGCACTCAAATAATCTCAACGCCTGGGACGCCACTCCCGCCGCCGTAGTGCTCGAAAGCGCCACCGCCGATGCGAATGGAGGAACCACTTACAAGTGGCGCTCAACCCAGCCGTGGAGTGCCTCCGTGCGGGAATACTTGAGGCTGCGGGTGCAGACGCGGTGAGGCGGCGGACGCGATAGCCAAATGGCGCTGACGGGACGGCGGACGTCCTTAAATGACGAAACCCGAAACCCGAAACCAGAAGCCCGAAGGAATGACGAAACTCAAATGGCGAAAGGGGTTGGGCCCTTCGTCATTCTGGTTTCGGATTTTAGCGCTTCCAGCGCCACTACTTCTTATCCTGATTGGCCTTCATTTCCTCCTCTGAAGGAGTCGGCGTCTGGATGCCGCCGGCGGGCACCTCGGCTTTGGCGATCCATGCGATGGCGTTGAGGACCACCTTGCGGAAATTGTTGTCCTGCCAGTTGCGGTGGTAGTGAGCGCCGGTGAAGCCGAAGCCGCGGCTGCCGTTTTCGTTTTCGCTAACCCACATCATGTGCTGGGGCTCGGCTTTGGTGAGGACCGCCTCGCGCACCGCGGGGTTGCCGGAATGCGTGCCGTCTCCGCGACTCAGCGTTTCCTTTGGAGGCAGGGCAGTGAGGATGGGGGTCACGTTCTTCATCCCTTCGCGGAACCGCATGTGATAATACCATTCGTCGTTGGCCTTGAAGGGCTCCACTCCCCGCGTCACGGCGTGTTGCGGCAGGGTCTTGTAATCGGCGTCCCAGTGAGGATTCACGCTCCAGTTCATCTCGAAGTAGCCGCCCATCCATTTCAGGAAAGCGTCGCCGCTGGGGCCTTTCTCGACTTCCACTCCGTAGTGGATTGCCCCCACTCCGGCACCACGGGCGTGAGCCGCCTCCACTTCGGGCAGATGGCGGTTCACCATGTGCCCGCCGCCACCGTCGCAATACATAATAATGGCGTCCGCGTTCTGGAATTTCGTCGGATCGGCGGGCCAGCCATTGCTGTAAACGGTGGCGTAAAAACGATCGCCGGCCCCTGTGTTTAAGGACTTTGCGAGCAGCATGCTTCCGGCGCGGTGCTCATGCTCTCCGCGTCCGTGGCTGGGGCGGCCCGCAATGAAGACGATCTTCTTTACATCGCCCATAGGGAGGCGCTTGAGCTTCACGTTCCGGAACTGCACCTTCATCGGTGGACCGGCATGGAGTTGCAGGGCGAGGAGACCGCCGCGGCGGCGCATTCCCTTGTCTTCATCCGTGAGGCTCGCCGTCGTGGTCCCGTTGATGGAATTCTCAATTGTCCAGCCTTTGGCGGTCACCTTGAGGGCGTTCCAGTCCTCCTTTTTCACCGCTTTTTGCAGCGCTGCGGCATCCCCGAACTGTTCTTTCGTCACGGGCTTGTGGTCATCGCCGATCACATTCTTTTGCCCGCGGTCTGCGAGGATGCCCCGGAAGGCTTCCCCGTAAATGATGCCCGAGTAGCGGTCGCCGGCTTCAAAATCCGCCTGATAGCCGCCGACACCCCACTTCCGGTCGAGCGGAAAACTGCGCACCTGCACCCCGCTGTTGCCGCCGATGAGCTTGTATTCCAGCGTCAGTTCGAAGTCATCCAGCTCCCCGCCCGTCCACGTCAGGAAGGTATTGTTCTCGGTGGGCGTTTCCTTGGTGGTTTGGCCGGTGATGCAGCCGTCCTCCACCTTCCAGAAGCGCGGATCGCCATCCCAGCCGGTGAGCGATTTGCCGTCAAAAATGTCGAGCGCGTCCGTGTCCGCCGCGCGTGAGAGGAGGGGAAATGTCAGAACCAGCGCCCCGGCCAAAAGCGGGAGTTTCGGGAAAAGCTTCATGCAGTGCAGAATTGAGGTGTGAATTTCGATGAGCCGTGAACATACGACTCCATACCGGGGGTTTATCAGCAGCGCCGGGGAATCGCAAGGCTGGCGAAGGCCAAAATGCGGGAGCGGTCACCCTTGCCTTCGCCGGGGGAGAATGTTCCTTCCCGGCTGAAACCATAGGATTTGGCAGGGAAGGAACATTCTTTTGCCGGCATGGCCGGAATCGTCAGGGGATTTCAGCATCTGAATGTCTTCTTTCCTCAGCCACGGGAAGGGGAGGAAGGGTAAAGAAATGACTGATCAATGAGCAATGCGCGTGGAGTGGCGGATTTTCGGCATTGAATAAGGAGAGAATGTTCCTTCCCGGCTGAAACCACAGTATTTAGCCGGGAAGGAACATTCTTTAGGCAGCATGGCCGGAATCGTATTACTGTTCTGAATGTGTCTTCTTTCCTCAGCCGCGGGAAGGGGAGGAATCCAACCAACTGACTGAAAGCATGGGGTTTCAGTTGGTTGGTTGGATTCCTCCGGGCAGGAAGGGTAAAGAAATGACTGATCAATGAGCAATGCGCGTGGAGTGGCGGATTTTCGGCATTGAATAAGGGGAGAATGTTCCTTCCCGGCTGAAACCATGGGATTTAGCCGGGAAGGAACATTCCTTGGCCGGCGAATGGTTCCTGCAAAAAGGAGGTTTGACCGCAGGTTTCCGCACGCAGCGCGGAAATCGTGGTGGGCGCTGCCATTCCTGGCGGATGCCCTGCACACCGCACTGCCTGCGGGCTAGCGGGAGTGCCATTTGATGTCCGCCGCATCGTCTATTTTGGCTTCGAAAAGGCGCTCGATGTCCATAAGGGCGCGGGTGGTGGAATCGCGGGTTTGGCTGGCGACGGCGTCGGAGGGGATCACGATATCGTAGTCCCTGACGAAGGCATCCTGAGCCGTGAAGAAAATGCAGATGTCCGCGGTGAGGCCGGCGATGACGAGGCGGCGGACTTTGAGGTAGTCGAGGAGAATCTCGAGCGGCGTGCCGTAGAAAGCACTTTGTTTTGGCTTCAGAATCAGATAATCGGCAGGACCGGGTTTGAGACGGCGTGCGAGGGAACGGCCCCGGCTGCGGGGCGCGAGGGCCTTCCTGAGGACCGCCGCGGCATCGCTGCGCCATTTGCCGGCATTGTCGTTCACATAAATGACCGGGACGCGATGGGCCCGGGCGGCGGCTTTCAAAGACGCAAGGGTCCCGGCGATTTTCAACGCTTCGGTTGCCAACGCTGCGCCGCCTTTGAACGAAAAGTCGTTGAGCACATCGATCAACAAAAGAGCGGTCGCGCAGGTATCAGGCGCATTGCCGTGCAGATCGGTGTTGTGTTGAGGACGTGCCACGGGACAGACGGAAAGATCGATATTTGGAAATCTGGGCGCTCCGGGAGCGTTGCAGAAGCGAGGCCCGGTAAAGCGGCTGCCAGTGAGGCCCACAAGCCGGACTCTGGATTTCAAAATACACCGGCCCGGAAAACCCGGAAAACCCGGAATACCTCTCTGCAGGGAAGGTATTCCGGGTATTCCGGGTATTCCGGGTGGCCGTATTTTGAAAAAGCTGTGTGCTTTATGGCTCCGGGCGGCGCCACGGGTCATGGTGGCGGGGTTCCTGCATGGCGGTGGGCTCTTTTTGTTGAAGCACTGGCTCAATTCTTTCAAATGCACACTGCCGCCGGGGACAAGTCGCAAAACATTCGTATTCCCGCATTTCAATGTCCGAAACGGGTGTTGATATCCGGAGGCACCACCGGCATGGGGCGCGCGACGGCGCGGTTGCTGGCATTATGCGGATCATCCGTATTCGTTCACGGACGTGACCCGCGGAAACTGGCGGAGGCGTTGTCTTCCATTCGTGGAGAGGGCGGAAAAATCGATGGAAGTCCGGCGGATATCTCAAAGCCAAACGAAGTGCGGCGTGTTTTTGAAGAGGCGGAGGCTTCCATGGGCGGGCTCGATGCGTGGATCGATTGTGCCGCCGTGGGGTGGAGCGATGCCATCGATGCCAAAGAATCCGTGTGGGAGGAGACCATGGGAACGAATCTCCTCGGTGCCATTTGCGGCGGCAAAGAGGCGGCGGCCCGTTTCAAGCGTCAGGGCAGGGGAAACATCGTCCTGGTGGGGTCGATGAGTGCAGAGGTGAAAGAGGCGCGAAGTTCGGTCTATGTGGCATCGAAGTGCGGCATTCGCGGACTGGCGGCATCGCTCCGGAAGGAATTGAATAAAGATGGCATAGGAGTGTTTCTGGTGGAGCCGGGCGCCTGCGATACGGACATGAGCACGGCTCTGCCGGACGAGAGAAAACGCCTCGTGGAGAAGCAGGAAATGCTTACGGCGGAGGACGTGGCATCAGCCATACTGTTTCTCCTAACGAGGCGGCCGGGATGTGATGTAATCACGATGCAGATCCGTCCGAGCAGGCAGTTTATTTAAAAGCCATGCGGCCGGCACGGGCGGCTCTTTTTCTGCATGGCTTCAGGTTTGAAACCCCCAACCAAGCAATACGCATGAAATCACGCGCTCATTGGCCGCTTAGTCTTCGCTGCATCCTGCTCGTTTTGGTAAACGCAAGTATTCTCAGGACAGTTGCTGCGCAGGACAAACCCGCCCCCAAGGCCCCGCGCGACGCATCGGAAGAGGCTACCGCTTCAGTCGCTCAGGAACGCACCAGGCCGGAGCAGAAGCTGACGGAGCACGACCAGGCGGTAACCAGGTCCCTCATGGCTGCACCGCCTTCCTCAAACGCCCTGCAATCCCAGCCCGATGAGGGAAAGGTCAAGGGATTCGATTTTGCGCGCGATCCGCTCAACGCCAAAACGCCAATGCAGGACCCGGATGCAATCACGAAGGCGGATATGGCGGCCAAAGACAAGGTGAAACAGGATCAGCAAAAGCTTCTCGAAGCACGCTATGACCTCAAGCCGCGCCTCGACCCGGCAGTGACGATGTCACGCGGAAAACCTCTGCCCGTTGGGCCCACCGCGCGGCTGAAGGAGGGAGTAACGTGGGATAACATTGGCAGCACTCCCGTTGATCAGATAAGGAAGGATAATCTCTTTCCGTATCCGCCATTGCCGCACCCGAAGCACGCGACGGGAGGGCAGGTATTTCCGGAAATGCAGATCGGGATGTTCCCCCGGCTGCGGCGCTTCGACGTGGATTTTGATTTGCCGGAGGCTTTCCTTCCGGAATTTCCTCCTGCCATCTTTTTGCAGAACCGTCCGGAACTGGGTGATGTCTCGCAGGGGGAAGTGGTCTCGATCAATAATTTTCACCGGCTCTTCAAGCCTCTCCTCACGCCAGTGCAACTCGACGGACTGAGGCTTCTCCTAACACCCATGCCGCAGGAGGAATTCAACGCCACGGATGACCGCAAAACCGAATTCCCCAGTCTCGGCGTCGCTTGTCTGGACTGCCACGTGAACGGGCATACCACGGGTCAGTTTCACCTGAATCCTGACATCCGGCCGCAGGAGCGCCGTTTTCGCCTGGACACGACAAGCTTGCGGGGACTCTTCAATCAGCAGATCCATGGCTCCAAGCGCAGCCTTCGCTCGGTGGAGGATTTTACAGAATTCGAACAGCGCACGGCGTACTTTAATGGAGACCCGATCCACGCTTTCAAAAAAGGCGCACGGATCCTCGACCGCATCGAGGTGAGTCACATGGCGCAGTTTCAAAACATGCTGGACTTCCCTCCAGCGCCGAAGCTGAACCCGGCAACGGGCCGGCTGGATCGATCAAAGGCCTCCGAAAGTGAAGCGCGGGGAGAGGACTTGTTCTTTGGAAAAGGACAATGCGCCAATTGCCATATGCCGCCGCATTATCTTGATCATCTGATGCATGACCTGCGGCTGGAGCGGTTTCTCAATGAACCGGGCGACGGGCCCATCAAGACATTCACGCTGAGGGGTATCAAGGACAGTCCTCCTTATATCCATGACGGCCGGTGTTTGACGCTGGAAGACACGGTAGAGTTCTTCAACATCGTGCTGCAGACCGGCCTGAGCGCGAAGGAGAAGAGTGACCTCGTGGCGTTTTTGAGAGTCCTTTAGCAGAGAAAAGGAAGCCATGGAAACTCCTATCCGTTATGGGCTCATCGGCTGCGGCGGGTTTGGGCGTTTCTGTTTGTCACAATATCAGCGCATTGGAGGACTGGAGTGCGCCGGAGTAGCGGACGCGGACCATGCTCTCGCGCAGAAAACGGCGGACGAGCACCGGGTGAAGGCGTGGAACACGCCGGAGGAAATGCTGTCCTCGGAAATGGTGGATCTGGTCCACCTCGCCACACCGCCGTACACTCATGGCGGACTGGGGCTTTCGGCTCTTCATGCGGGGAAGCATGTGCTCATCGAGAAGCCGCTCGCGACCACGATGGATACGGCACAGGCGTTGGTGGCTGCCGCCGACGCCACGGGCCGCATCCTCGCCGTCAATCTGATGATGCGCTACAATCCGCTGTGTGCCGCGGTAAAGCGCCTCATTGAACGTGAACCTCTCGGAGAGCCGCTGCACGCGCATTTTGTGAATGATGCGAAAGACGAATACCTTCCACCGGAGCACTGGTTTTGGGATCGGGACCGGAGCGGTGGAATCTTTGTAGAACATGGAGTTCACTTTTTTGATCTGTTTGAATGGTGGTTCGGACCCGGACGCGTGGCGGCTGCGCAGCAACTGCTGCGGCCCGGAACCTCGATCGTGGATCAAGTAAACTGCACCGCCATTTACCGCGGTTCCATCTTCGTGAATTTCTACCACGGCTTCCATCAGGCGGACCGCCGTGATCATCAGGAGTGGTTGATCGTTTTTGAAAACGGTACCTTGCGGATGCGAGAATGGGTCCCCACATCTGTCGAACTCGACTTCGTCGGCACGGATGAGACGGCAGAGGCGACGAGCAACTTGTTCCCCGGCGCCTCGCTGCGCACGGTGGAGCGCTACGAAGGAAGCAAAACGCAGTTTCCCAGCCGGCATCGCCAACGGAAGGCCGACGCGCGATTTATGCTCACCACGACCCCCATCCCCAAACCGGAACTCTATGGCAATATCGTGCGGTCCCTGATGGAGGATCAGGTGGAGGCGATCCGGCGACCGGGCCATGTGAGACTTGTTAGTGACGCGAATGGCGTGTCCTCGCTCGCCTGTGCGCTGGAGGCACAGCGCCTTGCCACTTTGCAGGCGGCTGGTTGATGGAGCGCCGCCCTCAGCCCTTATTTTGCGTCGTCCCAACTAACTGTGAATCGCGAGCCGCCCGGCAGCTTTGCAGACCAACCGTCAGGTGTCCTGGCAAGAAGGTTTTCCGGGTTCTCATCAAGGTTGAGGCGAAACATTGTCGCGGAGGACTTGCGGGGAAAAACTTCCAGGACGCAGGAGAGCCTGCGCGATCCGCCGATGTGAGCGTGAATTTGCCCGCGGCGAAAGTTGCCACCGGCTTCCACTTCCAGCATCGGATAGGTGCAGAAGAGCGTGCACGGTGCGCCCGGCGGATGGTGCCATCCGCGCGTGGCGAGGATAAACGGAGCGGCGGCTGCATAGACCGCCTGTCCCACTGTTCCGGCTTCTTCACCGGGCGGACCAAGTCCCTCGATGGGAATGGCGAGGCGGCGGTTGAACGGGCCCTCCTTTGGCTTCTCTGCGAGCCAGTCCGCCGGCAGTTCCGATGGGTAATAGAACTTCCCGCGGGAGAGCAAATGCCTGTGATATTCTGCAAGAAGAAGCGCCATGGCGTCCGGGACTTCATCGCGCATCACGATTTGCCACTCTCCGAGGGCGGCCATGACTTCCGCCTCCTCATAAAAGGCCACATAGGGAGCATTGTGAAGCGGAGGGAGGGCCATAAAAGTGCGCGCCGGTTTATCCACATCCCACAGCCAAAGGTGGCTGAGGATGCTGGCCACGCAGGTGATGCTGAGGTCTTTGTAAACCGACTTTCCAGTCAGGCGCCACAGACGCGCGAGCGCCACGGCGCCCATGGCGGTGTTGTTGGTTTGATAGAGTACTCCGAAGGACAACCCCAGGAGCTTCGCCGCGCTGGCCTCCGCTTCGTCGATGTACTTCTGCTGATGCGTCAGGGTATAGGCCTGCCACATGACCTTTGTGTACAATCCCGCGGCATCCTGCTCACCGCCTTTACCGGGTTCCGTCTCCTCTTTAAACACTTTCAGCGTGCGCTGGTCATAGAACACGGGCCAGTCATAGTTGAAGCGTTGCGCGGTGCGGATCAGGGAGGGGAGGGAAGCGATAAAGATTTTTCGTGCCGTCGGCTCGCCCATCTCCGCTACGCGCGCCAGATTGACCATCGTGTGGAGAAGATACCACGAATCCATGCGGAACTTCTTTTCCTCCTCGCCGGGTTCCTCTTTTTCAAAAGCGGATCCGGGCAGCCAGCGCACCAGGGTTTTCAGTTTGCGATGATAAAAACTTTCCGGTGCATGCCGGAGTTTCCTGGTGAGGGGCACGGGTCGCTGCCTCCACGCTTCGTATTCCATGAGCGGCACGGTGATGGCGCCCTGAACCATGCTTTCGGGAGGTTTTCCGGAGCCGCCAATGTAGGCGTGGAGATAGGTTTTGCCGTCGATGGTGCGGCGACACTGCGATGAGGACGTGAGTGCACGCAAGACTTTTTCCGACAGGGCCGGCCAATCGCAGTATTCGCAGTCCGGCGGCGGCATTAGCGGATAAATCCTGGCGAGAGAGTCCACAAACAAACTCCCGGCCTCTGCTTCGCCATTGGGGAGACCCGCGCGCAATTCCACAAAGCCGTCTGCGATCACGATTGGTTTTCCCGCGGCAAGGGGTGCATGACTCCCTGGAAGGGCGAACCCCGCCTCCGGCCATTGCCCGGCCACCGTTTTGGTGAGCCTGCTTCCGGTTAGGGAGAAATAGTCCGCCAGAGCAGAAAAATTCTGAAAATAGAAGACGCTTGCGCCTTTGCCTTCCGGAATGCTGAAAAATGTCTGACCGGCGCTGTTCTCCGTCTGACAGGTATAAAGTCGTGCCTTTTTATCGTAAGGCTCGAGCCGGCCGTTGAGGGCACACAGATCGCGGGGCAGAGCGTGAATCACAAGCGGCGCGGCCGGAGTGAGAGTGGTCGTCCATCGCAGAAGAACTCCCGGACTTTCGTGAATGGAAACCCGCACCGAATATTTCCCCATGCCGCCCGCCGCGGTAATCTCAAGGGACGATCGCAGGGCGTTCAGGATGCGTACGTCCCGAAAACCTGAGGGATCAAAGGGAGCGCGTATGCCGAGCCTGAAATTTTTGGCCGCCCTGATGATCACCCATGCACAAAGCGGAGAACGCCGGATTTCGAGAGGGATGGAAGTCTTCAGGGAATGCCTGAGCGCCGTTGATTCGCGGAGCGTGCGGCCGAGCCCGGCGGTCCATTGCGAGGCCGGACAGGGTTCGAGTTCCTTATCGACGAGAGGTGGTTTTCCTTTCACGCCTTTCCGGTGGTTTGATGGGAGTCCCACACTTTTTTGGATTCGGGCGACGCGTGGTGACGCAGCCAGATTGTCAGGACCACGATGGAGAAAACGGCGAGAAATTCGCTTTGCCAATTTTGCATCGATTGGAACCAGAATTCAGCGCCGCCAAGAAATTCACCGAAGGACTGAGGACTTTCTCCGTGAGCTGCGGCCTCTTCCCGGTGCTGCGCATAGCCGCCCAGCAGGTGAATGACGAAGGACCCCGCGGAGAGAGACAAAAACGCGAGGGAAAGGGAATAGCTGTATATCCAGCGCAGGAGTTTTCCTTTGCGAAGAATCGCGGGTGCACCGGGATCGTTAAGATGATTTTCCACGGGATCATCCGCTTCGTCCTTCGCGTCGGGGTCCTTTGATTCCGCCGAACCCCGCTGAAAAAGGAAGCTGCCGAGAAAAACGTAGATTCCCATTTGAAGGAATTCGCTTTCCCAGTTTTCACCGGTCGCCTGCCAGAAGTGGCCGCTTCCAAGATACTGAGAATAGGTTAGGGAAGGGCGGCCGTGATCGCGCCGGAATTGGCTGTCCACGAGAAAGCCCGACCAGCTTTGAGCCGCCCATAAAATCAAAAAGCACACCGCGAGAACGATGGAAAGGCCGCAGTCGCGCAGTTTCTTCATGAGCCGTGCTGTGCTGCAAAACACGGGCCACGTTCCGGGCAGGCAGCAAACTGCGGGCAGGCTGCATCAGTGCAAATGACACGCGTGCCCTGTATGTTAAGAGGGGAGATGACCGGTACGGGCATTGCAAGCGGGGAAAGCCTCTGAACTTCAAGCTTTCGTACCATGCAAATCGAAACCCTCCGTGACCTTCTCATTCATGAACTCAAGGACCTCTACAGTGCTGAAAAGCAACTGGTGAAGGCCCTCCCCAAAGTTGCCAAAGCGGCGACAAACACCGATCTCAAAGCAGGCGTGGAGCAGCACCTTGAGGAAACGAAGGAGCACGTGAACCGGCTCGAACAGATTTTCGAGCGGCTCGGCACCTCAAGCCGTGGTCCAAAGTGCAAAGGGATGGAGGGCTTGATTGAGGAGAGCGCAACGCTGATCGAAGACGAACCGGAGGAGGAAGTGCTCGACGCCGGACTGATCTGCGGATCGCAGAAAATCGAACATTATGAGATCGCCGGATATGGCTGTGCCCGGGCTTTCGCCGAACTGCTGGGGGAAGAGGAAGTAATGGAACTGCTGCAGCAAACTCTTGATGAAGAGAAAGCCACCGATGAAAAACTGACGGCACTGGCGCTGACCGCAGTGAATGTGGCGGCGGCGGATGACGCCGAAAGTGATGAAGACAGGGAGGCGTCTCCGCGCGGCGGCAATGGAGGCAGGTCCAAATCCAGCACTGCCGGAAAATCAGGAGGGAGCCGAAAGCAACCCGCCATCGCCGGAGGAGGACACTAACATTTCATTGATATGCCGAACGTTGGCCTGCTGAACGCCGGTGATCCGATTCCGCCCGACACGACAATTTCGATTCGTTATACGGTGGAGGTTGGAGGATTGCCTGTTTACACTGAGCTGTACGATGTCCGGAAGGTGGCCGGAGATCTGACATCAGACCGGGAAAAAACGGTGGAAGCGTGGAACCGCCGCCTTGAGGCCCCGGTGATGGCACGGGATAAGCCAAAATTCAGCGAACTGGTGACCGCGCATCTTCACAGCGGAAAATGATGGACGGACGGAGCACAGCCCGGGCCCGGGACGGACCCTTCCCGGACTGTGCTCCCCTCTTGCGCGCGACTGACGGGGGAGTCAGTGCGCCGGGTAAACTCTATCGTTTACAGCCACACAGGGGATGGTGGCTGTAGCGTGAATTCACCGCGGAAGAGGGCTGCGCGTGTTTTTACGGCAGCGCCGTGTTCCCGCATCCTGGCGACGTGCGCCAGGGCTCCGGCCCGGGAATGTCGTTGGCCGAGGAAATTGGATAGCATTCCAAAGCTGCAGGCCCGGGCCGGTGTGTTGGGCCTGCCGGCAATGTCCGCGAGACGGACGGCCTCGCACGCCGCAGTGCGAAAACCTCGAAAGTGTTAGACGGACAAGTGGGAGATAATGGCATGATGTGTCGCTTTTGGAGGGAGATCGGCTCCCGCCGGGCGTGGCCGGTCGCGGAACGGATTCTATCCTTGTTACAAACGACCCCCCAAAGTGTGACAGGAAATCAGCAAAACTTTTCGTGAACCGCAAAAGCGTGCAGTTTGCCTGACGCGCCCTCAACCGGGTTCCGCGGGTCTGCTCTAACGGCCCGGTTTCCTGGTTGAGGACACGAGAGTCTCCTTCTTCTTGAGAGCTATGAGCAGAATCATCACTTTAGGCGAGGTCATGGGGCGGCTCGCGACGCCGGGATACAAGCGTTTTGCGCAAGCCATGCCGGGCACATTGGAGGTAACGTTCGCCGGTGCCGAGGTCAACGTGGCCGCGTGCCTGGCGATGCTGGGCGGCGATGCATCCTTTGTCACGGCGCTGCCGGATCACGCCGTGGCGGACGCCGTGGTGGCGAATCTGCGGGGACTCGGGATCGATACGGGGAATATTCTGCGCGCACCTAACGGACGGCTGGGCCTGTTTTTCCATGAGGCCGGAATCAATCAGCGGCCGGGAAATGTCATTTATGACCGCGCCGGTTCGTCGTTCGCGATCACTCCACCGGAGGCTTACGATTGGGACACCATTTTCAGGGAAGCGGCATGGTTTCACATCTCGGGCATCACTCCCGCAATTTCGGCCAATGCCGCGGCCGTGGCTCTGCGGGCAGTGCAGGAGGCATCGTCGCGCGGAGTGCCGGTATCCTGCGACATGAACTATCGCAGCAAGCTCTGGCAATGGGAGCCGCAATTCCCGCCGCGCGAGTTGGCGGCCCGCACGATGCGGGAATTTCTGCCGTTAGTGACAGTCTTCATGGGAGGCCCGGAGGATGCAGAAATGCTGCTGGGAATCCGTGCAGCCAGCGGGCCGGATGATCCTCTACTCCACGTGGCCCGGCAGATCACGGCCCGGTTCCCGCGGCTCACCCATGTCGCGATGACGCTTCGGGATGTGAAGCCAACCCATCAGACGTGGGGAGGAATGGTTTACGATGCCGCTTTAAACCGGTGCTTTTACGCGCCGTGGAAGGAGGAACGTTTCGAACCCTACATCATTGACCACATCGTGGACCGGCTCGGGGCAGGAGATGCATTCTCCGCCGGGCTGATCTTTTCCCTGACACAGCCGGAGATTCGGGAATCCCGGGATGCAGTGGCCTTTGCTGCCGCAGTCTCCTGTCTTGCGCACTCAAACGAAGGGGATTTCAATTTCGTCACGCGAGCGGAAGTTGAGGCGCTGTTGCGGGGAGCACCGGGAGGAGGAGTCAACCGTTAGGTTGATCGTGCGGACAACGGGGACTTTCGCGGGGCACCGGGCGCATTTCGTATTGCCCTGCGTTCCGGCTCCGCCAATGTCGGGCCATGGCAACCAAACGCATTCTTCTCTCCACTACGAGTTACCAGGACACGCCCGGTGCGCACCATGCGCTGCTGGAGTCTCAGGGTTACGAGATCGTGCGGGAGCGGGGACCGCTGCCCGAGAGCCGGATGCTGGAACTGGCGGGCCAGTTTGACGGACTGCTCTGCGGGGATGACGAGATCACCCGCGCCGTGCTGGAGAAGTCGCAGCCAAGACTGAAGGTGCTGAGCAAATATGGAATCGGCCTGGATAAGATCGATCTGGCGACTTGTCAGGAACTCGGACTGCCGGTGCTTTTCACCCCAGGAGTGAATCATACGACAGTGGCGGAGCATACGTTTTGCCTGCTGCTGGCACTGGTGAGAAATCTGGTGGAAAGCGTGAATGCCACGAAGGCAGGGAAGTGGAAGCGCATCACCGGAAATGAACTCTGGCAGAAGCGGGTGGGCGTTGTCGGCCTTGGCCGCATCGGTCAGGAAATGGTGAAGCGCTGCCGCGGTTTTGAGATGGACGTGCACGGCTTCGGCAATTATTGGCCCGCTGAGTTTGCGCAGCAGCAGAATCTCACGCGGCACGTTTCTCTGGATGCCATGCTGCCGCATCTCGACATTCTCAGTCTGCACACCATGCTCAGTCAGGAGACACGGCATTTGATCAACGCTGATCGCATCGCCAAACTTCCCAAAGGCGCGATTCTGGTGAACACCTCCCGCGGAGAACTCGTGGATTCCGCGGCGGTGCTGGCGGCACTCGACAGCGGTCACCTTGCCGGCTACGCGGCTGATGTGATGGAGATGGAGCCGCCCCCGCCGGATCATCCGCTGCTGCATCATCCGAAAGCGATTATCACCCCCCACATTGGCAGCCGCACCTACGAAAGCGTCCCCCGCCAGGCGATGCGGGCCACGAAGAATTTAATCAATTTCTTCAACGGGGATGAGGATGTGTTTTTTGCGAACCGGGATTGACTGCCTCACGGAATGACGAAATCAGAAATCAGAATCCCGAACGAATGACGAAATCCGGAGTTGCTATCAATTCGTAGCCTCTTCGTCATTCGGACTCCCGGTTTACGTCATTCTCATTTATGCCTGCCTCCCCAATTACCTTTCCGCCTTCCGCCGCCACTGTATTCCAGTTGGAGAACGGACTGGAAGTCATCCTGAAAGAAGATCACAGTGCTCCTTTGGTAAGCGCGCAGGTATGGGTGCGCACCGGCAGCATTTTGGAGGCGGATTTGCTCGGCACCGGTGTTTCGCATTTGGTGGAACACATGGTCTTTCAGGGAGCCGGCACGAGGGGACCGGGGCAACTGGCGCATGCGGTGCAGGAAACCGGCGGGTATTTGAATGCTTACACGTCGTTTGATCGGACCGTGTATTGGATCGATACGCTGCGGGAGGGGCTCGATGTTTCGCTGGGGGTTTTGTCAGACCTAACAATGGCGGCGAGGTTTCCGCATGAGGAGTTTGAGAAGGAGAAGGACGTGATCCGCCGCGAGATAGACATGGGCAAAGACGATCCCGGACGTGCGGTAAGTCAGTTGATGTTTCGCACGGTGTATCGCGAGCATCCGTTTCGCGAGCCGGTGATTGGACGGCTGGAATTGTTCAACACGGTCGAGCGGGATGCCGCATTCGGTTATTGGCAAAATCGTTATATTCCCAACCGGTCGTTCCTTGTTATCGTGGGCGATTTTCAAACGGCGGAGGTTAAGGCGAAGGTGGAGCAGATCTTCGCTCCATGGGCGAGCCGCAGCGCGCCGCCCGTGCATTTGCCGGAAGAGCCGGCGCAAACCACGCGCCGAGATGCACACGAATCGTTCGCGACCGAATTGACAAAAATGGAACTCGCGTGGCGCATTCCGGGACTGCTTCACGAAGACACGGCCGCGCTCGAGGTCCTCGGGACGCTGATGGGCAGTGGACGCACGTCGCGCCTCTGGCGTGAAGTTAGGGAGCGCAAGGGCCTGGTGCACGGTGTCGGGGCAGGGGCCTACACGCCCGTGCAGGGCGGCATTTTCTACATGAGCGCCGAGTGCGATCCTGACAAACGGGTCGCCGCCGGGGAAGCCATGCTGGAGCAACTGTCCGTGATTCAAGAGAAGGGCGTGACGGAGCAGGAGGTGAAGCGGGCCTGCCGCATGTTTCTTTCCGATCAACTCCAGGGCCTGACTTCCATGCGCGGCATGGCTTCGGATATCGGCGGCAACTGGCATTCCGCGGGGAATACCGACTTCACACGGGACTATCTCGCCGCGGTGGACCGTGTGACTCCGGAACAGGTGCAAACGGTGGCGCAGCGATATCTGAAGGAAGGCGGGCTAAGCAGCATTTCCATTAATCCCGAAGGCACTCTGGCTGCCGAACGGGTTCACGTTTCCGTCTCGCGCCCCGAGGAGATAAAGCGCCATGTCTTCCCCAATGGCCTAACGCTTCTCGTCCGCGAAGATGCTCGGCTGCCGCTGGTCTCACTCCACGCGGCGCTGCGCGGCGGCGTGCTCGCGGAAACCGCGGAGGACAATGGAATTGGCAGGCTCATGGCGCGCACCATGATCAAAGGCACACGCACCCGTTCAGCGGATGATATTGCCGACACCATTGAAGACGGCGGCGGATCCATCGGTGCGGACAGCGCTGGCAGCAGTTTTTCGGCTTCCGTGCAGGTGCTGAAGCCGGACCTGCGCACGGGACTCGAACTCTGGGCGGATATGCTCCTGCGCCCCGTGTTTCCGGCGGACGAGGTTTCGCGCGAGATCGAACGCCAGGTGGCCGCGCTTAAGCAGCAGGAGGACCATCCCTCGTTCATCGCTTTTCGTGAGCTTCGCCGGGCCGCGTATGGCGGGCATCCCTTTGCGCTCAATCGTGAAGGCACGCCGGAATCGCTCGCTTCTTTGACGCCGGAAAAACTCGCTGCGTTTCACGCTGCAAAGGTTTTGTCAGGAAATGCGGTGCTCTCTGTATTCGGCGACGTTTCCTTTGAGGAAGTGCGCGATCTCTGTGGCGCGGCCTTTGCCTCCATGCAGCCGGGCGCGCGCCTTGAAAGCGACTCGCTTCCTCCCGTCCCGCCGCACAGCGCTCTCACAGTGAATGTGGAAAAGGACAAAAAGCAGGCGTTCCTTGTCGCCGGATTTCCCACCGTCCCGCTAACACATCCTGATCGCGTTGTTCTCGATCTCATTGACGAGGCCTGCTCCGACATGGCCAGCCGTTTCTTTGAGGCGATCCGCGAGAAGCACGGCCTCGCCTACAGTGTCGGCGCCACGCAGGTGCTGGGTATGTGTCCCGGCCTGTTCGCATTTTATCTCAGCACTGCCCCGGAAAAACTGGATTTCGCTCAAGCCGAACTGGTGAAGGAAATCCATCTGCTCGCGGCCGATGGTCTGACCGAAGCGGAAATCGACCGCGCCCGGAAAACATGGATCGGCAAGCAGGCCATGCAGCAGCAAAACAGTGCCGGCATGGCCCAGGTGGCCGCGCTCGACGAACTCTATGGCCTTGGTCACAATCACAGCGAGCAGGTGCTGGAGCGCGTTCGCAGCATTTCCTTTTCAGAAGTGCGCGACGTTTGCGCCCGTTACTTCACCGGCCCGCCGGTTGTTGTTAGGGTCGCTCCGGCGGAGTGAGGTTACTTTTTCGCTTTCGGCGTGGCGGCACGCTTCTTTGCCGGCGTTTTCGGCGGGGAGGCCTCTGCCGCAGCGGTTGGTGTGGCGTCCGGAGGCGATCCGTTCAGAGAGGCCAGCCATTCATTGCATGGCAGCCACGAATCGCCGCCGTTTGCCTTCACAAAATCACCTGCCAGCAGTATGCCTCGCGATGCGAATCCTGACATTTCATCCGTTGTGAAGGGGCCGAATTCGACGAAGTTCCGGCTCAAGAATACATCAGCAGTCGTTTTCATAGGCGTGGTCAGTTTGGGAGGGAGCCTACCCCTAAAGCAGGATGCGGGCCACCGCGGGCCGCCGGATTTTTCCGGTGTCCATCATGGCAAGACCCTGATTGCCGGGAGGCCAGTCCTGCTCCATGAGTCTCCTTTTTTGCCGATCCAGACCCTTCCACTATGCCGAAACTTTGTGCCGTTCCAAAAGCTTATATGGTTGCCCTCTGCAAGACGGGCGAAATGAATCTCCGCCAATGGCTCGACATGGCCGCAACGCTGCCGCTCGACGGTGTGGAATGGTACAGCGGCTTTTTGGAAATGGATGATGAGGCGAATTGGAGGCCGTTGCGCAACTACGCGGAGGATCTCGGCCTCGCGATTCCCATGATGTGCTGCTCTCCGGACTTCACGCATCCGGATGCCGCGTTCCGTGCAAAGGAAATCGAGAAGGAGAAGCGCTGGATTCGCATGTCCGCTGAACTGGGCTGTGGCTATTGCCGTGTGCTCAGCGGCCAGCGGCGTCCGGAAGTGAGCCGCGCAGACGGCATCCGCTACACGGCGGAGAGCATCAAAGCCTGCCTGCCGTATGCGCAGGAACACGGGGTCACGCTCATCCTCGAAAACCACTACAAGGATGATTTCTGGGAGTATCCGGAGTTCGCTCAGGCCATGGACGTTTTCTGCGATGTCGTGGCGGAGATCGATCACCCTAACTTTGGCGTGAATTACGATCCCAGCAACACGCTCATCTTCGGTGAAGATCCCATCGAACTCCTGCGCCGCGTCGTACACCGCGTCGTCACCATGCACGCCAGCGACCGCTATTTGGCCGAAGGTACGCTGGAAGACCTACGCAGGGAGGAGGGCGGAGTGGTCGGCTATGCTAAGCGTCTCCGCCACGGTGAGATCGGCAAGGGACTCAATGATTACGACACCATCTTCTCCATCCTCAGCGGCGCGGGTTTCAATGGCTGGATCAGCATTGAGGATGGGGTGGATGGATTCGAGCAACTGAAAAACAGCGCACTCTTTTTACGTCGGAAGTTTGCCGAATACTGGCCGGAAATGTCAAAATGAGGAAACGGGCATGAGCGTCACTCCGCCGGATGCCATTCCCGCAAAGGGACGCCGCAAGCGGTTGTGGCTCAATCCGAAACGCTGGCGTTTTTGGATCGTGACTCTGCCGCTGGCGTTTTGGATCATCCTGCTGATCCTGGTTTGGTGGCCGGGCCTTACTCTTCACTGGGTTGTCTTGGATAAGGTGTATTTTGTTAGACAGCAATCACCCGCGTGGAGTTCTTCAGACGGTGCAGGGATTCAGGATCAGGCCGTTCTCAGGTTTGGCCCCGTGTTATTTGACAAGGTAACCTATCCTCCTGGATTTGGCACAGGAGGTCCTCATGGATTTCGCACCTATAAAACTCACGGTGCTGATGCGCTTGCGTTTGCGTGGGAAAAGGGACGGGTGCTCCTAACTTTTCGGACGGATTAGCTCAAAGCCCCCCAAACCTCCTGTTCCTCTTCTGATACTCCTTGACCGCGTTATACAGATCGGCCTTCTGGAAATCCGGCCACAGTTTTTCCATGATGACGATCTCAGCGTAGCTGATTTGCCAGAGGAGGAAATTGGAGATGCGCATTTCACCGCTGGTGCGGATGAGCAGGTCCGGGTCCGGATAGTAGCGGGTGTAGAGATGCTTGCTGATGACATCCGGCGTGATCATTGCTTCATCCAGGTGGCCGTCTTTGATGTTGCGAAGGAGGCTGCGGAAGCCGTCCACAATTTCCTCCCGCGCGCCGTAGCTCAGGGCAAGAATCATGGTGACGCCGGAGTTTTTGCTGGTGGTCTCAATTGATTGGTGCAGACGCTCCTGAACGTTGGCTGGCAGATCCGTCAGACGGCCAATTGCCTGGAGGCGCACGTTCTTGTCCATCATTTCCGGTGTGCGCTCCTTGAGGAACCGGTCGAGAAGGGTCATCAGGGCGGCTATTTCCGATTCCGGACGCCGCCAGTTTTCCGTGCTGAAGGCGTAGAGCGTCAGGAATTCGACACCGAGATCGTCGCAGGCTTCCACGCAGCGGCTCACGGAATCCGCCCCCGCACGGTGGCCGCGGATGCGCTGCCAGCCGAGTTTTTTCGCCCACCGTCCGTTGCCGTCCATGATGACCGCGATGTGGCGCGGAATCTTATCGGACTGAATACCGGGTGGGAAGGATTTCATTTTCGGAGCCTGAGCGTGCAGCCATCGATTGCTTGCTCCCTGGAGTTTGCGCCCGCAATCGGAAAGACTCCAGGCCAACCGTGCGGCAATCCCTGACGGATTACATGCTGGACATCAGCTCAATGAATCTCTAATCAAGCTCCCGCCCGCTCCCCCGGTGCATCCATGAATAGACTGTTCGTCCCCGTCCCTCTCGTCTTCCTCTTGCTGTTAGCCTGCCGGCTTTTTGCAGGTTCCGAAATTCCCCCCTCCGACTCCCTGACCTGTCGCTGGCAGTGCCTCGAAGGACGCGTCGGGACGAGCGGACTGTCCCTGCGCTCCACAGCCCCCGGCAGCGCTGACGCCCCGTTTTTTATCAAAGCAGCGGGTCTGGAACGCAGTCAGGGAAAAACAGCGGGGTTTTGCGGGAGCGGAACCGTGGAAACACAGTCCGGCATGATTCGCTGGCTTCGTGATGGCGTCGTGGAGGAATTCACCACCGGCATGGACGGAGTGCGTCAGGATTTTGTGCTGACGCATCGGCCGGATGGTGAGGGAATTCTCCGGCTTCGCCTACAGGTGGCAGGAGCAAAAGTGGAGGCAGCGAAGCATGGTGTGAAACTGACGCTCCCGGTGTCCGGGAGAGAGCTAGCCTACAACCGCCTGCGGGTGACCGATGCGGGCGGACGGGAGTTGGCGGCGGCATTCGAGGTGTCCCCTTTTGGCGATCTTTCCATAACGGTGGACGATGATGAAGCTGCCTGGCCGCTGCGAGTGGATCCTACGGTAGCGTCGGCGTTGTGGGTCAGCATGAACGACACGCTGCCGGGTGTGGATCTGCAACTCAGTTCGCCCACAGCGAGGAAGGTGCTGGCCGTGGCTACAGACGGCACGAACGTCTATATCGGCGGGCAATTCACGCGAGTTGGCAATGTCGCGGCAAACAACATTGCGAGATGGAACGGCACGGAATGGTCCGCGCTCGGCAGCGGCACCAGTGGTCCGGTGAACGCCATCGCCCTTAACGGGACGGACGTCTATGCCGGTGGAAACTTCACCGACGCTGGAGGCGTTAACGTGTACAATATCGCGCGCTGGGATGGCGCTCAGTGGCACACGCTGGGCGGCGGCATTTGGGCCGTCGTCTTTGCCTTGGCAGTAAGCGAGGGATCACTGTATGTCGGGGGAGGCATCGTCACAGCGGGACTGGTCGCGACGACCGGCATTGCACGATGGGACGGGACGTCGTGGTTTGCAGTGGGAGGCGGAATCGCCGGTACGGTCTATGCGCTGGCTGAGAGCGGCGGAAAGATTTACGCGGGAGGGAGTTTTTCCAGCGCCGGCGGTGGGAATGCGGCGGGAGTGGCGTGCTGGGACGGGACCTCGTGGTCGGCTCTCGGCAGTGGTGTGACCGGCGGGATCGTTCATGCCCTTGCCACCGACGGGGATGTTCTTTATGCGGGCGGCACCTTCACAGACGCAGGCGGAACGAATGCCGACCGGGTGGCAAAGTGGGATGGCACCGCATGGTCCCCGCTGGGGGCCGGAATGGACAACACCGTGCACGCCCTGACTGTTAGTGGCGGCACGTTGTACGCGGGCGGTATTTTCACGCAGGCAGGAACAGGAGCAGCGCCGCTGGCGGCAAAATGGACCGGCGGCAACTGGCAGGCGCTCGGATTCACCGGTGCGGCGGTTTATGCGATGACGTCATCGCAGGACGGGCGCATCACCGCAGGAGGAAGTTTTACAGAGATACTCAATTCCGACGGACCCCAGGCGGTGCGCGGCCTCGCTCAGTGGGACGGAAATAGCTGGGAGGCACTGGCGCGATTTACGGGCCCGGACAATCAGATCACCTCCATCGCCGCCGACTCCGGTGGCATGTATGTGGCAGGCCCGTTCAAATATTGCGGAAGTGTTCTGGTGAACGGCATCGCTCGCTGGAATGGCGTCTCATGGTCAGCGCTTGGCAGCGGCATTGGCGGCGGGTATGCCAGGAAACTGGCCGTCGTGGGAAATGATCTTTATGCTGCCGGAACCTTCTCGACAGCCGGTGGTGAGCCGGCCGCGAACATTGCGCGGTGGGACGGCAACGCGTGGTTTCCGCTGGGCAGCGGACTTTCCTCCGGCGCTGCCACAATGGTGGTGGACTACCCGATGCTCTATGTAGCAGGCAGTTTTCTCACCGCCGGTGGCGTGACGGTCAACGGGCTGGCAGGTTGGGTTGGCGGCACATGGGTTAATATCGGAGGAGACGCGCCCAAGACGGGCATCAATGCCCTCGCGGTGACGGCTTCCGGCGATCTCTACGCCGGGGGAACGTTCACCAGCATTGGCGGCGTGCCGGCGAATCGCATTGCAAAGCTGAGTTTGAGTGCATGGTCGGCTCTGGGAACCGGAATTGGCCCGTCGTCGGTGAACTGCCTTCAGGTGGTGGGAACCGATTTGTATGCCGGAGGGAACTTCGGTACCGTGGGCGGATTTCAAAGGCCCAACATCGCGCGATGGAACGGAACTGCATGGTCCGGGGTAGGCAGTGGCCTCTCCGGTCCGGTTAACAGCATGACACTTGCGGGAGGCAGTTTATTTGTGGGCGGCAGTTTCAGCAGCGTCGGTGCCTCCCAAAACTTTGGCCGTATCATCAGTGGTTCCTGGTCAACGGTCAGTACGGGTACCGATGGCCCCATTTCCGTGATGCACGCGGTTGGCGAGGATGTGGTGGCGGGCGGAGTTTTTAGCTCCGCCGGAGGCAAGCCATCCGCATTCTTGGCACGGTATGCTCATGCGGCCCCCGTCACGGACGGGACTGACTTTTATTATGGCACTCAGGGAACTGCATTCGCCGCTGACGGTTTGAATGGAAATCCTGAAGGGGTGCTGGGTAATGACGGCGATGCGACGGTGGCTGCGCTCCAAACCGGACCCGCGTTTGGCACCCTAACGCTCCAGCCGGACGGCAAGTTCACGTTCGCAGCCGGTCCGAATGCGTGGGGCATGGTTTCCTTCACCTACCAGGCCCAGAGCACGTTCACGACCGTCACCGCAGCGAATACCGCCAGCGTGTGGAGGTATCTCAACCCGCTTAACGGAACTGATCCTAACATTCTAAATCCCTTCTTCAACAGCACGTGGACCACGGCCTCCTTCAATGAAACGGGCTGGGGCACCGCCAGTGGAGTAATGGGCTATGGCGTCATCAGCGGCACTTCCGGCACATTGCCGCTGACCACCGATATCGGCACGCCGGTCAGCGGAGAGCGGCGCACGGCTTACTTTCGCCGGACGTTCTCTTCCCCTTCCGGCGGCACCGGAAGCCTTCGCCTCCGGCTGGTGCGCGAGGACGCCGCCATCGTTTATCTCAATGGTGTGGAAGTGCTGCGAAGCTATGAAGCGGGAGCGGCGCCGGAATTTCCGGCCGCGCCGGACACGTGGTCGCTCATGGTGCCGGGACGCGCCGCGGCGTGGACCAGCGAAGGCGACGAAGAGATCACCGTCCACGAGCACATCGTTCCCGCTGTGAATCTGCTGGCCGGCACGAACCAGTTGGCGGTTTCCGTGCATAACAATAACAACACCGCGACGCCCACCAGCAGCGATCTCGCGCTGAAGATGGAACTGGCTGAGATCAGCCTCGGCACCAGTGGTGTCAGTCATACAGCCACGCTTTACATCGCCGACGCATACCGTCCGCCGGTGCTTCAGGACGATGCTTATGCTACCTCCGCCGGGGTGCCCTTGAGCAGCGGCGGTGCAGTGGCGGGACTCTATGACAACGACGGCCTGAAACGGGACAACGGCACGCTTTACGAGCCCATTCTCGAGGCCGTGGCGGAGAACGCCGTGCATGGGACCGTCACAGCGTTCGACGCCCAGAGCGGTGCCTTCACGTTTACACCCGCTGCGGGATACAGCGGTCCGGCGTCGTTCACTTACCGGGTGCGAGACAAGGACGGGTGGTCCTTACCGGCGGAAGTGAGCCTGATGGTCAGCGGTTTTCGCCTCTTCACCCGCTACGGCCATCACCCCACAAGCGTGCTCACAGGACAGCCGGCGCTGCACAGCATCACACCCTGGCAGGGCCGCCTTTATTTCGGCTGCGGCAATTACGATAACAATCCCGCCACTACCATCACCAGCTATGATCCGGCGGACAGATATTTCCATATCGAGCATTCCGCCGGCACAGATGCCACAGACCTCATGCGGGTAATGGGTGGCGCGCTCTGGGTGCCGCATGTGGATCCGGCGCACTTTGAGGACTTCAAGGATTTCAGTTGGAAGCGGAATGGCCTCTGGCAGGACCGTATCGGCGGCGGCTGGTTGCACGCCTATGACATGGCGGAAGGCCCGTCCGGAGCGCTCTACGTGGCCGGATCGGAATCTCCCAACAACGCTCTGCTCGGCGTGAGCCGGGATGGCGGAATCACATGGACCTCGCTGACTCCCTCCGCCGGGACGTCCCGTTACTACTGGTGCTTCGAACTCGGCGGGCGCATCTATTGTCAGGCCGGCTTCTATACTGAGGCCAATGGTTTGTTTACAGCCGGGGGCCCATTCACGGGCATGTCCTATGTGTATAAAGGCACGAAAATCACGCCGGCTGCAGGCAGTCCTTTTATCGTCGCTCTCGCCGCCCGCCGGCCCGGTGAATCCTTTGCCGGTGGCTTCACAGACCTCATTTCCTTTGATGGCACCACCATCCGGACGCTCCGCGCGGGAGTGCGGGACTTTGCAGTGGACGGTCCAAATCTTTATGTGCTCGATGTAGTTGGCGACTCTATACAGATCGCCGCGGCGCTCAATCCAACCGCTGCGGCTGCCGCCTTCGCGACAATCGCCACCGGCGGTGTGGAACCAACCGCCACTTGTCTTGCAGCGGTAAACGGGAATCTCTACTTCGGCACCAGTCTTGGCGAACTCTACGGCTCCCGCGAGGATGGCCAGCCCGGGGACTCGCTGGGCTACAAGAACGACCAGCCGCCTGCGCATGGCCGCGGACTCGCCTTCCACGGCACGACCCTCATTGTTGGTTCGCCGGACGCCAGCACTGCCACCACGCCGCTGGACGGACGCGCCACTCTTTTTGAGGAACCGGATTTCGCCTCGGCGGAATGGACGGAAACCGCAAGCATTACGGCACCTTTGGAGCCGTATTGCTCGTGGTTGGGCAAAGATGTCGCCATGCGGGGAGACCTCATCGCTATTCTGTCGCCCGGCGTGGACGAAACCGGACTGGACCGCGCGGCCAACGCCACGGTGCAGCTTTTTTACCGCGGTGAAGGACAGCCGCAGTTGGCCGGAACATACACGGTGCCCTATGCACACTCCGTGGGCATCTCTCCCGGCGGAGACAAACTCGTGGTCAGCACCGCCAACTACGCCCCTTCCCAAGTGGCCGGTACGCCGGGCCTTGATGTCTTCACCATCACCCGCCAGGCGAACGGTTTCCCGCAGGCCACGCCGCGTCCGCAGTTGGACCCGACTCCCGCCGGGGAAAAGTGGGGATACCGCCCGACGACGCGCGTGGCCTTTCTCCACGACCTCGTCATTGGGGCCTTTTCCGGCGATCCCAGCCGCGGCGGAGGGCAGGGGATTGTAGTCGCTTGGAAGGAAAGCACCGCTACACCCGGAACCTATGATTCGTGGCCCGTTTGGTATATTTCGGGCGACGGCACCGACCGCTTCGCCTTCAGCGTTGCCGCCGATGGCAATTGGCTCGTCGTTGGAGCCCCCGGGAACGATGGAAGCGTTCTTCCTAACAGGGGAGCCGTCCATTGGTACAGCGTCACTTCGGGAAACCTGCCGGTGCCCTTTTATTCCACTAACGGATTGCAGGCGGGCGGCGAAATCGGCAGTGCCCTTGCCCTTCGCGGCCGTACGCTGCTCCTCGGCGGTCCTGGCTGGACGATCAACGGCGTGCCGCGCGGTATCGTCGGGGAATTTCATTTTAACGGCACTGCGTGGCAGCACTTCCATTCCTGGCAGGCCCCCGCCAACAGCACGACCGGCTTTGGCATCGAGCTCGCCATTGGCGATGTCTGGATGGCCATGGCCAGCCGCTCCTCCCCAACCGGCACCGGCGTCCTCGACTCTCTGTTTTTCCAGCGCCGCTTCGATCCCCAAACCGGGATGGATGCATGGTGGGCTGCCCGCCAGCCAGGCGTACCGCTGCCGGCGTTGGACAGCGATGCGGACGGCGATGGCTGGAACCTCGTCGAGGAATACGCGTGGAATCTAAACCCGCTGGGCCGCGATAACATTCCCTTTACAGGAAACTTCACCCCTTCCGGCGCCTGGGCTGTGGACTATACGGCACCCGCCGGTGACCTCCGCCTGCGCACGGGGGTGAAGAGTTCAGAAAACCTAACCGATTGGTCCGACGCCACTGACCCGCCAGTCGCCACCTCCACAGAGGGCGGCAGGACCCAATGGCGTCAGCCATTCCCTGTTAGTGATCGCCGCTTCTTCCGCATGGAAGCGGAATATCGGCGTTAGTGCGCCACGAGTGTCTGCTCCCGGTCCGGACCAACACCCACAAGTGAAACCGGCAACCCGGTGAGTTCACTCATCCCGTCGAGGTAGGCGCGGGCGTTTTTAGGCAGATCGGAGATGCGGCGTGCCGCGGTGATGTCTGCATTCCAGCCAGGGAGAGATTCATAGACAGGCTGGCAGCGGGCCATTTGATCCACCGTGGCTGGCGGTTCGGTAATGCGCTCGCCATCCAGTTCGTAAGCGGTGCAAACTTTGATGTCGGAGACTCCGTCGAGACCGTCGAGATTCGTCACGGCAAGGTCGTCTAGTCCATTGATGATGCCGGCGTAGCGCACGAGCACCGCATCGAGCCAGCCGCAGCGGCGCGGTCGGCCCGTGGTGGCTCCGAATTCGCGGCCCATGTTGTGGAGGCGGTCGCCCAGTTCATCGTTCTCTGTCACGAATGGCCCGGCACCCACGCGCGTCGTGTAGGCTTTGCAAACACCGACCACGCGGTCAATCTTCCGCAGCGGCGCGCCGGTGCCGGTGATGGCTCCGCCGGCAGTGGTGTTGCTGCTGGTGACGAACGGATAGGTGCCGTGATCGATGTCCAAATAGGTGCCCTGGGCTCCTTCGAAGAGCAGGCTTTTTCCGGCCTTCACCGCGTTATAGACCAGCATGGTCGTGTTCGTGCGGAAGGCCGCCAGACGCTCTGTGGCCGTGAGCATTTCGTCCGCCACCTGAGCGGCATCCAGCAGCGGCAAATTCACGGCACGGAACAGTTCGTTGCATTCCGCTACGCGTTCGGAGAGGCGCTCGGTGAAAACAGCGGTATCCGCCACATCGATGAAACGAAATCCGCGCCGCTCGACTTTGTCGGCATATGCCGGTCCGATACCGCGTCCCGTGGTGCCGATCTTTTTTGCCGCCAGCAGGATCTCCCGGCGCTGATCGAGACCCCGGTGGTAGGGCATCACGAGATGCGCCCGGTCACTCACCGCAAGGTTTTGCGGCGTGATGGAAATGCCCTGCCCGGCGAGTTTGTCGATCTCCGCGTTCAACCCCACGGGGTCCATGACGACCCCATTGCCAATGACGCAGCTTTTGCCCTCCCAGAGAATGCCGCTGGGGACGAGATGCAGTACATACTTCTGGCCGCCCTTGATGACAGTGTGCCCCGCGTTGTTGCCGCCGGCGCCGCGCACGACCATATCGGCGCTCTCGGTTAGAAAATCCACGATCTTTCCTTTACCCTCGTCGCCCCACTGGGCACCCGTGATGATGACATTCGACATGATGATTCCTTCTTAAAAATGGCTGGGCTAAAACAGAAGCGGGCAACGAAGAGTTGCCCGGTTCCGGAAAAAGTGGTGACGGACGCGCCGCACCGGTGGATCAATGAGTGATGCTCAAGAGCGCCAAAACACCGGCGATAAGACACAGAGCGATGCCGACGGCCGCAATGCCCTTCAGCGCCGAGGCACCCGGGTCTTTCTTCTTCGCCTTCTTTTTGAACGGCGCGTCATTGGTGAAGCCGGTGGGGGCTGCACTCGAATCCAGTAGTTGTGTTTCACTGCTCACGTGTGCGAGTCATGGGAGAAATTCCGGGCTGTGGCAAGCGTTTTTTAGGAAACCCGGCGGTTTGAAACGCAGAAGAGCGGTGATTTCTCACCGCGCTTCGAAAGGGACCAAATTTTGGGAAAGGAAGGTGCCTTTATTCCTTCACGATCGTCCGCAATTTGCCGAGGCCGCGGCGGATGCGGGCTTTAATGGTTCCCAGGGGTTCGCCCGTTCGCTGCGCGATTTCCTGCTGGGTGAGACCGTCAAAGAAGGCCATGCGGATCGCCTGGCTTTGCTCAGCCGTAAGCTGCATGACTGCGCTGCGCACGCTGCCGCCGAGCTCAGCCATTCCTGCATGGCGTGCAGGGTCCATGCGATTCACGTGTTCATCCACTCTGGACTCAGCTTCGAAGGAATCGTTCAGCTTGCCCCGGCGCTGGCGGGCGCGCAACTTGTCAATTGCCCGGTTTCTCGCCATGGCGGCGAGCCAGGTGGAGGGTTTTCCGCGGTCGTCCACGTACATACCAGCCTTTTTCCAAAGGGAGGAAAAGACGTCCTGGACGCAGTCCTCTGCATCCTCATGGCTGTGAAGGACTTGCACAGCCGTGGCGTAAACCATGCCGGAGAACCGGTCATGGAATTCAGCAAAAGCGCGGCGATCACCGTTGGCGATAGCCCGCAAAAGGCGCTTCACGCCGATCTGGTCATCGGGCGCGTGTTCATCAGTTCGGATGGTCGAGGCAAGAGTCATCATGTCTTTAAGCGTTGCCGCAGTGGGGGGTTGCGTAAGAATAGACACTAATGGGGGTAGGAATATTCCCGATAAGATCATTTTTAAGGTAAAAATTTGCTGAGTGCGCTGGAATTGGTGGCTGGATTGGCAAAACTGGGCGGGAAATGAAGCATGTCGTGATTGAGGCTACGGGACGGCCGGAGGAAGTGGCAATAGTCAAAGTGTCACCTCCACCCGTGCTTACAGCGGGCCAGGTCCGTCTCAGGATGTTGTTTTCCCCGGTAAATCCGGCGGATTTAAACTTTCTGGCGGGGACGTACGGAAAAAAGCCGGAGTTGCCGGCCATACCGGGAATGGAGGGGGTAGGACGCATTGCAGAAGGGGACGGCGTGCCTGAAGGGCGGCTGGCGATTCCGCTGGATGGGATGGGGTGTTGGGCGGAGGAAATCGTGCGACCGGTAGGGAGAATCGTTGTACTTCCTGAGGGCATGGATCCGCAGCAGGCGGCCATGCTCAGGGTGAATCCGGCCACTGCGTGGGGACTGCTCCATGCGGCGGGAACGCTGCCGAGGGGAGCGTGGGTAGTCCAGAATGCCGCGAGTTCGGCTGCCGGGCACTGCGTCATCCAATTAGCGCGGCACTTCGGCCTGCGGTCGTTGAATCTGGTGCGGCGGGAGGAGAGTATCGGGCCGTGCCGGGCGCTCGGGGCGGACGCAGTCCTTCTGGATTGCCCTGAGGCGGTGGCGCAGGCGCGGGCGTTGCCGGGGTTTGAGCCTCCGGCGCTGGCGCTCAATGCGGTGAGTGGAGACAGTGCCACCCGCCTGATGGACCTCCTCGCTCCGCGGGGCACTATGGTGACTTACGGAGCCATGAGCCGTCAGCCGGTGAAAGTGCCGAACAGCTTCCTGATCTTTAAGGAGCTCCACCTCCGTGGCTTTTGGGTGACCCGCTGGATGGAAGAGGCCCCGATCGAAGAGGTTCACTCGATTTATGCTGAACTGGCCGGTCTCGTTGTGGCAGGGAAACTCCAGCAACCGATTGCCGCTGAATACCCGCTCTCAGAAATCGCGTCTGCGGTGAAACATGCTGCGCAGAGTGGAAAAAACGGGAAAATAATAGTAAATCTGGCGGGGTAGAAAAAGTGCTAATTTTAGAGAAGTTAATAATTTAGAGAAACTAACTAGGTTGATGGCGCGGATGTCGTTTGACGTTTCACAAACGACCGCCGAAAAGCGAGGCGCTTTACGGTTAACATTTTTATCCTCAACAGGTTACCCGCATTTTGAGTTGGGTCGGAATCGCTTTCGGTTCTTTCGTAAAATCTATTGTAACTTCCTAAAATAAAGAGAGTTATCTGTCATTGAGCGGTCTTGACCGGGGCCAGGACGACCCGAAAACCTGTCTTCGCATCGGCTTCCTGGCCCGGTGGAACGGCACGACGGAAGTGAGTGTAAAACCACTGTTTGTCCTGGGTCACGGGCTCGGCCCATGAGGCACCGCGGCAGACGACGAATTTAGCCTTGGACGGATCTGGTTTCAAGGGGTTGTCGCCATAGTCATCGGAGACGATTTCCCAGACATTTCCAGAGAGGTCGTAGAGATTATGGAATTTTTCGCTGGTGGGGAACTGGCCAACGGGGGCGGCATAGGCAAAACCGTCTTTATATTTGTATCCTTTTGCCTTCATCTCAGCGATTTGCACCTCGGTAAGGCTGGAAAGGGTTTTGGCAGCCAATGCAGTGAGATCACCGAGATTTGCGACGGGCGGCTTTGGTTCCTCGGAACCGAAAAACGGTTCGGAGCCGGGAGGGGGATACTGATCGTCGGGGTCCCATGGATAGAGTCCAGCGAGTCGATTCTGCCGGGCTGCCGGGGAGGAAAGCGCTTCATCATTGATGATGCCGGCGGCGAGGGTCCACTCGGCGTCGGTGGGGAGGCGATACTCCAGACTGGGAGGCAGATAAGATTCCTTTCGTTCCTTTGCGGTAAGCCACTGACAAAAGGCATTCGCGTCCGCCCGGGTGAGGTTCACCGCCGGGTGAGCCGGCATCTGGCCGATATCGCTCTGGCCGTTTTTGTCGGCGTCAACGATTCCCGGATTGCGCTTCGTTTCGGTGGCAAAGCCGGCATAATCCTGCACCCGGGTTTCCCAGATGCTGAAGCGAAGGTCCTCCACGGGCTTAAATTGCATGCCGAGGCTGTTTTGCCAATCCGCGCGCGGCATGGGCATGAGGCTGCGCTCCAGATCAACATTGATCGCGAGCGGTTCGCCGGCTTTGACCACTCCTTCCACTTTTTTGTCCTTATAGCCTTCCTTTTTGAGGACGAGGGTAATCGGACCGGTGCGATGGACCGGCATGACGAATGGAGTCACTTCGAGGCGGGTCTCCCCGTCAAAAATGGCGGCCTCCTGAGGATTGCTGTCGATGGAAAGGGAGCCCATTTTTTCCGCGATGATCCGGAAACAGACAAAATCCTTCTGTTCGGGATCCGAATCAGGGCCGGCCTTCGCCTGGTAAACCTGCGCCCGGTAGCAGTATCCTTCCGGGGGGAAATAGCCCTCCTTGAGATCCCGCGCGGCAAGGCGGTCACAAAAGCGCACCGCGATTTTGAAAGGCACGCGGACCATTGGGATGAGTTGGCCTTCGGCATTACTCTCGGTGACCACGTCGGCGTACATGACGTCCGGCACGATTTCGCGAAACTGGCCGAGGCTGACGGGGTTCCTTGAAATATGGTCCGTTTGCCTGGGTTCGAAGGGCATGCCGAGGCTGTTCTCCCATGGCGCTCCGATGCGCGGCGGATCGTAGAACTCCATGACGGTATGTTCCGCCTTCACCGTGCCGCCGGGGGAAACGCCGCTCACGGAAACCGTAGCATCGCGATAGCGGTTTTTGCGAAGGGTGAAAATGGCCGAGCCGGCGGGAATCTTATCGACGGTGATGGGCGTGCGGCCCAACTGATGACCGTCGAAGATGACATCCACGCCAACGGGGTCGCTTTCCAGCGTTACGGAACCGGTGAGTAAAAAGCCGGCAGGGGCGCCGCGGAATTTCCCGGGCGGCCATGGCATGGCGCCGCCATGACGCCACGTCACCAGCGCGAAGGCGATGATGCCGCTAAGAATGGGGAGCGTTACCAGCCGGCGCACCCAGTTCCGCTGGCCGTTTTTTGCCCGCCATGCGGCGCGCAGGGCCTCCGCCATGAGGCGCGCTGTGGCAAAGCGCTTTTTGGGAATGGGAGCGCAGGCCTTGCAAACCACGTCATTGAGCGCCCGCCGCATGGGACGGTGCGCGGGATTTCCCGGTTCGTTAGGCAATTCCGGGAACTGCAGCCGGTCATTGCCGGTGCTCAGTTCGTAGAGCACCATGCCAAGGCTGTAGATGTCGGCCGATGCCGTGCCTGGTCCTTCCGGCGGCACGAATCCTTCGGTGCCCACAAACGTCATTTGGCCCTCCGCCGCCACCAGCCCGATATCCGCGAGCTTTGGCTTTCCGTTTACGAAGATAATATTCGACGGCTTGATGTCGCGGTGGGTCAGGCCGTGCTCGTGCAAGTGCGCCAGAGCGTCCGCCAGGACGATGCCGTGCTGCACGCAATCCTGCACGGGCAGCCGTTTTTTCATGGTGCGATCGGTGCCCATGGTGCGGGCCTCGTAGTCGCCAGGGTCCACGCGGCTGCCAGTTTCCCGGTCATCGCCGAGTTCCATCACATAATAATAAAAGCCTTCCTCGTCATTCCGTCCCACGTGGAGGATGTGCACCAACCCCGGATGGTCCCGCGAAATCGGCTCGAAGCGCATGATGCCCTCGAATTCGCGCTCGAAAGTGCGGTCGAGCTCAAAGTCCTCCCTCCGCACGATCTTGATCGCGCGCAACGAACCCGTGAGGCTGCGGGCCAGCCACACTTCCCCATAACTTCCCCTTCCGATGCAGCGCAGGAGATCATGGTCCGGTATGCGCGGCGCTTCGGAGCGGATGGTGGGTGTGCGAAGGTTAGATGAGCTGTTTTGCAAGTTCGGCGATCTCTTTTTTGATAAGGCCTCCCACGCGGTGCTTGGCGAGGTAAACCTGAGCCATGCTCACGCCCAGTTCTGTCATCACTCTTTTGACGCTCCAGCCTTTCACGACATAGGCGTCAAAAATCTGAAACTGCCGCGGCGAAACCCGCTGCTTCACCGTGGCGATCGCCCGGTCGGCGATGTTCTGTTTCCACTCGATGTCCCAAATGCCCTCCAGCTTTTCGGCTTTGGGGTCGGAGAAACGGTCGAGGGTGGCGGTTTTTCGGTCGTCGTCCTCGAATTTGTTCATCGCGGTGTCCTTGGCGCGCCGGCGGAATTGATCGCCAATGCGCCAGCGGGTCATGTTCATGAGCCACACTTTGAAGGAGCCGGCCTTTGGGTCGTACCGGTGCTCCTTGCTCTGCTTGGCGATGGCGAGAATGGTTTCCTGGACAACATCGAGCGCCTCTTCGTGACGCAGACCGCTTTTGAGACCCACCCCATAAATCAAGCGCCAGTAGGTCCGGTGAAACTCGTCCCAGGATTTCTGATCCTCCCAGTTTCCGAGCCGCTCGATGAGACTCTTCCGGGTCCGCTCGTAGGTCACCTTGAGAAATTCCTCCTTCTCCGCTTCCTCGGGAGGCGGCTCAGGCGGTTTGGCGGTGGGGGTCTCCGCCTTCGATTTGCGGCTCGGCATAAAGAGGATAATCTATCCCGGAAGGCGAAATGTCTAATGGGGATTAAGCATCGGCGTGTGGGGAGAAGTGCTGCCGGGGGAAAGGGTGAGGTGTGGCCGGTGATGGAACCAGAAAAGTATCAACCGGCAGTGATTCTAAAACTTTCGAGGTTTAAATTGGTCTGAAATAGCCTGATTTTCCCTGATGTCGCGGGGTGAGGTGATACAATTTTGATTTGAAGGCTTTGCGCTGCGATACGGGTCATTTGGAGCGGAGCGGCAGGCCGCGGTCAGTTTTCCTCAATCTTTTTGGCCTCGCGAAGGAGGGTATCATTGGTGACGTCGCGGGCGAAGGGGACGGGAGAATACCCCCGCGCAGCCGCCTCCTGAATCTTGCGGTCGAGGTAATCGAAGATTTTTTGGATCTCCTCCGGCGGGCGGGTGAAGGCATCCTTCATCAGGGAGGCTACCTTCTCGCTGAAGAGGCCCTGCATGACAGCCCAAAACATGAGGACGCCGGCATGTTCAGGGTCATAGCCGTGGACCTCCCGAAAGCGGATTTCCATCATTTCCCACATGTGTTCGGGAAGGTCGATCTCAAACAAGCGGCGGACCAGTAGCTCCTCGACGGATTCCTTCGGTTCTTCAGGGAGGCGATTCATGGGGGAGAGGGGTGGGGTATGGTTGCCCCGTCTCCATGGAAAGCCTGCCGCGTATGGCAAGGCTTCCGGTTTTCGGGGCGCGAGTGCGATGACGGGGATTCCTTGGCGGAGGGCGCAGGAGGACTGGGGAAGTTACCGCAGGGACAGTTTGAGTCATGAGTAACTTCGGGGATTAGAGGGGTGGGTTGTCAAATGGTTTTGAGGGGTTTTTCCGGGGGAACTGCGGCGGTTGGAGGAGGAACCGGGCCGGAATTCTTTCGCGAATGGGCGCAAGGTTAGGAGGGCGGTTGCAGGGAGTTATTCTGAAGAGCAATGCCGACTGGTGCCGGGTGAATATGAGGTCCGCCCGGAGCGCGGGGCCACGGGCGGTCAAATGAATTGGCATATCCGCTGTATTTGGTTAGCCGCTATTTGGAGGGCGCGGGGTCTGCTCCGGGAAACCACTCGGTGTGCTGATCCCCGCTGCGTCCCCAGTAGGTGACGCGCTGCCCGCGCAGGAAAGCGATGTAGCCCTGCACGCCTGCCGTCATCGCACGGCGGGTAAAGTCCCGGTAATGTTGACCATGGCGCTGGCTGTCGAGAATCGCGGCGCGCAGTCCGGCGGTGTCGAAATCAGCGGATACTGGAGGCAAGCCCTCATAGGGAATCGGCGTGGTCACCACATCGCCCGTGGCGCTGTAAAAGGTCTTTCGAAGGGTAATGTAATCGACGTGGTAGTATTCAACGCCGGTCTCCATCAGCCGGCGGACGACTTCCGGAAATGGAATGGTTCCAGATAGTGTGGCGCGAGCGGTTTCGGCGATGATTTCGGTGTTCATGAGTGTTTTTGGATTCGGTATGCGCTCAGCGACGTGCAGACAAACGGTTCTGTTCATCCCGGTGCTCTGCCTGCCCTCACGAGGATATCTGTAACGATGTACATTATCCCAAACGTGACAATGAACCGACCCCACGGCCACTTTTCCTTGCTGAACCGGCCCCATGTGCCGGTGATGATTTGGCCGAGCCGGTAGGAAATGTACTCCTCTCCCGTGGCAATCAACCATGCGGCAAAAGCGAGGAACAAAACTCCTCCGCAAGCAAACGACTTTAAGAATGGTTTGTCCGATTTCATCCCGCATGTGTGCGCAAAGCCGCCTAACGGCTATAGCTCCGTGGACAGACGGCAAGCGCCTCTCGCGAATGGTTATGCGGCAGCATGTGCAGCGCGAAGGTGGGCCACCACGACAGCGTGATCGGAAACCGCCCGTATCGACTCGTCAAACATGTAGCAAGCGGAGTGGACTTCCACATCCGGCGATGCATAGATGAAGTCGTATCGACACTCAGTCATGGTGCGCCGGTTTCCTCGCACGTGCGAAACGGCCAGCGGGCCAGCCGGCCGGTCTGCACGGATGCGGGCGAACTCGTGCGGATTCTTTTCGAGATACACCCGGAAAACATCCCGGAGCTGGTGGAGTGGACTCCCGCCAAGAAGCAGGGGTTCATCTTTCCACCACCACTCGTTTTGTGAGATGTCGGGATGATCTGTCTTTGGACAATTAGCGTCGATGCCGAAAATGAGCGGCCCCGGTTGCAGCGTGAGCCATTGTGAGATCGCCTTGAGCGTCCGGGGTTTCACTCTGCCCCAGCTCGCGCCGGGCGGAGTGTGAAATGAACAGACCATACCGCTCCAACCAGCAGTTGAAACGTTCATTGCCAGGGTGCGCTCGGGAAAATGAAGCTCGGAAAGCAGTGACGGATTGCAAGACTGAAACCGGCTTGTTGTGAAGATTGAGCAACCGAGACGCCTTGAACGGCCCTCCATGGCTTGAGGAGGTCGAAGAGCGAGAGACGACACATCCGAGGCGAATAACCCGCTCGCCTGGAGAGCGGTGTGAAAAGCCGACGATGCTTCCTGAAGCACAAGAATGTCAGGCGAAATGAGTCGCAAAAGATCGATATGCGAAGCGGTGAGCTTACGGTTGTTAACGTTCCAGGAAGCGAACCGGAAATCCATGGGCACGGCTGTCTAACGTCTAACTGTGCCGTCCGAAGGCGGTGGAATCAAGCTCCGAATCGCCCGAGGGCTGCTACACTCCGATGGACCTGAATCCTCATGTTCGGACCTGCCTCCCCTGCCGGGCGCTTCAAATAAAGAAGCACAGAGCATCGGAGGCAGTTCTCCACTGCTTTCCGGGTCCTGATAGTCAAATTCCGCCTTCACGGGTAATCCGGTTTTGACGCGCGACTCAATTCCAATGCGGCGCACAAGACGTCCAACCCTGACATCTCCTCGTAGTCGTAAACGCAGAACCGGATGCCCTCCATGCCGCAACTGCGAAGGTCCTCAACGGCCAGGCCCAAAATCTGTTCGTCATCTGGAATGGAACACTGCCGGGGTTCCAGTAGAGACAGCCGAATCAAAGGTCTGGAATCAAGTTCAAAGCTCTCCGCGAGATCCAAAACCAGCCTCCGGTGCAACTCAAAGCCGGGTCCAATGTAACGCTCGAGGCGCAACGCCCAGACGGCGGTAAAACGCATGAGGTTCCCTTCGGGGATCAAGTCCGAAACGGTTTCAAATCCGGGGATTTCCCGGATGGGTAATTTTACTCCGAGGGGCGAATGCACGGGACTGCTTCAATAGAATGGATGCCTAACATTCAGCGACCCGGTCTGCAAGGGCGTCCGGTTGTTTGTAACCCGGCGCTGGGGCCACGGGCGCCGCCGGAATCTGGAGCTTGATTGGGAGATTCCGATCGGGCAGTTGCAATTGCTTTCCAAGTGGCTCACTAAATTTGCCCAGAAACTTGCGGAGCCTTTCTGTCACGTCAGCGACACCAGAGGGAAGCCGCGGGTTTCAACCGGTTCAACCCACGGAAGGCGAGACCGAAAAAAATTGTGTCGCGTATGCGACACTGGAATCCCTACGCTGCGGCCTGTCATGGCCAATACGTTTACCTCACTGCGCGTCCACCTTGTCGGGTCTTTCGGCAGAGTGCCGGACGTCTTCCACACGGGCAAAGCAAAGAAAGTCAGGACGGGGCGAACCCGCAATCTCATTTCGCAGGCGGCGCAGCAATCGGCAATTGGTACGCTTTGATCGCATTGGTGCGCATGATTTTTGTCATGGCCGCCGGCCCTTTGCTGCGCGCGAAATCCGTTGCCAGCCGGTGCACGGTGGAGAGCGGCGCGGCGACAGCGCTCACCGGCCAATTGCTTCCAAAGAGCAGACGATCCTCACCGAACGCATCCCACAACACTTTGAGCGTTGGCTCGTAGAACGCAAGGTCAGCCGGAACCTCCGCGCCTTTCTTTCCAGTCTGCTCCGCCAGCGCGGAGACTTTCATAAAAACATTGGCATTTGCCGCGCAGCGCTGCACGCCATCGCTCCATGCCTTGTCCGGCGGCTTTGCCGTGAATTTCGCGCCTGCGCAGTGGTTGATGACGATGCGCAGGTCCGGCAAGGCCTTCGCCAGCGGCTCGATCACCCGCAGCGCCGCCGTATCCGGATTCACATCGATAGCCAGTCCGCGCTCCATGAAGGCGCGCAGATCGCGGCCAAACGCAGTGTCCGGTCCTTCGAGTTTCGTGTCCCAGCCGCCCACACGTGCACCGCGGAACTTTGGCTGTGCTGCACAGCGCACGAGGTCCGCCGCAAATCCCGGTCGGCCTGGTTTCAAATGCCCCATCACTCCCAGAATGAACGGCTCTTTCGCCGCGAGGCCGAGCAGCCATTCATTGTCCGCAACCACCGGACTGGCCTCCACAACAACGGTGCCCGTTATCCCCAGCGGCCCCGCCAGTTTGCGATACTCCGCCGGCAGCACCGCGCGATACAGTTCCTTCGCGTCCTTCGGCGGCCACACGATCCCGCCAGGGCGCGACGGATCATAGAAGTGCGTGTGTGTGTCGATGCTCTCGATGTTCTCCGCTGCACCATGAACCGCAGAAGCCAGTGAGGCGCACGCGCCGGTCACCATAAAACTGCGCCGCGTCATCTGCGAGCCGATGATTTTGTTATTCATAACGGTGGAAACGGAATACGTTCACTTGCACTTTTCGTCCACGTAATCCAGCCGAAATGCCTTGTTCGACGCGAACAGAACTGTGCCGCGCCCGTTCAATCGGCAACGCCATGCTGAAAGACGAATGTCGCACCGCGCTCAGACATGTGCTCTTTCGGTGCGGGATTGAGGTCGCGAAACCAGTCGCAAAAAAAACAGTCACAAACTCTGAGAGCGTAGAAATGAAACGATATGTGGCGCTCATAGTATTCTGCGCGGTGGCTCAATTTCGGCAACGGTCAGAGGACGCTATGGAGCTAAAGGCAGGGCAAAGTTAGGACGTGGAGAGTTGGGGCCAAGGTGAAGCGCCGGCCTGACTGTTTGTGGTAGTGGTTTTCATGGACGGTCGTCTGCGACCGGTCTGGCCCATTCGGGAGTTTCCGAATAACGCGCACTGCCGTTTGTGGAGTCAACGAGCTTTCCGGTCTTCAGTGAGAATCGCTGGATAAGAGATGGTCCATGACGTCCCCTGGATTTTACGATCACGGTGGTGTCATGGTCTGCGAAGCCCCATTTTTCAATGAAAGGCAGCGCGGCGCGAAAGTCTTCCCAGCGACGAGCGGACACCATCACCCGCAATACGCTGTTAACCGGTTCACCATAGCGATTCCGGCGGTTGTAGCGGGACCAGCCTACGAGTCCGGAGGCGGCGCGGTGAATATGCATGCACCGGCCAAGGCGTGTCCAAAATTCAGAATGTCCATCGCGAAACCTCACGCGCACGTTGCCAATCGGCGTTCCGCTCTCTCTCCGTTCCGCGGGGACGTCCACAATCTCAGCTGACACAGGCCGATCGGCGGCCGGGGCGGCCACATGGCATGTGCAACACAAAAGCACAGTGGGGAAAGGGAATTTCATAATCTACGATTCTTCCGAGTCAGGCCGGCGGCAGGCGCTGTGGCGAAGACCAAGCGGTCCTCCGGCGAGTAGATATGATTGAGGCCGGACCAGTAGCCGCGCAGCCAGAGAATTCCTTCGTTACGACGCAGGTAAAATCCTTTGGGAAAGTCGTCATCCTCCGAGAGGTGGGGCGCGGCGATGGTGATGGAGCCGGAGGGCGCGCGATGGGTGCAATGCGGAGGGCCGAGGAAATCCTCCGGCTGATCGAGGTATTGGAGTCTAAGATGCGGCCCGAGTTCCATGGGACAAAGTGTTAGGCCACGGGCGGCGGCGGCTTCGTGAAGCTGGGGCATCGTGGACCCCTGCGGAAATCCCAGGTCGAGGACGGAGAACTCCACGGTTTCGATTGTTCTGCGGGTGGCGGAAGTCTGAAAGAGATCGCTGGCGAACAGGTTGCGGCCGGCTTCGTTCATTTGCACTCCGTGCCGCTGGAGTTCCGCGAGCAGTTCGGCTTTGGTCATTCCGCCCACGGTGACCGTTCGGCGAACAGTGCGGGTGTGGGGAGGAAGTGGAGACATGGCGGCGGGAGAGGTCGGTGTCAGTCAGGACAAACTTATTACATGCGACCTCTTGCGTGAAAACCGGGAAGCGCGGTTGTTGACTTTGTTTGTTTTCGTCCAGTGAACTTTGCCAGCCCTTTCGTGAAGAGAATCCTGCCTGCGCTGCTCTCGTTGGGGCGGCTTACCGTCGCAGGTGCCGGTGAACCCGTCATTCAGTGGCGGGCGGGTGAAACTCCGCGCGTTTTTGAGCGCGCCGACGATACCGTGCTGGTGGAGGCTGCAGGGAAACTGGACCGGGCCAAGGGAGCGACGGCGGGGGTGTGGGTAATGCTGCGGCGGTCGGGGGAGCAGGCGTTTGTGGCGCGGGGCCTGCCGGTCACGGGCACCGGGGGCGAGAGGTTCTTCAAGCCGGCGGAGGGTTGGGTGAATTTCTTCATTGGCACAGACGCACGCGGGTTTCTCATGGGGTGCATCAATGGAAACAGCCGCATGCCGTTCCCGCTCGTGACGCTGGAGATCCTAACGCCGGGCGAGTGGCATCAGGCGGTGGTGGTGAAGCAGAGCAGCGGGTTTCAGCTTTTCTATCATAACGGCACGCTGGTCCACACGGATAAGGATGCAGAAGCGGCGGGGAAGGTGTGGCCATTCGCGGACCAGAAGCCAGGGGAGCCGGTGCGAATCTCAGTACCGCACGGCGGTGCGGTGGCTGAGGTGTCGGTGTGGAATCATGAATTGAGCGCTGAGGAGATCCGCGGGGATTGGGAAAAGAAGCGGAGGCGGTATCAGCCTAACCGGCCTGCGCAGCCGGTGAAACTGCGGCCGGTTTTCGAGCATCCCGGAGTGAAGCCTCTTGTGTGCGGCGCAGACGAATGGGGAAGGGAACGCGCACGAATATTGGCAGAATGGAATAAACTCCTGGGAGCAATGCCTAACACCGTGCCGCCGCTGGATGTGAAGGAGCATGGCGAGACGGATTGCGGCGAATATATCCGGCGGAAGATATCCTTTCAGGTGCAGCCCGGGGACCGGATGCCCTGCTGGCTGCTGGTGCCGAAGAAGCTTCCAGCAAGCGGCAAAGCACCTGCGGTGATCTGTTTTTATGGCACAACCAGCGGGGCGGGGAAGGATACGTTAGTAGGCCTTTCCGGCGGAGCACCCGGAACCGCGCCGTCCCGCAACCGGTCGTTTGCGGTGGATATGGCGGAGGCGGGATTTGTGACGCTGGCACCGGATTTTCTGCGCGATGGGGAACGGTTGCCGCCATCCGGAAGGCCTTATGACACGACAGATTTCTATGCGCGTTTTCCTGACTGGTCGTGCGTGGGCAAAGACTGCTGGGATGTGCAGCGGGCAGTGGATTATCTGCAATCGCTGCCGTTTGTGGATGGCGGACGCATCGGCATGGCGGGCCACAGTTATGGCGGACATACCACCATTTTTGCCGCAGGGCTGGAACCGCGCATTCGTGCGGTCTTTGCGAGCGGGCCGGTGTCGGATTTCGCTGGGCACGGGCTTCATTGGGCTGTTCCGAAGGGCGCTTCCAACAGTCAGTCGCTTCCGGCGATGCGCCCGTATTTGCTGGAGCACCGGTTGCCGCCGGTGAGCTTTGCGGAAGTCACGGCGCTTGTCGCGCCGCGTTCGCTTTGGGTGAACCAGGCTGTTGGTGAATGGCGGCCCCGCGAGGAGGAAAATGCGGCGGAGGTGTCAGGGCTCTATCGTGTGCTGGGAGCGGAGGATCGCGTGCGATATATGTGGTGTGCGGGCGATCACGATTTTCCGCCTGCGGTGCGCGCGGCGGCGGTGGAGTGGTTCAGGAAATGGCTGGGGCCAATGTAGAGCGCAGGGATGGAAAGCGGCGAATAGTTAGGGAGATCAGCGATTCCGGTTAGCGAATGCCGCGGCGGCAGTCGGGTCTAGGGTCTGCCATTTTTCGAGGATGCTTTGCTTCACCTTGTCGCGGCGGGAGGAGTCGGAGATGCGGGTGGCCCACGCGAGGGCGCTTTCGGGGTCTTCGCGGACAATTTGGCGGGCGAAGGTTTCGATGGCGGGGTCGGTGTCGGGGCCGGGTGGGAGAGAGCGGAGCCATTCGCCGCAGGCGTTAGGGGATGTTAGGACCCAGTCGTCCACTGCGGAGGCGATGTGGCGGGAACGGGATTCGGGCGTGGCGCGGGAGAGGAGCCAGTCCGCGGATTTGCGGGGATTTTTGGCGCGCCATGCGGCGGCAACGGCGCGCTCAATGCGGGACAGTTGGCCGGGTGGAAAAATACCCGGCGTCAATTCATCCATCCATGATGCGACCTCGGCGGGGTCCGTGCCGGCGGTTCGACTCATGGAGAGAACCAATCCCATGAGCAGGGAGATTTCCTCTTCGCCGCCGGCGGAGGCGGTCTTGAGCATGGCTTCGAATGCGCCTCGCGGATCAGTGGCGGCCCATGCAGCGGCGAGTGATTTCAGTTCAGCGGTGCGGGCCGCTTTATCGGTTAGGGCATTGACGGCATTCCAGCGCGTGCGGAATCCATCATCGGGCTTTGGTGCAGTGGATGTCTGTGCGGGAATGCGATTTTGCGCCGGCCCAGGCGGCTGTTGGCTTGAAGCGAGCCGTTTTCCAGTGAGCCAGCCGGCGATCAACAGCGCACTGGCGATGCTGATGAGAGCGAGGGATTTCATCGGCGGGTGTGGCGGTCCCAATCCGGCACGACCGCGGTGGGAATGCTTTGTTTTGCCAGCCATGCCTCGGCAGCGGCCTTGTCCATGCGCGCCCACTTTTTGGCGACGAGGTCTTCGAGGATTTCCGGGCGCATGAGGAGAGGCACTTTGGGCCAGAGCCAGTCGAGAGCGGCTTCCATGCGGCCCGGGTTGCTTCCCCACTCCTCGGCGAGTTCCGACGCGGCCTTCAAACCGGCGTTAGGATTTTTCCATGCGAGGGCGTCGAACCATGCGGCGGCGGCGGGGCCATCGAACTTTGCCCAGTCTTCGGTGATGGCGCCCGCGATGTCGGCACGGAGGGCGTCGTCTGTTAGTTTGGCGATTTCGGCGGTGGCGGCAGGGCGCTGGGAAGGGAAGCGCAGGAGGTCATCGAAGGCTTTGGCCGCGTGGCGCTGATCATCGACAGGCAGTTCGGCGAGGGCCTTTACGGCGGCCGCGGCGTCGGTTTGCATGCAGCCGGTGATGACTTCGCGCACGAAGCGGGTGCGGTGCTCGTTGTTGTCAGGATTCAGCTCTGCGGCGGCGGCGAGGGCGGCCCGGGGATCAATGCGGGCCCAGCCGCGGGCGGCGGAGGTGCGACCGGTGTCCTGGAGATTCACCGGAAGGCGGTTGGCTTCGGCGACGGCGCGCGCCGGGTCCAGCATGCCCCAGCGGGTGAACAGTTGACCAAGAAGAAAGCCCTTCGCGGGATCTTTGAGTTTGAGCGCGGCGGCGACGGCGTCCGGAAGACTGGCGGCATCCAGTGTTGTTAGGACGGCGTGCACTTCCGGTTCCAGGGCTTCGATGTCCTTGTAAACGCTTTCGACGACTTTGGGATCGGGGAGAATGTCGCTGTCGCGGGGAATACGACCGGTGATGGCGGCGCGTTTCACGCGAAGGGCTTCCAGTTTGGCGATGACTTCTTCGATCTGCGACGGAGAGGAGGCGGCAGGTTTTGCGGCGGCGTTGTTAGAGGGAAGGGCAGGCGATGGAGCCGGCTTTGCGGATGTAATTTTGGTTGGAGCAGGATTGCGGGAGGGCGCGGGCGATGGAGTGCGATTGGCGAGCCAGCCGCCGCCCATGGCGAGGAGAAAGAGGAGTGCTGCGGCGCTGAAGAGGGCGATGGTCTTGGTCATAAACAGGGAAGAGATAAGTGTTAGGGAGAAGCTTGCGGCGGAGGGCGCCGCTTTGGTGATGACGCCGGCGGCAAGCGCGGCGGCGGCCGGTCCAGGCAGAGAGGCAGCGGCGCGGGAGAACTCCGCGGTGAGCCCCGAGGCGAGGCCGGTGACGGAAAGCGCCACGCCCTTCCGGCGGAGAAAGCCGCTCATTTTTCCAAGGGCCCGGTGAATGGTCATGCGGGCGGCGTCCTCGGATTTCCCGGCGGCGGCGGCGATTTCGCGGAGGGGACGGTCGAGCAGGTAACGGTCGAACACGCAGCGGCGCTCTGTCAGGCTGAGGTGATCGAGGGCAGCATCGAGGTGCTCCAGGGCGTCGGCCCATTGGTCTGGAATGTCGGCGGCCATGGTGTGAAGATGTTCGCTCGTGGATTGCTCGCGAAGGCGGCGGCGTGCTTCGCCGCGCTGGAGATTGATGGCTTTGTTGCGCGCGGTGCGGTGCAGCCATGCGGCGAGCGTGGCGGGGCGGATGCGCCGGATTTCACGCGCGAGCCTGACAAAAACCTCCTGCACGATGTCGCGGGCCGCATCGTCGCTCTGCAGAATGCGCCGCGCGGTGCCGTGCACCAGTCCGTGGTAACGCGCCACGAGTTCCTGGAATGCCTCCGGGGAGGCTTCCTGGGCAAAGCGCCTCATGAGCGCCGCATCCGGGACGCAGAGAGAGGTGTCGCTGGGAGAGAGAGACGGCATGTCACGGAATATGACACCGCCGGCTGCCCGGGCCGAACAGGAAATTTTTCAGGGTTCGACGCAGGCCGCTTAGCCCGGATCAGCCCGCATTTGTCACAGGATTCGTTAATCTCAGGAATATAAGTAGAGCGCCGCTTGCCGAAGGCCACTCGCCCTCGCTGCGCCGATGGGGAGGCGAAAGCGGCTGGGCTTCGCCACAGTCGCGTCTCACGTACCATTGTTGTACCGCAGCAACGTTAGGACTGGGCGTATGCGTTTTTCCCGGACTGTGAGGAAATACGGGCTGGCAGCGCGGGAATGGATGCACGCGCTTCCCGGGCATCGTTTCGGATGCAGGGAAAGAACACTCCGGAACTCTTTTGTCGCCCAGCGGCTGAAGATCAGCCGATGCAGCTCTTAATATACTTAATCCCTTCGCGATACACTTCCTCTTCGTTTTTGAAGAAAGGACGCCAGACGCGGGTGGCGGCGGCGAGATCGGGGAGGGCGCTGCCGAAGGCTTCGACGGTGAGGTAGCCTTTGTATTTCTTTTGCTTCGCCAGTTCGATGACGGGCTTGATAAGATTGGCCGCGTTGTGTGTCTTGCCGGGGACGCCGCGGTCGTTGGCGGAGATGTGGATGTGGGCGACGGAGGCGAAGTCCTTTTTGAGGGCGCCCACGGGATCGCGCTCCTCGATGTTCGAGTGGAAGGTATCGAACATGGTTTTGAAGTTAGGGTGGTTCACCAGTTTCACATAGGCGGCGCCCTGGGCCATGGTGTTGAGGAAGTGACTTTCGAAGCGGTTGAGCGGTTCGATGGCGAGAGCGATGCCGGCCTTTTGGGCGAAATCGGCGAGAGGGCGGTGGACATCGGCGGCGCGCTTCATTTCGTCCTCCGTGGGGCCCTTGCCGGTGAAGACGCCGAGGACCTGATAGTAGGGGCCGCAGAGGAGTTTGATGCCCGCGCTGTGGCCGCATTCGACGACGCGTTTGAGGTGATCGAGGCCGCCCTTCCGGTTTTTCGCCACGGGGCTGATGGGATTGTGCTCCTCGTCCGGCGAGACGGTCACGGCGGTGGATTCGAGGCCGTTGTCGGCGAGGGCTTTGCCGGTCTGCTTGAAATGGTCAGGGTTGCTGGTGTCGAAGATCGGGATCTCCACGCCGTCGTATCCCGTCTTCTTCAATTTGGTGAGGATGGGAAATTGCGATTCCACGAAGTGCGTGGTCCAGAGGAGAAGGTTGAAGCCGATTTTCATAGCGTGGCGCGAGTGTGAAATCGTCCGGGGGCTGTGGCAAGGGAAATACACATTCCGGTGGACGGACTCTTGCAGTGAAGCCGGGAACCCCTATCTCCATGCCATGAGCGTTCCCTACTACCATGTCGATGCCTTCACGGGCTCATTGTTTGCGGGCAACCCTGCAGGCGTGTGCCTTCTTGCAGGCGAGTTGCCGGACAATGTGCTGCAATCGATCGCGGCGGAGAATAATTTGCCGGAGACGGCGTTTCTGATTCAGCGCGAATCGCATTTCGATCTTCGCTGGTTTTCTCCCACGGTGGAGATCGATCTCTGCGGGCATGCGACGCTGGCATCGGCGCACGTTCTTTTTCGGCACCTTGGCTATCGCGGGGAGGAGGTGCGGTTTCAGACGCGCTCCGGTGAGTTGACCGTGACCCGTGACGGCGAGCTGCTTTCACTGGATTTTCCGTCGCGGCCTGCGGAGCCGTGTGAGCTGCCGGCGGATCTGCTCATCGGTCTTGGGCGGCACCCGGCTTATCTGGCGAAGGCGCGGGATTATCTGGCTGTGTTTGAGAGCGAACAGACGGTGAGGGAGATGCGTCCTGACATGGCTGCGCTGATGCGGATTGATGCTCACGCGTTCATCGTGACCGCACCGGGTGATCGCAGCGATTTTGTTTCGCGCTTCTTTGCGCCGCATGTCGGTGTGCCGGAAGATCCGGTGACGGGCTCGGCGCACTGCACGCTCATTCCGTACTGGGCCCAGCGGCTGGGGAAGTCGAAATTGCATGCGTTGCAAATATCGGCGCGGGGCGGTGAATTGTTTTGTCAGGACCGCGGGCAAAGAGTTGGCATCGCGGGGAGGGCGGTGACGTATTCGTGCGGGTTCATTCATCTGTAGAGGCTGCGGGCCGCCCTTGAACGTTTCTCCGGGCATGCCAGGTTTTGTTCCGGCAGGAAATTCCCGGCACCAAATGGACGCATCGTTTGATTCAGTCTTCGCCCGCCTGCGCGGCCTTTTGGAGCCGCATGCGCCGCGGTTTACAGTCACGGCGGATGAGCCTGGTTATTATTGTCTGAACCTTGATTACAGTCCGAAGCTGAAGAAGGGATTTCCTGTAGCGTGGGTGAAGACAGTGAAAGGATACGTGGGTTATCACTTCATGCCGGTGTACATGATGCCTGGGCTTAAAGAGGGTATGTCGGACGAACTGGAGGCGCGGATGCAGGGAAAGTCCTGCTTCAAATTCAAGACGGTGGACGAGGCGCTGTTTTCCGAGCTGGAAAAGCTGACAGCGGAGGGATTCGCCGCGTGCCGTAAGGCCGGTTTTGTGTAATGTATTGTTATGACTGAACCCCGCTATCATTTGCCGCCGAAGCAGACGCTGCTGCTGATTTTGATTCCGCTCCTCGTTACTTTTGCGTGTCAGCGACTCTATCTGCACTTGATAGGAGTGCATCATATCTATCCCGGCGGGTATCTGGTCCACCATCTGTTTACCGGCGTGCTGATCCTCATGCCCGCGGCGTTCGTGCTGGCGCTGGGACCGCGCTCCCGGCTGACAGCCATCCTTTCGCGTGTCGCGGTGGGGGTGGGGAGCGCGATGATCCTGGATGAGATCGTGTATCTGGTGGCAACGGAAGCCAGTGACGCCGACTACATTTCGCCTCTTTCGCTGCGAGGGGCCATCGTCTTTATCTCGCTGGGAGTTCTCGTCCTGTGGATTCTTTACAGACTCCAGTTTTGCGAAAAGCAGCCTCGCGATCCATCATGAGATCTCTATTTTGGTTTGCCGCACTGTGTCTCATCTTTGGACGCACTCTCAGTGCGGAAACGCCGGAGGCATCAGAGGAGTGTGATGTCTCCGCCCAGTTCGGCAAATATCCGGGAGCGTTTGTCCTCTTCGACAAGGCGCATAACAAGTGGCTGCGATATCAACCGAAGGAATGCAGAGAGCGCACGACACCCTGCTCCACGTTCAAAATTTTGAACTCGCTCATCGCTCTCGAAACCGGCGTGGCCACTGGCCCCGACTTCACCATTCGCTGGGACGGGACGAAACATCCGATCGAGGCGTGGAATCGTGACCAAACGCTCCGCTCAGCCATTTCCGTTTCCTGCGTGTGGTATTACGAGGCGCTCGCGGCCCGAATCGGCATGGCCAAATACAAGCCGATAATGGAAAAGACGGGTTACGGAAATGGAGACCTTTCCGGCGGGCTCCCGCACTTCTGGCTCGAAAGCTCCCTAACTATTTCTCCGGATGAGCAGGTGCAGTTCCTGCGCCGCCTCCATGCGCGGGAGCTTCCGTTTTCAGTGAAGTCGGTGGATACCGTTCTGGACATCATCACATTGTCGAAGTCCGGCAAGACAGTCCTCCGAGGCAAGACCGGGACGGCGGGCGACGCAGTGAAGAACATCTCCACCATGGGCTGGTTCGTCGGAAGTGTCACCACGGCGGATGGGGACTATTTTTTCGCTACCCGTATTACGGGAAAAGAGAATCCCTCCGGACGCATCGCACGCGGGATTACGGAGGCGATTTTGGCAAAGCTCAAAATTCTTCCTGAGAAGAAATGAGGCGGGCGTTCAGTCCAGGCGCACTTTCTCACCGGGCAAAGGAATGATGATTTCCATTTCCGGCACAGCTTCACTCATGGCTTTGGCGGTCCATGCCATGGCGGATTCATCGCCATGGACGAGCAGCAGCTTTTTTGGGCGCACTTTTTTGACATATTCCACCAGGGACTCGCGCGGGGCGTGACCGCTGAAGTCGAAGCTCTGCACATCGCAGCGGCGAATGACGGGCGCATGAGCGTGGTGAAGTTTTACCGGCTCGCCAACCGAAGTGCGCAGAAGAAGCCCGGCGGGGCTGTCCGGGTCGGCGTAGCCCACCATGAGGACTGAGTTTTTCGGATTGTCGATGAATCGGAAGGCGAAGTCATTGCTGGCGGTGTCTTCGGTCATCATGCCGCTGCTGATGGCGTAGATGCGGCCCGGAGCGTAGCTGACATCGCGGTCCCCCTTTTTGGCGCGGATGAGTCCGTCCATGGAATCCAGAATTTTGAATCCAGGATGCCTTCTGCGCGAGTTGTCGCTGTGATTGTCGATGATTTGCGTCATGCGCGAACTGAGGCCGCCGATATGAATCGGGATGCGCGGGGAAAGGTGGCCGGTGCGCCGGAGTTCGTGCAGCAGCAGGAGCATTTCCTGCGTTTTTCCCACGGCGAAGACAGGCATGAGTACGCTGCCGCCGCGGTTCACGGTAGTCATGATGGCCTCCGCGAGCCGCCAGCCTTCGCGCTGCCGGGTGTAGTCCGCGGGTCTGTCCGCGGCACCGCGCGTGCATTCAAGGATGAGCACATCGATACCGCTCTCCGGGAACTCCGCGCCTAACTGAAGTGTCTGATCTTCGAAGTGGACGTCGCCGGTGTAAAAGACGTTCAGGCCGCCGAGTTCGAACTTCGCGCCCACGCTGCCGGGCAGGTGACCGGCCTCGAAGAATTCGACGCGCGCGCCGTTCTCCCCGGCTTCAAATCGTTTGCCGGTGCGGATTTTCAGCCATTTGCGCTCCAGGGCATCCACCTCACGATGCGTGAAGAGCGGATATTCACGGATGCCTTCCTGGTCGCGCTGGAAGGTCATCACGTTGCAACTGTTGTGCAGCATGGCGTCAGCAATATCCGCGGTCATTTCGGACATGAAGACCTGCGCGTCCGGGTGCCGGCGCATCACCACGGGCAGGGCGCCGACGTGATCCAGGTGGGCGTGCGTGATGACGATGGCGTCCGCCGTGTCATCCTCCAGCAGTTTCAGGTCCGGAAGACAATCCAGGCCCTTCTCTTTCGGATGCATACCGGCATCCAGCACGATCCGCTCCATGCCGGTATCGAGCACGTAGCAGTTCGCACCTATGCCCACACCCCGCAGCAGACTTTGAAACGTGATTCCCGGCATGAACGATTTGGAAGCCGTGGGCATTGCTGCCATTGGCTCCGATAGCAAGAGGGAAGCGGCAAAATCTTCCTACTGCGCTGTGATCTTCACATCCATGAATCCCTGGCCGGTCAGCGGCTGAGGATGCCGGAAAAGATACAGATCATAGTCTCCGTCCGCCACGGGTGCGCCCACTTGAATGGCTGATCCGTTGTCCGTGCCCAGACCTGTGAGGGTGCCCGCGGCGCGGACTTTCCATGTAATTCCCGACGGGAGATTTCGAAGGATGCGCACCTGGAGGGTGAGATAGCGTGATGTATTGCCCGCCAATCCAAGTTCCGCACCTGTCTTCACTTCGCGCACCGGCAGTTGTGAGACATCAGGCGCATTGCCATTCATGCCCATGACGAATTTTGTCAGGTTGAGCACGCCATCGCCGGCAGGATTGTCGGTGTAGCCGCGCTGGCCTGCGGGAAGGGCGGAGGCCCACTGTGCAAAAGAAGGCCCGGTCGGAACCGGCAGAGTGCCCACGCCGAAACCGTGGAAATAGAACGACTCCGCGTTGCCGGTGCCAAGCATCGATTCCACCTGGCTGGTGCAAAACGCGACATAATCGCCCGTGCCGGGCAGCAACGGCCCTACGCGGTAGTCCACATTGCCACTGCCATTCGGCGACACGCTGATGTGTGTCGTGGTCACTGCGCCCGCTGCGCCGAGATCGACACGAAAGATATCAAAGGAGCCGTTGTGCCCGCCGCCGGCATCCGTGTTGCCAGTCACGAATTTTGCGCCGGAGGAGGCAAAGGAAACCGTTTGCCCGTCACCGCTGATGGCGTTGGGACCATAGGCGCCGTCTGATGCCGAATTGTCCGTCGTTTTGCTAGCCCACCAGACCTCTCCCGTGCCCGCATCCTTTACATACAGGTCGGTTCCAAAGGGGTTATTGACGGAGGGGATCATTTTCACCATCGTTCCAAGCGCACCGACGAAGAAACCGAAGAACGTCGCGCGTGATCCATCGGCGCTGAGGCGCGGTGAAGAAAAATTTCCTTCGGAGAGCGCACCGGCGGCGGTCTTGTTCAGCAGGTCCACCGCACCGGTTGTCAGGTTTCTCCGGCAGATGCACAGAAATCCGGCGGGATACGTCGCCTTCCGGTCCGGGTGCACATTGGTTGCATCGGAGGAGAAGACGATAAACTTCCCGTCATTGCTGAAGTCGAATTCATTTGGCGACGTTGCGACGCTCGATCCCGAGCCAATGCCTGTACCCAGCGCGTCTCCCGTGCTGTTCAGTGAAACGACCACGGTCGTTTGGGCGGTGCTGTCGTAAAGGTAAACGCCCGCTCTGCCGGCTGCTTGCAGTTTCGCCGGATTGGAAACCAGATTCCGCGCGATGCTTGCATAGGCCACATATCTGCCGTCTCCGCTGATCACCGGCCTCCGGCACGCACCGTCGGCGGATGGAGTGATCAAGCGGGTCGTGTTGGTTTGCACATCGCGCCAGTAAACGAGACTGTTGGCGGAAGTGTCATGCCAGGTGACATACCTCCCGTCATTGCTGAAGCTCGCTTCCACCGCGCCCGGCACGCTCGTGTCTCCGACAAATGTGAGGCTGTTTGCCGACAGCTTCCTAACATAGAGCCCGCCCTGAGTGATCCCCGGTGTGCTGCCGGTCACCGGCGGTCCACTGATGAAAAGAACCAGGTCGCCGTCAGCTGACAGGTCCAGCAGGGTGGCATCGCGCTGATGGACGTTTCCATTCGCATCGCCGGTGAGCAATTTTATCTCGCCGAAAACGCAAGGCGGCAGGGCCGTGGTCGCAAGAATGGATGTTAAGAGGGTGAGACGACTTTTCCGCCGGAGCGCGGCAGCTTCGAATTTGGTCATGGTTGGTTGGTCACAGAGGAACAGGGCTCGCCGCGGTGGACCCGGGAGATAACCCGATAATCGACAGCCACATACGGCGCTGCCAAGATAGAATACCGGTAAATTGCTGTCCATTGACTTTTCAGAAAACCGGACCGTTTTGGAACGCTTCCCTTTGCACATTCCTCCTTCACGGTGGATGGTTTCCTTTTTTCCTCTCTTCTCATGTTTGGCGCGCTTACCGATAAACTCGACAACGTCTTCCGCAAACTCCGTGGTCTCGGAAAGATCAGCGAGAGCAACATCACCGACGCGCTCCGCGAAGTGCGCATGGCGTTGCTGGAGGCCGACGTGGACTTTGGCGTCGCGAAGGAATTCATCAACTCCGTGCGCGAAAAGTCCCTCGGTGAGGAAGTGCTCAAAGGCGTAAAGCCCGGCGAGCAGATCATCAAGATTTTCCACGATGAACTCACTACTCTCCTGGGTGGCGACGCCGAACCGCTGGATCTGACGCCGCCGGCCCGTGTTCTCGTGGTGGGTCTCAACGGGGCGGGGAAGACAACTACGTCCGCCAAGCTCGCCCTGAAGTTGAAAAAGGAAGGCAAGCGTCCCGTGCTTGTCGCCTGCGACCTTTACCGGCCCGCGGCCATTGAACAGCTTGCGACGCTGGCGCGTGAAATCGGAGTGCCTGTTTTCAAACCGGAGGCCGGTGAAAAGAATGTTCTCAAGAGCGTGAAGGCCTCCCTGAAGTGGCTCGACACTCAGACCTGGAACGTCGTGATCTTCGACACCGCCGGACGCCAGGAGGTGGATGAGGAACTCGTCAAGGAACTCAAGGAGGTGCGGGAGTTCCTCAGCCCCGGTGAGGTCCTTCTCGTCGCGGATGCCGCCACCGGTCAGCAGGCGGTGAATGTGGCGAAGACCTTCAACGAAGCCGTAGGCGTCACCGGCATCATCCTCACAAAACTGGACGGCGATGCCCGCGGCGGCGCGGCGCTTTCCATGCGCAGCGTTACAAAGCGTCCTATCAAATACGCCGGGGTGGGTGAAAAGATGGACCAGTTGGATGCCTTCGTGCCGGATCGCATGGCGCAGCGCATTCTGGGCATGGGTGACATCGTCGGCCTGGTGGAGCGCGCGGCGGAGGTCATCGACGAGGAGCAGGCGATGAAGTCCATGGAGCGGATGATGTCGTCCGACTTCAACTTCATCGACTTTCTCGATCAGCTCAAAATGATGAAGAAGCTCACCCAGGGTGGTGGCATGATGGGCCTGCTGAGTCTCATTCCTGGCGTTGGTAAACAGATCAAAGCGATGAAGGAGCAATTCAAGGAGTCCGCCGGTGACGACAAAATCAAACGCGTGGAAGCGATGATTCTCAGCATGACGCCGAAGGAGCGGACCCGCCCCGAAATCATCAACGGTGGCCGCCGCAAACGCATTGCGCTGGGCAGTGGAAACACGGTCAACGAACTCAATCAGTTCCTCAAACAGTTCCAGCAGATGCGCGCCATGATGAAGGACAAAGGCAAAATGGGCGGCCTCATGAGCATGATGGCCGGAGGCGGCGGCATGCCCGGAATGCCTGGCATGGGCGGAGGCGGCATGCCTGGAATGGGCGGCGGCATGCCAAAAGGCCTCCCCCGCAATACCGGCATGCCCGGCGGGTATTTTCCTAACAGGGGAAAGAAGAGATAGTTACTTCGATCTGAAGAGCCAGTTTCGCAAACGTGTGATCCATGGGGGCAAGCCGGTAGATGTTGTAAACTCTGGAACCGGGGTTCCTTCGTCCGCAAGCTTTTGCCGAAGAAATACGCGATCAGCAATGTCTTTTTCGCGAACGGTTTGTTCATCCTCCAGAGGGTTAATGGAGAGGCAAACGGCACTGGAACCCCATTGATGTACAACGTCCGGGCATCTTTAATCGCCTCAGCGTAGTCAACGCCGCATCCGGATTTCATAAGATCCACGGTGACTTCATCACCTATACGCACGACAACGTATTTCTCCACATCTCCCGTTTCCACCAATGTGCTCGCCTGATCCGGCAGAATGCGCAGGGCCTCCAGAACACGGCGCTCATTTTCCGGAGAGGTTTCGATTAACAAATCGATGTCAGTGGTAAGGCGCGGATACCCGTGGCGAATGATGGCGAACCCGCCAACAACCAAGTATTTGGCATCCAGACGATTCAGCTCTCCGGCGAGCCGGGCGACGTCGTCGAAATCGGGTTCGCGGGAGAGAGTTTCGCCGCCCTCTTCATCAGATGGTATTTTTCCCATGCGTCTGCTTCTTCAAAACTGCGAAAGCGATAAACTCCTTTTGGCAAATGCGTGCCGGGTGCCACGGAACGGGCAAGGCGAAGCAGCTTCTTATACTGGTCCTCAATGGTTCCGAAAGGCTCGCGCCGTCCTACCCAAAGTCCAATATTGTCGTCAAGATTGATGACCGTCTTCACTCCATCTAAAATACCCGATACGGGAACGATAGCAAGCTCTCCCGGCGTTTCCCATGCGTCCGGTTCTGCGTCAGCGGCTGATATTGACTCTCCAACGCATCCCGGGAAGCATCTCTCTTATGCAACCCATCCACCGCCGCCGCTTTCTTCTGTCCTCTGCCGCCGCTCTGGGCTTTCCTTCGATCATCCCGGGCCGGGTGTTCGGGGATGAAGCACCCTCGAAAAAGATCACCATCGGCTGCATTGGGGTCGGTGACCATGGCACCGGACGGAACTTAAACATGTTGCTTCAGCAGGCGGACGCGCGGGTGGTGGCGGTGTGCGATGTCTTCAAGAGCCGCCGATTGCGCGCTCAGGGAATGACGGACAAGGCGTACGGCGGTCCAGGCTGCAAGGAATACGGAGACTTCCGCGAGATTCTCGCGCGCAAGGACATCGACGCGGTGATGATCTCCACGCCCGACCACTGGCACGTGCCCATTTCCGTCATGGCCCTTCGCGCGGGCAAAGATGTGATTTGCGAAAAACCCACGGGCAGCATCGAGCAGGGCCGCATTCTCGCCAATCTGGTGAAGGAGCGGAAGGCGGTGTTCCAGACTTCCACCGAGGACCGCAGCCTCATGTATTATCATCGCATGGCGGAGATCGTGCGGAATGGCCGCATTGGAAAGCTGCAGTCCATCGAAATCAAACTGCCAGCCGGCAACCGCTGGCCTACGGAGCAACCCGCGCCTGTTCCCGCCGATCTCGACTATGACCTTTGGCTCGGCCCCGCACGCGAGTCACCCTACACGCCGCTGAAAACGGAACCGATGCGCTGGCGGCAAATCTTTGACTACTCCGGCGGCCTCCTAACAGACTGGGGCGCGCACCAGGTGGACACGGCGCAGTGGGCCAACGACACCGAGCGCAGCGGCCCGGTGGAGGTCGAGGGCGAAGGCACGGTCAATGAAGGCAGCATGTATAACACCTTCGTGGATTACAAACTCCGCTATCGTTACGCCAACGGCGTCGAGATGAAAATCGAATCCGGCGGCACCAGCCTGCGCTTCAACGGCACGGAAGGCTGGGTGGGAAATCCGGGCTGGGACCAACCGCTCCAGGCCAGCACTGATGAAATCCGCCGCTGGAATCCCAAAGACGGCGATCTCAAACTGCCGACCTGCCGCGGCGGAGAACACCGGAGTTTTCTCGACAGCGTAAAGTCCCGCCAGGATCCCTACTGTCCCGCGGAGTTCGGGCATCGCATCGCCACCATTCTGCACATGGGCAATATCGCTATGAAACTGCGGCGCAAACTCAAGTGGGACCCTGACAAAGAGGAGTTCGTTGGCGATCCGGAGGCGAACGCCCTGCGCTCCATCCCCATGCGGAAACCGTGGACCCTCGCGTGAATCTTTGAAATTTTGTGGCCGCAGGGCAGGGGATTCTGGTAGGGATGGGCAAAATCTCCTCCATCGCTGTGAGACTTGTTTCCATTCTGCTGCTGGTATTTTACGTTCATACCGTCACTGCCCAGGAATACCGGAAGTTCACGGCTGCGGACGGCTCATTCTCGGGCATGGCCGCCCTGGTAAATCTGGAAAAAGATAGAACCGGTGCGGAAGTGGCGGTGCTTAAACGTCAGGCAGACGGGCGCGTGGTGAAGGTTATACTCTCGCGTCTGAGTCCGGAGGACATCGCGTGGGTGGAGAGTGAGCGGGCGGTCCTGTCCGTTCCGGAAGTCATGAGAAGCCGCATGACTTTGGAAAACCGTGTCCGGTTGCGAAAGGAAAGCGGCAGCGATCCCTCTGCTGAGGTCGCTGTGGAGGCGGCGCTGAGTTGGTTGAGCGGGCGTCAAAATCAGGACGGCTCATGGGGCGCCTCGAACAAAGCCGCCATGACGGGTCTCGCCCTGCTGGCCATGGCCGGAAATGGCCACGGCCCTTTGTCTCCCGTCTATGCCGATCCGGTCAAGCGCGGCACCGCATTCCTAACAGATCTTGCCGCGAGGAACGCCGCGCCCTTTACCGGCGTTTTTTCCGACAGGCCCGCGCTCATCACCAGCACTTACGAGCACGCCATTGGCACGCAGGCCCTCTCTGAGATTTATGCCCTCACGCCGCGCTCTGCGGAGAATGTTGCCGGGTTAAAGTCCGCCGTCGAAAACGCTCTCGGCATCATCGTCAAAAAACAAAATCCGCAGGGCGCATGGGCCTATAAGGACGGGATCGGCTACGATCCTCTCGGTGCCACAGATCTCTCCGTTTCCTGCTGGCAAATCCATGCGCTGTGGGCCTGCCGCACCGCCGGACTCCAGCGGGAGGGAATGCCGGCAGCCATTGCGAAGGCCGCAAAGTATCTGGAATCCACGCGCAGCACAGACGGTGGCTTCGGCAAACCGGACCGCAATTCTCACTACAACCAATGGAATCTCAGCGGCGGCGCCCTCTCCGGATACTTTGAAGTAAAACCGAATGACCTAACCACGGCGGATCCCGTTGCCCAATCTGTGGTCCGCTGGATGACCGCCCAACTCAAAAAGGAGCCGCTCGACTGGACCAAAGGCTGCTATCTTTACACGTGGTATTTCAACAGCATGGCGCTCCACAAAGCGGGCGGCGAAGCATGGGAACTCTGGCGAAAACAATGCGAGCCCATCCTCAAAGCCAATCAGCTTCCCAACGGTTCGTGGAAACCGGAAACCGTCGGCGAAATTGCCGCCGCCGGCACCTCCGCCGCCGCCGCAGACAACGACATCTACCGCACCTGCCTCGCCACCCTCATCCTGGAAACGCCCGTGCGTTACAGTAAAGCAAAAGGGAGATGATTGGTCTCTTTTACGGATTTGTCTTGTACCAGTTCGTCTCCCGCCAGATCAATTCATTCAGTTTAGTTACCATCTCCGCAGATTGCTTCCGGGCGGTTTCAAACTGCGCCAGCAGCGCGTTCACCGCCTTTTGAGGCTGCGTGAGTTCAGGAGGAACCGCACGATCGGAATCAAATCCGCAGGCGGTGTATTCGCGATCTTAATGCCGCCCCGCTTTGGCGTGCGCTCCGGAACGGGAGAAAACCCCTCCCGTCGCCTGCGCGGGGACCGGCACCGCCAGGGCCGACGCCTCGGGCGTCAGCGGTCCCTTGGGATTTGGCTGCTGGGCCATCCGCGGTTCCGGAGCCATCGACTTGACCAGAATGACCGTGAACACTGCGAAGGCCACGCACATGATGGCCGGCAATTTGTGTTGAAAAGAGGAAGACATGGTTATCCGAAAATTTCTACCGATTCAGTTACATGGTTCCAGGCGAAAGGCCCGGACCGGCCCGTAATTGGTTCACGCACGTCTTTGGTCATTATTAAATTATAGTAATTATAGGTGAGGAAACAAGTGGTTTCCGCGTTTTCTACGACATTTCGGGTTCAAAAGGCATTAAAACTGCCAAAATTGGATCGCCGAACTGCGATTCGCGAAAAATACGGCACTGGCAGCGGCCTGGCTGCGTCGAATCCGTTGAAATCGCTTTTGCCGCGGAAAAACCGGGATGCAAGCGCCCGCCCCATTAGATTTTAGAAGCGGTGCCTGCGGCTTAACGCGGCGCCTGCCAGACCGGCAAGGAGGATGACAGAAGGCTCCGGCACGGTGGTGAGGCGAAGATTATCCAGACCACCGCGTGTGGCCTGGCCCGGGCCGAGCACCGGTGCCTGCAGGAACACCACCAGCGGCTGCCCGTTGTCCGCGGGAGTCGCCGTATAGGTGAGATTGAACGCATCGGCCACAAAGGCGCCGTTCGTGACGCCGGAGAGCGTTTGGCTGGCATAGATGGTCGAGGGCGTCGCGATGACCTGATTCACGAAACTGATCGTGGCACCGTAATCCACCCCTGCGCTCGGGCCGCCGAAGATGTCCGCCCGGAGTGTATAGACTTCGCCGGCCACCATGCTGCCCACGAGTTGCGCGATGGTTCCCCGGTTAACGGGATTGTCCACATCCGCGACAAGCCGCAGATAACGGAGGCCGGTGGGAGAACCGCCGGTGAATTCCGGGTTTACCCCACTCGAGGCCACGGCGCTGGAAGCCTGAATGTTGAGGCCGCTCAGATTTGTCCAGCCTGTTGCTTCATGGAGGCCGCCGATGGCGGGATTATATTGCGCTCCGATGATTTCAAAGCTGCCGTTTGTTAGGGTGACTGCCGCCCGTGAAGCCGCCATGGGTATCAGGATTGCCGCAGTCTGCACCAGGAGGGATAAAACAGGACGGGAAGTCATATCCGGAGGAGTGTTAGGTCGCTTTTGGATGGGAACTGATAAGGAGCATTCTACATTCCGGGACATTGGTGCCTATGGCTGCTTTCCACCTGGTACCGACCGAAATCCTACAATGCACAATCACGCCCGGCCCGGTTTCCGCCGGCGCGCGTCGAGAAGGACCACCGCAAAGATCACCGACGCCATGATCATGGGATACAGATAGGGATCTGCGTTCACCATGACGAGACCCGTTTCAATGGACTGCATCAGGAGCGCTCCAAATACGGCTCCGGGAAATACGCCGCCGCGTCCTCCAAAGAGACTGGTCCCGCCGAGCACAGCGGCGGCGATGGCGGTGAATTCGCGATTCTCACCGAATTTCGGGGACACGGCGCCAAGCTGGCCGAGGGTGAGCAGCGCCGCTATTGCTGCGCAGGCACCACTAACGACATAGACCGAAAACACGAGCCGGCGCGACGGAAGGCCGGCATATTCGGCAATGCGCCGGGCGGCTCCGACCGCGTAAAGATGCCGCCCGTAAACCGTGTATCGCAGCGTGATTTCCGCGACCGTGACCACAGCCGCGGAAATGCTGATCGCTATAGACGGTCTGCCGAGGCCGAGCCAGGCCTCCGGCAAATTCATGGCGCGGGTTTCCGTGATCGTGAGCGCGAGACCGCGCCCGAGATAGAGAGTAGCCAGGGTGACGATAAACGGCAGCACGCGCAGCCAGACCACAGCCGTCGCATTCACCGCGCCGCAGAGGATACCGCAGCCGAGCATCGCGGCCGCACACGCCGGCAGCGGCTGGCCGGCCAGAGCCATTTTTCCGGCTGCGGCGGCACAGAGAAACATCATCGCTCCCAGCGACAAATCCACGCCGGCGGTGAGCAGGACGAAGGTCATCCCCGTGGCGGCCACGATGGAGGACGACGACTGAGTGAGAATATTCGTCAGGTTGCTCCATGCCAGAAAGCGGGGCTCCATGATGCCGAAAACAATGGCCGCAGTCAGCAGAAGCAGCAAAGAAGCGTGGTCGAAGACACGTTTCATGACGTTTTGCTCCTCCATGCATCAAGCGCCGCCGCAGCCAGAAGGACGCCGCCTTTGGCCATCATGATTTTGAAATGCGAGAGGCCGCGGAGGTTGAGCGCGTTATCGAGCACGGAAAAAAACAGAGCACCGCCCAGCACCCACAGCACATGCCCGCGGCCGCCATGCAAACTCACGCCGCCCAGCACCGCCGCGCCAATGACGTCCAGCAGCATTCGCTGGCCGAGCACCGGCGAACCGGTTTCAAGGCGGGCGGTTAGGATCACTGCGGCTGCCGCCGCCAGCAGCCCGCCCGCGATGTAGCTCCTCACGCGCACCCATGGCACCGGCAAACCGGAGAAGCGGGCCGCCTCTGCATTGAATCCCGTCGCGAACAGTTGCCGTCCCCACACACTTTTCCTCAGCAGCACATGTCCCAGCAATCCGCAAACCACGGCGATGCCCGCTGCGATGCCAACTTCCTTCCCAATCCGAACGAAACCCGGCGAAATGCCGCCGATGTTCTTTGACTGCACGGCCCACACCGCCAGACCTGACAAAAACATCTGGGTTGTCAGGGTCACCATGAACGGCGGCAGCCGCAGCCACGCCACCGCCGCGCCGTTAATCAACCCGATCGCCGCGCCCACGGTCAGCATCGCGGTCACCCCTGCGGCAGTCGATCCCGTTTCACGCATGACCACTGCCCCGGTGATGGATGACAGAGCCATCGTCGCGGTCACCGAAAGATCAATTCCGCCGGAAATGATGACGGCCATCTGGCCCAGAGCCAGCAGGAACAGGGGAATGGCCGCCGTGCCGATGCTGCGCAGGTTTTCCACGGAGGCCATGCCTTCTGTTGTCGCGGCCATGATCGCAAACAGAACCGCGCACGCCGCCAAACCCCGCAGGTTCTCCGGTACCCGGAACCGCTTCAGGGAAATGGCGGCGGTCGATTCACTCACAGGATCACTTCCGGATGTTCGCACCCCACATCTGTGCGGACTTGTCATTCATATTGCCGCGGTGAATCACAAAGCCGGCGTCTATGATCAAGGCCGGCGGTGTTTTGCCGGCTTTCAGGTCCACAATGGCCTGCACGCATTGCTTCGCCTCGAAATAGACATCCTGCACGCCTGTCGCGTCGAGATAGCCGTCCTTCAGCATGCTCCATGCCGTCGCATCACCATCGAATCCACCGAGGATCACATGCCCTGGTTCGCCGGCTTTGTGGTACTTGCCCGCAGCCTTCAATGCCGAGACAATGGATGGCAGCAGGAAGTCCGATGACGTGAAGATGAAACTGATGTCCGCATTCGCCTGGAGTGCGTTGGTCACACCGGCCTGCGCCTTTTCCTGATTCCACTCGCTGGGCACGCGCGACACCACCTCTACCACGCCTGCGCCCGCCTCTTTCACCGCGGCTTCGAATCCATCGCGGCGGCCTATCGCGTTCATATCGCCGAGGTCGCCCATGATAACCATGGCCTTGTGTTTTTGTCCGGTCTTTTTTGCCTCGCCTATCATGTAGAGCACGGTTTCTTTGGTTAGGGAGAAGTTGTCGGCCACTACCGCCACGGATTTGGCTTCGCTTTGTGCCGCCGGACGATTGAATAGAGAGATGGGAATGCCCGCATCGTTGGCCGCCTTGATCATCGGCAGACAGGTCTGGGCATCCTTAGGGACGAGAATGATGCCATCCACCTTGCGTGTGATGAGATTCTGCACCTGTTCAAGCTGGCGGTTGGCATCCCCGTCCGCCACGGACTCCACAGCTTCGTATCCCGCGGCAGCGCATTCTTTCTTGATGGCGTCAAACCCGGCCACCCAGAACTCCGTCTGCAGCGTCTCGAACGCGACGCCAATCTTCGGCTTGCCGGAGCCGGAATCCTTGCAGGCTGTTAAGAGGAACGGGAAAAGCAGACAGAAAAGGAAGGGTTTCATACGGTTGCTATGGGGCCGGGTGGTCCGCGGTCGTTAGTCTGTCAAAAGAGTGCGCAGGTATTCCACACTTCTTTTTGCCCATTCAGCTTCGCGGGCGATGGTTTCCTCGAGCGTATCCGCGGGCGGGGTCCAGAGTTCGATAATAGCATTCGGATCACGCCCCGCGTTCCGAATGCAGTCGAGAAGCCATGGAATATCCAGCCGTCCTTCACCCGCAGGGCAGCCTTCAATCACGAATCCCATTTGTGACGGGACGCGGCGAACGACGAAATCCTTGATGTGAAGACTCAACACATGAGGAGCGAGTGTCTCCACCACATGCTGCGGGCCCTCCAGCGCGCCGAAGGAGTTCACCGTATCCAGCGTAATGCCCGTCCGGGGAATCGTCTGAACGATGCGCAGAAGGGTTTCCGCATTGAAGCGATCGTGATTCTCAATGGCGACGCTTATACCGTCCGGCAGAGTTTTCGCAAACTCACCCAGCCAATCGATGACTTCACCGGGCGACGGTTCGTGTCCCTTGCTGTCGAGCACGAGCCGCACGAACGAACTTCCATGACGGGCCGCCATCTTTGCGGTGTCCAGCAGTGCTGCTGCATCCAGTCCGCGGATTCCGAATTCGATCTGAAATCGGGAGCGCCCCCAGGTCCACTCCTTGAGTTCGCGGCGCTCTTCTTCTCCTAACATAATATTCTCACAAAGCTGAACCACCCCGACCCCCAGCGCCTCCGCGCGCCGGCAAAGGTCCAGGGCGGTCATAGGACGGGCGGGCATCTGCCCGGGGACACCAACCGCCCAGGTGTAAGTATAGCTGCCGATGCCCAGTTTCATCTCAGTGAGGAGTCACTGGAGGTTTCCTGCCCGTCGTGATCGCTTTACATTGGTCCAGAACATTCTTCGGCTCGAAGACTTCCTTCCAGTCAGGGCGCAGCAGCACCTCGCGTCCGTATTCTGCGATGAGCTTCGCACCGTCACTGAAAGGGAAATCCACGCGTTCGAATGCGATGCCCAGCGGCACTTTGATGTGGCCGTAAAGAAAATCCTCCGCCGCCGCCCGCGGAACCCCGCGCGCCACTACTTCCTCCAGCGCTTCGCGCAGCGTGCGAATGAGTGCGATGCCCACGGTTTCAGCCATGGCCGGTTCTAGCATGGCCATTTGCGCTACGGTGATGCGATGCGCGCGGGTGACCGGCGCGTAGAAGTCGCGGGCCAGTTGTTCACCCCGTGCATAGTCGCTCTCCGGTCCCTGCATGAGCGCGCACACAATGGCCTGTCTCGCCGTGGTGCCACCGAAGAAATCATTGCGCTCCGCTTCCGTTTCAAAGTGATCGAAGACACTGGGATGGCAGGGGTGACTGACAAAATACGAAACATCCGCCCGCGGAGGCAGTTCACCGGCATGAGCGGCCGCCGGATCGAGCGTTATGATAAGACATCCGGACTTCACTTTCGGCACCAGCGTTTCCGCTACCTTGCCGAGCACGCGGTCGGGCAGTGCGAGAATCATGACGTCAGCCTCTTTCAACACTTCATCGGACGGGACCGCTGATATGCCTCGTGATGCCAGATTAGCCAGCCCATGCCCGCCGCTTTCCACACAGTGCAGCGTGTAGTCCGGATGGTCCCTGAGGTGGTCGATGACGCGGCAGCCCATTTTGCCGCCGGCGCCGATGAGTGCGATGGTTGTCATAAAAAAGTAACGGAGTGGCCGCTCGCGGCCGAATCATAAGCCGCAAACACAAGTTGCAGCGTTTTCAAATTATCCGCTGCCGTGGTTTCAGCCGTCCCTTCTCCGCGCAGAGCGCGCAGCAGATCCCGGTGACATTCCACAATGCTGGCGTGGACGAGCGCATAGGCAGGATCTGCCCACGGATAGAGCGGAGGCGAAACATTGCGGCGTTCCGTTCCTGCCTTCGTCGTGACGTGCAACTGACATCCGCGCGTGATCTCCACGGAGCCTTCGCTGCCTTCCACAAAGACAAAAGTTTCCGGAAACTTTTCATGCTCCGTGCGGCTGGCGTAACTCATGTTAGTGACCACCGTGCATTCGCCGTGCCTCGTCAACACGGTAGCGACGTCCTCACCTTTGATCCTGGGATTCACACGCCGCGTGGTGGCGAACACCCGCTGCGCTTCGCCAAAGAGGAACCGGGCACAGTCCAGGACATGGGTTCCGATATCTGTCAGGATGAACCGCTCCACGTCTGCAAGAAATGGCTGATTGTCGAAGACGGGAAAGCTGGTCACAAAGTCGATCCTTGCGCGAAACGGTATGCCGATGGCCCCGGATTCCAGCACCGTTTTCAGAGCCCGCATGGGCGACTGCCAGCGCCAGTTTTCGTGGATGAGCAGCGGCACACCGGCGATGTCGCACGCGGCTTTCATGGCTCGTGCGTCCTCCAGGGAAAGAGCCATCGGCTTCTGACAAATCGCGGGCCTGCGGTGTTTTGCCGCCAGCTCCACAAAGTGCCGGTGTGTGCCGGGATCAGTAATGATATCCACGAAGTCCAGCCGCTCGTTATGAAGCATTTGCTCCCCGTCGTCATACACGGCTGGAATTCCGAATTCCGCGGCGAGCTCGGACGCTTTGCTCCGTGTCCGGTTATAGAGGGCCACGCATTTCACGCCAGGCAGTTCCCGCCACGCGGCCAGTTGATAGCGCGCCCAGAATCCAGTGCCAATGATGGCAAAACGAAGAGACATCATCGGCGCCGCAGCGTTATTTGATCACCGGCCATTTAAAGGTGGAACTGAGGGCCACCCGTTTGCCTGTGGCGGAGGACTCCCTCGCTGCCGTGATGATCTCGAGAACGTGGAGAGCGTGCTCCGGCGTGACCAGCAACTCTTTCCCGGTGACCAGACACTCCGCGGCGAGCACCGCACCCTGCTGCCAGACATAGCCCTGCGGATCGGTGACGTGCCGCTCGATCTTCGGTGATTCCAGTGTCGCGAGATCCACGCCCAGCGGCTCCCAGTCGTATCCCACCAGTCCCATATAGCCGGCCGAACCGACTATTGAGATGGTGTGACGCGTTTCCTTGCTTCCCTCATGGCCGTGCGGATTGAAATAATTGAAGCCTGACTGCACATGTGAAATCACTCCCTGCCCGTGATCCATCAGCACCTGCGCATTGTCCTCCTCGGTGACCTTGATCCTGCCGCGCTCGCGGATGTCCCGCTCCGGCGTTACGATGCTCACCATGGCGGAAACGTGTTTCACGGGACCGAGCAAACCGGTTAGGGTCGTTAGATTATAGACCGCGAGGTCCGGCATGCTGCCGCCGCCCTTTTCATAGAAAAAGGCGGACCAGTCCGGCCCGCCATGCCCGTAATCGGCATGTGCCGCCGCCACGCGGCCCAACTTTCCGCTCGCGAGTTGCTTTGCCATGAACGCAAACTGCGGACTCTGCACGGTGATGGGCGCGCCCCAGAGGCGCAATTTCTTTTCCAAAGCCATGCGCAGCAGTTCCTGTCCCGCTGCAAGTGAATTGGCGATTGGCTTCTCGCTCCAGACGTGCTTGCCCGCTTCCAGTGCACGGCGGTTCAGTTTCTCGTGCTCCTGCATATCCGTCGTGACCACGAGAAAGTCGAATGGCTCGCCAGCCAGCATGGCCTCGATGTTCGGATAATGATGCTCGACCTTGAATTTCTCCGCCTGCCGTTTCGCGCGTTCGGGCTTGATGTCGCAAAGACTAACCACTTCGACAAAGGGCGACCGCGTCAGTTGCGGCAGGTATTGATGCGACACGCTGCCGCATCCAATGAGACCGGTGCGAAGGCGTTTCTGCGGTGCATCCGCCGCGCGGATGCCCGAGGTGACTGCCGCGCCGGTAAGCAATGCGGCTCCCGCAAAATGACGGCGGGTGAAAGAGGCCGGGATATTCATAATAGACCTCATTCCAGCATAAACCTCTTTCTCCATCCAGCACGATCCGGCCCCGTCTTCGAGTCCCGCCCGGGACCTTTACCACACCACGAACTCCTTCGCGATTTTCGTCGTCGGAACGCGGGCTTTCAGGATGTGAAGAATGTTGCACAAGCCGGCCTCAGTGCGCGAGAGGAAGAGAAACTCCGGGCTCAGGAATTTGTTTTTCAGAAGAATGGCCGCCATTTTGGCGAGGGCATCCATGAATTTCGGTTCCCCCAGGTCCAGTGGCCCGGAACCGCCGGTGAGGGGGTGGAATTCGTCGTAGAAGCCTGCGATGGCTTTCATGCATTGTCTGATATGCGGCGCTTTCGAGGACTTCACCGCGCCGAAGATCACGCGGATGATTTCCGCATAGAGCGACTCGTCGTGCAGCCATTCGCGGGACCAAAACTGAGCGTAACAGCGAATGACTTCGGGCTTCACGTGTTTAACGCACCCGAAATCCACGAGACCAATCGTTCCGTCGCTCTTGAAAAGATAATTGCCCGGATGCGGGTCGGCGTGAAGTGCACCCACGCGGAAAAGCTGAAAGAAAAACAACCGCGTCAATTCCGCCCCCAACTGATCCCGGACGGCCTGTGGCGGATCATCCGCCAGAAACTCCTGCAGCCGTTTGCCCTCCACCCGGGACATCACAAGAACCCGGTCGGTGCTGTGTTCGGAATGAACGGCTGGAATGCGGAGGAAGGGCAGGGGAGCGAGGTGTTTCCTGAAGTATTCGATGTTCCGCGCCTCCTGTTGATAGTCCGTTTCCTCCATGATCCCGCGATGGGCCTCGTCGATGACGGAATCCTTGAGATGCCCGGTAAGGCGCGCGAAAAAACCCGCGGTGCGCAGCAGTTTGAAATCGCTTCCGATCACTTCACGCATGGCGGGATACTGAATCTTCACGACCACGTCGGCGCCTTTTTTGGTGCGCGCATGGTGCACCTGGCCGAGCGACGCCGCGGCAAAGGGTTCATCTTCGAAAGAGGCGAAAACCTCCTCCGGATACTTGCCGGTGGAGCTTTTGAATTGAGCGCGCATCAGCGATGGATGCATCGGCGGCGCCTGCATTTGCAGACCGGAGAGCGCTTCGATCCACTCCGGTGCGAGCGCGTTCGTTTGCATGCTCAGCGCCTGGCCCACTTTCATGACCGGGCCCCGGAGGTTCGACAGTTCCTCCTGAAACTGACGCGCGCGCTTGCTGCGGGAGGTTTTCAGCTTCGCTTCCTGCGCCTCCGCACTGAGAAACGGGCGCTGCACCTGACGCGCCACATAGTCCCCCGCCAGACTTGAGCCAAGCCGCACGATACGCGCCGCCCTTGCGATGGATTGCAGGCGTTTTTTCACCACTCCCATCCTCCTTTTCTAACAAGTCTGACAGCCCATTGCAGGCCGCGGTCGAGAAGTGCCAGCGTTCGCTGTTTCCCCGGCGAAAGATCGTTGAGCCAGTGCGCCACGATCCCCAGATAAAACAATCCGACCACATGCGCGCCCAGATCACCCATGTGTGGAATCTCCCCGCTCTCCGCGGCCTCCTCCAGCACATCCCGAATGAACTTCAAATACTTCACCCGCAATTCCTGGGACTCCAAACTCAGCGGACTCAGACGCGATCTTGGCTCCAGCGCGCGAAAGAATACTTCGCCGATGAAGTTCTCTGACGTCTCAAGGTAATCCAGTTGGCGTTGAATGATGGCAAAGAGCTTTTCCGGGAGCGGCGCCTCCTTCAATCGTTTCTCCGCGTGATACCACTCCACCAAACTGTGGATCTCGCGCTGGAAAAAGAAAAGCGCCAGGTCCTCCTTGGTTTTGAAGTAATTGAAGAGCGTGCCTTCGGCGATCCCGGCCTTGCTCGAGATGCGTTTGGTGGTGGTTCCGTGAAGTCCATGCTTCCGGAACATCTCCAGAGCGGCGTCCAGGATGCGCTCCTTGGTGGTTTCCTTTTTTGCCGCCCGTGTAGGGGGTATTGCGCGGGCGGCCTTCTTTTTCACCGGAGGTTTCGGCGGAGAGGATTTCGCTTTCATAAAAGTGAGTGCACTCATTTATCGCGGACGAACGGTTCCGCGTCAAATCAAAAGTTGAGTGCACTCATTTTTTGGGCCGACGAAAAGGAACAGCGACACGAACGCCGGAATGATGTTCAGCGCGTGTTCGCGGGCCGGAAAAATTCTTGCGGGAGCGGAGCCAATCGACTAAAAACATCGTCGTCCGGCTAAATGTTAGAATCCGGACGCCCTGAGCCATGACCCATCCATCATCCACTCTCACTCCAAACGAATGGAAGGTTATGCAGATTGTGTGGCGTCTGAAGACCTGCGCCGCGCGGGACGTTTACACGGTCGCCGGGCAGGAGCACGGCTGGGCTCCCACGACGGTGAAGACCTACCTGAGCCTTCTGGTGGAGAAGGGGCATCTCACCGCCAGCCGTGTGGGCAACAGCTTTCTCTACAAACCCAAAGCGTCGCTTTTGAAATCCCTTCGCCACGCGGCGGATAATCTGTTGGAGAAGACGCTCAGCGGCACGGGAGGGCCCCTGCTCGCTTACATGATCGGCAAGTCGCAGCTTACCGCAGAGGAAATCGAGGATCTGCGGCGGGTATTGAAGGAGACGAAACCGGCGCCCGCCGCCACTGAAGAAAGGAAGTCATGAATGCATCATCGATCACCTGGCTGAATGCCCTCGCATCGCGCTGGGCGGATTACATGGGAGCCAGTTTGCTTAGCGGCACACTGGCGCTGATTTTGGCGTGGATCATGTGCCGGTTGTTTCAGCGGCGGGTGGCTTCGTGGGTGGTCTGCGTTTTGTGGGCGGTGGTGCTGGTCAGAGTGGCGGTCCCGTTTACAGTGAGTGTGGCGTTGCCGGAAACAGTGGCGGCTGTCGTTCCTCAATCTACCGGAGCAGCATTGCCGGAGATGCACGACGATCCCGCGGGACCGGCTTTTACCGCCCTCGTGCGGACAGCGGCTGCGCCGGTCCTGTCAATTCCAAGCATCCTTTTGCTGCTGTGGTTCTCCGGGGTCGCCGGAGGTTCAGTATGGCTGCTGCGGGCGATCATGCGGACAAGGCGGATCATGCGGGACGCGAGGCCGGCACTGCCGGGGGAAATTCCCGTGGATATCGATGCCATCGCCTCCGGAGCCGGATGGCGTCGCCGCGTCACCGTGAAAATCTCTCCTGTGATCACATCCCCGGCGGCGGCAGGACTCTGGTCGCCTGTCCTGCTGCTGCCGGAAGGATTGTCAGGAAAACTCACGGTTGGTCAGTGGCGGTGGACGCTCGCGCATGAACTGCTGCATCTCCGCCGGGGCGATTTGTGGATGCAGGTGTATCAAACCCTGATGAAAGTAGTGTTTTTCTTTCACCCCGCCGTATGGATTGCCGGCAGGGAATTGGATGCGCGGCGGGAACAGCTTTGCGACGCAGGCGCCCGCGCCCTAACCAATGTGCCTCCGCACGAATGCGCCGAGGGATTTCTGACGCTGCTGGAACTGGCTGGACGTTCCCATCCGGCACCGTTCGTCGCGGTGGGCATAAGCGGTGGTCACCGCCGGGCAAGACAGCGTCTGCAGCAACTCCTCTCTGGAGCAGGGATTCAGTCGCGCCGCTTCACGCCATGGGCGGCATTGATCATCGCGGCACTCGTGCTGCTGCCGGGATTCCGTGCGGTGAGGGAAAAGTACAGTTCCGCGAGCGACGGTGAGTCGCGAGTTGCCGGAGAGCGTCCGTTGCCGGAGCGCGGGTCTGCAAGCTCCCAGGAGCGCATTCAGCAACTGGAATCGCGCGTCGCGGAACTGGAGAAACGGCTTCAGGGAAAGTCCCGGCTGGAGTCGTATCGGGAGAATGCCCGCGCCGCAGCCCGCGTGCGCGCTGCACGGGACGCGGAGAAGTACACCGCGGATGAACTGCACGAGATGGAGAACATTTATCAGTCGGCGAGGAAAGAGCCTTCGTTCGATTTGGTGGCTGCCGCCATGCAGCCATTGTTCGATCGCTTTCCCGGCAGCAATCGCGCCGGCTGTGCCGCGCTTTACGTCGGACGCAATTTCACCGGGGAAGAGCGGGAGCGCTGGCTGCAATACGCCATCGCACAGGGCAGTGATTGTCAGTTTCTCGACGGCACCTCTGTCGGCGGCCTCGCGCGGCTGCTTTTGGCAGCGGATCGCATCGCCGCCGGGCAAACGGAAGCGGCGTCCCCTCTGATCAAGGAAGTGTGCACTTCCTACGCAGATGGCATCGATTTCGATGGCACACTGCTCGTCGATCTCGCGGCGAAACTTGGAGCCCCTCAGTGATTTTTGTTCACACGCCAATCAAACACTAACCAGACTCCTTTCATGAAATTCCGCTGCCTGGCATTGTTGTCCGCTCTGCTCATCCTCAGTCCTGAGCTTTCCGTTGCCCAATTGAAGAAGGCGGAGGACGCCAAAGCGGGTGAAACCAAAGAAAAGGAAAAGCCTGCGCGGTCTGCTCAGGAATTGGAGCGCATCCATCAGCGCAATCACCGCAAGGCCGAAGAGGCATGGGGTGAGGACAAGAAAAAGCGCAGTGCCAAGGACTTCGCGCAGTTGGAAACCGAGTATCAGGAAATCAACAAAAACTACAAAAGTCCTAACGTAAAAAGCCTGCTGGAGGCATTCATCAAAAAGTGGAAGGACGGAAATCGCGTCGGCTGTGCCACCCTGTATCTCGCTCAGAAGAGCAGCGGACCGGAGAAAGAAAAACTGCTGGAAACGTGCATCAAGAAGTTCAGTGACGCCTACTACCTGAACGGCTGTTCAGTCGGTGGACTCGCCCGGCTCCAACTGGCCGCGTGGTGCCAGCAGAGCGGGAAGGCTTCCGAGGCGAAGAAACTCATCGAGGAAATCGAAAAATCCTATGCCGACGCAGAAGACCACAGCAACAACATCATTGGCGACCAGGCCGCAGCATTGAAGAAAAAATGAAAACTATCGTGTCCCCTAACTGTCTGTGCGCCGTTCTTGCGACCGCGCTGTTCACTCTGTCTCCCCCGCACGCCCGTGCTCAGGAGACGCCTCCTGCGCCAGCCAAAGAGGCCGCAAAAACCGCCGTCAATATCACCGGCGTGTGGCGCAGTACGGAAGCCGGCAACGGCCGGTCGGCATGGAAATTCATCCAGGATGGTTTCTGGTCGATGACCGAACAAACTGCGAACGGGCAGGTGACCATTCATCACGGCGGAACCTTCACCCTGGAGGGCGATGTCTATTCAGAGTCGGTCCTGTGGGCCGGCGATGCAACGCGCAGCATGATAGGAAAAACGAATCGCTTCCAGGTGACCATCGAGGGCGACATCTGCAAAATAAAAGGCCTCAACAATTCATTCGGCGGCACTTGGACCCGCGTGAAGCCCGGCGAGAAGATCCCTGACAAACCCGTCGCACCGGCTGACCCGGTTGCGAAAAGGAAGGCGGATATCGATTTTTTCCTGACAGAATTCAAGAAGCAGGCCGCCCACCTTATTAAAACGAAGCAGATCGACTGGGACCAGGTGACCGCCTGGTGTCGCGCGGAGGAGGCAAAAGTGCAGACGGACGAAGACCACCTCCGCCTTTGTCAGCGCCTGCTCGCCCGGCTGCGCGATGGCCACGCCCGCCTGGAGGGATGCCGGGTAACTTTCCCTGACGATTCCAACGGACGCCGCAGCATTGGGGCGCCGGTGCAACTTATCCTAACCAGGGACGCCGCTATCATCAGCGGCGCGACGGAGGAAGCCGCCGCCGCCGGAGCCGCTCCTGGTGTGATCGTGACGAAGATCGATGGCCGTCCGGCGCGGGAATGGCTGGATGCCAAAGTCGATGAATGGCTGGACAAGTATTGCTATTCCACGCGTCACCATGCGCTGTTCACCGCGGCGAAATACGGCCTCGGTGGATGGGAGGGCACCACGCTTCGCCTCACGCTCAAAACTGGCGAGGCCGAAAAGGAAATCGAATTGAAGCGTCAGGGCGCTCAAAACGTAAAGGCGTTTACGGCGGCGAAACAACTTCCCGGATTGAAACGCCTTGGCCGGCACACCTTCGGCAAGACCGCCGGCGGCAACGGCTACATTCACCTTGGCAACACGCCCGGCGATCTGCCGGAACAGCTCGACAAAATGCTCGCCGACATCGGCGATGTGCCCGGCGTGATCCTCGACATGCGCGGCAACAGCGGCGGCGGATGCGATCATGCCGCAGTCTTTGGCGAGTTCCTCAAGAAAGGAAAACGCTGGGGTTCCTATCAAAGCAGAGGCGAACATCCCTTCGCCGGTCCTATGATTGTCATTCTCGATGCCGGCTGCGCCTCCGCCGGCGAAACCGTGGGCGGACAGTTCGGCGAAGACCAGCGCGCCTGCATGATCGGCGATACTCCGACCGCCGGCATGTCCTCGTCGAAAACACGCGTCCCCGCGCCCAGCGGCCTGTTCACCGCCTACTTCTCCGTCTATAGCAACAAAGCCCGTTTCAACCGCGGCCGCGGCATCGAAGGCGTCGGTGTCCAGCCGCATGAATTCGTTCCCTGGGAACCCGCGGATCTCGCTGCAGGCATCGACACCCAGATCCGGCGCGCCGAGGATATCCTGAAAACCGGGATTCCCAAAAACCTCATCGATTACGTGCCTCCCACTGATGACGCACCTGCCAAAGAAGAAAAATAGGACTCACTCTACGGTGCCAAACTGCATCCGGTAGAGCGTGCGGTAAAGTTCGCTCGTCTTCAGAAGTTCTTCGTGGCGGCCGATAGCCGTGACGCAGCCGTCCTGCATCACCACGATCTTGTCGCTGCGGATCACCGTGCTGAGCCGGTGCGCGATGGCGAGGACGGTTTTGCCCTCAGCGAGATCGGTGATCGCCTCCTGCACATGGCGTTCAGCTTCCGTATCAAGAGCGCTCGTGGCCTCGTCGAGGAGAAGAATAGGAGCGTTCTTGAGAAACGCGCGGGCAATGGAAATGCGCTGGCGCTGGCCGCCGCTCAACAGGCTGCCCTTGTCGCCGATGACGGTTTGATAACCGTTGGCCTGAGCGAGGATAAAGTCGTGCGCGTGCGCGCGTTGGGCGGCTTCGTGAATTTCCTCCTCCGTCGCGTCGAGCCGGCCATAACGGATGTTCTCATAGATGGTATCGTGAAAAAGGAAGACATCCTGACTAACCACTCCGATCTGCGAGCGCAGTGATTCCTGTGTGAGCCCGCGGATGTCGTGCCCGTCCAGAAGAATGCGTCCATCCTGAGGATCGTAGAGCCGCAGCAACAGACTGAAGACGGTGCTTTTTCCCGCGCCGCTCCGGCCCACGAACGACACGGATTCATGCGGAGCGATGTCGAGTGTCATGCCGCGCAGGGCAGGGGAATCCTGCGTATAAGCGAAGGTGGCGTTTTCAAACGAAACACGGCCGGTGGCCGGACCCGGCAGCGGTTTGGCATCCACAGCATCTTTCACAGTGACCTCGCGATCCATGAGGTTGAAAACACTGGTGGTGGCCACGAGGCAGCGCTGGAGCATCACCGGTATGCGGCTCAGCGCCTTGGCCGGCGGATAGAGCAGCACCAGTCCGCCATTGAGCGCGATGAACTGCGCTGCGGGCATTTCAAGGCTGTAAACATACAGCAGCGCTCCAGCCACGCCAAAAGATGCCATGACCTCCACCGAAGGCCCCACGGCTTCCATCATTTTGCGCCACTTCTGCATATTGCTCAGCATGCGCCAGTTCGACTTGCGGAAGCGCTCCGTTTCGTAGCTCTCACGATTGTAGGCCTTCACCTCGCGCACGCCGATGAGCGCCTCCTGCATGATGACGCTCATGTTTCCGGCCTCGCGCTCCTCGGCACCGGCAAGGCGACGCACCCGTTTTCCCACCAGCGTCACCGGCACGATGAGCAGCGGAAACAGGATGAACGCCATCAGCGTGAACTTCGGGTCAATGTAAAACAAAGCCGCCAGCGCGCCGATGATCGAAACCGGTTCCTTGATGATATCTCCGGCCACCTGCGAGAGCGACTCCTGTGCGGTGCGCGTCTGGTGCAGGATTGTCTGCATGAGATCGCCCGCCTTCTGTTTGTTGAAGAACTCCATCGACTGCCCCAGGATGCGCTGGAACAGCTTGCCGCGGATGTCATTGAGCACACGCAGGCTCACCCATGTGAGGCAGTAGGAATTCAGAAATCCGAAAATCGCCCGCGTCAGCATCATGGCGGGAATGGCAAGACAGAGCAGGATGATCTTTGAAAGCGGCGGCGGCTTGGGAGCCACCTGCGCGAGCTCCAGCACATCGGTGAACTTGCCTGTCTCAGAATCTTTTTGCAAAGCGGTGAGCTGCTCGGCCTTTCCGGTTTTGTTAGACTCCGTATAGGCCAGAAGATAGCGCGCCCAGAGCGTCCGGTGGCGGCGCTGGGCTTCGGGCAACTCCAGGACTTTTTGCCAGTGCGAGCGGGCCTCCTCGATGTGCTCCGGATAGGTGCCCGGAAACTTGCCCGCGAGGGCGACATCGTTCACCCCTTTACTAAGCAGCGCGCGCTCGCCTTCGAGGCAGAGACGGAATTCGTCAGGAAGATTCGGATCGGGTTTGAAGGACGCCAGCGGATCCGGCTCATCCTCTTTGAGCGGATGCAGCGAACGGTCGTGCAATTCCTCGCGGAGTTTCGCGTAGGACTGGACCGCGGCTTCACGCGGCGCCTCCGGCAGGGAAGCGAGCGATTCGCGCAGTTCCGGCAGTTCACGCTTTGCATGCCAGGATTCGGCGATGGTGGTGCTGTTGCGCCCGGTGATTTCCTCGCCCGGAAGCACCTGCTTGAAGACATGGTTTACCGCAAAGACGAGCACTCCGTTCAATCCTCCATAGATGGCGCCGCAAAGCAGGCCGAGAATGAAGCGCTTTTTGTATGGCTTCAGAAACGAGAGGAGCCGCCGGTAAGGTCCCCGCGCCGCGACCATGAATTCGCTGGCGGAGATGCGCTTTTTCTCCTGTCGGTTGGGGGTGCTCATGCAAGATTGACAGCCCGCTCACAGAGGTTTGCGGGCCGGAACTGAAAGGCGAGACTTCAACAGGCGCGGGAAGCGCGCAAGGGTGCAAGTGTCCTTGCCCGCCGGCATGCGGTGGGTATTACTGAAGGATGCGTATCGCTCTGCTGCTTACTGTGTTTTCGATCGTTGCTGGTTTTGCTGTGCTCTGTCAGGCCCAGGATGAAAAGGAGGAGGCGTGGCAGGTGCCGGTGCTTTTAGGAAAGGACGGATGGATGACCTATCAGAATCCGAGGTTTGGTTTCTCATTGCCCGTGCCGCCGGGAATGAAAACCGAGCGCCCGCCGGACAACGGCGGAGGTCAAAGTTTCGTCTCCGCAGACGGGAAGTTCAAAGTCGCCGGCTGGGGACATTTCAATGCCGACGAAGCGACGATGAGCGTCGATGCCGCCTTCAAATCGGAACTCGCAATTCCGGGCCGCACCATCAGTTACAAGCGCAAGGCGGACGGCTGGTATGTGGTTTCCGGCGTGAACAGGGACGGCACCGGCTTCTATACGAAGTATGCGGCGGACACGAAACACGTGGCGGGATTCTCCATCACTTACCCGCAGGCTGACGAAAAGAAATACCAGGCCTGGATCGAACGCATTGCCAAAGCTTGGCAGGCCCGGCTGGGGAAAGGTGAAGACACACTGGAGAAAAACAATAGCCCGTAGCAAGGCCGTCCCGGCCTTGTGAGTAAACGTTAGTTGCCAGTGGAGGCACTGGGCAATCACAGGCTTCGGCTAATGCGGCTGTCCAGTTGGAACACCTGGCCGGAAACCGCTGTGATTGTGTGGAGGAACGCGATAAAACGGGCAGCATCCACAGGAGTATTGAATTTTCCTAACGCATGTTCAGCGAGCACACGGCGGGTCACCTCTTCCGGCACCCCTTTCGCGAATTTCGTTTCCAGCCACCCAGGCAGGACGCAGTTTACACGAATGCCGTGCGGACCCAGTTCCGAAGCCATACTTTGCGTTAGGCCAATAAGTCCCGCCTTGGCCGCCGCGTAGGCGGTTTGGCCTGCCGGGCCGCTCAGCGCGGAATACGAACCGATGTTCACAATGTGGCCGCTTCCCTGCGCCTGCATGAGACCGGCGGCGGCGCGGGAACAAAGAAAGGCCCCGCGCAGGCAAACGTCGAAAACTTCATCACGGTCTTCCATCATTTGAGTGGCGAGCAAAGCATCGCGCCGAATGCCGGCGTTGTTGACAAGGAGGTCGAGTTTTGTTAGTGAAGAGAAGTAGCGCGCTGCCTGCGCCGTGTTCGTCACGTCGAGTTCTCCACGCCCGGGAGCCAGCACGTTCCACCCGGCGGAGACAAACTCTGCGCGGAGGGCCGCGGCGAGATCCCCTTCGCCGCCGGTGATGAGCACTGCGGGCTGCGCCGGCATTGCGGTGGACTCAGGGACGTTTCGCAACGGGTTGAAGGATGACCGCTTCCAGATTCCACAAATAAGAGGCGCCCTGAGCCAGCCCTTTGCTTTCCACGCGGACATCAGTGCCGGTCTCGGTGATCTTCACGGTGCCCGCGGTGAGTTTAAGTTCGCCTTTGCCCTGACCTTTTGGGGGAACTGGCACCGTGACATCGAATGACTGCTTTGCGATCCTGACGGTCGCTTTTCCGCCGGATTTTGCCCCGGTGTAACGAATCGTTACTTCGTATTCGCCCGGCACGAGATCATCCATGCTCCACACGGCATAACTGTTGGCATACGACCAATAACTTGCGCCCTCGGCGCTCGCATGCTCACGGCTCTTAACGGCTTTATCCATTTTCAAAAGGCGCGGACGCGGCGGACCGGAGGGAGCGGCGGCGGGATTGAGCGGGACTGCCGCTTTGGAAAAACGGGCGATGATGGCATCGATGCGTTTGGCGGCGAGAGCGGTGTCGCTGAGCGGTTCCTTCGGTTTCGGCTCGTCGGGCGCGGCGGGTTCTTTCTCGCCTTTGGAGATCGCGGCGAGACGTTTCATGGCGAGCTCGACGGTGCGCAGTTCCTCCTGCACTGCGGCGGCGTTATCCGTTTCGCTGGCGGCGTTGTACTGCGCGAGCAGCTTGTTGAGCTCGTCAGTGTAGAGCGTGAGCCTTGCATGGATGGCGGTGGCGCGCTCTTTCTGGAGCCGGGCCTCAAGGACATCCAGCTCACGGTCCGGCTTTGCCTCATCCGCCTTCAGCACCGCGGCGGAGACCAGCACGGAGCAAAGGCAGAGGAAAGGTCGGTAAAGAGTCATGGCGTCGTTTTGGCAGCCGGCGCATCTCCCGTGCGGGTCAGCGTGAGCTGCTGCAGATCCATCAGCCATCCGTCGGAGTGAGTCAATCCCGTGACAGTGAGGGTGAGGGATTCCGCGCCCTTGCCAATGGCGACCGAGCCGGCCTGAAGCGTGCGGTTCTCCGGACCGGGGGCGGCTTCGCTGCCTGACTCCGCTTTCTTCGGTTTGCTGGAGGAGACCACCGGCTTTACCTCGATATTCAACGGCTTGCCAAAAGCGGCTCCTCCGGGGCCGGTCGCTGCGAGCGTTGCGGTGCCTCCGCCATTCAGCGGCACACGGCCTTTGATCTCGACACTGTAAACTCCGGAACCCACATGGCAGGCCGCCAATTTCCAGGTGATGGACGCGGAGTTCGCGGGACGCAGCTTGGTTAGGCCGGTGCGCGTGCTGTCCGGGGTGATGTCGCCGCGGTAGGAGAACTTGAAGGATGCGGAGGAAGGAGCCACGTCCATTACGATGGGCGTGTTGCGGGAACCGGACTCACCGGCCTCTCCGAGCGCCAATTGTTCCGGAGTCTTCGCGAGCCGCTCTTTTTCATCCCGCAATCGCACCTGCGTGTCGGTGTCGTTTGCTCGCCGCGCCTGGAGTTCCTGCTGCGTAAGACTGTCGCGGTAGTGATTGTTGGAAGCCTGGGTCTGAATGCGGAATTCGCGGTTAAAGACCTCCCGGGCTTTTGCCAGTCTCGCGGCGCCGTCCTCACCCGTGGCCGGTGCCGGCACGGGAACCAGTTCAAGACTGCGGAAGCGCAGCGGATTGCTCCCGGCCTCGTCGTTGACGAGGCGGAATTTCGCAAGACGGCCCGGAATCTCCAGCCTTCCCAGCGGCACTGTCACCCACTCGTGAGAACCTCCCGTGGAAACGATCTCCCGCCGGAGAACCAGTTCGTCGCGATTGAGATTGCTGACGTTTTGGAAAGAGATCCAGCCGCTCTGGGCTCCCGAATCGTCAGGGCCGCTTTTTCGGTTTCGGCGCTCCTGGGTCAGCGGCCCGGTGAAGGGCGTAATCTCGGCAGTGCGGTCTTTTCGTCCCGCGACGGCATGAGTCAGTCTCGCCTCATACCAGCCTTTGATCTCGCCGGAAACTTCCCAGTCGAGGAATGCGCCGCCGCTGCTGATCGTGATGATCCCCGCGGAGTCGTCCACTTTGAGTCCCGAACCTTTTCCAGCAATGTCACGGGAAGAGAGCCGGATGGGGATACGGCCATCGTCCGTGCCCGCTACTGCGAGTGCCTGCTCTGCGCGTCTCCGAACAGCGTCGGCACCCTCATAATCCTCGGCGGTCGCCCGGGTTTTTTCGAGTGCGGCGAGGGCCGGTAGCCACTGGCTGATCGCGGCACAGTCGGCGGAAACGATGCTTTCGGCATAGCGGGCCCGCAGAGCAGCGAGCGCCGGCGGAGCCGGGGTTTGCGGGCGCTCCGCAGCGGAGGAAGCCGGTCCGCCGGACGGAGAAGGGGGAGCAGGGGTTTGCGCGCCTGCATGGTGAAGCGCGCATGCAATCGAAACCAGGGAAGCAACCAGAAACGCGTGCCTCATTTGGTGGCTGCCGCCGGCAGGAGCCGCACGGATTTCAAGTGCAGGACATCTGAGTCTCTCACCGCTGCTGCGGCTTCGTTGACAGCCACCGTGGAAAACTCAAGTACGCGGCTGTTGGCGATCAGCCGCAGTGTTCCGATGACCTCCGTTTGATAGAGGTCCCAACTGGAGGTGGGTTTGAGGATGCGCCGGAGATTGTAACGGTCCTCCTTGAGTTGGAATTCCGTGCCCGCATTTTCCTGAGGACAGGACCACGTCAGTTCCACTTCGTAGCCGCCGGCTTTCATTCCGGGCGGCAGCAGCCAGCTGACGACCGCTCCGGCCGCATTCCAGCCGGTGAGAGCGCCCATGGCGGAATTGTAAGTTACGCCTCCCGTAATGATCGCTTTGGCGGCTTCGAGCAGGATGGGCTGACCCTCTGCAACGACCCCGGGTTCGGCAGGACCTTTCGCCTCCTGAGCAGGGGGGCCGGGCAGCACCTTTCGCCGCTCCTGGCGCGCTTTCGCGGCACCGGAGTAGTCTCCCTTCGCGGCCAGTTCCTTTTCGAGCTTCTGGAGGTTCTGTGCGTAGCGTTCCCGGAGTGTCTTTGTTTCCTTCTCCACCTGCGTCCGCCACTCGGTCCTAAGCCTCACTAAAGGGTCCGCCGAAGGAGAGTCCACAGCCAGCGCCACACAGGCCGCCAGCCCGCAAACGGTGGCGACAGTCAGCAGATATGGACGACGGGGAACCATATGAGGGAAAGATTAGACGCGAACAGGGGGGTTGTAAAACCGGGATTTCGGCTTTCTGCGGGGCCGGCAGTGGTGATTCATCGGTCAGCCTGCTCCCGTTAGACTTCCGGGTTTCCTCTTGGTTACAACAGTTTCAAGGGCCCGAACTGATTTTCTTCCTGCTGCGAATCCAAACACGGCGTTTCCTTTCCTCCCGTCGTTTGCATGATGGCGCATTGTTTTCGAATGCGATTCGCACGGAAATGGATCGTGTGCGGCCCTCTCACTTCGGAAATACGGAGGCACGCCCTCTGCATTTTCAGAGGCCGAATCGCAAATCGGAAGAAACCTCAGACGAAGAGCGATTCAAATACCGGCTCGCGCTGAACAAGTGTGAGCCGGACTTTTTTGTACCGAACGCGTCCGCCGTCCGCCCGGTCCTCTAATATGCAACCGCAGGGCATTCCATTCCCTAACCAACGAATGTCTGCGATGCGCTGCACTCCGCAGGTTTTTCCTCAAACCGTTTGACACGGACCCCTCTTAATCACCGAAGTTTGTCATGCACGCACTTCGCGCCGACCACCCGGCATCCCCGGCTCCGCCGCATGACGGCGACTGTTACGCCGTACAGCGGCATAGTTGTAATCGTCACGCCGCCCAGCCGCAGAGCGGCGACCGTTACGTAGCCCGGCCTTTCAAGGCCGGGACTAATCGGAGCCAAAGAGGTGCGTCGCAGAGCGACGCCCGAACCCTTGCCCGCATAACTCCAATATCCGTGAGCGCACCCGGCTCAACTCGCAAGCACTCCCGGGGCACGCCTTCCATTCTAAAAATTTCCGCCGCCAAATCAGGCTAAATCAAGCCAAATCAAACCTCTGTTTTTTCCTCCAGCCTTGATTCCTAAAAACTTCGCCCGCACCACCCCGCCCGTGCGCCTTAATTTTTTAAAATCCCTCCACCGCCACACCACCTTGGGAACGCTCCATGCAATCCGCAAGCTTCACTCACACCTCATCATTATGAGACCCATCTGGAAAGGCAGCATCAACTTCGGCCTCGTCAATATTCCCATTACCCTCTACACCGCTGTCCAGAAGGAGGAGCTTTCCTTCAAGCTTCTCCGCGCCAGCGACCTCAGTCCCATCAATTACAAACGGGTTGCCGCCGCCGACGGCAAGGAAGTGCCATGGGATAAAATCGTGAAGGGCTACGAATACGAGAAAGGCAAATTCGTCGTCCTCAAAGACGAAGACTTCCGCCGCGTGGACATTGAAGCCACTCAATCCGTCACCATCGAAAGCTTCGTGGATGTTAGCGAGGTCAATCCGCTGCACTTTTACAAACCCTATTACATGGAGCCGCAAAAAGGCGCAGATCACGCCTACGTTCTCCTGCGCGATGCACTCAATGCCGCAAAGAAGATCGGCATCTCCCGCGTCGTCATCAAAACCCGCCAGCACCTCGCCGCCGTCAAACCTCAGGAGGGCGGCCTCATGCTCGAACTCATGCACTTCGCCGAAGACCTCGTGGACGTGGGCGAATTCCGTGCCCCCAAAGCCATCCATCCTGGCAAAAAGGAACTCGATATGGCCGGCACTCTCATCAAAAGCATGTCCGAAAAATGGAAGCCCGAAGCCTTCAAGGACGAGTACACCGGCCAGCTTGAGAAGGTCATCGAAGAAAAAGTCAAAGCCGGCGGCAAACCGCTCCCGAAGGCCAAAGGCGCCGCTAAACCTTCGAATGTCATTGACCTCATGGACGCCCTCAAACAAAGCCTCGCCGGCGGCTCCTCCACCAAATCAAAAAAGCCCTCCGCCTCCAAATCCAAACCCGCCCCACACGCTAAATCCAAATCCCGCCCCCGTAAAAAAGCCAGCTAACCCTGCCGCACGAAGTGCCGTGGACCGCGGCAGCCTGCTGCCGCTGTTAGGGCCGCAGCCTGCTGCGGCGGCAAAGACTCCCCCTCTTACAAAGCATCGCCTCCCTGGCATCATTCCCCTCCTCCCCCTAACGCCTCCGGCCCATGTCCCTAACCACTTACCGGCGAAAACGAAACTTCCGGAAAACCGCCGAACCCGCGCCGGATAAATCACCGTCCCCTGTCAAAAACGGCGCACCCCGCTTCGTCATTCAAAAACACGACGCCTCCCGCCTCCACTACGATCTCCGCCTCGAATTGGGCGGCGCTTACAAATCATGGGCTGTCCCCAAAGGCCTCCCTTACACTAAAGGCGAAAAACACCTCGCCGTCCATGTCGAGGACCATCCGCTGGCCTACGGCAACTTCGAGGGCACCATCCCTCAGGGAGAATACGGCGGCGGCACTGTCATGCTTTGGGACCGCGGCACTTTCCAGCCTCTCACTAACACTCCGGCCAAAGACCTGAAAAACGGAAAACTCCATTTCGTCCTCCACGGTGAAAAACTCAAAGGCGAGTGGTACCTGGTTCGCCTCCGCGATGAAAACCAGTGGCTCGTCATTAAAGGCGACACGGACATGAAGCCCCTTTCCGCCCGCAAGGACGATACTTCCGTCCTCTCCGGCAAATCCATGCGTCAAATTGCCGGCGGAGCCGCGTCCCCCAAAAAGGCCGCTCCTGCAAAGAAGCGCACCAGCGCCGCCGCCGCCCCGCGCAAAGAAAAATCCGCCATCCACCCCATGCCGAGCTTCGTCGAGCCGATGAAGGCAAAGCTCGCCGCCGCGCCTCCGCCGGGCCACTGGTTCTACGAAATCAAATTCGATGGCTGGCGCGCCCTCGCCCTCAAAGGCGGCAGCAGCGTGCAGCTTTATTCCCGCAACAACAAAGACTTCTCGGAAAAATTCCCGGAGATCGTCGAAGCCGTCGCCGCTGTCCCCGCGGACGACGCCATCCTCGATGGAGAAATCGTCGCCATCGACGGTACCGGGCGCTCCTCATTTCAGCTTCTCCAGGCCTACGACATCGGTTCCGAGCGGCCGCCCATCCTCTACTACGTTTTCGATATCCTTCAGCTCAACGGCAGGGACCTAACAACTCTTCCCCTGGCCGAACGCAAGGCCATTCTCGAAAAGCTCCTCAAGAAGGAAAAGGGAGCGTTGAAATATTCCACCACCCTCGGTCACGACGGCACCAAACTTCTCGAAAAAGCGCGCGAACTCGACATCGAAGGCCTCATAGGCAAACGCCCGGACTCCATTTACGAAGTTGGCAGCCGCAGCGGCGCATGGATCAAACTCAAGATTCACCAGGAGCAGGAGTTTATTATCGGCGGATACACCGATCCGGAAGGCGCCCGCCACTCGTTCGGTTCGCTCATCGTCGGTTACTACGCCGGTTCCAAACTCATGGCCGCCGGCAGAGTCGGCACCGGCTTCGACCACGCACTTCTCCGCGACCTCCACGCGCGGTTCCAGAAAGTCGCCTCGGACAAATGCCCCTTCGCCAATCTCCCTGCCTCCGAAAAGGGCAAGTGGGGCCAGGGCATCACGCTCTCCGAAATGAAACGCTGCCACTGGCTCAAACCGAAACTCGTTTGTCAGGTCAAGTTCTCCGAGTGGACGCGCGACGGCCGCCTCCGCCAGCCTGTCTTCCTCGGCCTCCGCCCTGACAAAAAACCCGCGGAGGTCGTCCGCGAAACTCCCGTCTGAATATGGCCGCCGCAAAAACCCTGCTCGACATCGAAGGAAAACAGGTGCCCGTCAGCAACCTGGACAAGGTCTTCTATCCCTCCACCGGCTTCACCAAAGGCGCGGTCATCGACTACTACCTGCGCATCGCACCGGTCCTTCTGCCTCACCTCAGCCGCCGCCCCATCAGCCTCAAACGTTACCCCGACGGAGTGGAGGGCATGTTCTTCTACGAAAAACAATGTCCGCCGCATCGCCCGAAATGGATGAAGACCACCAAAGTGGCGAAGAAGGAGGGCGGCCACGTCAACTACTGTGTGCTCGACGATCTGCCGTCTCTCGTCTGGGCCGCCAACATGGCGGACCTCGAACTGCACACGTTCCTTCACAAGGCGCCTGCGCTTCAGCGTCCGACCGCCCTCGCGTTCGACCTCGATCCCGGCCCTCCCGCTGACATTCTTCAGTGCTGCCGCGTCGGCCTTGAGTTGAAAAAACTCCTCGACGCTCTCGGCCTCGAAAGCTTTCCGAAAACCTCAGGCTCCAAAGGCCTCCAGGTGTACATCCCGTTGAACTCCCCTATCAACTACGACCGCACCAAAGCCTTCGCCCGCGCCGTCGGCGAACTGCTCGAAGAGCACATGCCGGACACTGTCATTTCCCACAGCATGAGCAAAAGCCTTCGCAAAGGAAAGGTCTTCGTGGACTGGAGCCAGAACGACGACAAAAAAACCACTGTCACCGTTTATTCCCTCCGTGCCAAAGAACGCCCCACCGTTTCCACTCCACTGCGCTGGGAGGAAGTCGCCTCCGCCGTCGCAAAGAAAAAGCCGCTTTCCTTCACCAGCGATGAAGTCCTTCAGCGCGTCAAAAAACTCGGCGATCTCTTCGAACCGGTGCTCACTTTGAAACAAAAACTCCCCGCTCTCACCGCACTCAAATCCGCGGCAGTCAGCAGTTAGGACCGGCATGAAATACAGGAACCACCCCATTCCCGCGTCAGCAATCCTTGTGCATAAAAGACGCATGCGCTACCACAGCACGGACAGGTCCCTGGAGCCCAGCGCGAGGTGTTTTCCCTCCGGCCACACCCGGCAAAGCGCCACCACCGCCGCCCGTGCGGCTTTGAACTCTCCCGCATTGCGCTTTGCCATGGCCAGCGCCAGCAAAAACCGCCCGGCGGCCTGCCGCTCATTGGCACTGTGCCGGTTGGTGACCCCGCGCGCCAGCTTTTCGCCCGCCTCCCAATCGCCGCGGGCCTCGCAGATCATCAGTTTCACCACTACCGCCCGGGGCGTTTCCTCCATCCCCTCCGGCAATGCCTCAATGAGTTCCCAGGCCTCGGCATGGAGCCCGAGGAGAAGTTTAGCTTCGGCATCGATCAATTCTTGCGGAACCATCTTTTTAGGGGGGAAACCGTCTCTGCTAATCCGACGTATTTTCTCCGATCCCGAAGCTACGCGTGCAGGGACCATAACTGGTTCAGTTCGTGCAGCGTGCGTTTCCTCACCGTTAGCGGAGCCTCTGGCACGGCGGCTGCATCATTACTTTCCTCTCAACGAACTAAAACAATGAACATCGCATTAGAGAAACCGCGCCGTTCTTATTTCACCGGCAAGTCCACAGAGCGTAATTTGAAGACCCTTGAGGAAATCTTTTACGAGACTCCGGAGCAGCGCGCCGAGCGCGAAGGCCGACAGGAGCAGCCGCAGGTGCGCAAGTCCCGCAGGCAGGCCGGTTCGGCACGCTAGCCATTTTCAAGGCGTGCCAGGGCTGGAAGGTCGCAGGGTTCGTCCACATCGAGCCCGCCCTCCGGAAATGGCACCAGCGCCACCCTCTTCGTGTCAGCCAGAAGCGCCTTCGCGCCCTGCGGTCCGCGAAGGGCCAGCAGTTCATCGAAGCAACCGGACATGAACAACGCCGGGGGGCCTGCGGTGCCGTCATAGGATGAGGCGACGATATCATAATTTGTTAGGGACTGCTTTAACTCAAGTCTCTTGAGTGCTGCGAAGCTGACGCATGGCTGGTCGCAAAGCATGACGATGACTCCTTCCGGATCCTCCGTTAGGATCGCGTTCATGCCTATAGCAATTGAGGTTCCGATTCCCTCCTCCCAGCTCTGATTGACGACAATGTTCACCGGGAGTCCGTCGAGCGTTTTGCAGCATTCCTCATGCCTCGCGCCCAGCACGACAACCACCGGGCCGATGCCTGCACTAACAGCTGTCTGTGCCGCGTGACGAAGCAGCGTCGTTCCGCGGAACGGCAGCAGTTGTTTAGGCCGGCCGAGCCGTTTGGACTCACCTGCCGCCATAAGAATGATTCCCGTCTTCGACATGTTAGGCAGACCTCCCGAGGATCAGCCCGGTGGATTCATGAATGGCTTCTCGCTTTTCGCGCAGGCATCCGCCTCTGCGTCCCGCCAGCACCGCCGCCACCTCGGCCACAATCGAGAGCGCGATTTCCTCCGGGGCCTCGCTCCCGGTATCCAAACCGGCGGGAGCGTGCAGGTTTTTCCACAGATCCCCATCCGCTATGCAAAACTCCTGCATCCGCGAAACTAATTCGCTGGACCGCTTCCTTGGTCCCAGCAGTCCGATGTAAGGCAACCCCATCGGCAGCAGACGCGTCAGCGCCGCAAGGTCCCGCCCAAAGTGGTGCATCATCACCACGGCAGCCGTTTGCGCGTCCGGCAGAAAGGCATCTGTTAGTTCGGATGGATGCGCCACCTTTTCCACCTGCCATGCAAGCGCGTGTGCCAGTTCCAGGATCGGCTCCACCTCCGGTCCTGTCCCCAAGAGCAGTAGCCGCACGGGCAGCGGCACCGCGTGAAGAAACGTCCCTTCCCGCTCCACTGTCAGAACACCCTGCGCCAGCAGTTCCGAGCCCGGCGTTCCCCCTTCATAAACCGTGCGGATGCAGCAGCGTGCCCGGTGTTCGAGTCTTTCCCCTAACAGCGTCAGCAAATTGCCCTCTTTGCCCGCCGCCGGCAGCCGCTCGATGAGAATATCCACCTGACCGTCGCAACCGTACAGTCTCCGCGTATCGAACGACACCAGCTTTGCATCGCCCGTCCTGATGACCTCCAGGCCATGCCGGGCGATCTCGTCTTCCAGGCAGCCGCCACTCAGGACACCGGTCGTCTCGCCCGACCCGTCCACGAGCAATCGCGCACCCGGCTTGCGATAGGTCGAGCCACGGGTGCGCACCAGGGTGGCCAGCGCCCACGGCTCTTCGCGACGGCAGGAAACGCACCGGATGATTTGCAGCAGTGACTTCATCGGCGCTCAGATCAGATTCTCCGGTCTTATCGGCAATTCGCGGATGCGTTTACCTGTTGCGTGATACACTGCATTGGCAATCGCGGCCGGGATGCCCACCATTCCCAGTTCGCCCATCCCTTTAATGCCCAGCGGATTCACGATCCTGTCCTCCTCCTCCGCAAAGATGGTTTCCACCTCGTGGATGTCTGCGTTTACCGGCACATGATAGTGCTGCAGATTCGGATTCATGATGCGCCCGTAGCGGTGATCGACCTCCGTTCCCTCGGTCAGGGCCATGCCGACGCCCCACACCACGCCTCCGATCTCCTGACTGTGTGACGCCTTTGGATTGATGATTTTTCCACAGGCTGTCACTTCAATGACACGCGTCACTTTCACCATGCCAATATCCGGATCGACTTTTACTTCGGCAAACTGCGCTCCGTGCGCCAGCGTGGTGTATTTTTTCCGTTCCGGTGAAGGTTCTGATCGATGCGTTTGCACGATCCGATCGAGGCCGGCCAGCTTGAAGATGCTGTCCACACTAATTGATTTTGAGGAATCACCCTTTGCCTGCAGTTTGCCGCCCGAAAGTTCCACTTTCTCTGCATCCAGTCCCTTCAGCGGACTCGCGGCGTCTTTCAGTGCGAGTTCCAAAAGCTTCGCCGTAATTGCCTGCGCGGCACCATGCACCGCTGATCCCACGCTGGCGGTGGTCCATGATCCGCCCTGCGACGGAGCCCTGGGGAATTTCGTGTCGCCGAGGGTGAACGTCACGCGTTCCAGCGGAAGGCCGAGATATTCCGCCGCAATGATAGTCATCACCGTGTAAGTGCCCGGACCAATATCCGCCGTGGCGCTCGCGACCTCAGCAGTGCCGTCCGAATTGAGGGTAATGATGACGGCCGCCGGCTGCTGCAGCGCCGGCCAAACACCGGTGGACATGCCCCATCCCACCAGCAAACGTCCGTCCCGCATGGAGCGCGGCTCCGGCTTCCGGTTCTTCCAGCCGAACTTCTCCGCTGCGGTTTGATAACACTCGCGCAGCGCCTTGCTGGAAAACGGCTTGCCGGTTTCCGGATCGGTTTCAGCGTAATTCTTCAGCCGCAGTTCCAGCGGGTCCATCTTCAGCGCGTACGCCAGTTCATCCATCGCGCACTCCAGTGCGAACATGCCGGAGACCGCGCCGGGAGCGCGCATCGGGCACGGCGTGGCCATGTCCAGCTTGAGCAGTTTTTGAGGCGTGTCGAGATTCGGGCAGGCATAAATGGACCGGTCCTGTTTGTTATTGCCTTCCGTGTAGTCATCCACCGTTGAGGTATTGCTGATCGCTTCATGAATGAGCGCGGTCAGCTTGCCATCGCGCTCCGCGCCCAGCGATACTTTCTGAATCGTGTAAGGCCGGTAGCCGTGGCCGGTGAACATTTGCGTCCGTGTATAGACCAGTTTCACGGGCCGTTTCAATGCCTTCGCCGCCATGGCGGTCAGCGCGACGTAATAGTTAGGGCGCAGAGCTGACCCAAAGGCGCCGCCCACGAAAGACGAGATGACATTTACATCCTCCTCTTTCAGCCCGAACGTCGCTGCAAGGTGGCGGCGCACGTTATAAACCTCCTGGCTCTTTTCAAAAATCGTCAGCTTTTCCCCCTGCCAGTAGGCGACTGCGCCGTGAGGTTCCATGGGATTGTGGTGATCGATGGGAATCACGTATTCCGCCTCCACCTTCACCGGGGCTTCCTTGAGTGCTTTGGCCGCATCGCCCCGCGGCTTCGGCGGCGGCTCTTTTGGATCGTCGTCTTTCGGTGGATCGACTGGTTTGGCCGCGTGCGGATCGGTGTTAGGCTTCCCGGCGTCGTAAGTCACCTTCACGAGCCGGGAAGCGTAACGCGCCTGCTCGAATGATTCCGCCACCACGAGCGCCACCGGCTGATGATTGAAGATGATCCTGTCGTCCTGGAGTGCCCGGAAGGTTTCCTGCTGAATGGGCACCATCGCGTCCCCTGGATCGGTGGATTTCGCTTTCGGCGTGTTCAGATGCGTGAAGATGCGGACCACTCCGGGGACCGTCTCCGCCTCTTTGGTGTCGATGGCCTTGATCCTCCCGCGGGCCACCGTGCCGAGCACCAGGAATCCGTAACTCATGTTCGGCAACTGATACTCTGCGGCGTACTTCGCCTTGCCGGTGACCTTGGCAATTCCGTCCACCCGCTTCGTTTCTTTTCCGATGTATATGGCCATATTGAAAATCTCCTGACAGTTAGAGTTGTCCAGTTGCCCGCATCAGAGCCATGACGATGGCCCGCTTCCCGAGGTCCACTTTGTATCGATTTTGAGCCAGCGGCTTTGCGCTCTTCATCGCCGCCTCCGCCGCGCTGCGAAAGGTTTCCTCCGTGGCCGACTTTCCTGTTAGGGATTCCTCGGCTTCGGTGCTGCGCCACGGCTTGTGCGCCACGCCGCCAAGAACCAGCCGCGCCTGCTTGATATTCTTGCCATCCAGTTCCAGTCCCGCCGCCACCGCCACGAGCGCGAATGCATAGGATGCGCGGTCACGCACTTTCAGATAAAACGAATGCTCCGCGAGCCGGGACTTTGGAAGCTGGATCGATACAATCAACTCGCCGGGCTCCAGTGTGTTGTCCTTCTCCGGCGTATCGCCCGGCAGCCGGTGAAACTCCTGCACCGGAATGCTGCGCTCTTTGCCTCCTGCGCCGCGCACTTTTACTGTCGCTTCGAGAGCATAGAGCGCATTGGCCATGTCACCGGGATAAACCGCCACGCACTTTTCCGACCATCCCATGACGGCGTGCATGCGATTCAATCCCTCCATGGCGCCGCATCCCGTGCCTGGCTCGCGTTTGTTGCACGGCATGGCTACGTCATAGAAATACGGACACCGCGTGCGCTGCATGAGATTGCCGCCGTTGGTGGCCATATTGCGAATCTGCGGCGAAGCGCCCGCGACAATCGCCTGGGTCAGCAATGGATACTCCTTGCGAATCACCGGGTGGTTTGCCGTCTCGGCATTGTGCATCAGGGCTCCGATCGTCACTCCCTCCTCCGTGCTCTTCACTTCGTTCAATGCGAGTCCTGACACATCCACCAGAGTCTTTGGCCGCTCCACATCCTGCTTCATGAGGTCCAGCAAATTGGTCCCTCCCGCGAGGAATCGCGCTTCAGGATTGGCGGTCACGGCTTCCACCGCTCCGGCGGCTTCCATTACCCTGACATATTTAAACGGTCTCATCCCAGCCTCCTTCCCCGCGCCTGGCCGTCTTCTTTGCACCGTGAACGTCGTGAACGGCCGCGACGATTTGCGGATAAGCGCCGCACCGGCAAATGTTTCCGCTCATGCGCTCGCGAATTTCGTCGTCCGTCAGCTCCGCCAGGGGTGCCCTAACGTCGGCGGTCACGTGACTGACATCTCCGCGCTTCGCTTCCTCCAGGAGGGCCACCGCGGAGCATATCTGTCCTGGCGTGCAGTAGCCGCATTGGAAACCATCGTGCTCGATAAAGGCCGCTTGTACGGGATGGAGCTTGCCGCCGTTTTGCAGTCCCTCGATGGTAGTCACTTCGCGCCCCTCCACCGTGGCGGCGAGCGTCAAACAAGACAAGACGCGCCGACCGTCCACGAGAACCGTGCAGGCACCGCACTGGCCCTGGTCGCATCCCTTTTTCGAACCTGTTAGATCCATCCGCTCGCGCAGGGCATCCAGGAGCGTCACGCGGGAATCCAGCGTCAGTTTTCGCTCCGTCCCATTGACCTTGAAGGCGACGGATACCGGATTCATCTCCGCCCCCTGTGCTGCAAACACCGCCTCCTGCGAGGGTTTAAAATCCGCCAGTTGGCCCTCCGCCATCGATTGAAGCGCGAGAATTCCTCCGGCACCCGAGACCTGAGCGAGGAAATGGCGGCGACTGAAACTGGAGACCCCTTCGCCGCGTTCCCCTCCGGCGCTTCCGCATTGATCCGTTTCCGTTTTTTGGTTGTTCATGGCGACCCATTGGCAAAACGGGTGACCATGGCGCGCCATAAGAGTGCGCAGCATAACACCCGGGTGGGATGCGGGTGCTGCTTGAAATGTGCCGCGTGATTTTCTCCCACCCGCGCCGCGGAAAAACCCGCGCATGTGCAAAACGCCCGTCCGGTGGTTTGCAGGATGCTCCGCGAGAAAAGGCGCTGTCCCCGCAATCTCTATGCGTGGGGATGGGTTAAGCGAGCGGGTCTTCGGGGGTGCTCCCATGGGGTGGGGGCGGCGGGAGGATTTTAAAAAATGGCGCAGTTGAGCAGGGGCTTGCGCGGCGGGGTTTTTAGAAATCAAGGCTTGAGAGAACAAACGAGGTTTGATTTGGCTTGATTTAGCCTGATTCGGGGGCGGGGATTTTTTAGAATGCTGGGCGGCGTGGGAATGACGGGATGTGGGGAAGGGAGGGCGCGGACGAACAGTGGAGTGGGGGCAAGGGTTCGAGCGTCGCTCTGCGGCGCACCTTCTTGGGCTCCGATGATTCCCGGCTTAAAAGGCCGGGCTACGCAACGGTCGCCGCCCTGCGGCTGGGCGGCGTAACGATTACCGTTATGCCGCTGAGCAGTGTAGCAGTCGCCGTTATGCGGCGGAGCCGGAGGGGATGCCGGGTTGTCTGCGCGTATCGCGTGCATGACAAACTTCGGTGATTAAGAGGGGGCCGTGTCAACCTGTTTGACGGAAAACCTGCGGAGTGCAGCGCGTTGCAAACACGCGTTGGTTAGGGAATGGAGTGTCCTGACGTTGCATCAAAGAACTGACATTGGTCGAGCGGCGTCTTTGGCACATAAAAAGTCCGATTCAGACTTTTCAGCGCGAGCCGATAATGGAATCACTACTTTCCACTCCAAACCCGCGCGGAGTTGGGGGCTTGCAATGGCTAGGCGATCCTGCTAAGTGGCGTTAATTAAAGATCCGTAAGTAGTGCTCCGCGGTTCCTTTTTTGCTCCTTTGTTTCTACTCCTTTCCTGAAAATGACCTGATTGGATCGCCCATGAGCTGCAAAGTCTTCATCAGTTACAGTCATGATTCGGATGAGCACCGTGCGCGGGTGCTTGGCCTTTCTGAGCGATTGCGCGCAGACGGAATTGAAACTGTTCTCGATCAGTATGTGAATGGTGCGCCGGAACAAGGTTGGCCGCGATGGATGCTGGATCAACTCGACGCAGCGGATTGGGTAATCCTTGTCAGCTCGGAGACTTACTATCGGCGCTTCCGCGGGCGCGAAGTACCCGGCAAGGGCAAGGGGGTGGATTGGGAGGGCGCACTCATCACCCAAGAAATCTATGACAGTCGGAGCCGGACTTTAAGATTTGTGCCGGTTTTGTTTCCCGGGGCCACTCCTGCCTGCATTCCCGAACCATTACGGTCGGTTACTCACTATATGCTGAGTTCCGAAGAAGCATACGGGAGCCTCTACGATTTTCTTCTCAAGCAGGCAGGTGTGGAGGCGGGACCGGTCGGTTCACTCAAAACGAAGCCCCGACGCAAGGGATCTCCTATCACATTCGGAAAGACGTTGCCTTCTACTGAATTTCGAGCCGAAATTTCCCGCATTTTCAAATACGCTCCTGAAAAGCTCATCGGACGCGAAGAGGAATTGAAACTCCTCAAGGACGCCTGGGCCAAGGTGAAGCGTGAAACCAAAAAACGCCCGCATGTCCTGACATTCGTCGCGCTGGGCGGCGAAGGAAAGACCTCCCTCGTCGCCAAGTGGGCGGCGGAACTTGCCGCACAGGACTGGCCCGGCTGCGACGCGGTTTTTGCGTGGTCCTTCTACAGCCAGGGCACACGCGAGCAGATGGCCGCTTCCTCCGACCTGTTCCTCAAGGAAGCCCTCACCTTCTTCGGCGACGACGAGGACAAGGCTTTCGCTGCCAGTCCCGCCGGAGCGTACGAGAAAGGCCAGCGCCTCGCACGCATCGTGGGCCAGCGGCGCAGTCTCCTCATCCTTGACGGACTTGAGCCACTGCAATACGCACCCACCTCGCCCACGCCGGGCCAACTAAAGGATCAGGGGATCGCTGCGCTGCTCAAAGGACTCGCCGCCAACAGCCATGGGCTGTGTGTTGTCACCACCCGTTATTCAGTTCCGGATTTGAAGGCGTTTTGGCAAACTTCGGTGCGGGAAGAAAAACTGCTGCGCCTTTCCCCTGAAGCTGGCGTGCATCTGCTGAAAACGCTCGGCGTGATGGGGACGACGAAAGAATTCGAGACGCTGGTGGAAGACGTGAAAGGCCACGCACTCACGCTGACCCTGCTCGGCGGATTCCTGAAACGCGCCTTCCACGGCGACATCCGCCAGCGCGACCGAGTGAAGTTCGAGAAGGCAGATGAGAAGATGGATGGCGGGCACGCATTTCGAACCATGGCCGCCTATGAGCAATGGCTCCTGCGCGACGGCGGCGACGAAGGCCAGCGCGAAATGGCCGTGCTGCGGCTCATGGGCCTGTTCGACCGGCCCGCCGACGCCGGCTGCCTCGCAGCCTTGCGGAGCGAAACCATCCCCGGTCTTACCGAACCGCTCGCCGACGTGGCCGACGACGATTGGGAATACTGCCTCAGCGGTCTGGAAGCCGCGAAGCTGCTCACGGTAAACCGCGATGCGTTCGGCGTGCTCGTCTCGCTTGATGCGCACCCGCTGCTGCGCGAATACTTCGCCAGACAACTGCGAGGGCAAAAACCCGATGCCTGGCGCGCTGCTCACTGTCGACTCTACGAACACCTCTGCAAACACAAAGAAGGTGACGAGCCCACGCTGGAAGACCTTCAGCCGCTCTATCAAGCCGTGGCCCACGGCTGCCAAGCGGGGTTGCAGCAGCAAGTCTTTGACGAGGTTTACCACGCGCGCATCGTGCGAATGGATGACCACTATAGCTTTGGCAAGCTTGGGTCATTCGGATCGGACTTAGAGGCTATCGCAAATTTTTTCGACTGCACGCGGGAAAGCGCAGACCTATCGTCTTCAAAAAATACTGAAGCGTATTTACTCCACCAGGCTGCTCATTGTTTGAGTGCCTTGGGCCGACTGACCGAGTCGCTCAGATCCGCGAGATCGGCTCTGAAGATACGAGTCGCACGCCAAGAGTGGCTATACGCTTTGGAATCTGCCACCCATGTCAGCCAAATGGAGTTAATGATGGGCGACATAGCTTCGGCTCTGCAAGATGCCGAGCAGTCGATGGCTTACGCCGAAAAAAGCGGCGACGCATTTTGTCAGATGGCCAGGCTTGCCGGCTACGCCGATGTCCTACATCAGGCAGGCCGCTCGGACGCGCAAGCTCGATTCAACGAGGCGTCGCAGCTTTGGAGAAAGATAAGAGGACGTATGTATCTTCCCTCAATGGCCGGATTCTGGTGTTGCGATCTACTCCTCGCTGGTGCCGAACCTGGGACATGGCGAATTTTTTTGAACAAGGACGGCCAGCACGATGAGACGAAGACGTTTGTTTCGACTGCGAGCAGCGATGTGGACCTGAGGTGGCCCTTACGTCATGACGACGCTCTCACATACTACTATAATGTTGCCGCGCGTGCCGCGAGTTCTCTTGGGGGGGCGAATGATCCCGAAACACGAGTTATCACCGTCGCCCTTGACCACCTTATCCTTGGCCGAGCCAAACTATACATAAATATTCGGAAGGCAGTGAGTCTCCCCGGCTCATCCACTCAATTTGATAAGAAAGTCAGGGGCGAAATGAAAGCTTGCGCAATGGCCGCACGTGGCGATCTAGACGCCGCGGTGGTCGCCTGCCGTCGCGCTGGCGATCGGGGATACCTCGTCGCCGGTCTCGTCACCCGCGCCTGGCTGCGGTTTCTTTCTGGCGCTTGCACTGGATCCGGGAGCGCGCAGGAGGATTTGGACGAAGCCTGGGAGATTGCAGAGCGCGGACCTATGCGCCTCTTCATGGCAGACATCCATCTCTATCGCGCCCGTCTCTTTTTCCGCGAGAAAGAATATCCGGAGGCGTGGATTAGCGCACAGGCAGATCTCGACGCGGCGGGGCATCTCATTGACAAATGCGGCTATCACCGGCGGGACGAGGAATTGAAGGATGCCAAGCGGGCGATCCTAGGGGTGGGATGATTGCGTCCATGTGTTTTTCTCGCGCACCTCCGGCGCGCGAGCGTTTGGTTGGCGGGTGTCCGGTGTTCCGTTCGTTCTGAGAACACAGTTCGACGTTCTGATGTCGAAGGAAACCACACGCACCATCCCGCACTCGACTTTGGAAAGTCGAGCTACTTTTTGGTTCCCGCTTCGTCGGGTCGAGTTTTAAGTCTTTGTCCGGCAGCGTCAAAGAACCGCCCTGACAAACAGCAGTAATTTACGAGAGCTGGCGTCTGGAAGGGCTTTCCCGTCCAAGAGGGGGGCATCGAAGGTGCCGAGGAGGGCGGGTTCGTTGGGGATGAGGAGGATTTGGGAAATGGACTTGAGGGTTTGGAAGCGTTGCTGGGTGCGCGTGGAGGTTCCGCCGCTAGAGGTGTCAGTGCCGGCGTTGAAAACGAGTTCCGGAGCGATATTGAGGTCGATGACGCTGCCGGAATCGTTGATGTTAGCTTCTGCTTGCAGGGTGGTGCCGAGGTTCCGGTAGGTGAAGGTGTCGGGCGCGGGAGAAGGGGCGGCAGCGGCTTCCGGCGGTTTCTTTGCCGGGGCAGGATTTGCGCCGGTGGGCGGATCGAATACTGTTGGATAGGGATACTCGGTGATGGATTCAACGGTGGACCTTTGTCCGTTGCGGACCTGAACGAGCGCGGATTCCAGCAGGGACGCGCGGCCATCGGCGAGCATTGGATCGAGCGCGGCGCGGATTTCGATGCCTTCGGAGACGGAGGAAATTTTGGTGAGGAGGTCGCTGGCGATGGCGGTATCTGTTTCGATCCATTCGGCGAGGACGGTGATCTGCCTGTGGTCCAACTCAGGGGCCGGACCTGGCGGCTTGACGGCGGCCCTTGTGGTGGCGCGGGTGAATAATAAGACGCGTTCCGCTGGCAGAGTGGTGCCCATGAGTTTTCCTTCCGGCGCGGTCTGAGGGGGCGTCAGCAATGCCGCCAGTTGCCATGCCCCGCTGGCGAGCAGCACTTGTCCGGTCATCTTTCCGGTTCCAAAGACGGGCACCTTCACCTCGCTCAGACCAAGCTGCCACGGAACGTCGCCGAGGTGCTCCACCCATTCCGGGGCCAGGTTCAAATCGATGATGCGCGGGTTTTCACCGACGGTGGCCTCCAATTCGACGGTGCGTCCCAGATTCCTCCACGTGAAATTGGCGGGAAGGGGCGAGGTATTCGGTGACTCGAACTCGGTGGGGTACGGTTTCTCGATGATCGATTCGGTTTTTGAGCGTTGCCCATCGCGGCAAACGAGCGTGGTGAAGTCCAGCCGTTCCGCTTTCTTTTGTGCGACGAGTTCCCGTGCGGCGTCGTAGAGGGCATCTCCCTCCCGTGTGTGTTTGAGATTCCGGACGATTAGCTGATTGGCGGTCAGGTGCGGCATCCTGATCCAGTCGAACTGCACATTGACGTTGCGAGCGGTGAGGCTGTCGTCGCGAGGGATCAAGGCTTTGATCTCCGCTTCGGAGGCGAGGAAGGGATCGCGCCGGGGTTCTTCGCCCATGGCGGGCAGCATGGCGGCGAGCAGGAGAAGAGTGCGGAGAGGTTTCACAGCGGCAAAACTAACACGCCGTGCCGCCGCGAGTCCCGTTATTTTTCCCGTCTTGCCGGGCCTGGCGCAGATGGTAAGGTTCCGCCGGCCATGAGTTTGATCAATGATCCCGTAGCAACCGTTTACGGCCCCGGCATTTTCGCGCGGTCGCTGCCGGAGGGACGGCAGGTGATTGTTTATCAGGTGAGTTTCGACCTGGCGCAAGGGATGGCGATCATTCTCCCCATTCCCGTGAAACCGAACAGCGGTGACAAGGCGGTGCAGTTCGTGGATCTGTCAGGGTATCCGGAGATGCTGGAACATATGGATAACGCTTTTCCAAAGGACAACGCTGTTGACGGCTGCTCGTTCCGCCCGGCAGGCGCGCCGTTCGAGAGCGTGTATGTTCCGTCCATTGAGGGCCTTGCCCGGCTTGAGGAAAAGTACCGGCCGCCGGAGGGCGTTTGGAAGAAACTGCCGGCCTATCACGACTTCGGGTTCGTGGTCTTCAAGTTTTCGGTGGAAAGACTGGATGTTTATCCGCTGGCGTTCGCGTTTCCCCGGAAGAACCCGGCGCAGTTGTACTTTCCCACGATGGTCGTCGAGTGCGATGACGTGCCGGCAACCCGGAAGTATGGAGGCCTTCTTTATTGCCAGAAGATTCCGGGCGATGGCTTTTCCACCCGGGACTGGCGGGAGTCTCCGGAGCTTCCGGCGAGGTCGGTCAATGTTGTGAGGGCGAAAGGTATTGTGGACCCGCGGCTGCATTTGCACCGCCGGGAGATGAAGGCGCATGAACCTAACAAGGATACGGTGCTGGGGTGAGGCTCGTTAGGAGGGCTCGGGTTGACGGGGCGGAATACAATTCCGCGGTCCGTTAAAGCCGAGGACCTGGCGGCCGCACGAGTTGATTCCGTGCTTTCGCCGAAAGTTCTTTAACCTTTCGGAAGGACTGCTATAATAACCTGCGCTTCATCTTCTCACAACTTTTACTGCACACCCGCAACCGTGCTCAGCCACAACTCCGAGGATACTTCAAACCCGTCGTCTTCACCGTCCATTCTTCCGGCGCTGGTGACCGGAGCGCCGGTTCAACTGATGCGAACGCTGGTTGTCGATCCGAATCCGGTATCCGCCACGGCTTTGCTTTCCCTTGTAGCGAATCGCGGGCATGAGTCTGCCCACTGTGCGTCGTTTGCGGAAGCCGCGGAAGTCGTGAAGTCCGCTCAGGTGGACTGTCTGCTCATCCGGTTGAATCACGCCACCGCACCGGATGCCGCGGATCTCCTGCGCACGGCCCGCCAAGTGCCGGGGCACTGCCACATCGTAGCCGTTACGGATGGCGAAGAGCCGCCGTCGCGCGTGGATGCATGGGTGAAGCGCGGGTTCGATGATTTCATTGCCGATCCCTCCCGCGGCGGAGAAAACCTCTCCTCCGCACGCCTTGCCATCGCTGAGCACAGCCTCATGCGCCGCCGCGACCGCGAGCGCGCGGATCTCGACGCGGTGCGTCATTCGCGCCGGTACGAGGAAATTTTCCATCGCTCTCCGGAGGCCGCTCTCGTGGTTTCGGCGCGCGACGGGCTCATCATCGAAGCCAACGCGGCGTCCGAATCCGTGTTGGGCTTTGCACGCGGGGAAATGCAGAATCGTTATCTCTCGCTCGTCCTGCCGGATCTCTTCGACCGCGATGACTATGATCCGCGTGTGCTCGGCGTGCTGGATACGATGAATATTTCCGAAGTGCGCCATCGCCGTCCGGACTCCACCTTTTGCTGGCTGGATGTGCTCATCACGCGTATTCCGTGGACGCCGGGGCAGGCGCTTCTGTTGAAGTTCCACGATGTCACGGCGCTCAAAGGGCGCGAGTCCCGCCGCATTCACGAGGCCCGCATGGATGCCGCCTCGCGTGTGATGGCCGGCACCGCCCGCGAACTTGGCGATGCCCTAACGTCTCTGCGCGGGCACCTTGAACTGCTGTCGCGTCAGCCCGCTCCGCGCCAGGAAACGCGTGAACTCATTCTGAGCGCCACCCAGTCCTGCGACAGCGCGGAAAACCTAAGCCGCCGCCTAGCGCGCCTCGCCCGTGCACCCCAGGGCGGCGAATTGCGCAAGCGTCCGCTCCATCTTCGCCCGCTGCTCGATAAGGCCGTCCACTTTGCCCTGCTCAATTCCCAGAGCCGCCCGGTGGTCCATGTGCCTGACGAACTTTGGCCCGTGGAGGCGGATGAGGCTGCCATCGAAGACGTGCTCCGGCGCATTTCCGAAAACGCCTCGGACGCCATGCCTGCCGGCGGCACGGTTTTTGTCGATGCACAGAATCTTTACGAGACCGGTCCGGAAACGGGCGTGCCCTCCGCCGTCCGTCTGCGTTTCCGCGACCAGGGCCACGGCGTTGCTCCGGAGCATCTGGCCCGCGTGTTCGACCCGTGGTTTACGACCCGTCAGGGCCGCGAAGGCATGGGGCTCGCGCATGCCGCCGCCCTTGTCAGGGCGCACGGCGGCCACATGGAAATCGACTCTGTCCATGGTCAGGGCTGCACTGTCTGCGTGTGGCTCCCGGTGAACCCTGGCTTGATCGCGGGCACCGTTTCACGCCTTCCGGAACTTCCGGACTCCGGTCCTCTGCCGCCGCAGATTCCCGCGCGAAATTCCGAGCGGCGGCCGCGCGTGCTCTTCATGGATGACGATGCTCCCATCCGCGAAGTGGTGCAGCGCATCCTAACGGCTCACGGCTTTGACGTCCACTGCACTACTAACGGTCAGGAAGCCATCGACGCGTGGCGGCGCGCCAGCGACTTTGGCTCCGCTTTCGACCTCATCCTCGTCGATCTGGACGTGCGCGGCGGCATGGGCGGTCAGGAATGCGTGGCCCGCCTCAAAGGGGAGTTCCCGGGCCTCAAAGCCCTGCTCACCACCGGCTACATCGACGATGTTCTCATGGACACGTACCGGGACCACGGCTTCCTCGGCGTGATTCCCAAGCCGTTTCATTTTGACCGGCTGGTGGAAGCCATCGGCCGCATCATTGGTGTTAAGAAGGTGGAATAAGCAGGAAGGATGGGGACCTCCAGCCGGACAGAGCGCTTCGACCGTGATGTGATTTGCCGGGCACGCTATTCGCGTTGCAAGCCTGCGGCATCCTGCCACGCCTTCGCGTCTTTTGGTGAAAGGCTCTTCCATAGGAGCATCAGGTCGTGTGAGGCTTTCTGTTTGCCTTCACTTTCAGGCTGCGTGCCCAGCCATGCAGCGGCAGCGGCGGGTTCTTCGGCGCCCCATTCGCGAATGAACATTTCGATCCGGGCATTTGTATTTTCAGAAGGCGGCTGTGCGGCCAGCCAGAGTGAATACTCCTGGGGCTGACAGTTGCGGATTCTATACTCAGTGTCCTTCAGACTGTGACTTGGTGCGTGGCCGCTGGCGGAATCCAGCATTTTCATTCGTTTCTCCGGCGAGTATTCGTCCAATTGGTCTGCGCCGTAGGACATGATTTCAAGATCCCAGATCGGAACACTGCTCCGGTTCGAAATGGTGGAGAGAGCCTTCTCCCGCAATTCTTCATTCGGGAGTTGAGCCGCCCACGCACTGGCTGCCGCTGGATCTTTGAGGCCCCAGCTTTCCGCCAGTTGCTTGACCCACCATTCCGGGTGATCCGGAAAGTGCTGCTGGATTGCCGCCAATGCCTCTACAGGTCCCTCTTCAAGAAGATAGTTCAGGGCGCTGCTGATTGCAGATTCGCGGAATGACCTTTCTGATGGAAATCGGTCTTCCGGGGAATCCGCTCTTGGCAGTGGTTCGGTCCCCTCGTCAAGGATGCCGGCCTCCTCTGCCGCCCGCAGGACTTTGAGAAGCCCCCCGGGATCGCGCGATGCCCAACTGCCGCGGTTGTCTTCCAGCACTTCTTTTTGCTGCTCCACGGTCAATGACGCGAAGGCGGGAAGCAGTTTTTCCGGGGGCAGTCCGGTGGACAGGATGCAGCCCAGCAGCATGGAGCTTTCGGTCTGTTTCTGTGCCCACGAGATTGCTCCATGCAAATCTTTTGCAGCCATGGCGATGGCAGCCTCCCACTGCGCCTGGGACTGCAAATGGGACGGCAGTTGCTCTGTTAGGTTCAGCAAAGTCTGCAAATCGCGCTGCGCAATGCTTCGGAAGCCGGGCGCCAGTTCGGAGGCATTCAACGAGGCGCCCGTCCGCTGGATGAAGCCGGTGAGACTGTCAGGATCTGATGACGCGAGAACGCCGGCTACAACGGTGAGGGCGGTATCCCGCAAGCGGGCAGGCATTCCTGCTGAGAACGCTTCCGCCGCAGCAGGGTCCATCCGGGTCCATTCTTTGACGGCCTCAGTGAACAGGCGATCGTCGTGTCCGGCGCACCAGTTTACGGCGGCGCGCGGATCAGAGATCAGCCAGCGCCGCACTGCGGCGAGTCGAAAGACCGCCTTCGCCGCAGAGTCCGGAAGCAGATGATCAGCCTCCATGAACCTAACGAAATCCGCGGGCGCGATTTGTTTGGCCAGTTGCAGGGCTGCCAGAGGCTCATCTTCCGGATGGCCTGGGCGATGCACGCGGCGGATCAGTGATTCGGAGTCAGTTTGGTTAGGATCGATGTTTTCTTCAGCTTCACGCGGAATGACGGGGACTCTGCGGGCCGTATCCTTTGCCTGGGACGAAAACCAGCCCATACCGATCCACCCGGTTAGTGCGGCGACGGCGAGCGTGGCGAAAAACGGCGCGTTGAGATTCATTCCGCATCCTCCTCTTCAGGTTTGGCGGATTCACGAATGTGCGCACGCATGGCGTCAGACAGCGAGGGCATTTCCAACGCTTTTTCGGCGGCATTGGGATCGGCCTCCCGCCATTCGTTAAACAGGCTAACAACCAGTTGCGCATTTTCCCGGTCATCGTCAGTCAGCTTCGCGGCCCACTGAAAGGCGAGAGGGAGGTTTTCGCCGGCACCGCAGGAGAGGTGATGCACGACTCTCCGAATGCAACCAGCGTCCTGTCGTTCCGGCGGCTGTGACTCCAGCCAGCGCGTTGCGGCGGAGGCGTCATTCTTAATCCATCCCTCGAAAGCCGCCGAACGCGCCTCCGATGCGCGGGCTGAAGGAAGGGAATCCACCAGGTCCAACGCGCGAAGCGGGTCTTTGGCACCGAGTTCCTGCATCGCTGATTTATGCGCAAACTTGTCCGCTTCCCAGAAGCTTTCGACAGGGGTGTTCAGATCGATCGATCTCAGAATCTCTGCTGCTTTGGCGGTGTCTGTCAGGGTGACCATGCGCGCCACTTCCGCGATGCAGGCCTGCCGAATCTCCGCTGATGCGACACTGCGAGCCCATTTGAGGGCTTCATCGGCATCCTTCAGGGCTAACCGGGCGGCGTGTTCTATCGTGAACCGGTTGCGCGATTCGCTGGGAGCAAAGTTTTGGATGGCGGCACCGATCCGTTCCGGGTCCGACGTTTCCCATTGCTCGATGATCTCTTCCAGAACTTTGATCCGCCGTTCCGGCACCCTGAGGCCTTTGGCCCATGTCAGGGCGGCATACGGATCGCGTTCCGCCCATGAGGCGACAGCGCGTGGTGTGGCGGTGAAACAATACTGCGCCGCCAGTTCCGCCGCGGCCCGGGGATCGGTTTTGGACAAACCGGTGGCCAGAGCCGCCCTTGTCCCGCGTGAGGAAAGGTCCGGATGCTGAGCGAGCAGTTCCTTCGCCCGGGCCGGATCGAATTTGGCAAGTGTTTGGAGCACCAGCCCGGCGTTAACCTTATCGTTGAGCTCCAACGCCTTTGCGAGTGCGGCGTCTGCATCCACGTGAGCCCACGCCTGCCATGCGAATTCCGAGGGCTCGGGAATTATTGCCGCGAGCGGGTCGAGGGCGACCCACTTCAGGTAGAGGATTTCGCCGGTGAGCGGATCTTCGTCTTTTCCGCCGGATCGGCGCCATGCCTTTGCGGCTGCGGCGACTTCCCGGGCACTCGCCGTGTTCAGCCAGATTACGAGGCGTTCCCAGCGTTCGAATCCCTGCGCGACGAAGAGACTTTCTGCGCTGGCGGGGGCGTTGCTTTCGATCCGGTGCGTCGTTTGAACTGCTTCTTCGCGGCGTTTGCCTTCCGTGAGATAGCCGGAACCGTCCGAAACCCAGCGTCCTCCCGCGCCGGCAATGAGGCCAACGGCCGCGGCGGCGAATATTGGGGAGAGTCGCATTCCGCAATGAGGCCTTATGCACACCGCCGGGCAAGAAATTTTCGAGAACCAGCCTGCCGGCGAATCCCTTCGCCTCTGTACATAAGCAGGCGGCAGGGCGGTGAACCCGCCGGCTGCCGCCGCACTTTATTTATCCTGATGATTCGTTAGCGCAGTTTCCTGCGAAGGATCTGGAGGGAACCCAGACCGAGACCGAAGAGGGCGAGAGTGGTGCCGCCGTCCGGAACTGAGGAGGTCGGCGCGGCGTTGGCTTGAAGGGAGTCCATCACCATATAATCGTCGCCGATGGTGACGGAGGTGATGCCGACATCGGACGACCACCCCTGCCAGACCAGTGCTCCGCCGGTGAAAGTAAATTCCTCCGTACTGCCGTCGGAGAAGGTGAAAGACACCTTTCCGTCGCCGCCGCTGCCATAGGCCGCCCCAAAATATCCTCCAAAGTCGCTCACCGGGGAATCGAACGAGATGGTGACCGATCCAGGATAAACGCCCAGCCCTTTGGTGCCGTCGTGAACCGGAGCGGCCGTGGGGAGGAAGAAATCGGCGGCACCCACTTCGTAAACTCCAATGAGGGAGGCGTTGGAAACGTCGGCAAAACCTCCCATGATGGCAAACGGCTGGGAAAGAGCGCCGGTGACGTTGTAGTTGGCGAAAGACTCGAACGACTCAGAATAAGTCCCCGAAAACGGGGCCACGGACGTGAGGGCGGCATTCGCGGAGGTGAGAGTGGCGGCGGTGGCGCAGAAGAAGGTCAGGAGGGTTTTTGTCATAGGCGTATGTGCGCGGAGACTAGCAATGCCTGTGCCAGATTTGTCAGGATACTGTAATTCGCTGGTAATCTATATGTTATAAAATGAGAGAGTTTGTGAGTGAAATCGATTCCCCTGGAAGAGTGTAAAGGATTCCGGCGGAGGACAGCAGGCCCCGGCGCGAAAGCTGCAACGGATTGCGTCATGAATCAGCCCCAAAAGTCCCATCCCGAAGTGTCGGTTGACACGCAAGGCCAACCCGCGCGGCAAACGGAAAAACGCAAAACCCCGGAGATGGAGCCTCCAGACAGCCGGGACGGGCAAGGTTACGCCAATCCAGAAGAGCAGCAAAACCCGCCAAACTGCGCTCAGGATGCGCCGAAAAGAGAACGAGTGGGCGCGGACACAAAGTAGGCAGGTTCCGGCCATCCGTGCAGCCCGCGAGCGAGCTTTGCGTTCGTTTGCGCGGTTGAGGTGCACTCAGCAAGACGGTGCGCGCTGCTGCGAATACCGGAAGGAGTCGGAATCCCTACAAGCCGTGGAGCCACGGCCGACACAGGAAATTTTCAAAAGTCAGTAACCTTGTCTCTCTTTTCCGTCAGGAACCATTTGACAAGACCTGCCTTTAATCACCGACGTTACCCATGCACTCGATTCGTAAACAGCCAGCGCGACACCGCTCTGATGGCCAGACCCCGGGAAGGCGAAGCCACTCATTTCCGCGAAACCTCCGATGCGAAATGCCAGAGTTGTCCAAAGCGCAGCGTACCGCCGAAAGCGGCGTGGCGCTGTCGCTTCCCGCCGCACTCCAAAAGGGCTTCCGCCCTGACGAGACGTCTCCATCCCCAACAACGTCACAAACGTGTTCGACTCGTGCCGAGGGCTCAATCGCATTCCCTAATTCGACGCCGGTTGGTGTCCGCCTCCCATCCCGATCTCAAACCAAATCAGGCTAAATCAAACCAATTTAAGCCACCCTATCAATTTTAATCACAATCCAAACTTTCTATTTTTCCCAAAACACCTCCCGGACTCCGGCTGGGATTTCGTCTCTGAAAAGCGGAAAGCCACTCAATGAAAGCCGGGTCCGCCGGCGCTATTCTTGAAGCCTACAAACACCACCCAAAATTGTAACTGCCGGTACGAAAGTAGCAGCAATGGTCTGACCGCGGTTCTCCGAACCGCATTCCCCCAACTCCCAGAATGCCAACCTTAATTCTATTCCTCGTAACGATGGCGATTTCCCTTTGGGCTTCGTCCCGGGTGAGGTCGCAGTTCAACCATTGGAGCCGTGTGCCGGTGTGGTCGCGGCTCAGCGGCGCAGAGGCCGCACGGCGGGTCCTGCATGATGCCGGTATCCACGATGTGGAAGTGGTGCCCGTTCAGGGTGCGCTTACCGACCATTATGATCCCGTCCACAAGCAGCTCGCCCTGAGCGAGCCGGTGTATGCCGGCCGTTCGGTGGCTGCTCTCGGCGTGGCGGCGCACGAAGCCGGACACGCCATCCAGCACGCGCGCCATTACGCTCCCCTCCGGTGGCGCATGGCGGCGGTAAACAGCACGGTGACTGCTTCGAAACTGCTGCTTATCGCTCCGCTGGTGCTTGGCCTCATGGGTCATTTCGCGCTCGGCCTCACGGTGGCCGTGGTCTGCCTTGGCATCCTGATGGTCTTCAACCTTGTAACCCTGCCGGTGGAGTTCGATGCAAGCCGCCGGGCCAAGGCCATCCTCGCCAGCAGCCGCATGGTGGCGCCTGGTGAAGAATCCCATGGCGTAAACGCGGTCCTCAATGCCGCCGGATTCACCTACGTGGCGGCCTTCCTGACTTCACTCGCCTGGTTCCTGTTGCGATTGCTGGAACTGGCCGGACTCCAGTCCCGCGAAGAGTGATCGCATTACGCCGCCGTCCGGGTCCCCTCGACGGTGGCGTAACCTTTTTCGTGCATCAGGCCGTCTGCACGGTAACCAAAACCATTCGGCCACTTCCAACATCAAACTACCACATGAAACTACACCGCCTTCGTCTGCTGTCCGCGTCCCTGGCTTTGGCCGCCTGCCCGTTTATGGGCGCGGCTCTGAGCACGCCTGCATGGGCTGCGGGGCCTGTGATCGTCGCTCCCTCCACCACTGCCAGCAGCACCTACGGTCTTGCTGCGCGCCTGCCAAAAGACACAGAGGGTTTTCTTTCGTTCTACCACCTCAGTGATCTCTGGGATGGCTTCAAGAACAGCAACTTCCTCAAGAAGGTGATGGCCAACGAACACGTCGTGAAGGGATTGGAGCTCGACCAAATCGTCCGCGAGTGGGAAAAGAATGCGGAGATGAGAAAATACGGCACGATGGCGGCCTCGATGCTCGGCAACGAAATCCTGATCGCCACGCCCGCCGGCTTCACGGAGTCCCTCGCAAACATCCTGAAGCAGATGCCTGCCCTTTACGGTGCGGTCTTCACGGCCCGGATTTCGAAGGCAGGCGGCGATGGAGACGGTCCCGGGATGCCGAAGCAGATGTATCCCGTGGTGGAAGCTCTCTCGGACTTGAAGGTGCCTCCGTTTATGATCGGATTCAAGGCGGGTGCCCACCGGGAAGATCTGAATGGTCTCATCCAGCACGGGCTCAGCGGCATTCCGGCGGAGTTCATGTCAAAGCTGGAAAAGGGCACTTTCCAAACGGAGGGGCACACATTCAACAGTCTGGTGCTTACCGTCGGCAAAGTGATGCCGGATCGTGCGAAGGAAGAAATGACAAGGGACCTTGCCAGGGCCGCTGACAGCGAGGAAAAAGGCACTGCTCTTGCGAAAAAGCTTCAGGCCAAAACCGTGGAACTGGCTTACGGCTGGGTGGACGATTACTTTGTCATCTCCATCGGGTCTGATCACAGCCACGTGAAATTCGTGGGTGCCGCCGACTCGATTTTCACTGACGCGGATGTGGCCAAGCGCGCGGAACAGTTCGCGCCGAGGAAACCGCTCAGTTTCAGTTACACGAGTCAGAAGTCGCTGAAGACGCTGAATGAATTCGGCGGACTGATGAAGACGCTCGTTGATTACGCCTCCGGGGCGAAGAGTCTGAATCTTCCCTTCAAGCTTGATGGTGTCATTGCCGAACTCAAAGCCCTTGAAGCCAAGGCCAACGCCATCTGGCCCAACGATCCCGATGCCGCCATCGGCGCCATGTGGTGGGACGGCGGTCTGCGCGCCGAAGCCTTCGGCGGCAACAAGCCCCGCGCGAATGACAACTCCCGCCCGCTGGGTCTGACCACTCTGGCCAATGACAAGACCTTCCTCGTCATGGGAGGCCGCTCCAACAGCGCCTTCCGGGACAAGGTTTTCGGCTATCTCGAAGACGTCGCCAATTCCGTTTGGAACATATACAAGAAGGAGGTTACTCCTGCGCTGCCGGACGATGTTCGCCAGGGTGCTGCCATGGGTGAAATGATGGCCCTGCCGATGGTGAAGGAACTTTGGAAGTCCCTCCAATCCTTCCGCGCCGCCATGGGCGATGAGTCCGCTTTCTTCATCAATCTCGACGGAGCCATGCCGGACATTCCCGGCGCGAACATTCCGCCGGATGTGGTTTCCAAGGGCCGGATTCCGCGGATTGCCTGGATGAACGAACTGAAAGATCGCTCGAAACTGGCCGAGTCCTGGAGCGGATTGAAGACCCTTCTCTCGTCCGCAGCCGCTATCGCCGCCAGCCAGACCGGTGCGAATATTCCCACAGAGCCGACGGTAAAGACGGAGGGGACTCTGGAGATGTATGGCTACAAGCTGCCGATCGACACGGGAGACGTTTGGCCTCACGCCGGGGTCAACGTGACCCACTGGTTCCTGAGCTCGTCGCCGTCCTTCACGAAGGAACTCTCCACCAAAACCGCTTCGCCCAGCGGCACTCCCTGCGGCAGCCGCTTCAAGGTGAACTTCAATGCACTTTGGAACTTCGCCTCTGACTGGACGAAGATTCTGCCCATTGGAGATCGCGAACAGGAAATGATCGACTTCGCGCTGCCGCTGGTTCGTTCGCTGCGCGGTGTTGAATTCACCTGCGGGGAGGAAGGCGGTCAGGCCCACGATTCCTTCCACCTCGACATCAAGGACGCCGAGTAATATTTGTTAGGATTCGGTCCCTCGGCCCGGAGCGGGTTCGCCTGCTCCGGGCCTTTGTTTTTCAGACTTTCTTGAGTTTCCACTTTCCGCGGCGGAAGAGGATGCCGCTGGCCATGGTTAGGGCGGAGAACGAAACCGGCACTGCGATAAAGACTCCGAGCGGTCCGAGCCCCAGCGGTTTTGCGAGAATCCACGCGAGCGGAATCTGTCCCAGCCAGAAGCAGAAGAAGTTGAGGCGTGTGGGGGTCCATGTGTCGCCGGCACCGTTGAACGCGCTCTCCAGACACATGCCCGCGGCATAAAGCGGAAACGCGAGGCTCACGATCCAAAGAGACTGTTTCCCGTAAGCATAGACTTCGGGTTCGTTGGTGAACAGGCTCACAATCGGACCCGCCAGCGCGACAAAAACAATGCCGACGAAGCCGAGGAACACGGTGTTGAATTTGGTGGCAATCCAAACCGCGGATTCTGCGCGGTCCGGTTTTTCCGCGCCGAGGTTTTGTCCTACCAGGGTCGCCCCGGCATTGGCGAGACCCCATGCCGGCATGAGGGCAAAGATGATGACCCGCATGGCAATCGTGTAACCGGCCAGGACAGAACTGCCGAACATGGCGAGGATCTTCATCAGACCCACCCAACTGGTGGTGCTGATGAGAAGCTGAGCGATTCCGTTGCCGGAGGTGCGCAGGACCGTGGTAATCACCTCCTTTTCCGGAACCAGGTGGCGCAGCCTCACGCGGACCCGGCTGCCGTGGCCGGTGAGGTGCCAAAGCTGATACAGCACACCGGTTCCGCGCCCGATGTTAGTCGCCACCGCCGCGCCGGTGACACCCATCTCCGGAAATGGTCCCCAGCCGAAAATGAAGCAGGGACCGAGAATGATATTAATCGCATTTGCCAGCCAAAGAGTGCGCATGGCAATGACGGCATCGCCTGCGCCGCGGAAGATGGCGTTGATAAGGAAGATCAGAAAAACCGTCGCATTTCCCCCGAGCATGATCCGGGCGAAGTTCGTGCCGAGATCGACGATGGCGTCTTTCTCTCCCATGATCCGCAGGATGTCCGGCGCAAACCAGCCCATCAGCAATCCGAGTCCGGAAGCCACGCCCATGCCGAGGAGGACAATTTGGCCAGCGGCGTGGGCAGCGCGCTCGGGGTCTTTTTCTCCAATGCGGCGCGCGACGATGGCGGTGGCCGCCATGGAAATGCCGATGGCGACCGCGTACACGAGCGTCATGACAGCCTCCGTGAGGCCCACCACAGCGACCGCGTCGCTGCCGAGTCGCGACACCCAGAAGATGTCCGAAAGCGCGAAGAGTGATTCCATCACCATCTCCAGCACCATGGGCACGGCCAGCAGCAGCACGGCGCGGTGGAGTTTCAGCGACGTGTAATCATGATGCTCCCCGCGCAGCGCCTGACGGACGCTGTGCCAAAAAGAAGCTGGAGGAACAGGCGGAGTAATCTCCGCGGCAGGGGGCTCGTACATGGGGACGTGCCCGATGCCTCACAAACGGCGGACGCGCAATCAGATAGGCGGCTTAAGCGGACAATTACAGCGACTTCACCGATAGTCACTGAGTGCGGGACATATGTGAGGAAAACGTTGGGTCTGGCCCACCCGCGGCTGCGGTCTCAACGAAGGGAACTTGAGGCACCTAACTCGATCATTCTAATCCCAGGCACTTTGCCGCCCACAGCCCCATTTCAAATCCGCACCTCCCTCCCGCTGATTGAATTTGCGCAGGTGTGCGCCTGGTTTCATAATGTCGTATGAAGTCGTATCCGCTTTCGTTCGCTTTGTTGGCACTGGCTGCAGGAATCGCCAGCGGATATTTCTTGAGGGGAGAAATTTCGGGTGGCGCTGCTGAAGGGCGTCAGAAAGGGCCGCATCCCCCGAATTCCAGATTCGGGGCCGCTCCCGCGGATGGCAAGAGGGAAGGCGGCAAATCCCGGGAGACAGACATTTTCTCTGTGTTTGAGCATATTGCAACTCTGACACCGGCGGAACTCGAAGTCACTATTCAGAAAATCCGGCAGAATACGGTCCAAGGAGAAATTAGTTCTGTCCTGCAGCAAAACGTATTGTTGCACGCGTTAGGTTCTTTAGACCCACTCCGCGGGCTGCGGCTCGCACGGGAATTTGACTTGAGAGGTGACGGTTCCGCTACGGCGCTTGTTCTATCCGCCTATGCAGCAAAAGATCCGGCGGGCGCTGCGGCAATGATTCAGACAGGGAATGGACTCTCGCCAGATCCGAGAGCATCACTGTCGGCAGAAAGCGTGGCCACCGTTTGGGCGAGGCAAGATCCCGCAGCAGCCAAGCAATGGGTGCGGGGTTTGCCGGAGTGTATTCAATCCCGCCCCTGGGAGGCGGTCGCGACGGTGCTCGCCGGTGCTGATCCAGACGCAGCAGTGGAATTTGTTCTAGCCATGCCTACAGATGCGGACCGGGCTCATGGCTGCGCGAAAGTGGCGGAAATATGGGCCCGTTCCACGCCGGACGCCGCTTTGGCGTGGGCTACATCTCTCGGTTCAGAATCGAGACGCGTTGCTCTCCCCGCGGTCATCCATTCCCTCGCAGAACGCGACCCTTCTTCTGCCGCTGCGTGGCTTTTGCGGCAACCGCCGGAGAGTCATCTTCCGCAGAACTCCGCTGCACTCATCGGGGTGTGGGTCCGCCGTGATCCCGCGGCCGCCGCCGAATGGGTGCGCGGTTTACCTCTAGGTCCGCTGCAAACGGAATCAATACAGCATCTTGTCTATGAGTGGACGTCGTCCGATCCGGAGCGCGCTTCCGCCTGGCTTCACGATCTGCCGGAAGGAGGGGCGCGGGATGAGGCCGCTGCGATGCTCTCGCTACAGACCACTGCCTCGGATCCCGAAGCGGCCGCTGTTTGGGCGGCCAGTATTTCGGATCCGGTGCGCCGAGCCGCTGAACTTCAACGGACGTTTTCCGCATGGCGGCGTCAGGATTACGATGCCGCCACTCATTGGATGCAGTATACTGAACCGGGAATCCGATAGGATTCTATAACAGTATTCCGTCGCTGCAGCGCACAGCGCCGCATCCGGTCTGCGCAACGCGGGTTGCTATAGAAATTCCAAAAAGCGCCATTAAAAAAAGAAAGAATTTTCTCGCCTTTTGTTGTGTTATGTGGATACATCCAGTTAGTGTGCCCGGAAATGGCATTCGGAGCGTTGAATAGACCTAAAAACCCCGGATTATTTATGACTACTCAGTCTTTTTTTGTTTCGCGCCTGGGACTTTGCCGCCGCAATACTAACTTGAAGTATCCAACCCGGCTGATTGTCTGTTTTGTTTTACTGGGTTTTGCCGGGAGAGGGCGGGGCGCAGCCGACAATGACTTCGACGGCATCCCCTCGACCTGGGAATCCACTTATTCGGGTTCGCCTGCGTATATGAGTGACAGCGACCCCTTTGATGCCTCGGAGGATCCGGATGGCGATTTCCTCACCAATCTTGAGGAATACATCGCCGGCACGAATCCAACGGATGCTGACAGTGATGATGACGGGCTCAGTGACCGTTTCAGCAAGGGTCTTCAATGCTACTGGCGGTTCTCCGAAACGGCAGGTGCCCCGGCTTCAACGGCTAACTCAGTAAGTGGCGGTCCGTCCCTGACGCTGAACGGTGCTTCCCTTGTCACGGGCGGCCTGTTCGGCAACGCTCTCAGCCCGACTTCCTATACTCAAAAGGTTACAACCAGTGCCGCCGTCCTGAGCAATGCAACCGACTGGAGTTTTTCGGGCTGGTTCAAGCTCGACAGCACTAACGCCAACCATATTATTTTTTCCTCTCGCGCCGACGCGAATTCCGCCAATAAAATCGGGGTCTCGCTCTCAGGAGGGAGCTGGGGATCAATGACGCTCTACGTCGCCTTGAATGGCAGTGAGTATCCAGTGACCGTGAATATTGCTCAAAGCTCGGGCTACCATCACCTCGTCGTGAGTCGTGATTTGCGGACAAACCGTGCGAATGTTTATCTTGACGGCGAACTCGCGGGTTCGGTCACTCCGTCATCGTCTCCGGAGCCGCTAAGCTTCGCGAGCACTCAATTTAAGGTGTCTACACGGGAGGTTACAGGGTATGGTGGATCTTATAACAATTACATCTATGGTTCACTGGACGATGTGCGTATTTACAATCGACGCCTCGAAGCGGCAGAGGTAGACGTGCTATACGAGCATGGCAGCAGTTCAGCCAATGCCTCCAAATACTGGACATTGAGTTATCTGCTGAACAATCCCCAGGGACAGGAGGACGCTGACAGTGACGGGTTTACAAACCTGGCTGAAGTTGTTGCCGGAACAGACCCGCAAAGCAGCGGCAGCAAACCTGCGCCGGCCTCAAGCGGTTACCAGTTGCACACTAAACTCGGATAGGCCGCCCCGCCCCGTCCTTTTAACTCCTGCTGTCCTGTCGTTCTTTATCATTGGTTTCAGATCTACGCCTTCCCATGAACCATAAATTGCTTTCTTCGGGTGTTCTCGCTTTTACGTCTCTGGGCGCGTTGCGCAGTCTTAATGCGGATTGTGGCTGCAGTACAGGGGCTGGTACAGTCAACGGCATTCGGCCTGGTCATCTCGACATCATTTACACAAGCAGCAGCACCAATCTTGGCGTTACTCCGGGCCCGGGGGACAAGCTCAGAATCGCTGAAGTCGGGGTCACGGATGTCGATGACAAGCCGCAGGGTGGAAGTGGATTTGGCGGCCTGCTCACGCCGCCCGTGGGAGCGCCAGGAGGAGCCTCGATGGTAGCGAAACATTATGTCAGGGGCGGGCCGGGGTATTCTTTGAATTATGGGGGCATTGACAGCCCGATCCATATTGAGTCCTCCTCTACCGATGTGTACCACCCGGTGGAACTGAGTTATGAGGGTAACAGTTCTACGAGTGATTACCGGGAGCATATGGTCGTGACCCCGCCGGCCGGGTGTTATATGATCAGCAGTCTGGTGGCCAGCAATACGACGGGGGGCTGGACCACCTGTCCCAACAACGTCATCCAGAATCCGGAGGCCTCCGGTTCCTACGCCACCTTCGTTCGGCTGGCTTTTGTCAATGAGCGGGGTGACCCTCACCACGAACCAGGAGAATTCACTTTTCCTGAACTAGTACAAACCGAGAACACGTTGAATAATTCAACTCTTGGAGAGCTTATGGCGGGATTTACCTGCTGGCTGGGAAATGATCAGGCGTCGGAAACACGGAGGGGCCGCAGTTGGGGCCGTCTCGTGGCGTCGGAAGACCTTCTTTCGGATGTGGGTGCCCATACACTCCGCTTCATTACTTCCCATTCCAAGGTCAATGATGGGGGCTCGCCTTTGGTTAAGGAGACCATCGATGCATCGTCCCGTATTTATCAGATCAAGACCGCCGCCGTTTTACTGGACGTCAGGGAAACTGTTACCAGCAACCGGGGAACTCCGACAAACTATGCCGACGATTTGCGGAAGGTGACGATCAGCATTACGACACACGCGGACGCCGGAAGCCCAGACGGCAATGGGATTTATCCGCAGCCGTCAACGCCCAAGCATGGCGCGCTTCAGTTCGAACAGACAGAGAGGGATTCCAATGGTTTCACATTCAAGACCCTGTTCCGGCAGTTCGCACCGGGGGCCAACCCCTCCTCCGCGACCCCCATCTCCGTTTACGAGTATTCCGCCGAGGACGTCGTTGCCGAATATCAACGGAAGGTCACCATAAAGCGCGGCTCGCTGGAAACGGAGGTCATTGAGAATATCGTCTTCGCGGCAAACAACAATTTCAGTGAAGACTACGCTGTCCGCATGGAGACCCGGCGCAGTCATTTGGGCTCCAGCACGTCAGGCAGTTTGCTTGCCACCAGCCGTGCCATGTTTGAGATGACAACCCGCGGTGAACAATTGATCCGCACAGAAAAGGGAAGTGTCAGCGGAAGTGCCCTGCCCGCCGACAGCTGGGCCGGGACCGAATGCCTGGAATGGACGACACAAACTTACCACAGCGACACGGGGCGCCAGTTTCTGACAGAAAACAGCAAAGGGGAGTGGAGTCAGTCCTATTTCTTCCAGGACCGCTCTTTCCTTTCGAGTGTGCCCTCATGGTATCCAGCGCTGACGGAGGGGAATCGTTACTGGGTGACCGTCTCTCCGGAAAAACTCAAAAGCGATTCGCTCGCAACTCATATCAGCAGCGGCCGCGTAGCCATCACCGGAGCCGGCGCGGCGTCCTCCTCTCAACTGGACAGCAGCCTGAAGCATCTGACAACGCTGATCGACGAGGAGCGTTTCCGGGGAAAAGTCGTCTCCCTTTCCACGGTTGCGTGCTCCATCGTTGGCACCGGAACCGGGGCCACGGTTCGTTCGGTCACGACGAGGCGCCGTGACCCGCAAGCCACCACACCCGTCACAGAAGTTACGACGCGGGATGCTTACGTTGTTGACAATACAGATATTCAGAAGCGCGGTCGCGTGTTCCTGACAGAAAATCCCGACGGAACCAAGGATCGGCTGGAGATCAGCAGCCCCGAAGCAAATATCATCCGGAGCCGTGCATGGGTGGAACCCTCTTCAGGGACTTACAATATCCTCGATGCGGTGTCTGAAACCGACCCCAGCGGCCGAACAACGGCCATTGCCAGCAATGTTGTCAGCGTAACCGCCGGATCGGGCAGCACCACACTGCAGGGAGCTGCCACCAGCGCTGCCGTTGCCTTCACAAATGACGGCACAACCCCTTCCATCAGTATTGCCACCACCACCCGCGACGGTCTCCAGATGGGGCAGAGAAAGTTTGATCCCGGGCTTCGAAAGCTCACCGATATTTCTGTTGAAGGAATAGTCACCGAGACACTCTACGATGAAATAGGCAGGGAAACCAAGGCCACACACACTGCGGGTTCCGGGGTCACGGCGCTGGTCACGCCTTATACGTATACATCCCGCGCCGGCGGCGGAAGGATCCAAAGGGTCCGGCGGGGTCCGTCCGACAGCGTTACTGTGCCTGCGGGTGAAATCCAGGCCGACAACGCGGCGCGGCGGGTGCTCGTCAGAGACGCCGCAGGGTTGGACACGTCGCTTTCGTACGGAGTCAATGGGGCTGGCAACAAAATAACGACGTTTACCCGGCCAACATCGTCCACCAGCATCCGGGAGACATCGCCGGCCGGCGACCAGGTCAGCCTGTCGGGCACCGGCTGTGTGTGTGAGGATTATGCCCAGTTTATTGTGGGGGAAGCGGCGGACACAGTAACTCCGCCCTCGTGGATTACCTCAGCGCAGACCCTCACTCATCTGCGGCGTCGCAGCGTAAAAGTGGGCTCGGCAAGGTGGACACACACAGTCATCGATGGATTGGGGCGAACCCTCGCCGTCTGGGGCAGCGGGCGGGAGGAACTGTATGTCTATAACTCCGGGGGGCAGTTGATCCGTGTCGAATTCGGTCCGGCCATCGTGGGAGGCACCACAACCGCACGTACCCCTCTCCGTTGTGAATACGATGGTCTCGGACGGGTGGTCAAAACCGGCTTCTCATTGGACGGCAACGGCACTTTGGACGCCGGGTCAGGATCCGGAACCGACCAGGTGAGCTTGACGGCTTACTCGCTGGTGCAGATCGGCGGCACCGGGCCGTGGTGGGAGAAAACCGAAAAACAGCACTACAAAAACAACGGTGGCAGCGCGGACATTATCAATGAGTCGACCACCTACGAACTCCTCAAGATGGATTCCACGAACAAGGTGATCGGAGAAACCCGCACCCTGACCGGCGACGGAGATGAGATGCGCGTCCAAACCGTGATCGATACCTCGACACTGGAACGGAAGATTCTGACCACCAACCCCGGCATTTCCTCCAATACCGCCGCCACGATCTACAGGAATGGCCTCCTCTATTCCTACAACACGTTCAGCGTCCAGGAACCTGTGATCTATTATTTTGACCCCTACTGGCGTCTCACCGGGCAGCGCGATCCCATGACTCAGCGAAACGACGTTATCGAATATAACGCACAGGGGCTGGTGAGCCGCACGGTGGATCTTGCCGGCAACGCGACGTTTTACGAATATTATGGAACGGGAGTAAACGGGGCGGGGCAGTTGAAGAAAGTGACACACGCCGATGGATCCTACACTTCTTATGTCTACAATGCCCTCGGCAAACTCACGGAACAGACCGGCTCAGCCGATTATCCCGCGCGCTACACTTACGATGCCACCGATGGCTGGCTGACCACACTGAAGACATATCGGGACAGCAGTGCCGCCGGCAACCCGTTGACGGGCACTTCCACTTACCAGTCGCTTACCACATGGACTTATGACGCGGCAACGGGGCTCGTCACCGACAAAACAGATGACAGCAGCAAGGTGACGAGCTACACTTATTGGACGGGCACCAGAATGTTGAAGGAACGGAAGTGGGCGCGTTTCGTCACCGGCACCACCCGCGTAACGACCAAGTATGACTACGATGCCGCCGGGCAACTCGCGACGATCAGCTACAATGATGGCACGACCTCCGTGGCCCGCACCTACGACCGCGCCGGAGGCGTGGCCACTGTCACCGACGATGCCGGGCTCACCACTTTCACCCGGAGCAACACCGGTTACGTGACCGGTGAAACCGTGAGCACTACGGCCGCGAGCGGTGATCCGGAGCATCTCAACGGCCTTACTGTCGCCCGCACGGTCAACTCTTATGGTCAGTTGACCGGGGTGGATGCCTCCTGGTCAGGCATCCTCTCTGCCAACAACGGCCGCGTTACTGCCACTTACTCTTACAACAGCACCACCGGACGGCTTTCGTCCATCACCAACGGCACCCTCTCCGTCGCCCATACCTACGTAACGAATTCAGATCTCCCCGCCGAACGCACCTACAGTGTCAGCGGCAGCGGCATCTTTGAACAGCAGTACGGCTACGATGAAGCCGGGCGTCTCAACAAAGCTCTCTCCCGCGACGTGTCGCCAAGCACGATCCACGCCGCCTATTACTATACTTACGATAACCGCGACCGGCAGTCCAGAGCCATCCGGGAGGACGGCGTGCAGTGGAATTATGGCTATGACTCCCGCGGTCAGGTGACTTCCGCCAAAATGAAAACCGGCGGCGATTACCTAGCCGGCCGCCAGTGGGAATATGATTATGACGCCATCGGCAACCTTCTTACCGCCAAGAGCGGTGGCGACAGCGCCGGCACAGGACTGCGCACTGCCACCTACACCCCCAACGCCCTCAATCAGCACTCTTCCGTCACCAATCCGCAGACATTCGACGTCAACGGGACGGCGACCAACACCGCCACTGACACCAACGGAATTACGGTGGCGGTTGGCAGCGGTACGGCGCACGCTCCGGATGCCATCCAGCCGGGTACCAATGGAGTCACCGCCCGCTGGCACCGGGAAAAAACAGCCACCAGCGGCTCTTCGACTGCGGCCACCTGGGATACCGTAAATGTAAAAGAGGGCGGTACCCTCAAAAACAGCGGGATCGTCAAACTCCCGCCGGCAACACAGTCCCCCACTCATGACTACGATGGAAACCTGACCGCCGACGGGACGTGGGGCTACACGTGGGACGCTGAAAACAGGCTCACATCCATGGAACTTGCAGCACTCCCTCAGGGCACGGGAGCTCCAACCGTTTACCGGCGCCTTGAATTTGCTTATGACAGTTCCCACCGGCGCATCCAGAAAAAAGTCCTTGAGCGCCCCAACTCCATGTCCTCCTGGACGCAGGTTGCGTGCTGGCGCTACGCCTGGGACGGCAGGAACTGTCTCCTGCGAATGAAATACATCAGCAGCGCATGGACATGGGAGCAGGCCTATGTGTGGGGGCCGGATTTGAGCGGCAGCTGGCAGGGGGCCGGCGGCACAGGTGGCCTCCTCGCTCAGCACCAGAACCTTGGCGGAGGGGTGTACCAGCTTCGCTTCGCCGGTGATGATGGCAAAGGGAATGTCACCACTCTTGCCGACGGCACCAACGGTCAACTGCTGGCACTTTACGAATACGATCCATTCGGCAATGAAATCCGTCACGCCAGCACCGCGTCCGCTCACGCTGACGACAACCCCTTCCGGTTCTCCACGAAACCAGTCGATGATGAAACCGGCTTGATTTATTTTGGCTTTCGGTACTACTCGCCCGGTTCCAAGAGATGGATCAGCAGAGATCCGGCGGAGGAAAGCGGCGGTCTCAACACCTATCAGTTTTGCTATAACGACGGTCTAAACTTTTTCGATGACCTGGGCCACCAGGGAACCAAAAAGTTGAGATATAAGGCACCATCAAATACAAATACAAATACAAAAAAAGACAAAAACAAAAAGACCCCCCCTCCACAGACGAAGCCGCCTACTCCGCCGCAGTCGAATCCCGGACCGGCGAAGCTGAATCCCGGACCGTCTGTCAGGGGAAATGGATCCCGGCTCAATCCAGGTCAATCTCTCCTGGATGCCCTTATGGAAGAGCTCCTACGCAGGTTGATGGATGGAGGAGGTGGCGGTGGTGGTGCCGGAGAACCTCAGCCTCCTGCAGCTCAGGGGGGTGAGGGAGATAGGCTGCCTGGATTTTGTGACGATGATCAAGACGTGGGGCAAAAACGCACAACAGGACCGATTAAGATGCCGTGCGAAGGCGAATATGACGGCTTGATCCATGGCAAGAAAACCTTCAGAGGATTTAAAATCTGCCGGAAGACGGAGGTTTGTACTCAGACAGACTACTCCCCTACCTGGATACCGGTGAATAAAATTGAGACATATTATGACTGCACTGATTGCATAGGAGAAAAGGACGCACTTGGCGGGATCTGGTTCAAGAACGTGTGGGAAACTCTTTTGCGTGCCAAGGACATACAAAAAGCATTGGACAAGCTGCTTAATCAAAAGCACATTCCCGAACCTTGGGCCGAGGCCCCTTCGCCAAGAGCTGAGGTGGTCCCGGAGGGGGATGTTGCCATTCCGCCGAAGGCTACGAATGCCCCTGATGGAGGAGGTTCCACCCCGTCAACAACCGGGGAATCTTCCGGGACAGGAACGGGAGAAAGTTCCTACTACTACCGTCCCTCGCGATAAGATGTCCGCTCGCCACCAATTTCCGGCAGTTCTGCCCGCAATCTGCTTCCTTATTTGCTTTCACGCTTTAGCGGCCTGCAGGAAGAGCGATCCTCCGCTGGAAACATGGGACGATGCCCTGCGGCTGGCCGGGAAAAAAGGATGTGATTCTTTTTCAATTAACACCAAGGCCGACAAGGGCTGGGTCAAGCCGTTTAGCCTCGGGGTCTTTGAACATGAGGGGGAGTACATCCTCGTTCCATATCTGGCGATGCGAACCGAGGCGGGGGTATTCACAAAATGCGTGGGAAAGATCAAACGGCTTCCTATGGCGCAAGCCCGGTCACGCTATGACGCGAGCCTGAGGGTCGAATGGGAGTATTCTGAGATCAGTTCCGAGGTCGGTATGATGCCGCTGGATCTTAATAACGCAAGAGAGGTCCCGGCACAGTAGCCGTTCGCCCCTTACTGGGATCGCCGCCTCCGTTTTCCGTCCCTAGATAGGCGGTTCTTCTCTCGGTTCGCTAAAATCTCCGCGCAGCTTCATGAGCGCGATGCGCTCCTCGTTGATTTCCCGGGCGGTGCGGACGCCGTTGCGGCGCAAAATGGGCACCGGAGGGCACCATCCCTGGAGGGCATGCAGGAAGAGGAAACCGCCGACGAAGGCACTGAGGAATGCGAACTTCCGATGCACCGTCAGGGCGAACACGGCACCGGTGAGACCCACCATGCCGGCGTTCGCTTCGAGAACGCGCTCAATGTCCCATTCGCGGTCCAGTTCCATCAAACGGGCATTGATGGCTTCGCGGCTCGCGTTGCGGTAAGCGGCGAGACGCTCCTTTGTTTCGCGGGCGATCCGCTCGTTGACGTGATCACTGGTGTTGGCCTCCACGCGGGAGGCGGTAGGCTGGAGGAATTCGCACAACATAATCATGGGGAGGCTTCGGTTTGCGCCTGCGTTTTGGATGCCCGGGGGCCACGGTGGCGATCGTGTTTTCGCGGCTGGTTGGATTGTTCCACCGGCATAGTGGGAGCGCGGGAACCGTCTGTTCGATGGGTGGTTTCCCGGATCAGTTGCCGCTCATCATGCGCGGGGGGGGCGTGGGTTTTGGCGGAAGAAGTCTTCATGGATGGTCCTCACGAATGCAGGAAATGGGCCCGTTTCGATTCCGGCGGGGCCTTCCGCGAGCCGTGGCTGCGACACGCAAAGTCCGGAAATCCCGCGTGTGCAGAAGTGCAGCGCCCCGTGCGAAATGCACCGCCTGCGCTAAATATTATGGGCGGCGGGGTAATTTAGTATTGCCACGTCATCCCTTAATCTGGCACAACGAGTGGTCCCCCACCCCCTTCCTCTCCCCTCTTATGCGTCACACCCAGGCAACCCTTGTGGCACTCGCGTGCCTATCCGTTCCCGTTTCAGCGGGGCAGGTCGTTTTCAGCGAGGTGATGTATCACCCGACTGGCACCAAACCGGAGTTCATCGAAGCCATCAACCTAACCAGCAATCGCATCGACATGGCGACGTGGCGTCTGCATGGCGGGGTGAATTATACTTTCCCTGGCTTCAATCCGGCTGCCACAGCAGCGCACTTTTTAAGAGAATACGAGCGCATTGTGATCAGTTCCGCGGACGAAGCGACGACCCGGGCGGCCTATCCAACGATCCCGCCGTTCGTTCGCGTTTACGGACCGTGGACGGGCTCGTTGAACAACGCGGGCGACACGATTATTCTTGATGACGCAGCGGCCTCCCGCCAATGCAGTCTCACTTACGGAGACCGGGGAAAATGGCCGGTGGCCGCGGATGGGACGGGGCATTCTCTGCTGCTGATCAATCAGGACCGTGAAATCGATGACTGGCGAAACTGGAGGCAAAGCACGGTCAACGGGGGCACACCGGGAAATCCGGAGATAGCGGAGGCGGAAACGCCGATCGTGGGGAACCAGGAACTGAGCGTGGTGGATTATGTCATTCCGGTAAATTATACGAGCCCATGGAAGTATTGGAGAGACGCAGCAGACCCAGACGGCGCGAATCCGGAGGGCACATGGAAAGGAACAGGATTTGTGGACACAGCGTGGCCAGGCCCGGGCAACGGTTTTTTCGGTCACGAACCGAGCACCCCGGCATTGAGTGCGACGATACAGACAAGCTTCTCCAACCTCTTTGTCTCGAGTACGATGACGTATTACTTTCGCACGACCTTCAACTGGACGGGACCGACGACGGGTACGGACTTTGTGGTCGATCAATTTGTGGATGACGGTGTGATTTACTGGCTCAACGGTGTGGAACTGAAGGGGCCAAATCTTGGACGGGTGCGCATGAATGCCGGAACCGCGGCACACGGTACAGGCGCTACGACAACGCCCGGGACCGGTGATGCGTTTGACGAGCAGGGGGCGTTGTCGGGTTCACTGGATGGGCAGTTGGTGGCGGGAACCAACGTGCTTTGCGCGGAAGTGCACCAGAGCGGAAGCGGCAGCAGTGACATCTATTTTGGAGCGCGGCTCAAGATTGGCGTTCCTCCCACCGCAAGTGTGGTGATTAATGAGGTGAAACCGTCCACTGTAGCGGGCCAGGGATTCGTGGAATTTTACAATCCAACCGGCGCCGCGGTGGACCTGAATGGCTGGTACTTGTCAGACTCACCTGCGACCCCAACGAAGTTTCAGATTACCTCTCCGCTGGTGGTGCCCTCCCTGGGATTTGCGACGGTGGGATTTGTGGAGTCGAGTCTGACGCTTGCCAATCCTGTTGTTATCCTCCTGACAAGACCCGACGGCACAACCAAGCAGACGGGGGTGAGCATCACGAATGCGCCGACAGACGGACGTACCGCGGGACGGAAACCAGCGGGTGCCGCGCAGTGGTTTATGTTCTCCACACCGACACCTGGAAGCGCGAACCAAAGTTCGGCATTGGGCAGCCAGACTGTCCGGCTGAGTGAAGCGCATTTCAATCCCCTTGGCAGAGTGGACTGGGTGGAGTTCGGCAATCCAACGGCGTCCACGCTCTCCGGTACCGGGTTGTTTGTGGCCTCGAAGTTTGACTTCTCCGATAAGGTAGCGCTGCCTGCGAGTGTGCCGGGGAACGGATATGCCTCCGCGGCGGTGGATTTTGCTGCGGAAGGGGACGGCAGCGTCACTTTGTTTCTTATCGATTCCTCAAACGCCGTGCTCGACTCGGCGGAGTTGAACCACCGGACGGGACTCGATTCCGTGCAGCGGTATCCGCTTTCCAGACGGGAATGGTACAATGCTTCCACGGCGACGCAAAATCTTGCCAACAATCCGGCGCGCCACGAGGAAATCGTGATCAATGAAATCATGGCCGCGCCTCCATCGGGACACGAAGCCGGGGAGTTTGTGGAATTGTATAACAGAAGCGGCGGCACGGTGAATCTTACGGGCTGGCGTTTTGTTGACGGGGCGTCGTTCGACTTCCCGCCTGGAACCACACTGGGGGCCGGACAGTATCTCGTTCTGGCAAAAGATCCCGCGTTCATTGCAGCAAACTACACTGGCGTGACGAATGTTTATGGACCGTTCAGCGGAGTGCTCAGGAATGGCGGAGAAATGATCCGGTTGGAGGACGAGCGCCGCAACGTCGCGGATACGGTGGATTACAACAGCGGCGGCCAGTGGCCGGTGGGGGCCGATGGCGGGGGCAGCAGTTTGGAACTGATGCATCCTGACATGGATAACAGTCAGCCTTCCGCCTGGCGGGCCAGTGATGAGTCTAACAAGTCCACGTTCCAGAATTTTACGCACACGGGAGTGTACCGCGAACTCCGGGGAGTTCCTGCGGGGGTGACGGCCTGCCGGGAACTGCTGATCAGTCTGGTAAGTGACGGTCACGTTGTGATGAAGAATATGTCACTGACCCGTGCCGCCGCACCGGCCACGAACCAGATGACCGGCGGCGATGCCACCTCTCATGGCACCGGAACGAGCGTCAACGGATTGCTGTGCACGGGCACCCATTGCCTCAGTGACACCCAGGCTGACGGTTTCCATCTTATCAGTTTCGGCTCCGGCGACACGAAAGCCAACAAGGCGGAGGTGGATGTCATTGGCATCGTCGCGGGAGACACGCTGACGTTCTCGTTCAATGGCCGCTGGGTGAGCGGCATGCCCCTTGTGGTGGTGCAGACGTGGGACCGCAGCTTTGGAAAGGTTTTCCGTCTTCCCATTCCCAACAATCTGGGAACTCCCGGCGCTGCCAATACCAAAGCCATCCCCTCCGCAGCGCCAGTAGTGGACAACATAAAACACGCCCCGCCGGTTCCCACTTCCACCCAGTCGGTGATTGTTTCCGCGCGCGTGTCGTCGCCCACTGCGCTGACGAGTGTCTCGCTGGTGGAACGGATCGACAATGTTTCGGGCAACGGGACCTGGAATACCACGGCGATGAATGACAGCGGCACAGGCGGCGATGCTGTCGCAGGAGACGGCATCTGGTCTGCAACAGTTTTGCAGCGGGGCGACGGGACGATTACCCAGTTTTATGTTACCGCGTCCAACGGCCAGACCAATGAATGTCCGCGCAGTGGCGCGACCCGTCCCGCGATGTGGATTGTGGACAACTCGCCGCCGACAGGCACGCCGGGCACATTGATTCAGCGCTTCATCATATCGCTTTATCACCGCAATGCGCTGAATGAAGGCACCGGCTTCAGCGCGGCCTATGACTGGGATCATCAGCGCATGTCGAACTTCGGCTGGAATGCCACGATGATCTTTAACGAGCGGGATGTGATCTATAACGGCGAACTGCGTCGCGGAGGCAGTCCGTGGACCCGCACCGGAGCGAACACGCTGGACCGGGCGCGCTGGAAGACGCCTGCGGACAATGCGTTCCGGGCGCGGAACAAATCCGGCACCGACAACGATTCCGCCGGCGCGAGCCGGTTCCATAACCGCATGGTCCGTTACATGATGTACTTGGTCGCTGACTATCCGTCGCCGGACTCGGAATTCATCCAGCAGATCATCAACGGGGACGCTCCGCGGCTCGGCGACGACCAGGAGCAGACCGATACGGACTTCTTCAACCGTGCTTATGCAGATCTGCCACAGGGCGAACTCTTTGAGATCGACGATGCGTGGTTCATGTATGATTCGAATCTTCACAACGAGCGTATCGCCGCCGACAGTGTGACGGGACGCTGGTCGCTGAAGGACTGGAATAACTCGACGGACGCCTTTCCATCGGCAGAGAGTCCAATCTTCTTCCACGGCAACTTCCCGCTGCGTTTTCCGGAGGACAAGTATGACTATGCGGCGCTTTCTTCACTTGTCCGGACGGCGTTCAATAACAATACCTCCGTTGCCGGAATGACGCCGGCGCTTCAGGTTGCATGGGACGAGCAAATGTCCCGGCAGATCGACGTGTGGCGCGCGGGAGCATATGCGGCGGTGCGGGGCTATATCGGCGACTGGGATAATTTCACGCTCAACCGCGGCAAGAACGGCTATTTCTACCGGCGCCCCACCGACGGCAAATTCGAATTCCATCACTGGGACAGCGACCTTGGATTCAGCGTCGGGGAAGCGTTCATCGGCGGCACGGGCGGCGTCGGCTGGACGAACCTGACAAACCGACCGATGTTCCGGCGGGCTTATAATTTCTACCTGCATCAGCTGGTGTCCAAATACACGCGGAACTCCGCGCGCATGGACGCCTTCCTCACCGCGATGAACTATCAATCAGCGGTGGGAGACGCGCTCGCCCCGTTCAAGACGAGCGTTTACAACTATCCGTCCTTCTGGTCAGGCCGGGAAGCTGCCGCCATCAACAGCATCAACAGCTTTGGCGGCAACAACTATACGAGGCCTTTCTCGGTGACGACGGCCAACAATCAGACGGTGAGCACGCCGCTGTTCACCGTAACCGGCGAAGCACCGGCGAACGTGTGGACCGTCGCCGTCGATGGGCATCCGGAGGCGCTATTTGCATGGACCGGAACGATTACGAACGTGTCACAGTGGACGATTTCCAACATTGCCCTGGCCTCCGGCCAGAACAGCCTAACCATTCGCGGATTGGCAAAAGACGGCACGGTGATGTTTACGGCAAACCTGAACGTAACGCTCACCGGCAGTGGTCCGCCGGTGCCGGTGCTGACATCCGATCCGGCTTCCCGGAATGTGTCGGCCAACGAACTGCTGGTCTTCGATGGGACCGGAAGCTTTGACCCTGAAGGGACGCCGCTTACCTATGGATGGAGTGTGACGCCGGCCACGGGGCACAGCATCGCGCATTCCGTGCCAGGGAAATCGGAACTGCTCTTCTTCACGCCGGGGTCCTACTCGGTGACGATGACGGTCACCGACGGAGCGTCGAACACAGCGAACATTACCCGCGAGGTGACGGTTTATAACACGAATGACTTCAACACCTTTGGCACCGGTGCGCCGCTGGGACCGGATTACACCGTTCAGAACATCGAGAACCGCGACAACTACTCCGCCTCCGCCTGGTATTCTGTGGAGGATGCCACCGGACGGCTGCTGATGCACATTATGGATGATTCGGCCAAGCCGCTGACGTCGCCCGCCTTCACGCATCCGCTTATCACGAAAGACCTGCCGGATACCGCGGACTTTGTGCTGCAGACAGCATTGACGCCGGACACGCGGCAGTTTGGTCCGTGGCAGAGCGGACTGTGGCTGGAGATCAACGAGGCGGGAACGAACGTGCGCTACGCTTTCAGTCTTGAGGGTGGACTGTCGGTGACCGTTAAACGCGCTTCCCAGCCTTCGGATTACACGCAAGCCGCGACTTTGCCTGTAACGGGCGCCGGGGCTATACTCCGGGTGAAGCGCAACGGCACGAGCCTTGTGTTCCAAAATCTGGCCAACTCCGTTTGGACGACGGTGTACACGCAAACGATTCCGGCAAATTCCACGGCTCTCACCGGCGGCATTTTTGCGGCGACCTCCATGCCCGTGGTGACGCCGCCTGCTGTCTCGCTCCCGATCACTTTCCGCGTTGCTTTCGATTACTTCATGATCGCGGATTCATCGAATACGAACTCCGTTCTCTCGGCGTTGCGCGTCACAGAGATCATGTTCAACCCGGCGGGCGAGGGCGGCATCGAGTTCATCGAACTGACCAATACGGGGAATCTGTCCATCAACATCGGCGGGGTTTATTTCGAGCAGGGCAAGCCGATCGATCAGTTTACGTTCCCGTCACATGTGATGCCGCCCGGCGCATTCGTGATCGTCACGAATGTGACGCCCGCGGCCTTCTATGCGGCCTATCCCACGACGCCGCCAGGCATTGTGTTCCAGTGGCCCGGCGGAAGTCTGAACAACAGCGGCGAGCAGGTGACCACCCGGGATTCCGAGGGGAATATCATTCAGGATTTCGCGTTTGATGATGATCCGCTTACCAACTGGCCCACACAACCGGACGGCGGCGGCGTGTCGCTCGAAATCACCAATACGAACGGCGACTACAACAGCGGACTCAACTGGCACGCCGGAACCGACATCGGCGGATCCCCGGGCCGCATTGGCACCGGTGCAGACAGTGATGGAGACGGCTATCCGGACAGCGCGGAACAGATCGCGGGAACCAACCCGGCCAATGCCGGCGACTTCCTCACCGCCACGTCCCAATATACGGCGACCGGCGAAAAGATCAGCCTTACCGTGCAGCCGGGCCGAGTCTATCATATTGATACATGTGAGAGCATCGTGCCTGCCTCCTGGGTGCGCCGCAGTTCCTACACGCATCCAGCCGCATCTCCCGCCCAGCCGAAGGATTTTATCATCAACGTTCCGCCAGTGGCTACAACGCGGCGTCTGTTCTACCGCGTAGTGGTGGAGATGGCGCCGTGACGCGAATCGCTGCCGTCGGTATTACGGAACGGCCAGCCATTGGATGGCGTCGATAATCACGTGACCATCGGTGCCATCGTTGGATACTTCGACCACGCCCGCTTTATCGAACTGCCACGTTCCGAGCGAGACGAACATCCCCTCAATTCCCGGAGTCTTCCGTTCATTGACGGTAGCCTTGCTGTCGCCGGCGGAGTGTTTTACGGTTACGGGCACATTGCTGGCGCGATTGGGAAGCGCCGTGTACGCGAAGCGCACTTCATACTTTCCGGCTTTGGGAAGCACGGCTTTGAAAATGGCCCGCTGCTTTCCTTTGTCTGTGTTGCCGTCGTGCGCGTAACCTGAACCGGTGTACGGCGAGGCCGCAGTGCTGAGGGTGGTGAAACCGGTCCTTTCCGCTTCGGTGTCATCGACGACTACGCCCGGAAGTTTGTCTTTTGGAATGCCGGGCTTTCTTTCCGGCGCAGCAGGAGAGACAAAGTCGAGGACCTGTTTGTCAGCGAGCAGACGGGCTTTGAACTTAGCGCGATCGATCCCTTGAACACCGACACCGGCTTCGATGGCCTGTGAGGCGGCGGTGGCGGCGCTCTGCCCGAGAACCATGAAGACGGGTTCCATACGAATGCTGCCATAGGCAATGTGCGAGGCACTGAGGCAGACGGGAACGAGGAGGTTGGTGCATTCGGCCGCTTTCGGGCACAGGCTGCGGTAGCTTACCGGGTAGGGACGTGTGCCGACCTGGATGTCGCCTTCGTTGAGCACGCGTCCGTCTTTGGTGACGTACCGCTGGGTGTTGTGCGAGTCCATGTTGTAGGCGCCCATGCCTGCCGAATCGTCGATCACGGCAGCACGCGTGCAGTTCTTTTCAGTCATGACGTATTCGCCAATGAGCCGGCGTGCTTCGCGGATGTAGAGTTGCCGCGGCCAGTGGTTGTTGTCTTTGAACTCGTCCTTCGCGGGTGACAGACGGCTGAACTCAGCCCGGATTTTCTCCGGCACGCGCGGGTGATTGGCGAGGGTCCACATCAGACCCATTTGATAGTCGAGATGCTCCTTTTGAATGTGGTCCCGGGTGGCATAGTCGCCATTCGGATAGTCGTAGTTCATCCCGATATTGTCGGTGCTGAAGGCGAAGTTATTGTTCGTGTCGGTTTTGCGATTGGGCAGCCAAACCGGGTTCCACGGAGAGCGATGATCGCCGGCCTCGAAGTTGCGGAGCAGCAGTTCGTAGCGCACCGGGTCATAGTTTTGCGGTTTTTCCCATGGCACACGGTTTTCCGGAATGTCGGTGGTGCACATGCGCAGGTTGTAGGTCTGCACGCGTTTATCGCCCTGGCCGTCGATGCCAGGATCACCGGCATGGATTCCAGGGAGGAGTCCGCTTTGGGGGTCGCCGGGCTTGATGTAAGGGTCCGGGGATTTGATGAACTGGTGCTGTTTGGCGCGGGCCGTCTGGATGCCGTTGAGGGTTTCGCCATAAGTGGCGTTGGATTCGCGACCCACGTGATAGCTGACACCTGCTTTGGCCATGAGATCGCCTTCGTAGGTGGCATCGATGAACATTTTGCCGGTGAACGTGCGGCCACTTTCCATACGAATGGCGGTGATGCGGGCACCTTCCTTTTGCACGCCGTTTTTGAGGTCGAGCCGTTCGCTGAAAACCAGGGGGACCTTTGCTTCCTTGAGCATGGCCTCGTAGACTTCCGTGGCGGCGTGAGGTTCGAAGGTCCACATGGTCTCTTCGTCCGCTGAGTTGCCGTGGGGCCGGCCCGCGAAATACTTTTCGCGCGTCTCCTGCTTCCAGCGGTCCGGTTGCCGGTAATACTGCCAGATGCGGTGATAGAACTCGCGGGCCAGTCCGCCGATGGCTTGTTTGTTTCCGATGTCCGTCGCTCCGAGGCCGCCGGTGGTGAGGCCGCCGACAAACTTCGTCGGTTCGATGATCACGGTGGTGCGCCCCATTCCTGCCGCCTGAATGCCCGCCGCGATGCCACCGGAGGTGCCGCCATAGATAACGATGTCATACTGGTCCGCAGCGAACGCAAAGGAAGGCAAAAAAGAGATCGCAGCGAGGATGGAGCAGGAAGTGCGGGAGATCATGAGCAAGGAGAAATCCCGTTCCCTGCGCTACTCAAGATCCAGCCTGCACGAATGCGCGGAGAAGCCTGCGCCGAAGGCGGTGAGCCAAAGGGGATCGGTGACGCCGGCCTCCAGCGCGCGGTGAAGAGCGATGAGGACGCTGGGGCTGCTCATGTTGCCACAATCCCGCAGGACACTTTCGCTTTCGCGGAGCGGGTGGCCGGGGAGCGCAGCGCGGAGAGATTCGAGCACATCGCGGCCTCCGGAATGAGCGATGACCCTAACGTTTTCCGGAAGGCCTGCGGCTTTTTCGGCATCGAAGAGTTGTTTGACGGCGGCGGCGGCGAGGCCAGGGACGGAGCGGTGGAGTTGATTGCGCAGACGTCCGCCGGCGTTGACGAAACGGATCGATTCTCTGTGCTGAGGCTGATGGAGAGAGCGGAAGCCATGCGCGCGCCATCCGGTGGCGGCGGTCTCCCGCCCGCGCCAGAGCGTGGCGCAGGCACCATCGCCGAAGAGACACAGGCTGACGAGGACGCCCGGATCGTCGTCCACGTAGAAGGCGGCGGTGCACAGTTCGACCGCGACGACCGCGACGGTGGCATCCGGGCGGGCTGTCAGGAAATCGGTGGCGGCGCGGAGGGAGGGAATGGCGGCGCCGCAGCCGAGGCCGACGACGTCATGAAGCACCGCGTTAGGACGCAGGCCCAGATTCTCCGCGACATGGCTCGTAACGCCGGGACAAAGATAGCCGGTGCAGGTGCAGATGAAGAGAGCATCGATTTCCTGCGCGGTGACGCCGCCGCGATCCATCGCGGAGCGCAGTGCCTGCCCAGCCAGTGAAGGCGCCGCGGTTTCGAAGATTTCCGCCAATTCCTGCGGCGGAGCGGCAATGAGGCGGGCGGTATCCTTGATCCATGCGTAGCGCTGAGCGATGCCGCTTTCGCCCGTGAGCACCTTTTCGAGAATAGTGCGCGAACGGGGCCGGAGGGAATCCCACACGCCGGGGTATTTGAGAAGGGAAAGCGCCTCCGCCTGGGAGACGCAGTGTTCCGGCCATGCCGGCGAAATGGAATGGAGGTGCATGCAGGGGGGGTCAACGCAGCCGGCGGAAAATCCACGGCCACGGCAGCAATCCACAGCGCACAAGGAAACTCAAGGCCGTCTGGCCGCCAGGACGCAGCAGCCATGGATGCAGCAATGATGCCCAGCGAAGGCGGCGGCGGAATTTTTCTTTGAGCGCGAGGCGGGTGGCTTTCACAGCGTCGTTCCATGTCAGGCGGCCTGAGGACCAGCGCACCAGAAACGGAGCCGCCTCCAGCGCGGCCAGCATGGCCATGGACACGCCGTGACCGGTGAAGGGGGGAATGATGGCGCGATGATCGCCGAGGGCAAAAATGTCAGCCGCGTGCGGCTGCCAGCCGGTGACGAAACCGGAGACGCCGCAGCGGGATGCTTCGATAAGCTGTGCGGCTTCCAATCTGGCTGCGAGCGCGGGCAAACCGCCGGCGCGAAGACGATCTGCGTGGGTGGCGCTGGCGGAAAGGCGTCCAAGGGAAGCGGGAAAAAGAGAGCAAACATTCACCGTCCCGTTTTCCACCCTGGCAAGGCCCGTGTATCCACCCGTGCCAAGGTGCATTTCCAATCCGGCCTCCGTAGGAAGGTTTTGATAGTGTGCTTTTTGCGCAAGCCACGGGCCGGATTCGGCGCGCGGGCGGCCGGTGGCGACAACCCAGCCTTCGCCGCCGGAGACAGGTACTCTGTTTTCGCAAAGCAGTTCGCCGCCCGCTTTTGTCAGGCATTCCGCCATGCCGGCATCGAGCTGCCAGCGGGAAATGCCGCGGGCGGGAACGGGCAGGGTACGGCGCTGCAGCAATCGATCCCCCTTGAACCAAAGCACTTCGGTGAGGACTTCGCTGCGGTGATACAGGTGTGAAATTCCGAGGCGCTCGAAGTCTTCAGGGCCTGCCCCGGAGATAAATTCGCCGCACAGACGGTGGCGTGGATAAACGCCGGCTTCATGAACCCGCACCGGCACACCTTCGCGCCGCAGGGCAAGCCCGAGGGCCAGTCCCGCCACCCCGCCCCCGGCGATTTCGACAGTGCGCATTGTTGTCAGGCTGACGGCTCGCTGCTCCGAACCGCTTTCAAGCGATACGCTCCAAGCCATGAGGTGGAAACGGTGGTTTGCCAGCGGGCTGGATCGAGACCCATGGATTCCGCCAATTCCGATGCGCGGAAGCCGGCACGAATGCTCGCTACCATGTCATGACGTGTGATCCTGTGGAGAACGGGAAACAGCAGGCGGCCCTGCCAAACGTGAATCTCCCGGCGGCACGGTTCACAGGCGAGGATGGTCCGGCACCGGGGCAGCAGATCACCCAGCCGGTGAAGTGCGGCGTCTTCAAAGTGATGGAGCACCAGATTTGCGACGAGCACGGTGGCGCGGCTCAGCAAATCCGCGGCGCTGTCACTCCACAAATCCGCCTGATGCCACGAGGCCTGCTGCGGCCAATAGGCGGGACGCGGCGCGAGGTCGATGGCATGATAACACGGAGCGAGGGCCGGCAATTTCCTGCAGACCCGCCGTGCGAACGCACCGTCGCCTGCGCCGATTTCCACGACAGGGCCGTCCGCATTCGTTAGTTCCGCGAGTTCGCGCAGGAGCCAGCGAAAGTTGCCCATGATTCCATTTACCATCCGCAGATCCCGGCGGCCCGCGACGGCGCCGGGATCGTTGGCAGGAAGAGAATCGAGCAACTCGGGAACCAAAACCCGCTTCATGGCAAAGGGATGCCCGGGAGACGCTATTTTAATATCGATTTGCGAAATGCCTCAGGCAGAGAACTCCACAAACTGCCGAGAGATTTTTCCATGGCGGCCTTGTCGATGCCTTTTGAGAGTTCTTTCGTCTCGAGCTCATTGATTTTCGCGGACAACGAAAAGACCATTCCGGTGGAGTTGCTGTTGAATTGATAAAGCACGGCGGAAAGGACATTTTCCTTTTCGAGCTTCGGAAGTTTGTCGATGGTGATCTTGGCGGAGCGCGGCTCGATCGCTTCGGTATCTGTCACCGAGAGAGTGGCGCGGGTGGACTCCGTGAGATCACCGGCCGCCAAATTGCTGCGCCGGATTTCCTTGCCGTTCAAATACATGGCCACACCGTCGCCGCGCATGTAATTGATGGTCAGCGACTGGACCTGGTCCGGATTGGGAAGCGTGAACTTCGTGCGGAAGGCCATTACCTCGGGAATGGAGTCCGTTTGGGTCTTGAGGATACCGCCGGAAATACCCATGCCGAGAGGCCCCTTGCCTGTTTTCCATGCGGAATCATCGTAGCCCGGAGTCATCCATGAATCGAAGTCCTTGATGCCTTCATAGTAGCGCCATGTGGCATCGGCGGGCACCGCATCCTGGGCCGCATGGCCGTCACCCACGGCAGCGCGGGCTTCGCGAAGAGCGACGCCGGCTGCGGTTTGTCCGGTGGACGTCTTCTCGGTGTTCGAGGCGGCGATTTTCTCCCGGATGAGGAACGCAATTTCGCGGCTGTGCAACGCGGCGACTTTGTCTCCGGCGGCGGTTTGCTTGGAGGCGATGAGAGAAAAGGCCGACGCGATGGCATTGCGGGCTTCACGGGACTTTGGATCGGAACCCATTTGTTCGACCGCCTGCGCCATAACGGCCTCCTTGCCGCCTTTGCGCCATGTGACTTCGAGTCCGATGCGGACGCGGCTCTCGAGGACGTGGCGTCTCAAATCCGGCTTGGCCTCTTTCAAATCGAGAGTCTCAGCGGAGATCGCATTGACGAGAGCCAGCGCTTCTTCGTGACGATCGAGTTTCTCCAGCACACCGCTGCGGGTGACGGCCATCCATGTGGCGGCGACGGGATCGTCCGCGGGCAATTGCGCCCCGGCTTTATCGAGGAGCTTGAGGGCCTGGTCCGGCTTGCCCGCATCCGCGAAGAGCACGGCGAGTTCCTGTCCGGTGCGTCCATCCCGCGGGTGGCGCTCCATGAGGGCGTCGGCTTCGGCGATGACATCCTCCCGGCGCAGCCAGCCGTTCGTGACAAGGGTGGGAAGAGTCCGCGCAAGGCCGGTCAATTCAAAGGGCCACGCGACGGTGTTTTTCATCATGCGCAGGATCGTGCGGGACTTCAATTTGGCGGCTTCTGCTTTATCGGAGGGCCAGCGGAATTTGATCGTGTTGAGAGCAGTCTCGAGAGCGCTCCCGAGTTCCTGAGTGATGGCTTTCCGGCGTTCCTCCGGCAACTGAGCGACGGCCTCGGAGAACTCGTCCGTTTTGTCATCCATGGCATCAAAGAACAATGCCTGGAGAGCGCGGTTCTGGATCGTGTTGTAGAAGAGATTCTGGGTGTCGCGCACGAAGGCGAGTTCACGCCAGATCTCGCGGGCGGCCTTGCGCACAGCGGCATCCGGGCTGGAGATGAAATTCTGCGACTCCGTCTGCCAAAGTGTTAGAATGGGACGCGCCGCCTCCCTTGTATAATAGGAACTGCGCTGGCTGAGGGCGGTGCCCGTGAGTTGAGTAATGGCTTCCTTCGCCACGCTCAAATCACCTTTGGCGAGAGTCCGTTTGATATGAGCCGCGAGGAGTTTGGCCCTCCGGGTTCTCAGAACCTGGTTGTCCAGCATGGCGATGGTGCCGAACGTTTGATTGGCCGCCCATCCTGCCAGGGAGGTATCGACCAGCGGAACGGACAACTCCTGTCCGAGCAGAATGACGAGCGCCCGTTCGTGGGAGAGCGGGTTGCTGAATTTTTCGGGAAGGCGCGACGCAATTTCCTTGAGACGCTCCATCTGCAGGGGTGCTTTTCCTTTCAGATCGCCTGAGGTAACCTGCTTGCTGTCCGGAAGGGACGCGATGAGCAACTCAGCGAGGTACTTCTCCTCCGCGTCGTTGAGAGTCGCTGTGAACTCTTTGGCTGTTTCCGCGAGGGCCGGGTTCCATGAGAGATCCTCGCCTTTTTCGGTGTCGTCATAAATGCCGTCGTTGCTGGTTCTCAGCATCATTTGGGCAATCTCAAAGCGCTTGGTCTTCACGAGTCGAATGAACCACGCCCGTTTGGCATAACCGGCGGAACCGTTGATCAGGACCTGCCTGAGAATGGCTTCATCCCCGACCGACATGGCGAGAGAAAAGGCGCTGCCCCCGGCGAGCACGTCGCTGCTGGAGAGTTGATAGCCGTAGGAGCCATTCGAAGAACGGCCGGTGGTGGAAACGCGCTGCCATGACTTCATGATATCCACGGCGGCGTTGCGGAACGCCTCCGCAGGCTGGGCTCCGGTGCCGGAGTCGAGAGCAACAAGCCCGCTTACGATATTGTTGCAGTGCGAGCCTGAAACCGGGACCGATTGCCGCCATGCTTCGCCAAGCTGGGTCACCGCCGCATAACGAACGGGCGCCGAAACAACGGAGGAGGAGCTGATGAGTTCTCCCGCGATGCTAAGGCGCACCGGAAGAGGAATCTCCGCATCTTCAATGAACTGCAGCAGCACCTTTTGATGATCGGGAACCTCAGCCGCGACAGCAGAGCCGTTTTTCGGTTTCGAATCGCGGGCGATGCGGAATCCGGCGATCAATGCGGAGGCAAGGTCTTTTGAGGCGCCGGAAGCGGCCTGCTCTTCCAGCCACTTGATGTCGTCATTGCCGGCCGGCAGTTGCTTGTCGGCAAAAAGCGATGCCGCAGAGGCGATCATAGCACCGGGATGCATGCCGGGCACCTCTGCGAGTTTTGGAAGGAGCACACGAACCGAGAATTTCGGGGCTGCTTTTTTATCGTCTGCAGGCTTATCGGGCTTATCGCTCTTTTCCGCCTCGGGGGTTCCAAGGATCCGCAATTGTGCCGCAAGGGTGGAAATGACGCTGGATTTCCATTCCACGGGAAAGCCTTCACGGGGCAGGGTGGAGCGGAGGACAAAGCTGATGGCGTTGGAAGCCGCTTTGACGCCGTCAGCATCGCCGTTTGAGACGGTGGAGGACAGCACCTCGCCGAGAACACTGGAATTATCCCCGTAGTGGACGTTGCTGCTGAGACCCGATTTCCGGCAGTCTGCGAAGAGCGTGCGTACTTTGAGGAAGACCTTTACGGCATCGTCAGGGGTGGTTCTGACCATTGGCGTGAGCAATGGCGTCAACGTGTTCTGGGCGAAATCGTAGTCGCCCGACTGACCTTTGAGTGACTTCGTGGCCAGCAGTTTCGTCACGCGGTCACCCGAGTTGCCCAAAAGGACACCCTCCGACCAGTCCTTCACGGCGCGTTCGGCGTCGGTGGTTTTGTTTGAGGAGGAGTAGTAGCGCCGGGCGACGGAATACATTCCGGCGAGATCCCGCTGCTGGTGCGCTTCGAGCTTTTTGATTTCTTCAAGGTTCGCCGCCAGGTGAGAAAGGACCGACTGGACGACATCTCCCTTGTCGAGGACGCGGTCCACGAGCTCTGTGCCGAACGTGCGCGGCTCTTTGGCAAACGCTTCGCGCAGGGATTTCCGGTCACCCTGGGTCATGGTCTGCAGAATATCCACGAGCAGGCATCGCTGGGACGAAGGAGAGGCAAACGCCATGAATTCCTTCAGGGGGGCGACAACCGGTGTGCCGCGGAAGAACTGCACGGCCCTATCCGGATCGTCCGCATAAAACGAGGAGTCGGAAAGGCGGTGGCCGTAATTATAGAGCTGGTCCTGCTGTCCGTGGGTGCCCGCGTAGCGCACAAATTCGAGGTTGTAGCTTTCGGCTGCAGGGAAGACCAGTTCCTCCGTTTGCCATGCGTTTCGCAGAAACTGAAACCACTGCATGATCATTCCATTGGGCGTGTTGTAGGAATAACTGCTGGGGTTGTAGTTCTTTTCGATCATCGCGGCGCGTTTGTCCCGCGGCCCCATGGCATGCGCGGCCACTTTCTCGAAGAGTTCGCGCACAGGCTTTGCGCCTTTCGATTTCTGCAACTGCACGGCCCATCCCACCACGTGGGAGAATTCATTGCCGTTGTAGTAGCCGCGGTTGCCCTTCAGGCCGTCGAGAACCGCGTCTGTGAGATCGACGTCAAGCTTACGCAGATCCAGAATGTGGAAGACGGTGTTCCAGTACTCCGGCGTGTTGCCGGGCTGCACGAGGCGGCTTTGTTTTTTGATGTAGGCCGCAATGACATCCTGGAACTCGGAGTCGGCGCAAAAATAGAGGGGCATGGATTCCTCGATCTTTTTAGCCTGGGAACTGCGCGATGATGACTTCAACCGGGGCAACAGATCGTTGGTGATCAGTTCCGGTTTTTTCTGAGCCCATGCCCGTTCGACAAGGTATGACTCGGGATCGGGGGTCCGGATCGACTCTGTGCCGCTGCGGCCATAATAGACGCGGCGGCTGTAATAGGGATTGGAGGAAGACCTTGCGCGTTGTTTGGTTTCCGTCTCGAGAGCTTCGTGGGCCAGACGGTCGAGTTCCGGTTCTGCGGCTTTGGCATCCATTTGCAGAGCGACGCCCGCATAAAGCTCGAAAGCATGCCGGGCCGTTGACGGGGACTTCATGAGCAAAGAGGTGAGCTTTTGGTGCAGCTCCAGACGGCGCTTTGCAGGATCGGGTGTTTTCGATTCGGTGGCCGGCTTCGATGCGGTTGCCGGTTTCGTCGTCTTTTGCGCCTTCGGCTTCCGGCTCCCCGCGGGCCTTGACTGATAGAGGCTTCCCATGTCGCCATCGGAATACTGAACGCCATACTCCACCGCATTCAGCAGCGCTTCGAGATTCTGCTTCACCCGTTCCTCCTCGGGGGTTTTCTCCAGAACATTCAACATAAACTCCAGCAGCGTAAGACGCTCCGCATTGGAATTCGTGTTGCTCATGATATTGGCCAGGCTCGAACTCACTCCAAGCACCAAAACCGGATCAAGCGTTTTGAGCGCTTCACGGGCCTTGGCCGGATCCTGAGTGACGAGGGCGGTTAGATAAGCCTGACGCAGCGGGACATCCTTCGGCTTCAACTCGACGGCCTTGCTGTAGGTTTCGACGGCCTTTTTCGTTTCGCCGAAGATGTCCTGCACCGCGGCCCATTGGATGATGGCTTCGGGGGGAGCGCCCTCAGCGGGCTTCATGGACTCCATCAACTGCTTGTTGAAGCCGTGCCGGGAGACGACCTCCATCCACTCGCGGGTTTGATACCGGGCGTTGTTGGAGTTGGCGATCCACTGTTTGGTGAAGTTTTTCAAGTCGCGGGTCAACTCCTTGAGGGCTTCCTCGCGTTTGCCTTTGACGATCAACTGATCGATCCGCCCGCCGTTTCTGTTGGAACTGGAAAACGGGCTGGAAGAGTAATACCGGGTGGAACGGCTGCTGGTGAAAGAAGGGGTGGTAACGGCGGCATCCTTGCCCGCCAAACGCTCGGCCTCTTTTTTCAAACCAAGCTGTTCCATGCACCCGGCCAGTTCGCCCCGGTGTGCCGGAGTGAGCGCCTCCCGCCTCATGCGGAGCACTGCTTCGCGTGCACCGGTCAGCAAAGCGGAGTCCTCTTTGAGGGCTTCCTTGTCATTGGCCTCCATGGCCCATGAGATCATGGACGAATCGACTAGCTTTCGCATTTCCCGCGTCATGGGAAGATACTGAGCACGCCGCAGCAGAGCGCAGGCTTCGTCGAATTTTTCCTTTTCGGCCAGCCACGAGGCGTGAAGGAGAAACGCATTGAGCGAGGGCTCCGGCTGGGACGTCATCTCCGCCGCGAGTTTCGTTGTAGCGTCGTCATCCTCGGCCCTGGCTGTGAGGAGGAGCTTCAAGACGGGGTCTTTGGCGGATGACAGCACGGATTTCAGCTTGTCCGGCTGCATATCCATGCGGCGGCCATAGTAGTTGTCGCTGCTTCCATTGAGCATTCCGAGAACCGAAACGGAATAGTCGGTGAGCCGCTGCGGCGGGAAGTCCAGGGGCTCGAGCAGACCATTGTTCCGCCGGCCGAAATACATGTTCTGCGTGTTTCTGTTAGGGTCCGCGGCGACGGCGGCGATCTCCTCATCGAACAACTTCACGAGAGGGGCGAGGTCGTCTTCGCGCGCTATTTGAGTGGCGATGCTGATGAAGGCGTATTGCGCCTGGCCGCTCTTCGGATCGGCCTTGCGGTACCAGCCTGGAAGCTTTGCGCGGAGCCGGTTGGCGATCTTGCGGTTCTCCTCCGGTATCGCATCGTTGTTATTGTCATAGACACCGAGGGCGCTAATGGCGGCCTGGAGCACAAGCTGCGGCGGGTTTTCCAGCTTCTCCACGGCAGCCACGGTTTCAGCGTAGGCCTTCGCCGCTTCGGGCGGCTCGGTGAAAGTGCCCAGCCTCATCCCGGCGATCCATGCGAGTTCCGGCCTGCTCGTCTTCAGCTTTTGGTACAGCTTGAGATCGAGGGTTGGGTCAGGCGAGTTGCCGTAACGGTTCCCCCAAATGGCGGCAAGCGAGAGCAGGACTTCGTCGTCCGGGGTCTTTTCCAGCAGGGCCTCGTAATCCGGTGATTGGTCAATCCGCTCGCCCTGCATCATGGCCAGGAGCACGTCCGTGGACTTGATGCCCTGCGCTTTGAGGTCCGCAATGATCGCCGCCTTCTCCGTCTCGTCGAGGTTCTGCGCCATCGAGGCGAGGTGGATCAGCGACATTCTGCGGCTGTCCTCCACGGTGCCGGGAATTCGAATCGATTGGTTCGAGGAACCTCTGTTTTGGCGATGATAGTAGGCCTGCCATGACGTGCCGCTGACCCGCAGAATCTCGAGAGTCTCGGCGGGCACGTACGGCCGCATGGACTCGTAATAATCGAAAGCATTGGGAATAACCGTCTGTGCCGAAGCCGACGTCTGGGAGGCCAGTTCCTTCCGCATGCCAAGAAGGCGCTGGAACAGAAAAGCGGATTCCTTCGTCTTACTGCTCTCTTCGAGCGCAACGGCTGCGAGGTAGTGCAGCCGGTAATCGTCCGGATGTTTTTGCAGCAGCGGTTGAAGGAAATCCGCGGCCTCATCCCAGAATTCCTGATCGCAAAGAGACTCGGCGAGGGCTTCAGCGAGCCGCGGATCAAATTTTTCATCTGCCATCTGGCGGAGTGAGGCCATGCCCCTCTCTTTGTCACCCGACTTGAAATAAACGCGGGCGATGCGCTGCTTCACTTTGCCCGACTTGTCGAGGGCCTCGGCTTTTTTGAGAGTTTCCAGCGTGTGTGGATAGTCCTCCTCGGCCTCCTCGATGCGCGCGACCTCCATCAGCAGATCGAGATCGTTCTCCTTCAACCTTGCCGCCTCGAGAAGCATGCGGCGCCGGCCTTCGTAGTTGTCGCTGACGCGATGAATTTCCGCGAGAGCGAGCAACGGTTGCAGCGAGGTGCGGTTTGCTTTGCGGCGCTCTTCAAACATCTCGACGAGGTCGCCTGTTTTGCCGGAGGCTTTGGCCACGTCTGCGAGCGCGCCGGCCCAGCGGATTTTGTCGCCAAGTTCCTTCGCGTCCTCGTAGAGCACCGTATAGAGACGTTCGGCGTCGGCCAGCCGGCCCTCATGGCGGAAGGCCTCGGCGAGCATGGCCTTGATATCCGTATTGTCCTCGAATTCCTGCGAAGCCTGGCGAAGGGAGCGCAGAGCCTCCTTGTTATTGCCGGATTGGAAATGCAGCGCGGCCTCTTTTTGCCATGGCAGATTGCTGCCGGGCGAGAGTTTCTTCCATTCCGGAATCCATGTGAGGGCGTCCTTCGCTTTGCCCGCGCGTTCGTAGAGATCAACGAGGCGCTGCACATGCACGCTTTTGCGTCCGCCGGGACTTTCGATGAGGCGCTTCATGCTTTCCGCGGCGGCTGCGGGATCGCCGCGCTGAATCTGGAGTCGCACCAGGACGGCTACGGAGAGCTCCGGCTGGGCTGCTTCCACTTCGCGGAGCAGGGTTTCGGCCGCTTTTGCGTCGCCGCTGTTATCCAGAAGTTCGGCAAGAAGACACTTTTCCTGCGGCGTTTGTGCCGAGGTTTTGAGGTCATTGAGCAGCGCCTCGGTTTTGTCTGCCTTTCCTGCAAGGCGGGTGAGCAGCGTGAGATTCCCCTCCAGCTCCACGGCATCCTTCGAAAGGCCGACGAGCGTGCGCGCCCAGGGCACTGCATCGGCGTATTTATCGACGCGTTGCGCGGTGTCACACAACTGCTGAAGGAAGAGCGGATCGGTTCCGAAATTTGCCAGGCGCGCGGTGAGCAGTTCAAAGGCGAGAGCATGCTCCTCACGCACAGAGGCGGAGCGGGCCACGTTCATCAGCCGGGTTTTGTCGGCGCCCTCAGCGAGCTTGCGCCATGCGGCCTTTGCCTCGTCTTTCTTTCCTGACTTGTACAGGGCTACTGCCAAAGCATCCGCCGCCGTCTCGCTGCCGGCAAATTTCTCCGTCGCCTTGCGAAAGAGCTCGATGGCGGGATCGGTCAACTTGTAGCGCTCCAGCATGCCCGCGGCGCGCAGCCATGAGGCTTCGCTCTGATCGCTCTTAGCCAGAAAAGTATCCACGGTGCGGCGGCAGTCATCCGGCTGCTGCATTTCGAAGTAGAGATCCGCGAGTTTGACGAGCAATTCGATGTCCGCCGGATTGAGCCGGATCAGCTCCTGCATCTGCGTTGCGGCCTCTTTTGATTTCTTTGCCTGCACCAGCAATTCCACGAACGCTTCCCGCAACTCGCGGCTGCCCGGAGTGAGTTCGAGAATCTTCGTGAACTCCTGCACGGCCTGGTCGGTTTCGCGGGTCTCGGCCAGCAGGCGCGCATACTGACGCCGCAGGGAAACACGCTGCGGGTATTTTGCCGCCAGTTTTTGATATTCGGTCTTCAGCGCATCCAACGCGTCGTCCTTGCGGAAAGTCTGCTCCACCTGCGAAAGGATCTCCTTTTCCAGCCATGAATCGGAACCGGTTTCGTCGAGACAGAGAAGATAAGTTTCGATCGCCTTGTCGCGGTTGCCGGAGCGCTGGTAAATATCGCCGATGCGCATGCGGCGCTGCACTTTGCGATAAGGGTCCTTTGTGCTTTCCAGAAGGGCCTGTGCGGTGGCCAGGGCCTGCTCATTGAGACCTTCGGTAATTTGCAGTTCGATCAAATCCTCACGCAATTCCTCATCGTTAGGATTTGCGGCGATGAGGGCCTGCCACACCTTGACGGCCTCATCCGTTTTGCCGTTTCGCGCCAGCCAGCGGCCCTGCATTTGGCGGATCTGAGTGAGCATGGTGGCCGGGGGATTGGCCGCGGCGGCTTTTGCGAGCGACGCCAGTGCTCCGTCAAAATCCAGGGTGCGAGCTTCGATGAGGGCTTTTTGATACCATGCATCGGGATTCGCCGCGTCCTTCTCCACGGCGAGGCGGAATTGCGCGATGGCCTTTACATTGTCATTCTGCCGGGCGTAAAAAAATGCCAGCAGCAGGCGTCCCGCGGATGGCGCCCCAGGGGCGTCCGCCTTCTGTTTCAACCAGGTTTCCAGTTCATCGATCGTTTTTGTGTCGAGCCATGCGCTGTAGAAGCGGTCAAACACCGCGCCGGGAGCCGGGCGCTTCAGCAGGCTGTCATAATAACGCTGGGCCTTTTCATTGACTTCCTGCGCGGGTGTTAGGCTGCGCAGCAGCGCGAGCAAAACCAGAACAGGGATGGCGCGGGGACGACGGGGAAAACGCTTCATGGATTTCTCGGGAATTGAGGAGCCCATATAGTCCCCGGCTTCCCGCGGAAGTCGAGAGGGATGAACGGAGGTCAGAGGTCATCCGCAATTGCGGATAGGTCACTCTGCCTGCAGATCAGGACCCGTGAGTGGCCGTCCGGTGGCGGCATCGGTTACCCCGGCTCCGAGCGAGGTGAGTTTCTGGAAGAAGTTCGGAAACGTCTTCTTCACGCAGGAGGGATTTTGGAGGCGAATCCCTGGAATCCGCAAGCCAAGGACCGCGAAACACATCGCCATCCGGTGATCGTTGTAGGTCGCGATTTCCGCGCCGTGCAGCGGACCGGGATGAACGGTTAGGGTATCGCCCTGTTCCTCCACGCGCGCGCCGCATTTGCCGAGTTCCGTCCGCAGCGCGGCGACGCGTTCACATTCCTGGACGCGGAGACGGCCTAGCGCGGTAAACTCAGTGGAGTGCGGCGCAAACGGAGCGAGCACAATGGCGGTCATGATGCTGTCGGCCAGCTCCGTGGCGCGGGAGTAGGAAGGTTTCCACGGCTGGCGGAGGATCATGTCAAAAAAGCGCTGGTCCGCCTGCATGCTCGAGGCGGGAGCGGGTTCAACGCGCACGCTGCCGCCGGCATCACGCAGCAGCCAATCGGCACCCCAGAAGTAACTGGCACCGGAGGCGTCCGGCTCAATTTCATAGACGCCGCCGTGCCACGGGAATTCCGAGACCAGCGTCCGTGTCATATCCACATAGGGGAGTTCATCCTCGTTGGCGCCGGTGACCTCCACTGTCCAGCCACCGGTGCGCTGACACAAAATGAGTGCGGAAGCGAACTGCGAGCTCTCCTCCACACTCACCCGGCAGGATGCGCCGGGTCGCGGACCTGTACCGGTAATGACCGCAGGGAGGAAATCGTTAGGTGTCTCGACTGCGCAGCCCAGTTCGCGAAGAGCTTTGAAAAGCGCCGCCTGCGGCCGCTGGTGCATGCGCGGCACGCCACTGAGCCGATAATACCCTCTACCCAGACATACGAAGGCTGCGAGGAAGCGGGCTGCGGTGCCGGCGTTTTCCACGTAGAGTTCGAGTGGTTTTTCCGCGGTGCCGGCTAACGGGATTTCTCCGCCGCGGCCCTCAACGATAATGGTGCGGTTTGCCGGCTCGGCGTCATCTTCCTTCACCGACACCGCAAAGCCCAGCGCTTGCAGGCAGTGCACCATGGCTTGCGTGTCCTCGCTCCACAGTGCGCCGCGCAGAGTCACCGTTCCTTTCGCGAGGGCGGCGAGGATCAGGGCGCGATTGGTCAGGCTTTTGGAGCCGGGCAATACAACGGTGGCATTCACCGGCAGAGCGGGAGGGATGATTTCGATCAAAGAGGGCAGCATGGCAGCAGGGCAGGGAACGCCACCGTGTGACCGATGCAAGCCGGGAGGACGCCAATACGGACTGGCCGAATGTCCGGCCGGGTATTATCGGGAGTGGTCTCATGAAATCGCCCTCCCTCCTTCCCATCGTTCTCGCATTCGCATCCCTAACACTTAACGTCGGTGCCGCGCCGGAGGAAAAACCGGTGGACGGAAAGATGCCGCCTCCGAAGGCTCCGGAGGGGAAATGGAAAAACCTTCTGGCTGGCAGACTGGAGGACAACTGGACCGGTATGAGCATGTCTCTGCAGTCGCCGCTCATCTCCACCACACCGAACCCTGACAAAGCGGGCGAATACGTGCTGCACATCGCCCGCGGACGCACGGGGCTCATTCGTTCGCTGGCTTATTTTGAGAACTTCATTCTCGAATTGGAATGGCGGCATCTGACCGAGGCACCGAATGCCGGCGGCGGGAATGGCACCAGCGGCAACTCCGGCCTGCTCATTTGTCACAGCGCTTTTCCCAAACCCGGCGGACCTTACCCCGGCGAGGGACACGAGGTGCAGGTGTGCAATCTCGGCAATGGCACGTGGTACACCAGCCACGGGGACATCTTTACGCTTCCGGGATCTTCGTCTCAGGCGATTCCGGATCCGCGGTTCGCCGTTTCGCACTACTGCGGCCACCGTTCGATGCCGGTGGAATTCCGTGGCAGCAAAACGGGCGAATGGAATCATGTCAGGATCACCTGTGTGGACGGCGTGATCCAGCAGGAGGTGAATGGTGCGCTGGTCACCTCTCTGTTCCGCGCCACGCCGCGCAAGGGCTACATGAGTTTTGAAAGCGAAGGCGGGGATGTGGAATTCCGCAACATGCGCGTTCAGGAATTGGCTGCCGATCCCGACCTCGCGGCAAAACACGTCGCGCCTCTCCTCCCGGAGGAGATGACGACGGACTACCTGACGGAACGCAAAGCTGTAGATCTGCCGGGCGGGAATTTCATGGTGATGGCGGACGTGAACAGCGAGGTGCCGCTCTCGACATTGATCACCGGCGCGGGCCTTCCTGAAAGGAAAGTCCAGGGGCGCGTCCTGCTGTCAGTGCGCGATGGAAAAGTTAGTGTGTCGGTGAAGGGAAAAGCTGAAGTTGAAAATCTGCCGTTCCCGGCGGCCGGTGGCGCGCAATTGCGTCTGGACGCGCCAGAGTTGAAGGTCGGTCACGTTTTGCTCTTCAAGCCGAAAGTGCGTTAACAATTCCCGCACTGTATTTAAATCGGCTGCTGACCACCTGTAATCGGGCGAGAACACTTCAGAAACAAACGGCGTAGCCTGTGGACTGCGGCAGCCTGCTGCCGCTGTCGTGCGCGGCAGCCCTGCTGCCGGGGTGGCGGGACAGGTCGCGCGCCGCAGCAGGCTGCGGCTCTCACAGCGGCGGCAGGCTGCCGCAGTCCACAGGGCAGGCCTCGAATCTGATCCGCCATCGCCGTCCAAATTCCAAAGTACAGCGCAGCGAATTCCGGGTTTCGGCTATCGGTCCCGGGCTTGGGAGCTGATCTCTGTGCGCAGCGATGCGGCGGGCGGCGCGGGTTCCTGGAAACGCAGCCAGCCGAGGGCCATGGATTGATCCGGGGGAAGGAGCCGTTTACGAAGAGCGGGGGGAGCGGTGAACACCCCCTCATTTTCGCCTGCGGCAAAATCCCAGCCCGCAGCACCGTCTCCAACGGCATGGGCAGGTGCGGGCCAGCGGATGGTGACTTTGGCAGGCATCCACTCATCCTTTTCGCCGCGGTTCCACAGGACGAGATCCACGGGCTGTGCGCCGTTGAATTGCACTTCCAGTTTGGAAATGGGCGCACGCCCGGCCATGACGGCGGCGAGGGCCGGCCAGCGCCAGTTGCGGGTGTCCGTCTCCACCGGGAGGCGATACCACCAGATGCCGGTGAGACCGGCGGGGCGGTCCCGGTTCCATTCTGCGATGAGGGCGGAGAGTTCGTCCGGATTCGACGGGAACTCCTCCAGCGTTGTGCCGGCGACCCAGCGCGGGGTAACCGAGTCCGTGGCCACGCCGAGGAGTTTTCCCGAAGCGTCGTAGCCTGCGGTGGCGCGATAGGTGGGCAGCGCGACCGTGAACGAATGCCCCAGCGCGGAGGCCTGTTTTACCCACGCGCGAGTCTTGTCAGGATCGCAGACAGACGCCCTTCGGCCAGGCGCGGGGCGCTCGAATGAATGGACTTGGAGAACATACTGATGGCATGCTCTGAGAAGTGTCAGGAAGTCTTTTTCATTCAGCCATGAGGCGAGCGTGGTGATGCGCACTGGCAAAGGCTTCAGGGATTCCGAAATCCGGCTCAGCCATGCCGCGTAAGAGGCGAGCTTTTTCTGAGGGCAATCGTAATCGATTTGCACCACGCTCAACGTTAGGCCGTCTGCGGCGGCGGCCTGTCGCAAACGCGAGGCTTCGGCGAGGACGGCTTTGACGATTTCGTCATCTGCACCAGGCCGCTCGATACGGATGACGGCGCTCACGGGTCTGTGCGTCGCGGAGAGTGCTTTCCAGTTTACGTCAGGGCGCACCGCGGCCGGGACGGGGTTGCCTGATTTCCACTCCAATTGAGTGCCGAGGACGCCGAGTTCTGCGAAGGCGCTGCCATGGTTCGTCACAGCGGCGCGCACCGAATCTGTCCAGACCCGTTGCCAAACGTACGCGGAATGTGTCAGGGGACTGGAGGTTTTGCCCGGCACTGGCTTGCCAGGATCGCATGCGGAAAACAGCACGGCCATCAGCAGGGACAGCAGCCTGAGCGGGAGAGCGGGCATGAGGTTTCTGTAGGCAGCGGGCGAGGGTATGCATGTGAAAAGCCTGCGCGGCTTCCGGGTTGACAATGAGGGTGCTGCGGGGATGCAGGCGGAGGCAATGCGCATTTTCGACCGTTACCTCGCAAAGCAGATCCTCGTCTCGACGCTGATGGCCGTCGTGATGCTGAGCGTGGTGCTGGTGCTCGGTCAGATTTTCAAGAAGCTCCTCGATGGTCTGGTGGCCGGAATCCTGCCACCGTCGGCGGTGTTCAAATTCATGGGGTATGCGTTTCCCATGTCGCTGTCCTACACGGTGCCATGGGGCCTGCTGACTGCGGTGCTGCTGACATTCGGGCGTCTGTCGGCGGACAATGAACTGGTGTCCATGCGCATGGCCGGATTGAGTCTGCGGCGCATCTGCCTGCCGGTATTCGTCGTGGCGGCTTTGTTGTCGGCTCTTTGTTTTTGGATCAATACCACGGTGGCTCCCTATTCCTACACGGAGACGCAGAGGATGACGAGGCAGGCGCTCATTCGCGATCCACGGATTCTCTTCCAGCCTGACAAAACGGTGGATCAGTTGCCGGGTCATCTGATCTATGTCGCCGACCGCCAGGGGGATGACTTGAAGAATGTGCAAATCGTTCAACTCCAGGACGACGGAGACAAAGGAAAACGCGGACGCCCGGCGGGCATGATTTTCGCAAGGGAGGGCCGTCTCAGGGTGGAAGGAATGGAGCAGCATCACTCCATCGAATTCGGCGCCACGGACAATACTTATTTCGTTCGCGACGAGCTGCCTCCGCTGAACAACGAGCAGCGCAGCAGAATGACGCCGGAACAGATCGCCGCCTATGAGGCGCGGATCGCGGCACAGGCGAAGGAGCCCCCCCGCATCTTCGATTTTGGCACCCGGCTGTCAGAGATTCCCATTGGAATGAAGTCGCTGTTCGACAAAGCGGCGGCCGTGCGGGTGGATGGCTTGAGCATGGAGGAGATACGACAGGGATTGAAAAGTCCTGACGCTCTGCAAATCACGCATCCCGGCGTCAGGGTGCCGACCGCGACCGAAATGCGCACGGAATGGCATCGCCGCCTGAGCTTCTCGCTGGCGTGTTTGGTGCTGGCGCTGGCGGGGATTTCGTTCGGCATTACAGCGCAGCGGCGGGAGACGTCCTCCGGGTTTGTGCTCAGCCTCGTGGTGGGCATCGGCTACTTTTCGCTGATCATGCTGGGCAGCATCTGGAGTTCCAAGCCTGAGTACAAGCCACACCTTTGGGTCTGGCTCCCTAACGTGGTCTTCGGAATCCTGGGCGTGGTGATGTTCCGGCGGCTCCAAAGAAAGTGACCCGGCTTGCCGGCTCGATTCAATCCCGGCGAAAACCGGCAATGGAGAAGGGCAGGGGATCGCTGGAAGGCTCGGGATAAGCGAAGACCTTGTTTTCGTAGTTCCGGATGATGGTGACGCCGTCGCCGTTATGCAAAAGATACTCTGGATTGATGGGCACCTTGCCGCCGCCGCCCGGAGCGTCGATGACAAATTGCGGCACCGCGTATCCTGTCGTGTGGCCGCGGAGGTTTTCGATGATTTCCAGGCCCTTCGACACGCTGGCCCGCAGGTGGGACGAGCCCTGGATGAGATCGCACTGATAAAGGTAGTAGGGACGCACCCGGCAGCGAAGGAGTTTGTGAACGAGCGCCTTATAGACCACCGGATCGTCGTTCACACCGCGCAGCAGCACGCTTTGGTTCCCAAGGGGAATGCCGTGATTGGCAAGGCGCTCCAGCGCTTCTTTTACTTCGACCGTCAGTTCGCGGGGATGGTTCACATGCACGCTCATCCACAGCGGATGGTATTTTGCCAGCATGGCGCACAATTCCGGTGTGATGCGCTGCGGCAGGAAAATGGGCACGCGGGTGCCGATGCGCAAAAATTCGATATGCTCGATGGCGCGAAGCCGCTTCAGCATCGCCTCCAGACGGCCATCGGAAAGGAGCAGGGCGTCGCCGCCGGAGAGCAGAACGTCGCGCACTTCGGTATGCGTTTCGAGGTAACGGTAGGCGGCTTCGAATTCCGTATGCAGTTCCTGCTCACCCGCACCGCTCACCACACGGCTGCGCGTGCAGTAACGGCAGTAGGAAGCACAGCGGTCGGTGACCAGAAAGAGCACGCGGTCGGGATAGCGGTGCACAAGTCCTGGCACGGGCATGTGGCTGTCCTCTCCGCAGGGATCGGTCATTTCCTCCGGGTTTTCCCAGGTTTCCTCCACTCGCGGCACGACCTGCCGGCGAATGGGGCACTCCGGGTCTTCCGGGTGGATCAGATTGAAAAAATGCGGCGTGATCGCCAGCGCGAGTTTGTTGCCGCTGAGGAGAACACCCGCGCGTTCCTCTTCAGTGAGGATGAGGTGCTCTTCGAGACCCCGGAGAGTGGTGACACGGTTTCGAAGCTGCCAATTCCAACTGTTCCAGTCGGCGGGGGAGATGTTTTTGTCCTGCCAGTATCCAGGAGCCCATGAGGTGAACTGGTGGTCGTTGACCGAAAGGTCAGAGGGTTGGCCCATTTGTAGGGTTTGGAGGAAGGGTTGAGGAGGCGACATTAGGGGGTGCCGGGCGGCTGTCAATGCAGGTGCGGACAGGGAAGTTACGCCGGGAAGGGCTGCCGGATGCAGGGGGTGTACCCAATTTTCCCTCGCGGTGAGCACACTTCCAGCTATAACAGAAGGTGCTGCGGGTGGCAGTAAGCCCCTCTGCTCCGCCGCAAACCAAACCTTGCTATACCAACCAAATGAAATCGATCATCTGCAGAACTCTACTCGCTGCCGCCGCGGCGGTTTCCCTTTCCTCCTGCGCGGGAGGGCCAAATGCCCAGGCCGGAACGGTGGGCGGTGCCGCCCTTGGCGCGGTAGCCGGCGGCGTCATCGGCCACCAGAGCGGACACACCGCGGAAGGCGCCGTCATTGGCGGGGTCCTCGGCGGAGCCGCAGGCAACGCCATCGGCAACTCCCAGGACCAGCGGAACTACTACAACAGCCGCTACTACCGTTACTAACCAATTGCGGCTGACTCAGTCGCCGTCATTCATAACGCCCGGTCTGGAAACGGACCGGGCTTTTTGCTCCCCGAAAAGCTTGCGAACTGCAAACCCGGCACCGGGAAATTTTTTTGCTCTGGGGTCCGACTCTTACTCCTACTCTCACTCTTACTCAGAGCTCATGGAGTATGAGTATGAGTATGAGTAGGATACCGGCTTAGGCCGGGACGTGATCGAGCGTCCGTTTTTCGCTAACGGTGTCCAATTCCAGGTGCCTGAGGACCTTCGCAACGCAGTTTTCGGCGGTGACACCGTGGAGCTCGCGTAGAATGCCGGGTTTGCCATGCTCGACGAAGGCATCCGGCCAGCCGATGCGCTCAACGGGTGTGTTGATTCCTTCATCGTGAAGAGCCTCGATGACGGCGCAGCCGAAACCGTTGTGAAGGACGTGATCCTCCAGCGTGCAAACGACGCGGCAGCGGGCGGCGAATCCGGCGATGGTGCGAATGTCCAGAGGTTTGATCCAGCGGGGATTGATGAGAGCGACGCTGTAGCCCTTCTTCTCAAGCATCTCTTTGGCTTTCTCCGCCAGTTCGAACATGGTGCCAAGGCCGATGAGGCAGACATCATCGCCGGAGCTAACGACTTCGGCGCGGCCGATCTCAAGGAGCTGCGGCTGTGCCTTCACCGGGGTGCCGCGGATGGCGCCCCGCGGGTAGCGGATCGCAGTGGGACCCGCGTCATAGTTGGCCATGGTCCAAAGCATGTCGGCGAACTCGTCCTCATCCTTCGGCTGCATGTGGATGAGGCCGGGAATGTGCCGGAGATAGCCGATGTCAAAAAGACCGTGGTGCGTGGGACCGTCATCGCCGCTGAGGCCGCCGCGGTCCATGCACATCCGCACCGGCAGATTCTGGAGCGCAATGTCATGAATAATCATGTCATAGGCGCGCTGCATAAACGTGCTGTAGATGGCGAGGAAGGGCTTCAGGCCTTGAGCGGCGAGACCGCACGCAAAAAGCGCTGCGTGCTCTTCAGCGATTCCCACGTCGAAATAACGCTGCGGGATTTCCTTTTTGAAATGACTGAGCCCCGTGCCTCCCGGCATGGCCGCGGTGATGGCGGTGATCTTTTCGTCGGCCTTCGCATATTTGACGAGGCAGTCGGCGAAAATCTGGGAGCAGGTCGGCGTGGGTGAGGGGTCCGTTTCGCCGGTATCGATCTTGTAAGTGCCGAGGCCGTGAAACTTGTGAGGGTTGGCCAGCGCCGGCTCATAGCCGCGGCCTTTTTCGGTGATGATGTGGAGGATGACCGGATCCGTTTGGGTCTTGAGAAATTCGAAGGTCTTGATGAGCAGCGGCAGATTATGCCCGTCGATGGGACCGTAGTAGCGCAGGCCAAACTCCTCGAAAATGACGCTGGGCATGATGAGGTTCTTGGCGCTCTCCTCCACCTTGGAGGCGAAGCGCCGCACGGCTTTTCCGGCGATTTTCTCTACAAACTTCGCTGCCTTGTCATGCAGTCCGGCGTAGGTGGTGCTGGTGGCGATGGCGTTGAAATAGCGTGCAATGGCTCCCACGTTCTTGTCGATGGACCATTCGTTGTCATTCAGCACGATGATGAAACGCTTGGTCGAGGCAGCGATGTTGTTCATCGCTTCGAAGGTGGGGCCGCAAGTGAATGCGGCGTCCCCGGCGACGCAGACCACGTGCTCGTCCGTGCCCTTCAGATCGCGGGCCGTAGCGAACCCCAGAGCCGCGCTTACCGCGGTGCCGGCGTGGCCGGCGCCGTAGCAGTCATGCTCGCTCTCCGTGCGGAGCAGGAATCCGTTGAGGCCCTTGTACTGCCTCATGCTGTGGAGCCGCTCCCACCGCCCCGTGAGCATTTTGTGCACGTAGCCCTGATGGCTCACATCGAAGACGAATTTGTCCTTTGGCGAATTGAAGACCCGGTGCAGGGCGATGGTCAGTTCCACGACCCCCAGATTGGGGCCAAGGTGTCCGCCGGTTTCCGCCAGCGTGGCGATAAGATCCTGACGGATTTTCCACGCGAGCTGCGGCAGTTGCCGGTCACTGAGCTTCTTCACATCCACGGGGCCGTGGATGGGAGGAAGAGGCTCGGCGCTAGAATAGTCGGATTTCATCGATGTTGGCATTGTCGGGAGAGGAAGTCTTGCGGGGCGTCTTTGGGGAAGCGGCGGCGGCGGGGGCGCTGCCGGCCTCCGGGAAGGGCTCAAGGCGCGGGGTTTCGCCACCGCCGCGCGTAATTAATTCGATACGCTGCTGCGCGGCATTGAGGCGCGTCTGACAAATACGCAGCAGACCGGCGCCCCGCTCATATTTCTCCACCAGTTCATCAAGCGGCAGCCGGCTGTCCTCCAGTACATGCACGATCTCCTCGAGCTCGCTCATCGCTTGCTCGAAGGTCACTTCGGGTTCAGGAGAACCGGCGGGGCGCGGTCGGGCCATGGGTGTGAAATGATGGGTGCTTTTGCAGGGAATGCGCCGAAGCATCCCGGCAGGCTCCGGTTGCGCAAGCCAAAGTTCCCAGGGGAAAAGACCGGATTGCCCGGGCGAATTGGCTATTCCGGAACCACAATCGCGCGGGGAGGGGCTTCGGCGGCGTGGCCGGTAATCACTTCGGCGAGCACGGCATCCATGTCCAGATTAAGCGCCGCTTCGCGCAGGACCCGGTCGCTGAGAGCTGCTTCCATTTCGGGCAGGGCGAGCAGGCGTGAATAATGGAAAAAGCTGATCGCATGCCAGACATCCTTATCCTCCTTGAGGCGCTGAAAGGACGGCTGCTGTATGACCGGGCCTGCGGCGGGATGACGCCATGCGCGCCTCCAGACCGTTTCTTTCCATTGGAGCATCAAAAGTGTGCCCAGAGCCTCTGCCTCCCGGGAATCCATGGGATCGGTGCGGTTCAGCACATCCCCCAGCAGGCCTTTGTTCATGCTTCGGCTGAGGCGGGCCAGCAGATCGCTTTCTTCAAGGGGCTGCAAATTCTCCGCTTTTACCGCCCGTTCCACCTGGCGGAGGTAACTGGCGGCACCGGCCCAGCGCACGGCCACGGCACCGCCCCACAGCAGGAAGATGGCGGGAATAAATCCCAAAAGACCTCCTCTGATCCGCGTGCGGCGGTCCATCTCGCCCGGACCTTTGAACAGCGTATGAAGGAAGCGCCGGAATGTCCATGCCACCAGGAGGCCGGCCGCAAGCGCTCCCCATTTGATGAATTCCTCCGGCGTTTGCTCCCACCACGAAAATCTCCATTCCGGCGCATAGCGCAGCCACGCGAAAGCTGCCGCGGCTCCCGCCGCCAGCGATGCCGCCAAAAGAATCAGCCGTCCGATTCCCCTCACAAACCCCATCACGGCAAACGCCACGGCAAGGCCGAGCATGATAAGCCGCAGATTCGGTTCGCTGGTGATTTGGTCGAGCATCACTCTCCTCTCCGTTGAATCCCTGACGAACTCAAGCGCCGTGCTGCGCGGCAAGGGGCCATATGCGCCGGCCCTGGCGCTGAGTCGCGTGATGGGCTATTGAAGGGGTGACAGGGAGCCCGGGACCATTTTTTGAAAAAAGATGTCCCAACGCCACGGCCCGCGACGTGAGTCCTGTGTCCACCCATGAACACCGACGCCGAACTCCTGACCCGCTTCGCCGCCACCGGCGATGAAGCGGCCTTCCGCGGAATCGTGGAGCGTCACGCGCCCATGGTGCAGGGCGTGGCGTGGCGGCGAACGCAGGACCGGGCGCTGTCGGAGGAAATCACGCAGACGGTGTTCACTATTCTGGCCCGCAAGGCGTCCGGTCTGCGGCACAGCGAACTGGCCGGCTGGCTTCACCGGGCGGCCTTTATGGAAACACGCAACGCCTGCCGCAGGGAAAGCCGCCGCGGCGAGGCACTGCGGGAACTAACCAATCAAATGTCCGGCGACTCCCCTGATGACAACGCGTGGCAGGATATCCAGCCGCATCTCGATGAAGCGCTTTCCAGGCTCCCTAACGACGAACGCCAACTGGTGGTCATGCGTTACTTCGAACAGCGCAGCTACCGCGAGATTGCGGACACCACCGGCAAGTCGGAGGAGGCCAGCCGCAAACAAATGCAGCGTTCGCTCGACCGCCTCGGGTCGCTGCTGCGGAGGCGGGGGATTGTCACCAGCGGTGCAGCGCTGGCAGCCGTGCTCGGCGGGCAGTCGCTCTGCGTGCCGTCAGCCTCGGCGGCGCTCATCTCTTCCTCCGCGCTGCACAGCGCCTCCACTGTCACCACTTCCACCCTGCTCACTAACACCTTCTTTGCCATGACTGCCTCCACCGTTTTGAAAACATCCATCGTCACCCTCGCCCTGGCCGCTATTCCCATCACCATGCTGTGGCAGGAGAACAGCACGCTGAAAAAAGAGGTAAGAGAATTGCGGCTCGCATCGACGGAGACAGTGAATGCCAAGGCCTCGCCAGTGCTTGCAGCGCGGGATGCAGCGGCGAAGACAGCGAAACCTTCGGCCAGCGGCGGCACGGCCGCAGGCGCCGTCAATCCCGCCTCGCCCTTTGCAGGGATGCTGCAGGGGGACAATCTCATCAATATCGCCGCCACCCAAATGAAGCAGGAGGCTTCACGCGAGGTGAACCGTCTGGCGCTGCGTCTCAAACTCACGGCGGAACAAAAGGAAAAGCTCACCAAATTCCTCGAAGACAAACACCAGCGCTCCATGGATCGTCTGAAGCACGCGGTGGAGACAGGCCTGTTGACGCGTGCCATGAAAGGCACCGAAAATCTCAGTGAGGAGGACCAAAAGCTGCTGGCCGAACTGGAAGCGGATGACCACGATGACCGGGATCTGGATCCCTTTCTGGGCACGCTCCTTTCGCAGGAGCAGCTCGCCGAATACGGGAAATCCAAAGAGGAAAAACGCGTGGCTGAAGCCGAGGAGCGCGCGCACACCACGCTCAGTGCCATCGGCAAGCAGGTGGACCTGACGGAGGATCAAAAGGACCGCCTGTTTCAGCAAATGGCGCAGCGGGAACTAACAGCGAAGAAGCCGCATCCGGGGTCCGTGGAAACCGACGCCGGCGCGTTGACGGTCAATCTCGCAGGCTCAGAATTCGATCGCGCCAATGACGACGTGATCCGCAGTATCCTGACACCGGAGCAATTTGAAACTTACGCCAAAAGCCGTGAAGAGGAGGAGCGCCAGGCAAAGGAAGTGATGAAGCTCGCGGCCCCGTGGCTGCCGGTGAAGGAAACGGGGGCCGAGGCGAAGTAGCTTCGGTACGAACAGGTTTGCGGCGATCCTGGCCAGGCGGTCACTTCGAAGTACAAAGCGCGTGTGGCTTTGGTTCCGGCGGACCTCAAATATCCTGGCGTTTTAACTCCTTGCTGGCGCGTTCGAGTTCTCTGCGTTCCCATTCGTCGAGGCTTTCCATGCCGCTGCGGCTGATTTTCTCAAGGATAGCGTCGATCTTTTGGACGGGTTTACGGTCGGGGCTGACGTCGAGGCGGGGAGCGAGTTTGGGTTCGTAGGGAAGGGGGGCGACTTGTTTTCCCTTTTTTACTTTTTTGGATTTGGGAAAGGGCACGACTTTTCTGGATTGTCGTTCCCGGAGGCCAAGGTGATCGCGGAGCGACCAGGGTTCGATTTGCCAGGATTCGACGTATTGATAGGAGGCAAATTCCTGGGCCGCGCCGAAGATCGCGAAGATGCCGACGAAGACCATCATTTGATTGCCGGAACTGATGCCCCATGAGATCAGGACAATGCAGGCGATGATGCCCACGACGGAGGCGATGCGGTTTGCCTTTTGGACCGGCATGTAGTGCCAGAGGATGTCCCGGAGCGCGCGTCCGCCATCCATGGGAAACGCGGGGGTCAAATTGAACAGGAGGAGGAAAAGGTTCGTGCGAGCGAGTTCGTCAATGTAGAGCCACGACCAGAAGCGTGCGGCGGAATAGGTGCCCGGGGCGTCGGGCCGGACGAGCCATGCCACAGTTTCCAGCAGGCCCCACAGGACGAGCGTGACGAAGGGTCCGCCGAGGGTGGTGATGAGGTGGGGCGTCGGGTTGAGAGGCGGGCGGCAATAAGCCAGGCCACCGAGCGGCCAGACGAGGATTTCATCCGCCTCTCCGCCGCACCAGCGGGCGGAAAGCGCGTGTCCGAATTCATGCAGCAGGATGCAAATGTACATCCCTACGAAGACCGAAAGGCCGAAGACCAGACTGTAGCCGCCCAGTTGTTCGATTTTGTTGTACTCCAGAATCCGGGCGACCAGATAGATGAAGAACAGCAGGTGGATGCGGATGGAAATTCCCGCGATCCTTCCGGCCGGAACACTGAGCGACATGAGGGAGTTCAACCCGTTCATGCAGAGAACTAACCGCAGGGCGGCTTCTGTCAAAGCGGGAACCGAAACCGGCGGCGCGGCGACAGGGTAATGCGCATCTTTGTTAGGCATACGGAAATCCGTAGCGGGGCCCCGTCGGGCGCTGGGGATTGACGTTCCCTGCTATTGCCGTGAATGATTCTTGTGAAGGCCCGGATGGTCTCCTCAATCACTTTCGGTTGGCTCCCCGGGGGAAGTCGTTTCCGGGATTCTTTCGCCGCTGCGCGGCTGTGGATGCGGCGGCCTAACACCGTGGACTAAAGTCCACGGCTATTGTCTGCCGCCGCTACGCGGCTGAAGAAAGGCGCGTGGCTTTCCGTTCCACATCTGTATGCCGCCGCTGCGCGGCTGAAGAAAAGCGCGTTACTTTCCGTTCGACACTCCCCCCGGGGGGCGAGGCTTGCTGCGGGCGGATTTTGATCCTAACATTTTTTCCGCCGGTCCTGTGCGCTGCGAAGTCCGGCAATACTCCGGTTGCTCCGGGCAGCGCGCCCATTATCACTGCCGCCCCCCATTCTTCTGTTCTCGATTCAGCAACTCCCGTATGAAAGTTTCCCTCTCATGGCTCTCCGATCATCTCGACCTCACCGGGCGTCCGGTGTCGGAACTGGCGGATTTGCTGACGTTTGCCGGCGTGGAGGTGGAGGGGATTCATGAGCGCGGGCTCAGCAGTGACCGTATTGTGGTGGCGCAGGTGCAATCGTTCGAGAAGCACCCGAATGCCGACAAGCTGCGTCTTTGCCAGGTGGACGATGGTTCGGGAAAACCGCGGCAGATTGTGTGCGGCGCGAAGAATTTCGTGGCGGGCGACAAGGTGCCGCTGGCGCTGCCGGGTGCGGTGCTGCCGGGGAATTTTGAGATCAAGGAAAGCAAAATGCGCGGCGAACTCAGTCAGGGCATGATGTGCAGCGGGCGCGAATTGGGTCTTGGCGAGGATCACGAGGGGCTGCTCATTCTCGCGTCGGATGCGAAGGTGGGCCGGCCGCTGAAGGAGATGGTGGAAAGCGATACGATGTTTGAGGTGGAGATCACGCCTAACAGGCCGGATCTTCTCTCACACGTTGGTATGGCGCGTGAACTGGGTGCTCTGGCGCATCTTCCACTCAAAGGTGTGGCGGATTACGGCGGCGATAAAACCGCGCAGCGGGCGGCAACGGCGGACGAGGTGCGCATCGATGATCTGACCGGCTGTCCCTATTATACCGCGCGGAAAATTCGCGGGGTGAAGGTGGGTCCCAGCCCGGAGTGGCTTCAGAAGAAACTGCAAGGCATCGGCCTGCGCCCTATCAATAACATTGTCGATATCACTAACTATGTGCTCATGGAAATGGGCCAGCCTCTCCACGCGTTCGATGCCGCAAAGCTGCAGGGCGGCATCATCGTGCGACGCGCTGCGGAGGGCGAGAAATTCACGGCGCTCGATGGAAAGGAACACGCGCTGGAAGCGGGCGATCTCGTCATTGCCGACCATCAGAGCGCCGTGGCGCTGGCCGGTGTCATGGGTGGTGAGCACTCGGGCGTGACGGAGGCGACCACGGATATTCTGCTGGAGTCCGCGTATTTCCAGACCACCACGGTGCGCCGCACCAGCCGCCGGCTTGGCATGGTCTCGGACAGCAGCTATCGTTTCGAGCGCGGCGTCGATCCGCAGCAGGTCGCGGGTGCCAGCGCGCTCGCCGTGCGGCTTATTCTGGAAATCGCCGGTGGCGCTGCAGACGAAGCGCTCCTCACGGCGGGTCAGCCGCCAGCGCGTCCGGCCACGGTGTCTCTCGATAATGACAGGTGCCGCCGTCTTCTCGGGGGCGATGTCAGTGATGCGGAAATCGATTCCATCCTAACAGGCCTTGGCCTCACGAAAACCGTCGCCGGCTGGCAGCCGCCCACGTGGCGGCTCGATCTCCCGCGCCCGGTGGACCTCGTTGAAGAAGTGGCGCGCGTGTATGGCATCGCCCGCCTGCCTGCTGCGGGAGCCGCGCTCTTCGCGGAGGAAAGCGCCGCCGATGAATTCTACGACTTTCGCATGTCTCTGCGCCGCCAGTTCGCGGCGCGAGGCGTGTGGGAGGCGCAGACGATCAAACTCATCTCCAACGTGCAGCTTGCCGACGTGCTGGGCACCAACCCCCAGCCTGTGAATCCGCTGACACTGAAGAATCCACTCAGCGATGACCACACTCACATGCGCCCCAGCGTCCTGCCCGGCCTGCTGGCCACGGCGGAGCGGAACATTCGGATGGGTCGCGCGAGCCTGCGCTTTTTTGAAATGGGCACTGTTTTCAGCCGTACGCCGGACAACAAGCCGGTGGAAAAGGACGCGCTGGGCATCCTGCTCAGCGGTCCCGTCAGCGGCGAAGCCTGGAACCTAACCACTTCTCCCGTCGCCGATCTTTATGACCTCCGCGGCCTCATCGATTCCCTCTGCCCTGGCGCCAATGTGAAGTTCAAGCCGGTGAAACAGTCCGCGCTGCTTCTCGCCGCCACCGTCCAGGTGAATGGCAAATCCGTGGGTCTTTGCGGCCGCCTCTGGCCCGCTCGCGAGCGTGCTCTCGACGCCCGCCATCCGGTTTTCGTGGCGGAGATCGACACGGCCGCTCTGCAGAAGGCTCTAACACGCGAAGTGAAATTCGACGAAATGCCGCGCTTCCCTGGCATCAGCCGGGATGTCGCCCTCGAAGTTGCTGCCGATGTGCCGCACAGCAAATTCGAGGACTTCTTCGCCACACTGAAAGAGCCGCTTCTCACCAGCGCGACGCTCTTCGATGTTTTCAGCGACCCCACCGGCGCCCGGCTCCCCGCGGACCGCAAGTCCGTCGCATGGACGCTCCTTTACCGCGACCGCTCGAAGACCATGGAGTCCGCTGAAGTGGACACCATCCATGCCCGGGTGCTTGAAGCGTTGAAGAAAGCGCTGCCGGTGAGCATCCGCTAGGGAAAGCGGGGATGTCCTTCGCCGACTTCAATCTCCCTGCATGACCCATGCTTCATTGAAGTGTGCGTGCCGGATGGTTTTCGCGGCGGGATCGCCGTCGCTGTCTTTGGGTAGCTCTTTGCGGTTTAGATGGTAACTGTAGCTGGCATGCAGTGAGCCGTCCGCAGCCTGAATGATGCTGGGGTAGTGATAACTCCCGGCTTCGGGACCTGCGGGATCGCGCTCAAGATAGCGTTTCCATTTCCATGTCAGGCCCTCGTCATCGGACAACTGCATGGCGAGCTGATGCCGGCCTTTTTCGGTGTCATTGCTGACAAGAGCCCAATGGCCATTGCGCAGCGAAATGATCTCAGCGCCCGAGCCGGGGTTTGGCAGGGCGCTGTCCGTCACGGGCGACCATGTCAGGCCGCCATCGCGGGATTCACTCTGCGCGAGCCGGTGCGGCGCGGGGCCGTTGTCACGCATGAGAGTGAAGAGCGAGCCATTCCGCCGGCGTGCAATACTTGGCTGAATATTCCCCGCGCCAATGAGCGGCGCGCTCGTCCGCCATGTGCTGCCCCAGTCGTCCGATACCGCCATGAGCGAGAAGGAGAATCCATCATGATAGAGCGGCACGATGAGCCGGCGTCCGTCGAGCACGAAGGGATGGGCGCGCGTCATCCAGCCGAGCCGCCGGTAGAGCTTGTCCGCCGCGTGTTCGCGAATGGCCTTCAGGTAATCACCGGCCTCCGCCTTCTGCTTTTCGGTTAGGGGAAGCGTCGAGGCCGCCTTTTCCAGCTCCGGCAGACGGCGCGCCACTTCCGCGTCAAATTCCGGACCCGGCTTCACATGCAGCACCTCACTGGACTGCCAGCGCGGCGGGCCGTCGCCCTGATAGTCGCTGCTAATGCGAACCTTCAGAAGGGCGCTCTCCCACGTGTTGGCCATGATGGTCGTATGCAGCAGCCAGAGGCGCTGCTGCGGGTCGATGAACATACAGGGATTCCCATCCGGAAAGTCCGGTGCATCCGCCATGACAAAGCGGGGGCTCCACTGCCGGCTGCCGCGGCGCAGACGGGCGCCTTCTATTTTGACATCGTCCGCCTTCCGCTCGCCGGATCCGCGAAACCAGCACACCAGCAAGTCTCCCTGAGGCGTTTCCGCAATGCAGGACGCGTGCGCATGCCACGTCTCCATGGGGAACAGATCCTCCGTTTCATGCACCGGCTCTTCCGCGGAGGCCACGGAAGCAATGGTTAGGATTGCGAGGAACACACGGAGGCAGGCAGGGCGATGCGGCATGGCCGGACCTGTCGCCATTCCAGCATCCTGTGCAACACTTCATGTTCCATCGCCTCCGAACCTCCGTCCCCGGCACCCGCTCAGCCTTCATTTAAGGCAGAAAAAAAACCGGCCTGGAGGACGGTGATCCTCCAGGCCGGTCTGATTATTTATTGGCGTGCGCCGTTAATCCTTTTCAGGATTCGCGCGCTCAGGCCGCTTTCTTGGCGGTGATGGACTCGCCCTTCTTGGTGTGCTTGTCGGTGGAAACCGTGACCTCTTTACCGACGAGGTCTTCGATCTTGGCCTCTTTGCCGTCGGCGCCGGTGACTTTCACCGTGGCAGCCAGCGAAATGGTTTCTTTACCGATTTTGAGCTCTTTCTTCTCCTTGTTGTAGGAGTCGAGTTTGCCGGCGACCGGGACTTTGAGGCCGCAACCGGCATAGGAGGTGGCAGCCATTGTGAGCGCGAACGCAACAGTGAGGAGTGTTTTCATGGATTCGGACTTGAATCGGAGTGTGATTGGGAAAAGGCAAATTCCTGTTCCGCTTCGGATTTTTGCCGATGCCCGCTGCATCCGGCAACTCAATTTACGGGACGTATCTGCGGGAATACTGCGGAGCACGGGCGGCTCGATGCGGCGTGCGGAAGGACCCGCATTACCGCAATACGGGACTCGCCACGCGGACACGATTCCAGTATGTGACCTCCGGCGACCGGGAAAATCTCCGGTCAGCCGCCTTCGTGTTGCATGATATCTACCCATTTCAAGCCTGTCCGGTTTTCCTGGGCGGCTCTCCTTCTTCTCGTGGCCTTCATCGGCTCCGCCTGGTCTCATCCGGTGACGGATATTCCGGTGCGTTCCCGCTTCCAGACCGGAGGAGAAGCGGAAATCCGCGTGGAAGTGGATCCCAGGTATTTTGAGGCTGATCCGGAGAAGCTGGATTACTTCCAGAAGGAAACGATCGACAGCCTTTCCGCCGATGAAGTGCAGAAAATGAAGGCGAAGGCCGATCTTTTTGTGCAACAGCGGCTCCGGTTCTTTTTCGATCCTGTCGGTGAACTGAAGCCGGTATTTGTATGGGAGTTTCAAAAACTCGGCGACGGCGGGGTGCCGACCGAACTTGTTGACACGTCCATTCTGAAAGGCGGCGAGACGGTGCTCGTGGGATCGTGGAGGATGAGGGTGGTCGCGGGTATGACCGGCTATCGGATCGAGTCCCTCCCGATGACGCCGGAGAAGATGGGCCTGCCGCTCAACGTGAAGTTTTTCAACTTCATTGGCGGCCGGCAGGTGGAGCGCTACGCAGTGCTTTTCCCCGGGGAGACCAGCTTCACGCTTGACCTAACGGAACAGGGTATTTTTCCGACCTCAGGCGTGCGCACCCCGGGCTCCGTCGGCGTCGAGGCGCGGCCGGAGGACTGGCTTTCGCTCTTTGGGAATGAGGTCAAAAACGGGTTTACTCATGTCATCCCCGAGGGACTGGACCACATCCTTTTTGTGCTGGGCGTCTTTCTCATGACCCGGAAATGGAAGCCGCTGGTGCTCCAGGTTTCCGCCTTCACCATTGCCCACACGCTGACTCTTTGGCTCGCCGCCGCGAGAATTGTCAGGATACCGGGCAATATCGTCGAGCCCATTATTGCCGCCAGCATCGTCACCGTGGCCCTCGAAAATGTTTTCCACAAGCGATACACCCACTGGCGCCTGCTCATCGTGTTCGCTTTCGGCCTTATTCACGGCCTCGGATTCGCCGGTGCTATGTCCGCGCGGCTGGACTCGACGCCTTCCCTTGTCATCGGACTGCTGGGGATCAATGTCGGCGTAGAACTCGGGCAACTGGCTATTATTTCGGTCGCCCTGCTGGCCACCCTCTGGATTACCGATGCCTCTAAGTACCGGAAGTATGTCGTTATCCCTGGATCGATCCTGATCGCGCTGGCGGGTGTCTGGTGGGTGATCGAACGCACGCTGCTCTAACATGCTGATCATGAAAAAGACCGGATTGTTCCTGCTGTTGTTCCTCGCCGGACTGCCGATCTTCAGCGCGCGGGCAGCGCCGCCGTATTCGGGGACGATCTTCATCGATCCGGACATCATCACGGCCACGGACCCGACGGCTTTTACCAGCTACACTTATGGCGGGCAGGGGTCGCGGACAATGTTTGACCGGCGGGTCAATAACTGGATTACGGTCAATGCCTACCTGTTCAACGCGACCTTCAACGACGGACTGTCCGCGGAGATTCAGGTGAATCCGGAATTTGCCAGCATCACGGCGGCGGCCGCGGAGGCCGGCAAGTATGCGCCGGTCATCGGGCGGCTGCCCACGATCCTGAGATCACAGTTGCAAACGGTGTGGATCCATATGGGCGTGCAGCCTTTCGGCGGAGGCAATAACAATTTGCTCATCCACACGGGTCAGGCGGACCTGTATGCGGCGGACAGCATCTTGGAGGAAACGCTGGTGCACGAGGCGTCGCACACTTCGCTCGATGGCGCGCACGCCGCCGCGCCCGGCTGGCTCGCGGCCCAGGCGGCCGATCCGGAGTTCATTTCGACGTACGCCCGCGACAATCCCACGCGTGAGGACATCGCCGAGAGCTTTCTGCCATGGCTCGCCGTGCGTCATCGCTCCAGCCGCATCACTGCCGCGATGGCGAATACGATTACGGGCGCGATTCCCAATCGCATCGCGTATTTCGATGCGCGGAATTTCAATCAGTATCCCATTGTTCAGGAAATCGCGGTCTTCACCGGTGCCGGCACCAGCCCCGCGAACGAGCGTACGGACAATGCCGGCATGCACCTGTTTCCTGACATTTCGCTTGGCGGCAGCAGCGCGGCGCAAACGTTCACGATCCAGAACAAGGGCGGCAACAACCTAACTGGTATTGCGGTCGGCAAGTCCGGGCCTAACACGGGCGACTTCACGGTGAGCGCGCCGGGCGCGGGCACCCTCGCGCCGAATGCCACCACCACTTTCACGGTAACGTTTTCCCCGGCCACGGGCGGCCAGCGCAACGCGACCGTGAATATTGCCAGCAACGACGGCAACGAGAACCCGTTTCGCATCAACCTTCGCGGCAACGGCCTCAGCGCGCTGGATGCGTGGCGCCAAACCAACTTCGGCTCGACAGCCGACTCCGGAAACGGCGCAAACCATTTCGACTTCGACCGCGACGGCCTAACCAATGCGGTCGAGTTTGCGTTTGGCCTGAATCCGATGCAGCCGGGGAACTTCACCGTCCTCCCGGCCCTGCGCATCGATGCGCAGGGCCGGCTCACCATTGAGTTCCTCCGCCGCAAGGCCGCGACCTGGCCCGGCATAGGCTACCTCATTGAGACCGGTCCCGCGCTCGATCTCACTCCGCTCGAACTGAGTCTCGTGAGCGTGCAGCCGGTGGACGCCGTATGGGAGCGGGTGACTGTGACTGATCCGGCCACCGGTGCGCGGCGGTTTGGTCGCGTTAGGATCGTTCCGCATGCGCCATACTTCAACGACTTCACGACCGGTCCCGGCGCTGCGACTCTCCGCGGCTCCGCCGTTTGGAACAGTCAGGCGGTGCGACTTACCGATGCCGTCAGCGATCAGTTAGGCGCGGTCGTCTTCGACGGCCTCGCGGCCGGTCCGTCGCTGAATGGCTTCACCGCTTCTTTCAACGTCACCCTCGGCCCGCTGGGTGGCGCCTTCCCGGCGGACGGCTTCAGCTTTTGCGCCGGCAACTGCGGCCCTAACGCATGGGGCGAAGCCGGCCCTGGCACCCCCAACAGCCTCGCCGTAGGGTTCGACACCTATAACAACGGCGGTGACGGAGCCATCGGCATTCATGCCTGGGTCAATGGCGCGCACATTGCCGCCAACCCGGCAAACCCGTACGTCGCGAATACAAGCGTCCCGGTCCTGATCAGCTATGACTTCACCGGCGGACTGAATGTGACCTTCAACGGCGTCGCCATTTTCACCAACCTGTCCGTCCCGGGATTCCGGTTTCCGGCCACCGGTCAATTCGGCATCGGCGCCCGCACCGGCGGACAAAGCCACCGGGCGGTCATCGACAATGTGGAAATCATTCCCCGTTAGGGAAATACCGGATACAGGGAGACGCCCCCCCTGGACTTTTTCTGAGGGACATCAATTTACCGGTTTCGCCATCTCGTCGAAGACTGAACCCTCTCGTAGCATGAATCCATTCTTTCAGTCCATTATCCGGCGGAGGTGTAACGCCACTTCGACAGCCGCCATAAGAGTGACCGCGGCGCTTTTTGCGGTTTGTTTCTTCACAGGTTGCCCGGAGCAAATGATTAAACGGGACGGTCGCTACTACCAATACGATTACAAAAGTGACGCCTATTTCGATGAAGACGGCAAGGAACTGAATGAATCCGATGAATGGGATGATGATGATTACGAACCGGATGAGGATTCGGAGGATGCCGTCAAAGTGAGTATGAATTCGATCGAAGGAAATCCCGGGACAACGACACTCACGGTGCAGGGGCCGGGCGGCAGGACGACCACCATTACGGCGCCCGGGACAGCCACGGATTTGGTAACAGACGACCTGGACAATGATGGGAAGCGCGGAGACGCCGCTCTGGTAATGTCCAATACGAATAACGTCACCGTGATCCGCACGGTTGGAGGTGTGCTGCAATCCCCGGTCACCTATCCGACGGGTGCGGGCACCACTCCGCTGGTTGCGGCGGCGGGAGATATAAACGGCGATCACTTCACCGATCTGGTAACAGCGAATGCGGGAGATTATACCACCGGCAGTGTCTCCCTTCTGCTCGGGCAGAATAATGGCACCTTCGCCCCTGCCGCATCGCTCACGGCGGGCAAGGCTCCGCGGGACATCGGACTTGGGGATTTTAACGGCGATAACAAACTCGATATGGCGGTGGCGGACGGATCCGCGTCACAGGTTATCATCCGGCTCGGCACCGGTGGCGGCGCGTTTGGTCCTGACATTCCCGTGACAACGGCCCAGCCTAACGTTCTGGCGCTGGAGGTTGTCGATTTCAATCCGGACGTGGATTCCTATGACGATATTGTGACCAACGGCACGTTGCTGCTGGGCCGGGGCGACGGCACCTTTGCGGCACCGGTGAATATTGCGTCCGGCTACAAGCCTGACGCCGTGCTGGTGAAAGACCTCAACCGCGACCGGAAACCGGATGTGGTCTTCGCCACGATTTACGAAGGCATCGGCACCGTGCTGCTGGGCCGCGGGGACGGTTCGGTGGCTCCTCCGCAGCATTACGTGCTTCGCGGCACTCCTTACGCCATCACTTCGTCGAATGTGTTTACCGGTGGCTACAGCAAACTCACTTTCAGCGGCGGCACTTACACCACGGTGCTGAGCGGGGATTTTGACGGGAACTATCACTGGGTGCGGGCCATTCCCACGGGCGCCGGCCTCAGCCAGATTGACAGAGCCACAGGAGCAGCGGTGGCAGATTTCACCGGCGATGGCGTGCCGGATGTGGCAGTGGCAAATCAAAACGTGGTGATGCTTCCCGGTCTCGGAGGCGGGAACCTGGGTGGTCCGATCACGGTTCCGGGTCTAACGGGCACACGCTCCCGTGCGGTGACAGGGGACTGGAATGGAGACAGCCGTCCGGACCTCGCATTCACCGGCCAGGCGCCTAACGGTTCCCAGGAGCTAACAGTTTTGGCCGGTCTGGGCGGCGGGAATTTCGGTCCTTCGGTCTCCCTGCCTTTGTCTGCGGGCACATCCGCCCGCTCCGAGATCATTGCGGCCTCATTGAATGCGGATGCCTTTCCGGATTTGCTGGTGGCGAACTTCGCCGCCGGAAATGTTTCCGTGTTCACCGGCAACGGCACCGGCGGATTCGTGGCCCGGCCCATCGTGGATATTACCGCCGCGACGAGCAGCACTTATACGGAAGCGCCGGGCGGCATCGCTGCGGGCGACTTCAACGGAGACCAGCACACAGACTTTGCGGTCGCTTTTGCGGGCGACTTCGACGTGCGGAACGGCGTGCTGAAAATTGTGTTAGGCAATGGAGACGGCACTTTCCAGACCCCGGTGACGCTGCGCAGTGCCATTGCGGCAAAAGGAGTCGCCTCAGCCGATTTCGATGGAGACGGAAAACCCGACCTTGCGCTCGCCATGGAATCTCCGCGATTTGAGTGGGATGTGGTGATTTATCCTGGAAACGGCAATGGCACCTTCGGCACGCCGAAGCCGCTGGGACTGACGGAAAACCTGATCAGCGGAGTGGTCGCGGCGAACGGGGATCGGGATGGCAAAGTGGACCTTGCAGTGCCGGCGTCCGGGAATCGGGTGCTGGTGCTGCGGGGCCTGGGAGACGGAACGTTCGCACGTGTGTTCAGCGCACCCACCGGTGGCGGGCTCCCGTTTTTCCCGGACCTCAACCAGGACGGCTGGCCGGACATGGTGTGCCCCACCGGCCAGGGATATCTGGCCGTCTATGTCAACGAAATGCCCACCGTCATCCCTAACACCCCGGACCTGCGCCTGACGTTCGATGCCGCCGGCCTTGTCCTGAAATGGCCCGCCGCCTTTGGCGAGTTTGGCATGGAGGAATCCGCGGACCCCGCCGTTTCCTTCGCTCCCTCCACCCGGGCCATCACCACCGAAAACGGCTATTTTAAAACCACCGTGAATCCATCCGCCGCGGAATCCAGGTTCTTCAGGCTGAAGCAGACGAAGTAGTTGCCAGACCCGCACTCACGGCACGGTTGCGAGGACCCGATAATAGACCCGCGCTCCGGCCGGCTCACTATCCGTTAGGGTAACGGCCCCGTTTCCGATCACCACTGCGGCCCCACTCACCGGTGCCCAGGACAAACTCCCCAAGTCCGCGGACCGCCACAGCTCATATGTTGTGCCGCTGCTCAGCTTCACAGTCACTGAAAACCCGCCCGCTCCCAGCGCAGTCGCTGTGATTTCCGGCGCGGGCATCGTGTCCTGCGACTCTGCCAGTTTGAGCACCAGCGCATAATAATTCGCCTGCGCCGCACTGCTCAGCGTCCCCGCCATCAAATCCGTCGTCTCATACGGATCAGCCCTCAAATCGTACAACTCCTCATTGCCGTCCGTGAACCGGATCAATTTGTGCGTGCTGTTCCGCACTGTGGCACCCGGACGATTCGACGGATTTTCATCCGTCGCAATCTCGCTGTAAGCGTAACGCTCCGACGTTTCCGCCTGATTCTTCAGGATCGGAATCAGACTGCGCGAATCGATCGCCACATTTCCCGGCACCGCCGCACTTTGGTCGATTCCGGCCAGTTCCAAAATGGTGGAAAACACGTCCACCGCATGCACGATCGCCTGACTTTCCCGTCCTGGGCTCACAATGTCAGGGCTGTTGATCACCATGGGCACGCGCACGCCGCCTTCATACAAAGACCCCTTTGCGTGGGCATTCCACGGCGGCTGGATGACATTTGCGGTGGTGCCGTTATCGCCCAGGAAAATGATGTGAGTATTGCTGCGATCCACCGCCAGCAGCAGCCGTCCGATTTCCGTGTCCATCGCCTCGATCATCGCTTCAAAATAAGGCCGCGGATTCGCGTTGATGTTTGCCTGCGTGCCGCTCAGCGAGTCTTTGCTGTGCAGGTCATTGGGCGGCTTGTGCAGGGGAGTGTGCCCGGCGTTGAATGCCACCCATGCAAACCACGGCTGTGTCCCGCGCGCCTGAATCCACGTTACGGCATCGTTCACTACGTCGGTCGTGGCATACGTCGTATAGTTTACCGTCGTCACCCCGTTCGTCACCTTGTTCCAACTGCTGTAATCCTGCACCGCCCCCTGGATGCTGCCCGCGAAATGCGGCCATCCGCCGATGGTGTTAGGCGTATTCGGCCCGGTGGTCAGATGCCATTTGCCGAATTGAGCCGTCGCATACTCCACCGCCCGTGCTGCAAAGATTTCCGGCAGCGTCAGCTCGGCGGCGGGCAGCGGCGAGCCGCTTGTTCCTGTTAGCGCCTGATCCACTCCCGTGCGAAACGGATGCCGTCCCGTGAGGAGGCTCGCGCGCGTGGGCGAGCACGTCGGATGCGCCCACGCATTGCGGAAAAGCACTCCGCCGCTCCGCAGCGACGCGATATTCGGCGTCGGCGGCAGACTCGCCGCCGCACTCGTATTATACAGCGCCGAACTGTCCTGCCCGTAGTCATCGGCAATAATCAGCAGAATGTTCCGCCCCGCTGCGAAACTTACCTGGGCAGTCACCAGCAGAAAACAAAGGAACTGATACATGCCGGAAATGTATTCCGACGGCGTCCGCGGGTTACACCGGATTTGTGAACGCTGTGTAAACGCCCAACCCGCGGGCCGGTTGATAACGCACCCGGGTTGTGAAATCAATTTTTGCCGGAGGGCACAAGTCTCCGAAAGCGGGACACGTTCTTGAGAAAAAGTGTAAGCATGGCGTAATGTACCTTTTCCCGTTTCCGCCAGCCATGAATCCCGCCGAACCTCCCCCTCCTCCACCTGGCGAGAAGTTGCTCGTCTTCATCGTTCGCAATAACACCAAATGCGGCGATTGCGGCCAGGAAATTGATCACGGCAGCTTTGTCAGGCTTGATCCAAAACTCGGCGCGCTGTGCATGGCCTGTGCGGATATGGACGAACTCGAGTTTCTGGCCTCCGGCGATGCCGCCCTCACCCGGCGGGCTGCGAAATATTCCTCGATGACCGCCGTCGTGCTCAAATGGAGCCGATCGCGCAAGCGCTATGAGCGCCAGGGCATCGTCGCGGAAACCGCCGCCATTGAGCGCGCGGAAACGGAATGTCTCGCCGACGCACCCGCCCGTGAACGCCAGCGTCAGCGGCGTGCCGTTCAGGCGGTGGCAGAAGACGCTGTCCATGCAGCGGCTTTCGTGGAGAAAATCCGCACACTCTTTCCCTCCTGTCCGCCGGGGGAAGCGGAAGCCATCGCCACCCACGCCTGCCGCAGGCACAGCGGCCGCGTGGGCCGCACGGCCGCCGCAAAGGAACTTGATGAAACCGCCGTGACCCTTGCAGTCCGCGCCGCCGCCCGCCACCGCCACACCCGTTATGACAAACTCCTCGACAAAGGCGTCCCCCGCGACGAAGCCCGCACCGAAATCGCCGCTGCCCTGGACGCCGTGCTCATGAAGTGGCGCGCATCCGCCGCACGCAAGTGACCGGTGCCCGCCCTGGCACGAAGCCTGCGCCTGACGGCAAAATTCCTTGCGTCCCGAATGGGCAGCCCCTAGTCTCGCCGCCGGTTTCTTCACCTTCCTCATACCATGAAACGCCGCCTCTTACTGCACTCATCGCTCCCTTTGCTCGCCGCCGTCTGTTTTGGACTGACCGCCTGCGGTAACAAGTCGGAGAACATTCGCATCGGGGAGTTTGCTTCCCTGACCGGCAAGGAGGCGACGTTTGGCACCTCCTCTCACGAGGGCACGCTCCTCGCCATTGAAGAGGTCAATGCCGCCGGTGGAGTGCTCGGAAAGAAACTCGAATTGCTCACCGAGGACGATCAAACAAAGGCCGGTGAACCCGCCAATGCGGTTAACAAGTTAATCTCCAAGGACAATGTGGTGGCCGTTCTGGGGGAAGTGGCCTCCAGCCGTTCGCTCGAAGCCGCCCCGATCTGCCAGCAGAACAAGGTCCCCATGATCTCGCCGGCGTCCACCAATCCCGAGGTGACGAAAACGGGCGATTACATCTTCCGCGTCTGTTTCACCGACGTCTTTCAGGGGTCGGCGCTCGCGAATTTTGCCACGGGCACCTTGAAGGCGAACAAGGTCGCCGTCCTGACCGACGTGAAGAGCGACTACAGCAAGGGCCTCGCCAGATACTTCAAGGATAAGTTTAAAGCCAACGGCGGCCAGCTTGTGTCGGAACTCGATTTCAATGGAGGCGACAAGGATTTCAAAGGTCAGCTCAGCGCCATCAAGGGAGCTGCGCCGGACGCCATCTTCCTGCCTGGCTATTACACAGATGTCGCTCTCATCTGCATTCAGGCGAAGCAACTGGGGCTGAATGTTCCCATATTCGGCGGAGACGGCTGGGAAAGCGAAACGCTCCTTTCCATCGGGAAAGAGGCCATGAATGGCCACTACTTCTCCACTCACTGCGCGTCTGACCAGGCCACGCCGCAGATGACCAAATTTGTGGATTCCTATAAGAAGCGCTTTGGCGGCAAGACGCCCGACGCCATGGCAGTGCTCGGTTACGATTCCGCGATGGTGCTCGTGGATGCTATGAAGCGGGCTAATTCGACGGATTCCGGGCCTCTGCGCGAGGCCATCGCCTCCACTAAAGACTTCGACGGAGTGAGCGGCAAGTTCTCCATCAACTCTGACCGAGATGCCGCGAAGGCGCTGGTATTCATCAAGATTGAAAACGGTGCCTTCAAGTACAGCGCCACGGTCAATCCCTGATTCGCAGAGCAGCGCCGCTATACATGGAGGCCTTTCTGCAACAAACGATCAACGGCCTGAGTCTCGGGTCGATCTATGCGCTCATCGCTCTGGGTTATACCATGGTTTATGGAGTGCTGCGGTTCATCAACTTCGCGCACAGCGATGTGCTCATGCTGGGAGCCTTCGCGGCCTTTTTTCTCTCCCCGCAGATTGATCGACTGCTCGGCTCGCAGTCGGCCATGGGTGCCATCATGGTCGTCATTCTGGCGGCGGCCATTTGCGCGGCGATCGGTATCACCATCGAGTTTCTCGCCTACCGGCCTTTGCGTCCGCGGCCAAAGCTTACCGTGTTGATCACGGCGATCGGTGTTTCCCTTTTCATCGAGTTCACCGGACAGCATAAGCTGGTGTTTGGCTCGGCCACGCGACCCTTCCCGCAGCTCCTGCCCTCGCATGATTTCCACATCGGCAATGTGGTCATCGGGAGTATCGATATCATCGTCCCTGTGGTGACGGCCCTCCTGCTCGTGGGCATGTGGTATGTCGTTCACCGCACCCGGACCGGCACGGCGATGCGCGCCGTTTCGTTCAATCAGCATGCTGCGGCGCTCATGGGTGTGAACGTGAACCGCGTGATTTCATTCACGTTTGGCCTTGGGTCGGCGCTGGCGGCGATTGCCGGGATCCTCTATTCGATGAAGGCGCCCGGTATCGAACCTTTGATGGGTGTGCAGCCGGGACTCAGGGCGTTTGTTGCCGCGGTCATCGGCGGCATCGGAAATCTTTACGGGGCTGTTCTCGGCGGATTGCTCATCGGCCTGCTGGAAACGTTCGCGGGAGGCAGTGCGTGGCTTTCGACCTACCGTGACGGGATCGCCTTTGCCATTCTGATTCTCATTTTGCTGTTCAAACCCGCAGGTCTTCTGGGCCGGGCCATGGTGGAGAAAGTATGATCCGCATTGGTCCTAAAACATGGCTTGTGGCGGCGATCGCGGCGGCCTTCGCCGTTTCGTACTTCACCCCGCAGTTCAATCGTTACTACCTTGGCATCGGCATCGATGTCGGCATTGCCATCATTATGGCGGTGAGCCTGAATCTGATCAATGGATACACCGGTCAGTTCAGTCTCGGTCATGCGGGATTCATGGCGGTGGGTGGATATACCGCCGGCAAGCTTTCGCTGGTCATTTCCGCCAGTGGTGAAGCGACATGGTGTTTTCCGCTGGCCCTTATGGCGGGCGGTCTCATGGCCGCCGCGGCAGGCCTGCTGGTAGGCATTCCCTCCCTGCGACTGAAGGGCGACTATCTCGCCATCGTGACGCTGGGGTTTGGAGAAATCATCCGTGTGATCTTTCAAAACATGGATTCCGTGGGAGCGGCCAGCGGATTGAAGGGAATTCCGAAATACGCCACGCTCGGCTGGACCTTTGCCCTCGCTGCCATCACTGTTTATGTCATCACGTCGCTGGTGAAGTCCACCTACGGGCGGGGATTTATCGCCGTGCATGATGATGAAGTGGCGGCGGAGTCGATGGGCATCAACACTACGCGCTACAAGGTCACCGCATTTGTCGTGGGAGCATTCTTTGCCGGCATTGCCGGTGGTCTGTATGCCCACCACAAACAGTTTCTTTCACCCACCGGTTTCGACTGGGTGCGATCGATTGACTTTGTCGTTATGGTTATCCTTGGGGGCATGGGCAGGACGCTTGGTGTCATCGCTGCCGCGATCATTCTCACGCTCTCACCGGAGGTGCTGCGCGGAGTGTCTGAGTACCGCATGATTGTCTATGCGCTGCTGATCATTCTGTTGATGCTCCTGCGTCCACAGGGGCTCTTTACCTTCGAGCGCAAAAAGAAGGAGGTGGCACGGTGAGCGCGCCCCTACTCAAACTGGAGAAAGCCACCATCAAGTTCGGCGGCTTGACCGCCGTGGGTGATTTTTCGACGGAGGTGGGCGAGCACGAATTGACGGGCCTCATCGGTCCTAACGGAGCGGGAAAGACCACGGCCTTCAATCTCATCACCGGCGTCTATCAGCCCACATCCGGGAGCATTCACTTCGCCGGCCGCCACACCAAAGGCCTGAAGCCGTTCGAGCTAACCAAACTGGGAATCGCCCGCACGTTTCAGAACATCCGGCTCTTCGGTTCCATGAGCGTGTTCGACAACATCCGCGCGGCGACGCAGTTGCACCGCTCGCGCGGCGTCATTGATGCCCTCTGGCGCGGCGAGCACTTCCGCACCGGCGAAGCCGATGTGGAAAAGCACGTGATGGAACTCCTGGACATTTTCGAACTGGGACCCATGCGGGATGAGAACTCGAAATGCCTTCCCTACGGCGACCAGCGCCGTCTGGAGATTGTCCGCGCCCTCGCTACCAAACCCAAGCTTCTTCTCCTCGATGAGCCCGCCGCCGGCATGAACCCCACGGAAAAAGTGGAACTCATGCGACTCATTCAGTTCATCAAGGACCGCTATAAGATCAGCGTTCTGCTCGTGGAGCACGACATGAAGGTCGTGATGGGTATCTGTCAGCGCATCGTCGTTCTGGAATACGGGCGCAAGATTGCCGAAGGCACTCCCGACCAGGTGCAGAACGATCCCAAGGTCATCGAGGCGTATTTGGGGGTGCCCGTTGACACCGGAAAGGAGGCCGCCGGTGCTTAAGATTGAAAATCTTTCCGTCTCCTACGGCTGCATCATTGCTCTGCACGATGTCTCTCTCGCCGTCCCGGACGGCAGTATCGTCACGCTTATCGGTGCCAACGGGGCAGGGAAGAGCACTACGCTTCGAGCCATTTCCGGGCTCGTAAAATCGACCGGCAGCATCCGTTATGCCGGCGAGGAAATTGCCCGCGTTGCTCCCCACATCATCGTTGGCCGCGGTCTCTGTCATGTGCCGGAGGGCCGTATGGTTTTCGCCAACCTTACCGTCCACGAAAACCTCAAGATGGGTGCCTTTCTCCAGCGGGACAAGGCGTGGATCGCCGGACAAATGGAATATGTCTTCCACGTTTTTCCCCGCCTCCTTGAGCGCAAGGACCAGTCCGCTGGCACTCTTTCCGGCGGCGAGCAGCAGATGCTTGCCATCGGCCGCGCTCTCATGAGCAAACCGAAGTTCCTCATGCTCGACGAGCCCTCGCTCGGCATTGCCCCGCTGTTGGTGAAAACCATTTTTGAAAAGATCGTCGAGATCAATCGGACCCAGGGCCTCACTATTTTGCTCGTCGAGCAAAATGCAAACCTCGCCCTCGACGTCTCCAGTTATGGTTACGTTATTGAAACGGGGAAGGTGATTCTCGAAGGCCCCTCCGCCCAACTCAAAGCCGACCCCCAGGTGCGGGCCGCTTATCTTGGGCATTAACCGCTTTGGCCGGCGGGAATCGTTCCGTTCATGAAACTTGCGCTGCAGACGATCAACGAGCTGAGCGCGAAGGTCTCATTCGCAATCCGGCCATTGGTGGAGCGATGGCATTTTTGTTCCACGAGGAACCGGTAGCTACATTTGACCTCGACATCTTCTGTGTGCTACCCGGCCAGAGTCCGCTGATTTCGTTGGAACCGGTCTATGCCGCTCTGCGGGACCGGGGCTGACAATCGGAAGCGGAGGCGGTCGTCATCGGCGGTGTGCCGGTCCGGTTTATTCCGGCCTACAATCCTCTGGTGGAGGAGGCATTGAATCAGGCGGAGGAGAAGAGCTTTGAGGGGGTGCCGGTGCGTGTGCTGCGGTTGGAATACCTTATAGCCATCATGGTGCAAACGGGCCGGCCCAAAGATCGCCAGCACCTCGCCATGCTCACAGGAAATGCCTCGATTGATGAAGCGCTCCTTAGTGCGATATTGCACCGTCATAACCTCATCACTGCATGGAAGACAACGAATCCGGACTGCTAACAGCGTCCTCACCGGCGGACCTTGCCGGTAAGATCTTTGCCGCCAAGGCCCGCCGGAGGAGTTGGCTCGCCAGCCTGCCGGTGGAGGAAAAGTACCGCCGCTTTCTGCAACTCCAGCGGATGGTCCACGAAACCTGCCGCGCTGCTGGAAGACCGTGCCCTTCCCCCTGGCCTCTCGATTTGTGAACTTACCAGTTTCCCGTTCCCGGGCGCACGCTTGGGTTTGATGTTTGGTGCTTCCCCGCTTGCGGGATCCGTGGCGGTTCGGCTGGCAATGTTTTGCGGAATCCCCCCTAAGTTTCCCGCGAAATGTTGGACCCAACCGAACCGCCTTATTCAACCCCCATTTTGTCTGCGGTGAAGCAGACGCTGGGCATTTAAGGAAATCCGGGGCTCCGGGGCAAGGTTTTTCCTCACTTGGAGCCCCTGGCGAGCGTGACGATTTCGTCACATTCTCATCACTGCGAATGGCACGCCTCAGGCTTTCCCCTATGCCGTTCGAGTAGTTTGGGCCAGAATGGCGGGTATCTTTCGCTTTCCCTGCCGCGTCCCCGCGCTCTTTTCCGGGCGCATGAAGAAATCGATCATCGGCGTCCCCAAAGAGATTAAGGCTCAGGAAAACCGTGTCGCGCTGACCCCTTCGGCCGCATGGCAACTGATCCACAACGGCCACACCGTGCTTGTGGAAAACGACGCCGGCGCCGGTTCCGGATTTCTCACGGAGGAATACCGCAGTGCCGGCTGCGAGATTGTCGCCACTCCGGCCGAAATCTTCGCCCGGGCGGATATCATTGTGAAGGTCAAGGAGCCCCAAAAATCCGAGATCGATATGCTCCGCGAGGGGCAGATTCTCTTCACCTACCTCCACCTCGCCGCCTCGAAGGAACTCACGGAAGGCCTCCTCGCCAGCAAGTGCACCGCCATCGCCTACGAAACCGTGGAGGTGAACAAGCGGCTCCCGCTGCTTGAACCCATGAGCGAGATCGCCGGCAGTATGTCCGTGATGGTGGGAGCCTATCACCTTGCCCGGCATCAGGGCGGGCGGGGCGTCCTCATGAGCGGCGTGCCTGGCGTGCTGCCCGGAAAAGTCGTCGTCATTGGCGGAGGCACCGCGGGGGTGAATGCTGCGCGCATTGCCACCGGCATGGGTGCCGATGTCACCATTCTTGAAGTCGATGTCGAGCGCATGCGCTATCTCGACATCACCATGCACACCGCGCACACGCTTTATTCCAGCCAGTCGAGCCTCCTTGATCTCCTCCCGCGGGTGGACCTCGTCATTGGGGCCGTGCTCGTGCCGGGTGCCAAAGCGCCGAAACTCATTACCCGCGAGATGCTCAAGAAGATGCCCGAAGGCAGCGTGCTCGTGGACATTGCCGTGGACCAGGGCGGCTGCGCGGAAACTACGCGTCCCACCACACACAACCAGCCCACCTATGTTGAAGAGGGGGTCATTCACTACTGCGTCGCGAACATGCCTGGCGCCTATTCCCGCACCGCCACCATGGCCCTGACCAATGTGACCCACCGCTACCTCGGCCTCCTCGCCGACCACGGCCTCGCCGAAGCCTGCCGCCTGAAGCCCGAACTCCTCGACGGCATCAACTGCCACGGCGGCACCCTTACATGCCGCCCCGTTGGTGAAGCGCACGGGCTGCCGTTCACCGAATTGCAGAATGCGGAGGGTCTGTGACGGGGGGGGATTTCAGGCACCTTAACTTACACCACGGAGGCTGTTGTAGAGTGCGAAAGCGCTCGCTTTAACCCGTGCCTCCAGAGTGGACACATTCAGATCCCCGCCGAGGGCCGAGCCGGGAAAGACAAAGTAGAGCACATCCTCATCGATGCTGACATTGTGAATGCGCCGGCAAAACCCATCCGCGCCGCGGACGCAGGGATCGGGAGCCGGGGGGTGGAATGCCTCATGCACGCGGATCGACCCTTCACCGATTTTCTTCGTCGGTCCCATGTCCGCGCAGATGGCCGCGGTGATCTTGTCTTTGAAAATCACCACCGCCACGTCGCCGAGCGCAAGGCCCGTATTGGCGCGAAAGGTTCCGCCAGGCAGCACGATGTAGGGGATCACTTCGCTCGGCATCCCTTTGCCGTTGGAGAAATGCAGCGACGTATCGTCCTGTCCGGAGCCCGGATCCAACTGGGAGCCGGTCGGCCGGCCCGGTCCGGCAGCGGGGCCGTCGGCATCGATCGCCATCTTCGCACTCCAGAAAATGGCCTTGTTGTCCGGGAACTTCAGCAGGGCCTTGCACTTGCTGGGATCGTTTCTGCCCGCCGGCGTTTGATCAAACGCGTCAAATGCCGCCTTGTTCGCGGCGGCGACATTGGTGGCCTTGTTGAACGGGACGCCGCTGCATTGTCCGGCAGAGGCCGGTGGTGGTGTGAATGGCATAGGGATATCGTTTTTAGGTGTTTGTGCGGGCTGGCGGACTCGCCGGCCGGTTTGCGCGTTTGCGAGGCAGAGAGCTCCATCTTTGGATACAGCCGTCCGCCTCCAATGTGACTAACTATCTTCCGGATCGTTGCGCGGAGCGATCCTGCCTGCATGCCCCATCCGCAACGACCGCTGCCGATTCGATTGCACAGCGGTTCCATTGACCGAATCCTGCGGCGGGAAACCCTGGTCCCTCCCGTTCTCCGCATCCGAACCCGCTTACTCCTGCACCCATGTCCGACATGACTCGCCGCCGGGCGCTCAAGACGCTTTTCTGTTCCAGCGCCGTGCTCGGCCTGAATCTCACGCCGCGCCGGTCTTTTGCTGCCGAGGGCGACTCGCCGTCTGACCGGCACTTCCTCATCGTTGGAGACACGGGAAGCCTCGACAAATCCCAGGAGGCGGTCGCTGCGGGCATGATCCGCTATGCGCAGAGCCGCAGTCTCAAAACAGAGGGACTCTGGTTCCTCGGCGACAACTTTTATCAGGAGCTCAAAGGCCTCGAAAACTCCCCGCTCTGGAAGACGGGATTCGAGGACATGTATCCGGCCTCCGCCTTCCCCGGCCCCTGCTGGTCGATGCTCGGAAACCACGACTACGCCGATACCGTCGATGGCGATCTCGCCCAGCTCAATTACGCCAAAAAGCCCGGCACCCGCTGGAAAATGCCTGCCAAATGGTACCGCGTGGATTGGCCGGTGGCGAAACCGCTCGTGACTCTGCTCGTGCTCGATACCAACTGGCGCGTTATCAATGAGCCCGCGCATAAGAGCCTCGCCGGCAAACGCAAACCGTGGTGGCTCTCCGAAGAGGAGGAAAAAACCCAGCACGCCTGGCTGAAGTCCGAACTCGCCAAACCCCGCAAGGCACCCTTTGTGATCTGCGCGGGTCATCATCCGGTTTACACCAACAGCGTCGTCGGCGACACCAAACCTCTGGTCGAAAAGTGGGCTCCGATTTTCCAGGAGCATAACGTTGACCTCTACCTCTGCGGCCATGATCACGACCTCCAGCACCTTGAGCTCGAAGGCCGCAAGACTTCCTATGTCGTCTCCGGCGCGGGCGGGGCCCGCCTGACGGGCATCAAGGATAAAAGCAGCCGCAGCATTCCGTTTGCGAAAGCGGTGTACGGTTTCAGCCACTTGCAGGTGAATGACCAGCGTTTCCTTCTCCGTCACCTTGATGCGAACGGGCAGCAACTTCATGCGTTCACCAAGACGGTGGATGGGAAGGTGGCGGTGATGTGAGCGGCTTTGCGAGGGCGCTGAGATCGACCGGCGATGGAAGTTTTTAGACATTTATCAAGGCAGGAAGAAAAAAGTGGTTTGATTTAGCTTGATAAAGCCTGATTCGGCGGGTGGCGGTGTGTGATTTTTTGGAATTTTGGGATCGAGAGTGTATGGATATGATGTTTTTTTGAAATGGGCGATTGTGAGGATGCAGGCCGGATGGCAGGAAATTTCATTGGTTTGATTTGGTCGGAGGTGGTTTGATCTGGTCGGATTTTGGGGGCGGTGTCGGGGCTGTGCTGTGAAGGGGAAAGATGACTGGAAGGGACCAATAGGCCGAATAGGGCTAATGGGGCCTATAGATGGAACTGCGGGGTGATTTGGTTTGAGGTGGTTTGGTTTTTCGGGGGGTGATAGGGAGTATGAGTAAGAGTATGAGTAAGAGTGGGAGTATGAGTAGGATTTGGCAATGCGCTGCCGGGGAGCGGGAATTGATTCATTTCGCTCCGGTGCGATAAGTTTCGTCATTACGAGGGCTCGGGTTGACGGGGCGGATTGGAAAATCCGCGGTCCGTTTTCCCGATATGTGAACGCGGCGCGATTCGGTAAGCCGGAGACGGGCCGAAGGCGCTGCGGTGCCGGCGGGGTAAGTCTTGCTACAGAGCCCCGGGCGAACATCACTCAGGTGATTAAACGAAAAAATGTCAAATGCTAACAGATAATGATTTCCGAAATGGCGGGTCGTCTTGCCCGAACCGGGAAATCGAGGAGAAAGAATGCCGGCGCAGTTCGAAATTCCATGCATGGGACGGCCGAAAGCCATTTGAGCGGGCTTGAAAGGTCCATTTTGCTGTTCGATTTACAGCATTTTCCCGGTGTATCGTTACGTTCCGTTTGGTAACGATAGGATTTCGACCAACCCCGTTCGGTTACCTGGGTCTGCTCAGATAAATGTTTGCGATTCCGGCCGCGATATCCATCGGCCTGGAGCCTACGCGGTTGGTGAGGACGATGACCGTCAGCTTGTCGTCGATATAGCGCAGTATTTCTCCCGAGTAACCGCTGGGGGTGTCACCGCCATGATAGGTTAACTTCCGTCCGCCAGGAAGGCCGGTGACAAACCAGCCGGCTCCGTAGCCGGGGTTCGATCCATTGGGCAGGGAGACGGCGTCCCACATTTCGCGCAAGCGGGCCTGGCTGAGAAGCTTCTCCTCACGCAAGACCTGATCAAACTTCGCCAGATCGGTGACGGTCGAAAGGAGTCCTCCGGCCGAGGAAAGCTGCGGGTCATGATAGCCGTTTACCAACTGGCGATCGTCTCCGAGGCGGTAGCCGGCGGCGCGATGCGGCACGATTGTTTCAAGCGTTTGCAGCCTTGTGCTGGACATGCCCGCCGGTTCGAATATGCGCTCGCGGAGGAACTCGTTCCATGGCTGGCCGGATACGCGTTGAATCACGAGGCCCAAAAGCTGATAGCCGATATTGCTATAAGACCAGCCTTCGCCGGGTGCAAAACGGAGGCGGGTTTTGACAGCCGCAGCCAGAAACTCGTCGTCGCTCATTTGCCGCACCGCCGCACCCCAGACCACTGACTGAACGAGGCCTGAAGTGTGGCGGAGAAGATGGCGAATGGTGATTTGCCGCCATGCCTCCGGTGTCCCGGGAAGATAAGTGGATAACTTGGCGTCCAAATCAATCTTCCCTGCATCCGCCAGCATCATAACAGCCGTGGCCGTAAAGACCTTGGTGATGGAGGCGAGCTGGTAAACGGTCGCGTCGCTGGCCGCCGCCTCCGACTCCAGATTCGCCACGCCGTATCCCCCTGTCTTTACCAGTTGCCCGTTATGGATCACGGCCAGCGACAAGGCCGGAGTACAGTGCAAAGCCATCTGATCCAGCACGTACCGGTCAACTTCGTCCGCCGCGGCGGAGCCATTCTTTCGCGGCGTGAATCCTGGAGGGAGTTTCGGTGGTTCCGCGTAGCGTTTTATGTCGAAAGTTGATTCGGGAACCGGATCAAACCTAACGGACGTGATGTACACCTCCTCCCGGACGTCGTCCCGCGCCCGTTTCAAAATGTGCGTGGGAAGGCTCAACCCGTCGAATGTCCTGTATTCGTCATAGATCGTCGTTATCGCGGAATCCCCGTCTCCCTCGATCCGCCCGGTGAGGAGTCCGGTCTCCGAATCGAAATGCTCGCTCCATTTTTTTTCCGACCGGTCAACGATTTTCACTCTATCGCACAAGCGGCCCGCGAACTGGACCTGGCCGTCTTCCACAATGGATTGAAGGTTTTCGCCCGCGTAAAGCTGATCGAATACGGCTTCCCCGCGAATCCGCGTGAGTTCATCGCCGGCCATCCGCCGGGGGGTGCCTCCGTTAGGTTCAAGCTGCCACCCTGATGCACCGTCGAAGCAACGAATCACCTGACCATAACCTTCGATCTGCATCCGCGTGAGTAACTTGTCCGGTGCCGCGCCAAGCTGCTCAAACTGTCCACGCAATCCCTGTTCCCGGACATAAAAGCTTCCGCTCGTTTGGCGGTTTCGGTGCCGGAGGATGACGTCGCGCCCGCCGAGCGCGGCGATGTGTTTGGCAATAATCCTCTGCGCCGGAGCGGAAATGACCGGAGAATCCTGCGCACGTGCGAAGGCCGACCAGAGAACGGCAAGGCCATAAATTCCCAGCCGCAAAGCTCTCCGTAAAGCAAACATGGCGTATGATGCGCAAGACATGCGGGATGGTTTGGTTGAGGCGGATGGTGCATTGCAAAGCGCGCTATGCCAGGGGAATCCGTTTGCGCACCGGATGGCTTCCGGCCGGAAAGGACAATCATTCTTATAAATGTTTTGGGTTTCAGCGATGCGCCTGCGCCGGCAATCCCGGCACTGGATGGCTGTCGCGTGACCGGATTAACGCCTGACACCCCCGTTTCTCCCGAGCAGTTGCCAGGAGTGTTTTTCTGCACCATTGCTGCCCCGGCCCTCCGGCCCCGTTGATATGATCCCGCTCTTTCGTTCTCTCTTCCTTCGCGGCACTGCGCTCCTGCTGGCGCTCGCGGCTGTGCTTCCGGCTTCGGCACAAGAGGAGGCTCCCGGCAAAGGGGCAGAGACGCGGGATTTCTATGGTGCAGGGGTGGCGGCGGCGCGGCGAGGCGAATATAAGGAGGCGGCGGAGCTGCTGAAACAGATAAAGCCGGAGGATAAGGGGTATGCCCGCGGAATGGCGCTGCTGGCTTTTCAGGTTTATGGCAACGGGCTCAATCGGTGGAAGGAGGGGCTGCCGTATGCGGAGAAGGCGCTCAAGGCTGCGCCACGGGATTCGGAGGTGGCGTATGCGTTTGTTAGGGCTAATGTTGCGGCCGGTGTCCTCTTTGATGATAAAGACATTGCCCGGGAGCGCCCGAAAACGGTCGCCAAAGAGTTCGCGTTTCTCGTTTCCAAGCCAAAGATTGGCGACACATCGAAGAAATACCCGCGCAAGGCGTTGGAGGCGGACCTTGACTACCTTGAGCACGTCCTGACAAAGTGTTTCGCATACCTTGAGTTACGGAAGGTGGACTACCGCGGCGCGCTCGATGCCATCCGGATTTCACTCGATGACGAAATGCCGGTGAACACGTTTGGGATTTGCCTCACTAAACTCATCAGTCTTTTCGGTGATGGCCATGCCAGCGTATTTTTGGGCAGATCCTCACTCCTGCCCGGTGGTTTTGCGCCTTATATCGCGGCGAGTGATCGCGGACGGGTCTATCTCGTGGCGCCGTCCGGGGAGGGATTTCTTGATCCGAAGCATCCTTACGTTACTGCCATCGATGGGCGGCCGATTGCGGACTGGATGCAGGCCGCCGGATACCTTGTAGTGAAGGGCTCGCCGCAGTGGCACCTGCGGGGTTCCCTGGAGATGATGGCTTATGTTACTTACCTGCGCGGGGAGCTGGGTCTGCCGCAGGAAAAATCCATCGCGCTCAAACTCGAATCAGAAGACCGCAAGGACACCGCGGAGATGAAGGTGGAGATTCAGGCGCGCCCCGCGAGGCGTCCGGATTTTCCGCGCGGCGATTCGCGGATCATCGATGACATTGGGTACCTCCGCCTTTCGCGGATGACGAGCAGCGGAAACGTTCTGTCGGAATTGGACAACTGGATGTCGAAGTTTCGTGGCACAAAGGGACTCATTCTCGATGTGCGCGGCAATACCGGCGGCACCAAGAATATCCTGCACACGCTCTTTCCGTATTTTATGAAACCCGGAGCGCCAATGCGATTTGTGGAGGCCACGTCTTATCGCCTGCCGCTGGCGATGCCGTGCGCGGTGCCCGGCGGGTTCGCGGGCTCCAGCATGTCCGGGCAGAGCGCGGGCTCGACGTATTGGAAAACAGACGAGGATCGCGCGGGGGCGGCGGCGTTTATCAAACAATTCCATCCCGCGTGGACTCCGCCCGCAGGGAAATTCAGTGAGTGGCATGTGATGGGGCTCGACTCGAAGCTCAATCCGGACGCTTATTATTACGACAAGCCGCTCATCGTCCTGCAGGACAGCAGCACCTTCAGCGCGGGCGACATTTTTGTGGGAGCATTCGAGGATCACCCTAACACTACACAAATGGGAGCCGCCACCGGCGGCGGGAACGGCAAGATGGAAAGCTACCGGCTGCCGAATACCGGGCTCGGCGTGGTCCTCTGCTGGTCCGCCAAATACCGCGGCAATGGCCAGCTTTACGATGGGGTGGGCATTTCGCCGGACATCGTCATGGAAGCCACGCCGCAGGATTATTTCGGCAAAAGCGATACGGTGCTGGACGCGGCGGTGCAGCGGCTCAAGAAATGACAGGGCTTTGGCGAACGCCGGTTACCGCTTCATCAGCGACTCAATCTCCGCCGCCTCCACTGGAATATCCGCCATCAGATCGATATATCCGTCGGCGGTGATCAGGACGTCATTTTCGAGGCGCACACCGAATCCTTCATCCGGCAGATAGATGCCTGGCTCCACGGTCATGACCCAGCCGGCGGCGAAGGGATGACCGATGGCGAAGACATCGTGCACGTCGAGACCGAGCGGATGACCGACGCCGTGCATGAAGTATTTCTTCAGAGCAGGTTTGTCAGGGTCTTTCTTCTCGGCGGCGCGGATGTCTTTGGTGGTGAGGAGGCCGAGTTTGACGAGTTCCTCCTGCATCATGGCTTCGGCTTCCTTTTGCCAGTCGCGCGGAAGCTTGCCGGGTTTGAGGCCTTCGATGCTGCCGCGCATGACGCGGAGGACGGCGTTATAGACGTCTTTTTGACGTTTGGTGAATTTGCCGCTGACCGGAATGGTGCGGGTCAAGTCTGCGTTGTAGTTCGCGTAGCTGGCGGCGACGTCGAGGAGGAGGAGGTCGCCCTTTTTGCAGACCTGGTCATTGTCGTTGTAGTGCAGAACATTGCAGTTTTTTCCGGCGGCGATGATGGGATTGTAGGCAAAACGTCCGCGGCGGCGGATGAATTCGTGGGCGAACTCGGCCTCCACATCGCATTCGCTAACACCTGGCTGCACGAGCTTCAGAACGCGCAGGAAGCCATCGCGGGTGATGGCACACGCTTCCTTGAGGAGGGCGATTTCCTGTTCGGATTTGACGACACGCAATTCGTGCATGAGCCGGGCGAGCCGGTGATAAGTATGCAGCGGCCATGCTTTGATGGTGTCGCGCACGAAGCGGTTTTCGCGGGTTTCCACGACGATGTCGGCGCGGGGGTGCTCGTTGGAATTGAGGAAGACATGCTCCGACTCGATCATGAGCCGGCGCATGAGCACGGGAAACTCCTGCAGCCAATGGATGTGTTTGATGCCGGAAACTTCGCGCGCCTGCTCTTTGGTGAGTTTGTGCCCCTCCCAAACGACGATGTGGTCGTTAGTCTCGCGGACGAAAAGCATCTCGCGGTGTTTTTCCTCATGCGCGTCCGGGCAGATGACGAGGATGGACTCCTCCTGCATGACGCCGGTCAGATAAAAGAGGTCGGCATTGGCCACCGGGATCATGGTGCCGTCGGCATTCGTGGGGGGTATGTCGTTGGCATTGACGATCACCAGGGAGCGCTCGGGAAGCATTCCGCGCAGGCGTTCACGGTTGTTCTGGAAAAGTCCCGGTTTGATAGGCGCATGTTTCATCGGGAGCATTTCCCGCCGGAGAACGTGTCCGGCAACCGGGATTAACCGGGTTTGGAAGGGAGGTGGTGGGGTAGAGTTTTTTTGGAGCGCAAGGAGCAGGGTTGGGCCGGTGCCGGGATTCTTTCGCCGCTACGCGGCTGAAGAAAGGCGCGCCCTTGCGAAGGGCGGGTTGCCTGCGTTCCACACGCCTCCGGCATTCCGGGCTTGCTGCAAGGGGGGGCTAACAATTATTAGTGTTGGCTCGCGGCGTGCGGGCGTCCGCAACATCCTGGTTGAATCCTGTCCGTTATCACTAACATTGAGGGCGCGTGTCTTTTTCGCCCCGCCGCCATAAGGAGCTGATGAATGATCCGGGGCTGACGATTGTGCCGCCCGGTCCCGGATGGGGTTCGTTTTGGCTCACGATGGGACTTCTGGCGCTGATGCTTTTCGGATTCGTTTCTCAGGCGGGAAGGGTGATCAACAAAATCAGTCCTGCTCCGGTAAAGGAGAAAGCGTTCACGGGAGTCCCGATGAGCCCGGATGAAAAATACCGGATCAACCTCGCGCTGAGAGCGCACGCTCTGCAACAGGCTGACCCGGAACTGGGAGTGACGGATAATTTCAATCGCTGGCTGCCGCATTACACGGATGGGGAAACCGGACCGTTCTGGCCGTGGGCCGTATCCCGTCTGGTCGCGGAGGAGCATCCGTTTCAGGAAAGTGCGGAAATGGCGGAGGATTACGGGCTGCTGCGCCGCGGAAAGTGGATGCATGTGTGGATGGCGGCCTTCTTTCTGAGCCTCGCGGGATTTCTGGCGGCGGGATATTTGAGTCCGCCTGCAGTGATGCTGATGCTTTTGCCCGCGGCATTTATGACGCTCCTGCCGGCGTCGGTGATGTTTCGTCAGGATCTTCTTTACTATCTTCTGTTCTTTCTGTGCTGGCTGTGTGCCCTGCGGCTGCTGCGGAAAAACAGCGTGTGGCTGCACGGCGCTTTCGGAGTTCTGACCGGAGTGGCATGGCTCACTGAGACGAACACATGGATTCTGATGGCGGCGTGGTTTATTGCGGCGTCGCTCCGGTGGCTGGGGGAGATTCTGCGCCGGGGCGAAGCGCGTGTCGAAGAAACATGGACGAGCCGGAATCACTTTGTAGGCCTTGTGGCGATGGCGATTGGGTGGCTGGCGGTGTGCGGGCCGCGCTGCGGCGCCGCGATGGATCGCTGGGGAAAACCGTTCTTCTCTTACCAGCAGCAGTGGATGTGGCTTGATACCACAGACCGGGGTGCGCTGCTGAAATGGGCCCGGGCGCATCCAGGGAAGCAGGAGTTGAGCGAGATTCCTGAAAGTGAGAGGCCTTCATTTGCAAACTATCAGCGCACGCACTCACCGGAGCAGATGCAGGAGCGGCTGGTCAACGGATGGTCGCGGGTGTGGCGATCCCTCACCGTGCCACTGCAGGACGGCACTGCGCCCCGGTGGCAGGGAGTTCTAACAATGCCCGGTGTTTATCCGCTGGGTGGAATCGTGATCCTCGCCGGTGCGTGTATTGTGGCTCTCTCACGCCGGAAGAAGGTGGACCGCGAAGGCCTGGAACTGCCGGATGGAGTGTGGTCAGGGGCCTTCTTTACGGCGGTGGCCACTGCGGGATACGGCGCGTGGCATGGATGGATGGCGCCTCCCGTGATTGGCGAGCCAGTGTGGCTTCATGCCGGGATCGCCGTGCTGTTTTTGCCGCTGATGTTCACCCTTGTCCGTGGCGCGGAAGGGCTGATGACGCTGGCGCGGATGCGCGGGGCACCGCGCTGGACGTGGCAGATCTATCAAATATTGATGTGGCTGCTCGTCGCGGGGGCGGCGGCGTGGATCATCCCGTCTGTGATGGCCGCGGGCGAATGATGTTAGGGGATCAGGCCGCCAGTTCCTTTTCGAGCAAAGGTTCGCCGTAGGGAAGATCGTCGGGAAGAGGAACGGTTTCGCGAATCCAGTCCCAGAGCTGCGTGTAGTCGCGGTTCACGTCACCTGACAGGCAGTCGGTGATAAGACCGGCGGATTCAGGATGGGCCTTGATGGTTTCGCGGAACGAGAATTTGGGATCGTAGAAGGCGTAAACGAGCTTGCGCATGTTCTCGACGCCTTCGCGCACCTGCTGGCCGTATTTGGTGAAGCGGGCGGGGGAGAGGTCGTTGGCGAGGAGGCCTTCGTGGATCGTTTCGCCGACGAGGTGGCCGCATTTCAGCGCGAGCATGACGCCGCTGCTGAAGACGGGATCGAGGAAGGCGAAGGCGTCGCCGACGAGCACGAGACCAGGCGAGGCGCAGTAGCGCGAGTGGCGGCTGTATTCGCTCGTGAGCCAGTATTGGCCGACGCCCTTGCCGTGGGAAAGGTGGTCTTTGATCCAGAGGTTTTCCTCCACCTCGCGATGGAAGATGTCCTTCGGATCACGCACGCCGTCGCGCGTTAGGTATTTGCCTTCGGCCACGACACCGACACTCACCATGTCGTTGTGCTGAGGAATGTACCAGAACCAGCCTTTCTCCGGCACGTAGGCCACGGTGGTGTCGCCTTCATCAATGCCTTCGCCGCGTTTCGCGCCTTTGTAGTAGGTCCAGACGGCGATCTTGTTAAGGTAAGGATCGCGCATGCGCCAGCCGAGTTTGTTGGACGTGAAGGCTTCCTTGCCGGAGCAGTCGAGCGTGATGGGGGCGTGCACTTCGTAAGTCTTGCCGTTCTTGTCCGTGGCTTCGACGCCGATGACCGTATCGCCATTGTAGAGGAGGCGGTTGACGGTGGTTTCCTCGCGAACCTCCGCGCCTTTCTCGCGGGCATTGTCGAGCAGGAGCTGGTCGAATTCCGAGCGCAACACCTGCCATGTTTGGGCAACTGTCTCCCTGTCGTAGCGGGTGAAGAAGTAGAACGGCTGAGAGCGCTTTCCGTCCGGCGACACGAAGGTGACGCTGTATTTTTTGACGAAAGCCGACTTCCGCATTTTGGGAATCATGCCGATGCGCTCCAGCGGACCGAAGGTGAAAGGGATGAGCGACTCGCCGATATGATAGCGGGGGAATTTTTCGCGTTCGAGGACGAGGACCTTGTGGCCGTATTCAGCGAGGATGGCGGAGGCGGTGGAGCCGGCAGGGCCGCCGCCGATGAGAATGGCATCGTAATCTTTTTTCATGGTCGTGAGATGGAGTGAACTTTTGTCAGGATTCTGCGGGATCGGCCTCGGCGGGCTCTGAGGCCGGAGCCGCGGCAATGCGGCCGGCGAGGACATCGAAGATGGGAGAGGCCATCACCGTGGTGACGACGGCCATGATAACGAGGATGGCGAAGAGGCCCTCGGAAATGATGCCGCGTTCGAGGCCGATATTGAGCATGATCAGTTCCATGAGACCGCGCACGTTCATGAGCGTGCCGATGCCGAGGGCTTCGCGGTTGGAAATGCCGGTGGCGCGGGCGGCGAGCCAGCAGGCGACGCCTTTTCCAAGAATGGCGACTACCAGCACGATGCCGCACATGAGCCAGAGGTACCCGGAATCGAGCAGACCCATTTTGGTATTGAGGCCCGAATACGTGAAGAAGAGCGGGAGCAGCAGGGCGACGGTAAAGGGTTGAATGCGCTGAATGAAGTCGCGCACGATGACGCCGCGCGGGATCGCCACGCCCATGACAAACGCGCCCAGAACAGCGTGCAGCCCGATGTAATCAGTGAACCACGCGCCAAGGCACATGAGCACAAGGAGGAAGACGAGCCCGCTTTCTGTGAGCTTGTCATTCCTAACAAACAAGTGCTGGAACCGGTGGAGCAGCGGGCGAACGAGGACGATGGTGGCGCTGACGTAAGCGAGTCCGCTGCCAATATTGATGAGCGCCTGGTTCCATTCGCCGGTCATGCTGGCGAGAACGAATGCCAGGAGGCACCACGCCGCAGCGTCATTCACCGCGCCGGCGCCGAGAGAGACGGCACCCATCGTGGTGCCCGTCAGTTTCTTGTGTTCGATCAACCGGGCGAGGACGGGAAAGGCGGTCACGCACAGCGAAGCGCCCAGGAAAATAGAGCCCTCCATGAGGGTTGTGGTGGCGGGGAAGAGATTCGTGTGATGGAAGAGAACCCATCCCGTTATGGCCCCGAGCGCGAACGGGGCGATCATGCCCGCGAGGGAAACGGCGAGCGAACTCTTCATGCGCTCCCTAACAATATCCACACGGAATTCCAGACCCACGATGAACATATAAAGCGCGAGGCCCAATTGAGCGATGGGGTAGAGATAGCTTTGAGTATCGCGCGTTTTGGCATCCCACGGGAACAGCCACTGCTGCGCCTCCGGCCAGAAAAGGCCAAGCAGGGAAGGGCCGAGCAGAATGCCGGTGACCATTTCCGCGACCACCTGCGGCTGCCCGAGTTTGGCCGCGAGCGTGCCCACGAGCCGGCAGGCCAGCAGGATGACCGCAAGCTGAAGGAAGAAGTGGAGGGCGAGCTGGAGATTGGTCACGGTGGCGAAGTCCTTAAAATAGTGGCAGAGCCTGCTTGTAACAAAAATAAACTTTCGCTATGGGATTGATCGCGAGCCGGTATTACTGTTCGAAATGGATCTGCGACACCTCCGCTATTTTCAGGCCATTGCGGAAGAACTCAGTTTTTCCCGCGCGGCGAAAAGGCTGAATGTGGTGCAGCCGGCGCTGAGCCGGGCGCTGAAGGAACTGGAGACGGAGATGGGCGCGGAACTGGTGGCGCGCACGCAGCGGTCCGTGGCGCTGACGCCGCCGGGGAAAGTGCTGCTGGATGAAACAGCGCTGCTTTTTGAGCGGCTGGATCACGCTCTGCGCCGCGTCCGTCGCGTGGCGGCGGGGCAGGAGGGGGAACTGCGGCTCGGCTACATCGGGCCGCCCACGCAACGCTTTCTGGGGAGGTTGCTGGAGGAGTATGCCCGGCGGTGCCCGGGTGTGATCGTTCATTTGGAGGAACGCACGCCTGAACGGGTGTGGGAAATGGTGGCAAAGGACCGCCTGGACATGGGGCTCACCCGGCCAGTGCTGGCGCACGCCGCCCTGCGCATGGAAACGCAGACGCTGCGCAAAGAGCGCCTGTGCGCGGCCATCCCGCGGGGCCATGAATGGCAGGGACGCAAGTCCATTCCATGGAAGGCGCTCGCGAGCCAACCGCTGGTCGTCCTCGCTCGTCGTGAGGGTGCGGGTTCGCACGACGAATTTCTGGCCGGCTGCCGCCGTGCGGGATTCACTCCGCGACTGGTGCAAACGCCCAGCCTCATCAGCACGATCCTGCGCTACGTTGAGGCGGGCAGCGGTATTGGCATCGTTCCCGAAAGCATTGGCGAAGCCGAGCGGGCGGTCTCATGGACGCAGGTGCCGCTGACGCCGCCGCTGCACGTGCCGCTGGTGCTCGTGGTCAAAGCGGGCAGGGAGGAGCCACCGGTGACCGCCTTCCGGCAATTGCTGACCGAGTGGCTGCGGGAAGGCAAACTTTTTGCCGGTTAAGGGAAGAGGCTTCCGATTGCTAAGAACCTTTCCCCGGCTGCCGCGCGGCGGTGACCGGTTCTGCCGGGGCCGCGGGCTCAAAACGAATCCCGTAGCCGGGAGCGGCGGCTTCGCGCAGCCATGATTCGAGGGCGTCGGCCAGCCCGCGAACCATCTTTTCGCGATAGGCTTCGGACTGAATGGTGCGGCTCTCGGTTGCGCTGGTCAGGAAGCCAAGCTCCACGAGGGCCGCGGGGCAAACGGTGCGACTGGTCACCGAGAGGGCGGGATCGTTGCGAATGCCGCGGTTCTTGGCTCCGGTGGCGGCGCATACCGCAGTCTGGAGGGCCTCCGCGAGGAGGCGGCTGCGGTCATCGATGAGGTTTTGGCCGTCGGGCGTCTCACAGAGGGTATTGAGACGCGCGAGCGCTTCCGGCTGGCGGGGCCATGCGTAGTAGGATTCGATGCCGGTCGCCTCCGGGCCGCCGGAGTTGAAATGGAGACTCACGAAGGCCAGGCGGGGCTTTTGATTCGCGAAAATACTGCGCTCCGGCAACGGAACGGTGGTGTCGCTGTCGCGGGTGAGTTCCACCGGCCAGCCGCGGGCGCGGAGTTCTTTGGCCAGCGCTCTGCCGACGGTCAGCGTCCAGGTTTTCTCCTCCTGCCCGTGTGCGCTCGTGCCGGGATCGTTGCCTCCGTGGCCGGGGTCGATGACGATCTCCGGCGGCGCCGGTGCGGCGGTGGTTGGGAGTGCAGATCCGGAGTGCTGGCCTGCGACCGCCGTCATCTGCGGATGCCCCGGAGGACGGTCGAGTCCGCGCACTGCACAAAAGCAGGCCCCGCCAGCCATGAGCAGGCTGGCCGCGTAACGGAGCCAAAAGAACCGGCACGGCGAAGGGGGCTTTCCGTTGATTGGCATAGGCAGGCGGACGGCTTTTCAGGCTAAAATAGTCTGCCTTGCAAGGGACGGCAATCTTCATTATCAGGCCTCCTGAAGGAATCCGGCGACTGGCCGCGACCCGGAAGAGGGCGGGTTTTGAACCGGGAAACGGAGGTTTTTAAAAACTTTTCCCGGGAAAGGTAAAATCTTTTTGAAAAAATCCGACGGTTCGCTAAGATGTTCGGCAATATGAAATATCCGCGCCTGTGGAAGTTGGTTGCTGTTCTTGCATCGCACACCTGCCTGAGCCCGGTCCTGGGGGCACCCGGAAAATCTGAAACGGGGGGGACTTACGCGGTAAAGGCAGGAGATACCTTTGCCAAAATTGCCCGGGCAAAGGGTATCGGATTGGGCGAGTTGCTGAAGGCCAACCGGATCTCCAATCCCAATCACATCATTCAGGGCCAACAGATCGTGATTCCGGGTTCGGCGAAAGGACAAAAGGCCCCGCCTAAAGCGATCGTGGTGAAAGAAATACCGCGGAAGAAGACGGTGGCCACAAGCTCCCCTCCCGTCAAAAAGCAACTTCCGCTGGTCACCGACGCGAGAAGGCGCGAAGCAGTGAACACCACGGTGGATGTGAGTCCGCCGCCGCGGAAGGACACCTGCATTGTCCAAAGCGGGGACTCCCTGACGCGCATTTCCCGCCGCACGGGCACGCCGCTTTCTGAGATTCTCCGGCTCAACAAACTCACGGCCACCAGCACCATCCGCCCTGGGCAAACGCTGCGTATTAGCGGCGGAGCCGGAGAAAAAGCTCTCGTCGCCAGCGCACCGAAAAATACGAAGACTGCAGCTCCGGTGGAAAAGAATCCGGTGATACCGGCGCAGGCCAAAGCCTATCGTGGACCGGCAGCAGTGGAGGACGCTCCCGCCAGGACGGCGCAGACCGGCCTTGCCACCCACGTGGTGGGAAGCGGGGAAACGTTTTCCTCCATCCGGCGCGCCTATGGGGTGACCCAGACGCAACTCGCAAAGGCCAATCCGGGCGTCGATCCGCACCGCCTGCGCGCCGGGCAGTCGCTCATGATTCCCGGGCAGCCGCTCAAGCAGCCTGAGGCCAAAACGCTGGTGGTGCGCGCGGACGGACGCGTTCTTGCCCAGCGGCACGATCCTCTGCAAACCGCGGGCGACGCACCGGTGTCCGTGGAACGGACGCGCACGGGCTATCTCGTCGAAGACGGCGAGAACATCGAGCAAATCGCGCAGCGCTTCAACACGAGCGACCGCGAAATCCGCCGACTCAACCGCATGGGGGATTCGGATGATGTCTATCCAGGCCGCTATATCCTCGTTCCTTTCATTCGGCAGGCCACTACCGCCGGCACCTACGGCGGCCACGACGCCTGACGGCGACTTTTCTGCCATGGGTTAAACCGACCCTAACCGTCCGGGATGGCGAACGTCCCGGGCGGTTTTCTTTTTGGTGCGTATTCTGCGCCTGGTCTGGTAGCATGAGCCCGAAAAGAAACGTGAGCACCGTTTGAAACGCCGAGTAATGATGGATGGCGCTAAACACGGCACTCGACAGCAGGGCCGCGGGCCGGAATCCGATATTTCCCTTGATGCCCTCCACCTAACATGCATTAAGCGAAGGCGAAGCATTTCATCCGGTATATGATTACATGTTATCTGCGTTATGTCATCGACCCGCACAAACTCGCGGAGTTCGAAGCATACGCCCGGAAGTGGCTTCCGCTGGTCGCCCGTTTCGGCGGCGAGCATCACGGCTATTTCCTGCCGCACGAAGGCGCGAATAACATTGCGATCGCTTTATTCAGTTTTCCCACCCTCGCCGCTTACGAGGATTACCGCATCCGCAGCCAAACCGATCAGGATTGTCTCGCCGCGTATGCTTTCGAGCGCGCTAACAGGTCCATTATCAGCTACGAGCGCAGCTTTATGCGCCCGGTCTTCAACGAGCCCGTGACTCCATGAAAGCAGGCGCGGTTCAGACACAGTTCCAGGGCCCCGTTTACCCGCAGCCCGGCCGGCTCCCGTGATTGATTTCCCGCATCCAACCTCCCCACCATCTCCACGCATGATGATGTCCTCTCCGAACACCTTACACGGTTTATTCCGGCGGGCGCAATGACCCCTAACGAATTCACACAGGCGCTGGACGCCCTCTGGGATGCGAAGGTGGCCGACCTCCCGCCCTGGGTCCAGGACAGTTGGCGCGGCATGGACGAAGTCGGCCGGGGATTCGGGCTCAATCAGGTGTCGGGCAGCTTCCCCTCTACCGTAAAACCGCGCCGCATTCGCTTTGAACTGTTGCCCGGTCGCATCCTCGTCACCACAGGCGACCTTCTCGACAGGGAACTCGAAAATATGGAGGACGTGGACAAGGCGATGCAGGCATTCGTTGATGCGTTCGTGAACGATTGCGAGAAACACCTGAGTGATTCATGACTGCAGTCCGGCGAAGCCGGATCAAATTGTGCCTTTGGGTATCCATGCGCCTCCTGGTTTTCATTTCCGCGTTCCTCTTCCCGCTGACTGCTTTTGCAGACGGTGACTTCACTTTTCGCCGCCCGGCGATGGGCACGGTGTGGACAATCAAGTTGTATGCGCCGGACGGGAAGACGGCGAAGGAGGCGGCGGACGCGGCGTTTGCGCGGGTGGAAGAGCTCAACGGGATATTGAGCGACTATCTGCCGGAGAGTGAACTGAGCCGCCTTTCCGCGACTGCCGGTGCTGGACGGGCCGTAACCATCAAAAGGGACCTCATGACGGTTCTGGAGCTTTCGCAGCAGGCAGCCGCGGAAAGCGGCGGCGTGTTTGACATTACCATCGGCCCGTGTGTTCAATTGTGGCGGACGGCGAGGAGGACAAAAAAACTGCCGGCGGCGGCGGACTTGAAGGCGGCGGTCACGGCCACGGGGTGGGAGTCGCTGGTGCTCGATCCGAAGGCGGGAACAGCGCTTTTGAAAAAACCCGGCATGAAGCTGGACGCGGGAGGGATCGCCAAAGGCTTTGCTCAGGATGAGGCGATGAAGGTGCTGAAGGAAAAATTCAAGATTACGAGTGCGCTGATCGATTGTGGAAGTCCTCTCGTCAGCGGTCGTCCACCCGGGCGCGAGAGCTGGAATGTGCAGATCGCGCAAACCGGGGAGGAGGACGCGGAACCGGTGATCCTGGGTGTAGAGAATGCCTGCGTGGACACCTCGGGTGATTTGAACCAGTTCGTGGAAATCGACGGCGTCCGCTACAGCCACATCATCGACAAAAACACGGGATTGGGATTGCAGGAGTCCACTCAAGCCACGGTGGTGGCACCGACAGCGGCGCTTGCGGATTGGCTCTCCACCGCGCTCTGCGTGATGGGGCCGGACAAAAGCATGGAGTATATGCGCAAGCACCACCCGGAATTGCAAGCGCGCGTGGAAAGAAGGGGAAAGGATGGGGCGGTAACGGTAAAGGAGACGGAAGGGTTTGGGAGGTTGAAAGTGAAAGCGAAGGGGAAGTGAATTTTCAGACCACCAGAAGTGCGGTTTTCCGCATCCGGCGGTTGGAGAGCCGGGTTGGCGGGGCGAATTTGGAAATTCGCGTTTTTTTTTCTCTGTCCCTGGCGTTTTAGACGCGACGATAACGTCGCAAACGTGATCGCTTTCCATCACGAAGGTGTAATCCTGCGTTTCTTTTTCTTTGAGGTCGCCGGGTGGATGGAAGCGCTCCAGTGCTGGTCAAGTTTGCGGCAGAATTCCTCGACGCGGGGTTTTAGTTCCTCCGGAACGACCCTTCGCCCAAGACTTTCGTTCTTAATATCGATCGAGTACCACGATTTGTTTGTGTTGCATTTGATCCACTTCTCCGGAAGACCGTAGTACACGCATCCACCTTTCGGGTCGTATTGCACAGGCTCCTCCGGGCATCTTTCCAGCAGCTCGTTCAGTTCCTTTACCAGCGCCTCCGACAGCGTCACCCCGCCGCCTTTCTTGCTGTAAACCGCCGACAGTGCCCGGTGCTGTTCGCGCAGCGGCCTGTCCCTCTCCCACTCCGCCGCTTCTTTCTGTGCCTCTTCAAACGCGGCAGCGTATTTGGTCAGAAGGTCCGCGGGAAGCTTCTCCTTTGGGATTCTCGCGACGCCATTCTTGTGGACGAGATCAAGGCTGGTCGCCGTCACCTTTCTCAAGCCCACCTCTTCAAGAACGGTTCCGTCCGTCAGCCGCACCTCCTTGATAACATCTTCCGGCGGTACCCTTCCCTCTGTGTTCCAGGGAACGGACGCGACACCTCTGAAGCGCCGGCCATCGTCAGTCGTCAGCGTCCACTGGACTTTGCTCACGCCCATCCTGTGTAACGGCCCCGATGGCCCGGGAACCCAATCGAAAGCGGCAAAGCCGTCGCCGTCCGGGCCGGCCTTGAATGCAGCCTCTTTCGTTCCACTACCAAAAGGCGCGTCCTTCGTTGCATAGCTCACCGACAAAGTGCCGGTGCACCCCTTGCCCGTCAGGTCGCAGCCCGTGAGGAAGTAGCGGAAAAAGCCGACGCCCTCTTTGGCCAGCACTTTCACCTTTAATCCGTCGGCCGCGAGCCTCTCTTTCCGTTGCGCCGCCGCCTTCTCCGCTTCTTCAAACGCGGCAGCGTATTTCGCCATAACGTCCGCAGGAAGCTCCTCCTTTGGGACCTTCGTGATACCGTTCTTGTGGGTCAAATAAAGGATGGTCGGCAGAACCTTTGTAACCACCACCTCTTTAAGAACCGTTCCGTCCGTCAGCCGCACCTCTTTGAATTCCCCGGTAAACCGTTCTCCGGCAAATGACAGCGAGGCGAGCAACAGAATAAGTGCCAGGCTTTTCATGTTGGTTATTCCAGTTTGGTCGTTTCTACGGTTCGCAGTTTTTCCATCCTCGAAGAAATCCGGCTCAGGAGTTTCCGGTAATTCGGTACGCGTGTCAATGTTTCAGCGGCTGACCGCGGGCGTTAAGCGGACCCAAAATGCGGCGGGCTTCCGCTTCACGGTCCGCAGGGGCGCCCTCGAGAAGAGATTCCACCGCCTTGCCTTTGAGCGTCCCGTCGGGAAGAGACTGCCAAGTCCGCAGAGCCAGATCGAAGTTAGACGCCGCAGCGTATCTGAAAAGCCCGGCGGCCCTTGTCGCACCTTGCATGCCGGGCATGTATTCCTGGGTCCATTTGAGAGCGGCCGGGAGGTCCCGTCCGGCCCACGCTTCAGCGAACTTGTCCAGGAAACTGGCGGCGTCGCGGCCGTCACCTGTCGACTCCGCGCGGGTCCGCAAAAGTGCCTCCGCCTCCGGAAATAAAGAAACCCTGACCGCGGAGAAGTGTCCAGTCCCGCCGAAGTCCAAAAAGCCTGCGGCCAACAGTTCCCGTTTGAGAGATTCCGGAGCAGCCTGCCAAAATGAAACAGCCGGGGAATGGTCGTCGATAGGAATGAAGTTTCCCATCACGCTGACCAGCAGAGTGCCCCTTGCCGGCCCAGGCGGAAGGGTCTTCAGAAACTCCAAATCCTTGACTGCGGTTTCACCTCTCGCGGATGACCGGTATTCCTCTGTTTCGGAAAACACACCCGCGTATTGATTGAACACAGCACGCGCCCGCGCGGGATCGATTCTCCAAAGCGCTTGCAGCGCACTGAACAATGCCTGTCCGCGAGTTTCCGGAGCGGAAAGGCGGGGAGCCGTAGCGAGTGCGGTCTCAAGGTCGATTTTCGCCCAGGCTTCAAAGAGAAGCCGCACTTTTTCGTTCTCCCTGCCGCCCTGAACCCACGCCAAGACAGCGCCGGGATCATGCCTCACCCACCCCTCTGAGTACTCCCGAATGTCCCTCCAGCTTTCGCTGTCCTTAAACAGTCGTTCAAATACTTCACCCGACCACGGTCTCTCGACAGCATTCCCACGTCCCGTGAGCTGCCGCTCGAATTTGGAAAGGAGCGCTTCGGGTGTGACCGCGTCCGCCCGGCCTGGTTCAGCCGACGCCACGGGAATCCGTCCGCGCCGCGCAACCGATGCAGACGCGCTAACAAGCCACCCCGTCACTGCGGAGGCGCAAAAAAGGCAGGTGGCAATCACAAGACCGGTCGTGCGATTCATGGGGGGGCACTGAATGGATCCGTCCACGTGGCGCGGAGTTTTGCGATATCAATTCCTTTAGCAGCGCAGGCCTCGCGGAACTCCACCGGCGGTTCGTCCCAACTGCGAGCCAGCGTTTTGAGCATTTTCAGGTGAACTTCATTGCCGGCGATGAGGTGTATCCATTGCCAGGCTGTGGCAGGGTCGGAGTTCATGAGGACATTGACAAGAGCAGCCGCGGCACTGTCGCGGGCAGCACCGGGCGGGAGACCGGCCACCCATTCAGAAGTCGCTGCGTCGTCATAGGCGGCCCATCCTGCGGCGAGAGCCCCCGTTTCCGCCCCGTCTGCGGAAGGTGGCAGCGTCGCCACCCATGCCGCAGCAGCGCGTGGATTTTCATCCGCCCACTGCCGGGCAAACGCCGCACGCACCGGGCCGCAGTCTTCCGCCGGAAGGGCGGCAATAACCGGAGCATATTCGGACATATGCCCGGCCATCTGCGACACTGAATTCGTTCTCCACTGCGATGGAGGAATCTGACGCAGCAGCTGCAACCGGTGTTCCATGTCATCCTCCGGTACCGCCCACGCCATGCCGGCGACCATGGCGTTTCCCATTTCCGGCGGCAATTCCTTGAGAGCGACGCTGGCAGCGGGGGGATCGGACCTGGCTGCGCAGCGGAACAGCACGCTCAATAACGGATCATCTTCGGATACCCCGATGCCATCCGCATCCGGGCCGCCGTTAGGCTGTCCTCCGCGGACAGCAAGGGCACGGAATTCTGAAAAAACGCCTCGTCCATTTCCTTTGGCCACGTGTTATCAGTGGTCTGAGGCGCGAGAACGCGGGCCATGGAGTTCAGTTCCGCGAGCAGAGCCGCGGGTTCCGCGGGCAGGCGGGTGCCTTTGTACTTCGTCATCATTTCACGGACCTTTTCCAATGCTGCCGGGTCCGGTTCGCTCATGTCAGCCTCCTCGATGAAGACGGGGTAGTGCAGCGCCAGTCGCCGGGCATGGCCGATGGCCTTCGCGAAATCAGCGATCGCCAGACGACCCGCGATCTCCGTGCGGGCGTCGCAGGCGTAAGTCCCGTCTCCGCTGCCCGGCACGGTGAAAGAGCCATCCGTGACAGTGATCCCGCACCTGGGCAACTCGTCGAGAGCCGCACGGGGATCGGCGTGCGCCAGCATGGCCAGCCAGCCATTAAGCGCTTTTTGACGCGCCTCTTCATCGGTCAGGCTTTCAGCCCAGCGCCTTGCCGCCGCGGGATCGCGCTTTGACCACCAAAGAGCGATATCGAAGGCCGGATTGTTCCTGTAATCTCCCGCTTGTCCTGCGGCACCCTTTGCCCATGCGACGGCGGCGGCGGCAGGATCGAACTCTGTCATCGCACGGATGGCTTCATTCCAATGCGCCGTTTTCCCCCGGGATCCATCTTCAAATAAATTTCAGGGTGGCGGACGGCCAAATCCCGCAAAGCAGGTCCATTGCCTGACAGGATGCCATCTTCGCCGCTGAAAAGAATCTCCGCCGCCTTCTCCGGCCAGGCACGCATCATGAGATCCATCACTGTGGATTGAAGGTAATACCGGTCATCCTGTTCCCCAGCAAAAGCGACGGCTGCTTTCGCATCCCGGTTGATCCACTCACCAAACAGGAACCGAAGCGCCGTTTCGCGATCTTCGTATTCCGGAAAAATGGCATCCACTTCTGCGAAGAGAGCCGGGAAATCGGCGAGCCCGGCTTTCTTCACGCGGGTCACCCACCGGCTTGCCGGAGTGTCCGGAATCGCCTGCACGGTCTTGCCGGAAAGTGAAGTTGACGCCGCAGAGCCGGAACGCGAGGCACGTGCCGCAGGTGTCAGGGGTTCCGGCGCGTGATATCCCAACATCCATCCGCCGGCAATGGAGGCCGCGAAAACGGGCAGCCATGATGCGGGACGTATGGCAGACGGAGGAGGCATGAGCGGAGGGACCAGGACGACAGGACAGACTACACCGCCGAAACGATGGCAGAAAAGCAGAAAACCGGAACAGGGGCGCTCTCAGGACCCTCAGAACGGCCGGACGCCACTCCTGTTTAGAAAGCCGAATACCGCAGGCGCAGCGGGTTGCATTGCAAGCTTGTCCTCCAAACTTCAAGGTGCTACAAATTCCTCCAGCGTCCCCCGAATCCTCCTCTGTCACCGTTTCATGATTTGCCGGGCGTTTACCGTTCTCGCGTTTTGTCTCGTTGCCGCGCCGTTGGCTGCCCAGGATAAGCCGGCCTCCGGAAGTGCCAGGAAGATCGAACCCAAGGACAAGGACAAAGACAAAGCGGAAGCCTCGCTGCCGGCCGACACTCGTTCTTTCTATGGCGAAGTAACCGGTACAGTCGCCTCCGTGGACACGACCAAGTCCGAATTGAGCGTTAAGGTTGCCAGCACCAAAGCCGATTCGGCCAGGAACAAAGCGCCCAAACCGGAAGCACTTGCGGGGCAGATGATCACCATTACGCCGCTTCTTAAAAAAGGGGCGGACGGCAAAGAAGCGCTGGACGCCGCTTCGGTAAGCTATATCAAAGGTGCCAAAACAGGCGATTCCATCACCGTTTCCGTCCGCGCGTCCAGCAAAGGCGTAGTCTTTAGACTGCTGAAAGTTCCCACCTCTGTCGGACAATAACCGAATTTTAACTGGCGGAAATGAAACCTAATGGTTGTCGCAATTTCTGCGTTACATCCGTATACTGAAGAGACTTTTTTTCTATGAATCAACCCCAGAGCCCAAAGCGCGAGGAGGAGCATCCGACCGAGATCATTATCGTTCGGGAAGAGGAGGAACATCCCCGGCGCGATGGTTACTGGCACAAAATGGGCGGCGGATCGCTGACCGTCAGTCTCATGATCCACGCGATTTTCGTCATCGTGGCGCTGTTGATCATCTGGCAGCAGGCGATTCCCCGAGTGGACCCTCCGCCTGATTTCCTTCCGGGCGGTGGAGGCGGCGGTGGAGGCGGTGAGAAGCTCGCCTTGAAGAAGCAGCGGACCGTGACCCACTCGCAGCCCAAGATGAAGATCGCGTCCACGGCCGTTTCGAATTACACGCTGCCGGACGTGCAGTCCACCATGGCTCAGATGCCTGCCATCACCTCAGTCCAGATGGGCGGCGGCGGTCTGGGCAGCGGAGTGGGCGGCGGACGCGGCACCGGCAGGGGAAATGGCGTCGGTTCCGGCATCGGAGACGGATGGGGACCAGGGGCGGGGAAGGGGTTCATCGCCCTGCCGGCCATTTTGCGCAGCCGCTGTTCGCCGCAGGAGCGCATGATCAAAATGAGGGAAAACGGCGGCAGTGATCAGTGCGAAACCGCCGTGAAGAAAGGCCTGCTGTGGCTTCAGAAAAAGCAAAATCCGAATGGTTCCTGGGGCACCTCCAACAAAGGCGGTATGACCGGCCTGGCTCTTCTGGCTTATCTCGGTCATTGCGAAACCCCGGAATCCCCCATCTACGGCGAAACCATTCTCAAAGGCCTCACCTACCTCATGGAACTGGCTCAGAAGAATCAGGCGCCCCATGACGGCATTTATTCGGACAAGCCCCAGTCCATCAGCAGCACCTACGAGCATGGAATCGCCACCTATGCCATGGGCGAGATGTATTCCTTCGCTAAACTGGGCACCAAACCCATCCCCGGTGTCCGCGAAAGCTTCGAGCGCGGCGCAGCCATCATCATCGAGAAACAGATTGAGAAAGACGTGCACACGGGCGCTTGGGGTTACAAGGAGGGCATCGGTTATGACAAGTACGGCAACAGCGACCTCTCCGTTACCGGCTGGCAATATCAGGCCCTCAAGGCGGCCAAGCACACCGGCCTGAAAATCGCGGGCCTGCCCCAGGCGATCAAGAAGGTGGAGAAGTATCTCGAAAGCAAACAGACTGAAGACGGCGGATTCGGAGAGCGGGACCGTGCCAAGCACTACAACCAGTACAACCTCACCGGCGCCGCCCTCCTTGGCCTGCAAACGCTGGGAGTAGGCAACCCGGGCGCCATCCAAAAGGGCATCCGCTTCCTCGTGGAGGACCTCGATGCCAACCCCCTCAGCTGGACCAGTGACTGCTACCTTTATGTATGGTATTATAATACACAGGCTCTCTTCCAGCGCGGGGGTGAACCGTGGAAGAAGTGGAATGATCAATTCCAAAAGCTCCTTTTGGAAAACCAGAACGAAGACGGCAGCTACAAGACCGAAGGCGCCGGAGTCAATGGGTCCGCCGGAACCAGCGCCGCAGGCGCCGATGCAGACATCTATCGCGTCTGCCTGTGCACGCTGATGTTCGAGGTGTATTACCGTTACCTCAAAGTCGGCGACCGCGGCGGCTCGCAAACCAGCTCCGGTCTGCTGCCCCTGCGCTGAGCAGCGGCACGAACGTGAACACACCGCCGGACCTTGTCGCCTCCGCCGAATCCGTCAAGGAAATCGCGGGCCTTCTGGGATTCGATGATTGCCGCATTGCCGCCGTCACCGGCCCCGCACCGCACGGCGAGGCCTTTCGCCAGTGGGTGAACGCCGCCGAATATGGCGACATGACGTGGATGGCGAAGGCGCCCGCCCGCCGCATGGACCCGCGCGAGGTGCTGCCGGACGTGCGTTCGGTGGTCACTGTTGCCTTGAACTACTATCGCCGCACCCCCGTGGAACGCGCCGAGGAAGACGGTGCCCGTGGCCGCATTGCCCGCTACGCGTGGGGTGACGACTATCATGACGTGATGGACTCCAAGTTTCGCGACCTCGCCGCCGCTCTGGAGGAAATGGGCGGAAAGCAGCGGTTTTACGTGGATACCGGCCCTGTCCTCGAGCGCGACTGGGCCAGCGCCGCCGGTCTCGGCTGGAATGGCAAGAGCACCGTGCAGATTCATCCGAAGCTGGGCACGTGGACCTTCCTCGGCGAAATCCTGACAACTCTCCCTCTCGCGCCGGACCCGCCTTCCCGCGACCATTGCGGCACTTGTACTCGCTGTATCACAGCCTGTCCCACTGCGGCCATCACCGCGCCGCACCACGTCGATGCCCGGCGCTGCATCTCTTACCTAACGATTGAGCATAAAGGGTCGATCCCGGAAGAGTTCCGGCGCGCCATCGGCGACCGCATCTATGGCTGTGACGAATGCCTCGATGTCTGCCCATGGAACCGCTTCGCCAAAGAATCCCGCGAAGCCGCCTTTGCCGCCCGCTCTTTTGTCGCCGGATGGACGCTGCGCGAATTTCTTTCCCTAACGGATGCCGGTTTTCGCGAACTGTTCCGATGGTCTCCGATCAAACGGATCAAGCGCGCGGCCTTTCTCCGCAACGTCTGCATCGCGCTCGGAAATACCGGCGACGCGTCCGATCTCCCGGCCCTGGAAGCGGCAGCGCAAAAGGAAGAGCCGCTCGTCAGCGAACACGCGCGGTGGGCCGTCGCCGAAATCCAGCAGCGTCAGTCCTCTCCTTCCTCCAAACTCGACTCCAGTCCGCCAAACTCCGTCCATGTGTAGGCTCTTCCATCTGTCAGGCACCGCTGCACCCAGTGGAAGAGTTCCTGGAATTCGGAATTGTCCGCGCGCACCTGTTGAATGAGCCGCCAGTCAAGTCCGCGGGGGCGCGGAGACGTGAGGCGCTGGCGGTGGATGCGCTGCTGAAGAGCCTCGAATTCCCGCGGGGTCATTTCCGGAATTTGATAGCCGGGCCGGAATTCATCGAGGTCATCAAGGCGAATGCCATAGGTCACGACACCGAGGCCGTACTCCGTGCCGAGTTGCCGCAGTTCCTCCACGAGTTGTTCGTCCTCCACAGGAGCCGCGATGACCAACTCGCCCGTGTGACCCCAGCGTGCGTTGCTCAGCGCCTGGAAGAAGTCTTCACGATACGAATCATGCGTGACTTCGATCTTCAGTTTCACGCTCGACACCGTAAACGGCGGCACTCCCAGCGCGCGTTTCAAATCCAACTGGCGGGGACTGAGACGAATCCCGTGTTCCGTCACATCACCGGCTTCCCAGTCGATCACGGCAGCGTCGGGACACTTCCAGACGTTTTCATAAGGCGCGCCGGGGGCGAACGACGACTCAAAAAGGAACGGGAACTTCCCGTCATTTTCCATATCGCGGGCAAAGACGGCGCGGAATTTTTGCTGACGGGAGAAAGCCTGATCGAGCACTTCACTGTCCGTCTCAAAGAACATCCCGAGGCGCGCCTGCGTCATCGTCACCGGGGCGCCGCCCCCCATGATGGTGCGCCTCAGGTAATAACCCTGGCCCTGTTCCACCTTGGCGATGGGACAGCCGGGATCGCAGCACATGATGGAAAAATGGTAGCGCAGCGTGGCGTCACTGTATTCCTGGCGCAGGCGGTATTTCGCTAAACGGATGAGTTCGGTGCCCTTGATGGCCTCGGCCGGATTGGCGGGGAGGATTTCGGGCAGAATTTCCTTCAACTGGTCCCTGAGATTCATCTGGCGCGCGGGAATGTAAGTGGACGGTGAAATTGACCGCGCGAAAAATCCGCGCGAATGCCAGTTCTTGCAGGGCACACCGGGGGAGTCAAGTCTCGCCGGTGAAAATAACATTGCTTCTGTGCGGTGACCATTCAGTCTTAAGCCGCGGTCTTCATGCGGGTGATGAACACGGGAATGCACGTTTTGCTCAGGATGTAAAAGAGCCTTTCGCCGCGGCCCGTCTTCTGCTTTGGTGGCTGCAAAGCCCTCAACCCCCTTCTACGCCCCTCCCTTCATGAAACGAATCCCGGGAGCAATCCTGCTGTCCCTTCTTACAGTCCTTCCCGCCAAAGCCGCTCTCACAGGTCGCTACAAAATGGACGCCGCGTCCGGAAATCAGACTGACATCAGCGGTGTCAGTCCCGCCGCGGATGCGATGCCTCAGGGCACTGCCCATCTTTATCAGCAGTCGGATGCACCGTCGGGAATCTATGGCAACATTCAGCTTCCGGCTGGAACGATCACACGGTCCGGAGGATTTCCTGCGTCCGTCGCCACCGCATCCACCGATCACTGGCTCGTTACGACATCGCCGCCGACGGTCACGGCGCCGACGCGTTACAATACCCTGGTGAACAACTTCACGGTCATGGGCTGGATCAAACCTGCGACCGTAGCGGGCACGCACCGGATATTTTCGACGCAAGTCAGTGGAGTGGCGAACCACTCGTGGGGATTCGGAGTGACAACCAACAAGGTCCGCTTCACCGATTACGGCCAGTATGACATCGACTCGGGTGCATCGCCCATTACGGCGGGAAACTGGCAGCACATCGCGGCGGTAAAGTCGAGCACGGGCGGGGTGCAGCTTTACCATAACGGAGTGCTCATTCATACGGACGCGACGCGCACGGCGAACATCACGGCAGCGCCGAATGCCACGACCAACTGGCGTCTGCTGAACGGACCGAACAACGAAATCTTCATCGGCCTCGCGGCGGAAATCCGGATCTACGATACCGCAATGACCCAGGCGGAGATCCTGACGGCTGCGGGGCATTTGGCCGCACCGACCGGGGTTCTCACCAACGATTTTTCGCCGCCGGCCAATCCCTATCTTAATTTCAGCCACGGCACCAAAGCGTCCGTCACGGCTTCGTCGATGACGCTGTTCAACACGTCCGCCGCATCCTCCGCGAACAAGCCGGCCATTCGTCTTAATGACGCCACGGACGATCTCTGGGTGGGCAAGGCAGGCTCCACGGTCGGCTCGGTCGCATTTCCAGCCGCGGGCGGGGCGCTGACTGATTGGGTGGCGAACAACGTTTATCATGCCTGGAGCGGCGGACGCACCGGCTTCCTAACCACCCGCTACACGGTGCAAACCACCGGATTCTACGATATCTCGGCGGTTTGGCGGTCGCATACTCAGCCCGGCGCAAAGGCTCAAGTGGCTGTGGTGTTGAATGGAACGGCTTCGTTCAATGGATCGATCGACGGCTTTGCCGGATCGACCGCCTCCGCGGTGGTCCCTGCGGGGCCCGCGCCGGTGTCTGTCTTCACTCAACCCGGCTACAGTCTAACAGCGGGTGATACGCTCGACTTTGTGACCATGCCGGATGCCGCGACACCCGCCGGAAATCTTTCTCTGGCGGTCTCCATTCTTTCCGTGCCCGGTCCTCCGATCAGCACCGCGTCTGTGGTTATCAGCGAACTGGTCGCCTCGAATACCAATTCCCACGCCGATGAAGACGGGCGAAAAGGCGACTGGATCGAACTCTACAACGGCACCGGCGCGGCTGTGGATCTTACCGGCTGGTCCCTCACGGATGAGAGCGCTGACCTGCGGAAGTGGACTTTCCCGGCGGGCCGCACCCTGGCGCACGGACAGTTCATGGTCGTGTTCGCGGATAACCGCGACGATGAAAAACGCCCATTTTACAATGCCGCCAGCGTGCTGCACACGAACTTCCAGCTTTCCGCCGGAGGTGAATACCTTGGGCTCGTCAACGCGGCGGGCACGGTGGTCGATGCGTTCACGCCGAAGTTTCCGGCTCAGGTCACGGACATTGCTTATGGCCGCGCGGGCTCGGCGGGACCTGCTATCGGTTATCTGATTCCCACGCCTGGCCGCATCAATGGAAACACCACTTCCTCGCCTCCGGGTATCGTGGCCTTCAGCGTTCCGGCGGGTGTGTATGCGCCGACTGCGCCGCAGTCGGTGACCCTTTCCTCGACACCTGGACAAACGATTCGGTACACCACTAACAACACGGAACCGACGCTCAGCAATGGCGCCACTTACGCCACGCCGCTTAATATCACCACCACCACGATCCTGCGCGCGCGGGCTTTCATCGATGGAGTGGGAGGTCCTCCCGCGGAGGCGCTGTATCTCTTTGTGGCACCCACCGCACAGCCCAGCGCGGCGGACACCTACAAGCTGCCGGTGATTGTCATCGACACGATGGGAGGCGGCAATTTGGGCAGCGGCGGAGAGGCTCCGCAAAAGCCCGCCATCGTGGCGGTGTACGAACCCGGAGCGAATGGCCAGACGGCTCTCACCGGCAATCCGAAAATCCTCAGCCGCGGCGCTTCGCACGTGCGGGGGCAATCATCCGCGGGTTATCCGAAGCAGGGTTTCGACCTCGAATTCTGGGATGAAACCGGCGCGGACCGCCAGGTGCCGCTGCTGGGAATGCCGGAGGACGGAGACTGGGCTCTTTACGCGCCATATGAATTCGACCGCACCTACATGAACAACCGGCTGGCCTACGAACTGGCCGGGCGCATGGGCCGTTACGCACCGCGCACGAAGTATGTCGAACTGTATCTGAATACCGACGGAGGCGCACTGTCCTCCGCGGACTACTACGGCATTTATGTTCTCGTGGAAACCGTGGAGCGCGGCAACGACCGCGTGGACATCGACGAGATGACGCCCGCCGATTCCACGGGTCCGGCGCTGACGGGCGGCTACATCGTGAGCATCAACAAGAGCAACGAAGCGGAGACCGTGATCGCCGCATCGCTGCCCTTTATGCGCAACATGTTTCAGAACAAGCCTAACATCATTCCGACCGGGGGCATGACCACCTTCCTTGAGTATCCGGAAATTTCCGCGGTTACTGCGGCTCAGAAAGCTTACATCGAGAATTATCTGAAACTGACGGAGGAATCGATCTACGGGGCGAACTTTACCCACCCCACGACGGGCCTTCACTACACCAGCTACATCGGGCGCGATACGTTCATCGACTTCCACATTGCGCAGACGGTCCCGCAAAACATCGACGCGCTGCGCCTCAGCACGAATTTCTACAAGGAACGCAACGGCAAGCTGAAGGCAGGCCCGGTGTGGGACTATGACCGCGCGTTCAACTCCCGCGACACGCGCAACAACACGCCTGGAGTTTGGGACACTCAGGGCAGCCTCGATAAGACGGAGTACTTTTACTACGGCTGGTGGTTCAAGCTTTTCCAGGATCCGGATTTCATGCAACTCTGGATCGATCGCTACGCTGCACTTCGACGGCCCGGGCAGACGCTCGATTATGCCGGGGTCATTGTGCCGATCATCGATGGCTACGCGGCGGAGATCGCTCCCGCCGGAACGACGGTGAATGCGCAATCCCGCGACTACGCCCGCTGGACGGGCCTCAGCCGCCTGGCGCTGGCGACGGAAGTGGCCAATCTCAAGACGTGGCTGACCACGCGCTTCAATTTCATGGACGGGCAAATGCTGAGAGCGCCGGCAGCCTCCGTTCCGGCCGGTGTCGTGAACGCCGGCACGACTGTCACCTTTAACCTGACCGGTGCATCCGCTGCGGCGCAAATATATGTCACCACAGATGGCTCTGATCCCCGCCTCAGCGGCGGCGCTCCGAATCCCAACGCGACTCTCGTTCCCAACGGCGGCTCGATCACCGTGAACGCGACAACGCTGGTACGCTACCGCCAGCGGGACACGACCGTGCCGGCCTTCAAAGCGGACCTGACCACGACGAAGATGTCCCCGTGGTCGGCGATGGGTGAGTCCTATTATATTGTTGGCGCCGTTCGCGCGGCTGCCGGCCAGGTGACGGTGTCTTCGCTGCACTATCATCCGCTGGACCCCACGCCGGCGGAGATCACGGCGAGCTTTACGGATTCAGATCAATTCGAGTTCATCGAGTTCATGAACATCTCCGCGCAGCGCATCAATCTGGAAGGCTGCCGCATCAGTGCGGGCGCTGACTTCACCTTTCATGTGGCCGCGCCGGTGGAGCTTGCGCCCGGTGAGAAAGTATTGGTCGTGAAGAATACCGCCGCTTTCACCTCGCGCTATGGCGCTGCTGCCGCCGCGCGTGTCATCGGCGAATTCGAAGGCAACGACAACCTGAACAACAACGGTGAGATCATCACCCTCCTCGCCAGCGACGGCGTGACGCCCATCCTGTCATTCACCTACGATGACGAGCCGCTGTGGCCGGTCGAAGCGGACGGCGAAGGACCGGCGCTCGTGCTCATCGCTCCGCAGTCGAATCCGGATCTTTCCAATCCTCTCAATTGGCGCGCGAGCAACACTCCTGGCGGTGCCCCCGTGACCGGCGACCGGATGGCCTACGCCGCATGGAAGACCGCCAACGGCGTTTCCAACGAGAACGACGACATCGACGGCGATGGCCTGCTGCCCATCGCGGAATATGCCCTCGGCACCAGCCCCACGGCCGCCTCCGGGGCTTCATTGCCGTCGATCACGGTTCAGCCTGACGGTTCGTTGCTGGTCCAGTTTACCCGCGCCCTCAACGCCGACGATGCGACGTATGCCGTGCAACTCAGCGAGAATCTCAACGGATGGAGTTCCGCCAGCACTGCCGTTGTTTCCCGGACCTTTGGATCGGGCACTGAGACCCTGACGCTGGCAATCCCCGCCTCCAGCGGCAACCGGCGGTTTGTGCGCTTGCTGTTCAATCTTCGCTGATCCAGGCCACCGTACTTACAGGAAGAGGGAAAGCGCAGCGGACCTTGCCCCTGCGGCAAATTGCCGTATCGCATTCCTTATGCTGCGCTGCCTTCTTCTCCTGATTCCCTCTCTGCCAGCCGTCGCGCGTCCGCCGTCCGTGGACGACTTCGCTCTCCGCCCTGATTGCCGCATGGAACTCTGGGCTTCAGAGCCTGACATCGTGGACCCGGTGGGCCTCACCTTCGGCGCCGCCGGCCGCGCTTACGTCCTCGAAATGCGCGACTACCCGTATGGAATGGACGGCAAAGGCCAGCCAGGCGGCACCGTCCGGCTCCTCGAAGACACTAACAGCGACGGACGTCCTGACAAAAGCTCCCTCTTTGCCGAAAACCTTCGCTTCCCCACTTCCATCTGTGCCGTCAAGGACGGTGTCGTTGTCAGCGCTCCTCCCGATATTATCTTCCTCGCCGACCGCGACGGCGACGGCAAAGCCGAGGTCCGCGAGACATGGTTCACCGGCTTCACCGCCGGCGTCACGGACAGCAACTTCAGCGGCCTCCGCTGGCACATGGATGGCCGCATCCACGGCGTGAATGGCGGCAACGGCGGCGAAGTTTTCAGTCCGAGGAGCCCTGACAAAAAGACGCGCCTCGCCGAACTCGACTTCGCCTTCGACCCCCAATCCTTCGACTTCATCACCACTTACCCCACTGGCGGCGGCTTCGGGCTTATCTATGACGACGCCGGCCGCTCCTTTGTCACGCACAACATCAATCACATGCAGATGCGCATTCTTCCGCAGCGCATCCTTGATGAGGTTCCCGGCGGCTCCGCTCTGCGCGGCACGCAAAACATTTCCATCCACGGCGAGAACACGCGCATCCATCCTATCCGCGAAGCCGAAACCCGCCCTAACCATCCCGAGCAGGCCGGCTATTTTTCCAGCAGCGGCGGCATGGGTTATCTCAATCACAGCGGCTGGCCTTCCGGCATGGCCAACTCCCTCTTCGTCTGCGACGCCGCCTCCGGCATCGTTCATCGGGAGATCCTCTCGGCGGATGGTCCCATCGTGAAATGCGAACGCCCGCCGGATGAACAAACCGGTGAATTTCTCGCGGGACGCGATCCCTCTTTCCGACCTGTCGGTGTGGAGTTAGGCCCCGATGGTGCCCTCTACATTCTTGACATGCAGCGCGATGTGATAGAGCACCCGGATTATATCCCGCCGCGCATGAAATCCAAAGCGGACCTTCGCGCCGGCAGCGACCGAGGAAGAATTTGGCGCGTTACTCCCAAAGCCGGGCTCCCCAAACCTGACAAACTCCCCGCCCTCGCCAGCACAGAGGAGCGCGTGGCCCTTCTCTTTTCCTCCAATCAGTGGACCCGCCTGACCGCCCAGCGCCTCCTCATAGAGCAGCCGGATGAGAAAGCCATTCCTTTGCTGCACCGCGCCCTAACGGATAGGACTTCCCGGGTCCGTGGTCCCATTCATCATCTCTTTGCTCTCACCCTCCTCAGCCAACTCACGTCTGCCGACATCACCGCCGCCGTCGCACACCCCTCGCCTGACGTCCGCGCCGCCGCCATCCGTTGTGCCTGTGCGGCCCCTCCGGACATCATCGCCGCCGCCCGCCCTTCCCTAAATGCTCTGCAGAACGATCCGTCACCATCCGTCCGCGGAAATCTTCTGCTATTCGCGAAACTCCTGTCTTTGAACGATACGGACGCCATCGCCCTGCGCGCTCTTGAGCGCGACGCCGCCAATCCCTGGATGCGCGCCTCCGCTCTCCGATTGTTAGGCAAGCAATCAGCAGCCGCTGCCGTGGACTTCGTGAAATCCGGAGCCGTTAAGGAACCCGCTGCTCTGCGTGACATCGCCGCCGCGCAAACGCAGCCCGCCGCGGTCGCCGCTCTGCTTCAAGCTGTCGCCCCCATGAGCGACGCCGCTTTCTCCGCCGCCGCCGAAGGCATCGCCGCCCTCCCGCACACTGCGAAGACCATCCCGTTTTCGGCCCGCTTCATGGACGAAAACCGTCCCGCCCGCCTCGACGCCATCTTCTCGCTCGGCATGACTCTCATGGACTCCGCCAGCGGTCAGGCCCTCGGCAGGGAATCTCCTCTCCTCAAAAACTGGAAACAGTTGATCCTGGCAAAATCCGGACCGGAAAACACGACCGACCGCGTCGCATGGATTCGACTCCTTCGCCACGTTGGCGGTGGCTCAGGTCTCTTCCAGGCCCTCCGCGCCTCCGAACCCCCTGACGTCCAGCAGGCCGCCCTCGCCTGCCTTCTTCTTGATTACCCCGCTGACCGGCCAGGCGTTACCGCCATTGTGGAGCAATGGACGCAAATCTCCGCCACCGTCAGGCCCGCCCTCACTAACATTTTCCTCCGCAACCGTGAGACCTGCCTCGTCCTCGCCGAGGCCCTCGTCAGTGGCGCGATCAAACCCGGCGAACTCAACCTCGACCTCGAACAGCGCCGCACGCTCCTGCGCGACAGCGGCGCCGTCGTCCGCCGCATGGTTTCCAAATTCCTAACCGACGACGAATACAGCAATCGCGCTGCGCTTGTGGACCAGTGGCTCCCCAAACTCCCGGCCACCGGCGATCCCGCGAAGGGCAAAACCGCTTTCCAAAAACTGTGCTTCCAGTGCCACCGTGCCGGAGATGTTGGCCACGAAGTCGGTCCGGCCCTCGCTGCCCAAAGCCACCGCAGCGTCGAAGACCTCCTAACCCATATCCTCGACCCCGATGCGGCCATCAATCCCAATTACGCCGCCTATCTGGCCGAAACCACCGATGGCCAAAAACACACCGGCATCCTCGTCAGCAGCAGCGGTCCTAACGTTGTCCTCCTTCAGGCCATGGCGGTCAAAACCGAAATCCCCCGGGCTAAAATAAAATCGCTCCAGTCCACCGGCCATTCCCTCATGCCCGCCGGTATGGAAACCGCCTACACTCCGCAGGAAATGCGCGATCTCATTGCCTTCCTTCAGCAGCGGTAGAGGGCACCGTGCAAATCACGACTCTGAGAGCCGCATAATTTCGATACGGTGACTGGCGTTTGGATTGGCGGGGGAGGGCCCGGCGACGAGCATGATGCGGTCGGCGGTGATGGCATTTTCGCGGAGGCGCTGGATGGCGAATTCGCGCCAGTCCGGAGGATCGGCAGGGATATCGACGGGGTGAACTCCGGAGGAAAAGGCGAGATGCTGGCAAGCGGCGGGGTCGCTGCACGGGGCGATGATCCAGATGCGGGGTTTGCATCGTGAGATGCTGCGCGGGGTGGCACCGCTGCGCGTGGGCACGAGAACGGCGTCGCATGGCACGGTGTCGAGTGCGTGCTCGACAAGCGAAGCGATGGCGTCGCTGGCAGTGGGTTCGGCGGTCCGGGAAAGCAACTGGCGGAGAGCGGTGAGGCCTTTTCGGGGAAAGCGGGACTCGGTGGCGGCTGCGATTTTGGCCAGCATGTTGACGGCTTCCCCGGGAAATTTTCCCATGGCGGACTCCCCGGAGAGCATCACGCAATCGGTTCCGTCCAGGATAGCGTTGGCGACATCCGTGGCCTCGGCGCGGGTGGGCAGGCGGCTGGCAATCATGGACTCCAGCATCTGCGTGGCGGTGATGACGGGTTTGCCTGCGAGGTTGGCTTTGGCGATGATCTGTTTTTGGACGTAGGCAATTTCCTCGATGGGCACTTCGACGCCGAGATCCCCGCGGGCGACCATGATTCCGTCGGCAGCGGCGAGGATTTCGTCGAAATGGACGAGGGCATCGGAACGCTCGATCTTGGCGATGACAAACGGACGGTGACCGTACTTTGCGGCGGCGGTGCGTACGGCCTCGATATCGGCTGCGCGTTCGACGAACGACTGGCTCACGGAATCGACGCCGGCATTCAGCGCGAATTCCATGCACGCACGATCGTGGTCTGTGAAGGCGCCGATGCCGAGATCGATACCCGGAAGGTTCAGCCCTTTGCGCGAACGGAGTTCGCCTCCGACGGCGACGGTGCATTCGACGTCATTGCCGGAGACGCGGTCGACGACCAGTTGCACCAGGCCGTCGTTGAGAAAGAGCCGGTTTCCGGGTTTTACGACGCGGGGAAGAGGCTCGAAACTCATCGAGACCCGGTGCTGATCGCCGGTGATGTCCTCGTTTGTCAGGGTGAAACGGTCGCCGGGCACCAACTGGATGGGCTCCGGCGCAATTTTACCGAGCCTCATTTTTGGTCCGGGCAAATCCGCCATGATGGCGACCCGCCGTCCCGTGATGCGGGAGGCCTCGCGGATCCGGCGAATGACGTCTGCATGTCCCGAAAAGTCGCCGTGTGAAAAATTCAGCCGCGCGACATTGAGCCCGGCGCGGATGAGCCGTTCGAGCATTTCGGGCGAATGCGATGCGGGGCCGATGGTGGCAACGATCTTCGTCCTGTTCAAAGGAAGCGCCGTGCTCATGAGGGAATTTGATGCGTGTTGGTCTTCAGAAATGACGGTATTTGCAGCCGGTTATTTAGCTGCGCCGGTGGCAGGCTTTAGCGCTAACTGTCCTTTGCGGGAGAAATTGATCGATTCGCCGAGGATACGCAGCGCCTCCTGGGGAGCGTGGAAACCGGAGGAGTTTTCGGCTTCGACGAAGTCCAGATAGAATTGCGCTTTGCGCTGAAAGTCCTGTGCGGTGGCGATTTGCGCTTCCGGCGCGCCGCCGGTGCGCGCTGTTTTAAGATCACCAATAAATTCCACCAGGGCGTCCATCGCGAGGTTGCGCATGTTTTGCGCGCGTCCCTGAATTTCCTCCGCCCGCGACTTCAACTCCGACTCCGGCCATTTGTGACAGGTCTGACAGGCGTGGTTGATATTCAGCAGCGGACTGCGCACATGATGGTCGCTGATTTTGAGCGCTCCCGAGCGCTTATATGGCATGTGACAATCAGCACACGCCACTCCGGAGCGCGCGTGGATGCCCTGGTTCCACAACTCGAATTCCGGATGCTGTGCCTTGAGAACCGGCGCGCCGGTCTCCGCGTGCGTCCAGTCCTTGAATTGAGCAGCATCGTAGAGTGCAAGGATCTGTTCGACTTTCAGGCCGCTGGCCCACGGATAGACGAGACGCTTTTCCGGTCCTTTGAAGTAATACTCCACATGGCATTGACCACAGACGAAGCTGCGCATCTCCTGGCGGGTGGCATCCCGATTCACATCGTAGTCTTTCACGCCTTCGCCTGCTTTAAGGGCGCGCATGCCTTCGATGAAGCCAGGCCGTGAAATCTGAAGCTGCATGGTCACCGGATCATGACAGTCAATGCAGGCGACGGGATGCGTGACGAGTTTTCGTGCTTCAGCGAACGGGAGCTGATTGAGCTTCTCAAACCCCTTAATCAGATCACCGTCACCGGCCTTTTTATAAGGAACAGCAATCGAAGCGTGGCAATGCAGGCATGTGCCGGGCTGTTTCGCTGCCTGCTGGCGTTCGGTGTAAGTCTGGTCATCGAGCATGAACGCATGCCCGCGCTCCTCCCGGAAATCCTTCGCAAAGGCATAGCCGGCCCACATTGTTTTCAGCCGGGGATCCTCCTCGATGCGTGACTGCGCCACAACGGAACGCGGGTCGGCCTTCGAAGGGGTGCGCGGCTCGGCTTCACTGCCTCCGTAGCGTGTGCGCTGCTGATCCACGGTGCGGCGGTAATCGTCGTATTGCATGGGAAAATTTTTCCCCCAGACCGCCGGGTCCTCGGTTTCTGCTGTGAGTTCCACAACGCGAAAAAAGGGATTCCGGGCCTCCTGTTTCCGTTCGAAAATTGAAACAAGGAGGATCGTGGCCACTGCGATGCCAGCCGTCGCGATAAGGATTAACACCACGAAAACCGCGATGGGCCGTGAACGATAGAAATTAAGCAGACGCTCTTTGAAGGCGAGGTTGTTCATAACGGTTATTTGGGATGGCCGACACCGGCGTGGCAGCGGATGCAGGAAAGTTGCGAGTCGGACGGTTTGAGTGTTTCGATGTCGTGGACGACATCCTCATGACACTTGCGGCAGGCGTTCTCAGTAACGCGACGGCTGCGCTCAGAGATCTGTATGGGCTCGTAAAACCTGTCCGTAGTGAACGCGAGCGAGTGAAAAAATCCGTGCTCGGCTTTGGTAAAGTATTTCGGGATGAAACCCGCCGGAGTGTGGCAGTCGTTGCAGGTGGCCACGGCGTGATGAGTGGACTTGACCCATGCGTCGAGATGATCCTGCATAATGTGGCAATTGGCACAGGACGCCGGATTGTCCCCCAGATAGGAGGCGCCTTTGGCATAACCGAACGTGTAGGCACCGATACCGGCGGCCGATCCAAGAGCGAGGGCCACCGCGATCGCGAGAATGACCGTTAGTCTGGTCGGTGGTTTTACGCTTCGTTCGGACGGTTTTGTTTTCATGGTGATGTCCGGGAGGGAAGAGGTTCGCCGCGCAGTACGGCGAGAGAGCGCGCCGGGAGCGGAAATTCCTCCATGTGACGGAAGCTGCGATGGGCACCGGCGGGTGCAGAGGTGTCGATGATGCAGATCCACCGCAGATCGCGTGTTCGTGTCCCGAGCCGGAAGGTCACGGGCTCGTGATGCGCATTGAAAAGGACCACGAACGTGTCACCGGAGATGCGTTCGCCCTGTTCGCTCAATTCGGTAATCTGGTCTCCAGGAAGGACCGCGCCGAGACAACATGCATGCCCGGCATACCAGTCAGCCCCGTTCATCTCTGCGCCGTCCGGTTTCAGCCAGTAGAGGTCTTTTATTTCCGGCCCATGGATAGGCCTGCCCTGGAAAAAATGGCGCCGGCGAAAGACCGGCTGAGATTTGCGCAGACCTATCAATTCGATGGTGAAGGCAAGGAGTGTGCGCTGTTCATCCGAGTGGTTCCAATCGAGCCATGCCAGTGGTGAATCCTGGCAATAGGCGTTGTTGTTGCCGTGCTGGGTGTTGCCGAATTCATCGCCCGCGGGCAGCATCGGCACGCCCTGAGAAAGCAGCAGGGTGGCCAGGAAGTTGCGCTGTTGTTGAGCGCGGAGCGCGAGGATGGAGGGATCGCCGGTTTCGCCCTCCGCGCCGCAGTTCCAACTGTCGTTGTCATTGCAGCCGTCGCGGTTTTCCTCGCCGTTGGCTTCGTTGTGCTTTGCATTGTAACTCACGAGATCGTGAAGCGTAAAGCCATCGTGTGCGGTGATGAAATTGATGCTCGCGCTCGGACGGCGGCCATTGTGAGTGTAGAGGTCACTGCTGCCTGCAAGACGCGTCGCGAACTCGCCAACGCTGCCGCCGTGACCCTTCCAGAACCGGCGCACGCAGTCACGATACTTTCCGTTCCATTCACTCCAAAGCACAGGAAAATGCCCAACCTGGTAGCCGTCCGGTCCGAGATCCCATGGCTCGGCGATGAGCTTTACCTCCGAAAGGACAGGGTCCTGATGAATGATGTCGAAGAATGACGCCAGCCGGTCGACATGCCATGAGTCGCGGGCGAGGGCGCTGGCGAGGTCAAAGCGGAAACCATCGACATGCATCTCAAGAGCCCAGTGCCGCAGGGAGTCCATGATAAGCTGCAGCACGCGCGGATGGGCTACGTTTAAGGAATTACCGCAGCCGGTGAAGTCCACGTAGCGGGCACGGTCGTCGTGGAGACGGTAGTAGGCGGCGTTGTCGATGCCCCGCAGCGAGAGAGTCGGGCCGCGTTCGTCGCCTTCGGCGGTGTGGTTGTAAACAACATCGAGGATCACCTCGATGCCTGCGGTGTGGAGCGCGCGCACCATCGTCTGAAACTCCGGGACAGCCCCACCCGGCCCTGACGCTGCGTAACGCGGATCGGGCGCCATGAATCCGAGTGTATTATATCCCCAGTAGTTAACCTGTCCCCGTGAGACAAGAAAGTGTTCGTCGATGTGATAGTGCACCGGCAGCAATTCGACGGAGGTGATTCCCAGGCGCTGTAAATGCGCGATGGCGGCCGGTGACGCGAGACCGGCATAGGTGCCCCGCAATTCCTCCGGCACGCCAGGATGCTGTTTGGTGAAGCCCTTGACGTGAAGTTCGTAGATGACGGTTTCATGCCACGGAATCCGAGGGGGCGTGTCGCCATCCCAAGAAAACTCCCGACCGGCGACGCGGGCGAGCGGCGCGCAATGAGCGGTGTCGCGTTCCGGGTCCAGTACGGTATCATTCCAAATCAGTTCCCGGGCGATCGACTTCGCGTATGGGTCGAGCAGGATTTTGCGAGGATTGAATCGATGTCCCTGGCCGGGATCGTACGGTCCATGGATGCGGTAGCCGTAGATTTGTCCTGGTTTGCAATGCGGGAGAAATCCGTGCCAGACCTGGTCCGTTTTCTCCGGCAGCGGAATGCAGCGGGATTCGACCGCATCATCGGGCGAATCAAACAGACAAAGGTCCACGCGGGAGGCGGTTTCCGAAAACAGTGCGAAGTTCACGCCGCGGCCGTTGAACGCCGCTCCAAGAGGCGACGGCCTTCCGGGCCAGACCGGCGCGGAGGCCGGACGGGCGGGAACAGGGGGCGGGGCCGGAGCGTGCATGGGCAAACGTGTGCGGATATTATGTGAGGGACGTTCCCTCGAGGAAGCGGCGGCCGCTTCCGCGAGCCTGGATGTTCTCTACTGTGACACGCGAGATCTCGGAGAGGGCTTCCTGAGTGAGAAATGCCTGGTGTGCCGTGATGAGCACATTTGGAAAGGTCAGCAGGCGCGCGAGGTCATCGTCATGGAGGATTTGACCGGAGAGGTCTTCGAAAAAGACGCCCTCCTCTTCCTCGTACACGTCGAGGGCCACGCCGCCGAGGCGACCGGACTTTAGCGCGTCAATCATCGCCTTTGTGTCGATAAGCGCACCGCGGCTGACGTTGACGAGGATGGCGCCGGGTTTCATCAATTGCAGCGTTTCCGCGCGAATAATGTGATGCGTTTCGGGTGTGAGCGGTGTGTGGAGTGAAATGACTTCGCACTCGCGTGCGAGTGTGCGCGGATCCGTGTATTCGATGCCGTGCTCTATAGCCCAGTCAGGGGATGGATAGACATCAAACGCGAGCACCTTCATTCCGAAGCCGCGGAGAATCTGCGCGGTAATGCGACCGATCTTGCCGGTGCCAACGATGCCAGCCGTTTTGCCGTGAAGGTCGAACCCGACGAGACCGGAAAGCGAGAAATTGAGATCGTGGACGCGGTTGTTGGCGCGCGGGATTTTGCGGTTAAGTGCGAGCAGGAGCGCGACCGCGTGTTCGGCGACGGCATGGGGAGAGTAGGCCGGGACTCGAGTCACGGCCAGTCCAAACTCTTTTGCCGCCGCGAGATCCACGCAATTGAAGCCGGCGCAGCGAAGAGCGATGTGCTTTATGTCAAGACCGGTGAGCGCCTGCAGGCATGGACGGTCGGCGCGGTCGTTGACAAAAATGCAAATGGCTTCTGCACCGTGGGCCGCTGCAGCGGTGTCGGTGGAGAGCCGGCATTCCATGAAACGCCACTCGATGTTAGTGCCGGCGGACGCCCGCTGAAGCTGCTCGCGGTCGTAGGGTTTGGTGTCAAAGACGACAGCTTTCATAACGTTAGGATACCGGAACGGTGCGGAGAGCTTTAAGAGGGTGCCCACGGGACGACCGGCCTCGGCCGGATATTCCAAACGCGTTCGCAGTAGTCGCGAATGGAACGGTCGGAGGAGAATTTGCCCATGCGCGCGGAGTTTAGAATCGACTGGCGCGTCCATGCCTTCTGATCTTTCCAGAGTGCGCTCACGCGATCCTGAGCGTCAATGTAGGACTGATAATCCGCGAGGAGCAGGTAGGGGTCGTGGTTGAGAAGATTTTCGACGATGGGGCGGAAGAGCTCCGTATCGCCTCCGGCTGCGGCGCCGCCGGCGATGAAATCGATCACCTCGCGCAATGAGGTGTTTTGTTCGTAATATTCGCGCGGGCGGTAGCCGCGGGCTTTGACCTGCCCCACTTCAGCGGCGGTCAGGCCAAAGAGAAAAAAATTATCGGCACCGACCTCTTCGCGGATCTCGACGTTCGCGCCGTCGAGCGTGCCGATTGTCAACGCGCCGTTCATCGCAAACTTCATGTTGCCGGTGCCGGAAGCCTCCATGCCCGCCGTCGATATCTGCTCGGAAAGGTCGGCCGCCGGCACCAGGACCTCTGCCAGGCTGACATTGTAGTTCGGGATGAAGACGACCTTGAGCAGGCCGCGCACCGACG
>DASZQB010000098.1:0-45006 GCA_035550135.1 Verrucomicrobiales bacterium
AATTTTTTAAACCGCTCACGGAGCGGCACCGGCATGAAGCGATGGAAGTCAGTCATAGGAACAGGCCGGCATTCCTAACTCAAAAACTGTGGTCCGCAACCGGTCTTCCCGTTTGCAGGGGCCAATGTAAACAAGCCCTAATCCGGGGTCTATCACATCGTTTCCCGCATCGTAGACCGGCAATTTCGGCTGGATGAGCGCGAAAAGGAAGCCTTTGTCGGCATGATGCGCACCTTTGCCACTTTCCATCAGGTGCAGGTGCTCACTTACTGCCTCATGGGCAACCACTTCCATTTGCTTGTCCGGGACCCGCAACGGCCTGCGAACTTCGACCTTCCGTTCGAAAAACTCTGGCGCCTGTGGCAAAAACGGCCGCTGCGTCAGCGAGCGAACCCAAAAAGCCCTCGCCAAAGAATCCGGCCTCTCCATCCGGCGCGAACTCCTCCTGAAGCGCGTCAAACACTTCACCCGCGGCGTCATCATCGGCAGCCTTGAATTCATCGATACCTGGTTCGAGCGCCACCGTCCCTGGTTCGGCGGCCGCAGCCGCACCCACCGCGAAACCGGTGCCCGCCCCATCTCCAAAGAATGGCGCGGCCTCTACAATCTCCGCCAATTGCGGCCATAGGGCGAGGGGGCAACGCAAATCGACCGGCGGAAGCGCCTCGGAAGTGAAGAGGAGGATGGGCCTCCTGACGATTCGAGGGATCAGGCCCCCTTCCCGGTGTGCCTGTCACCCCTGACGTGCCTTTCCTCTCCCGCCCGCGCCCTGTCTGGCAGCTTTCGTGCGATTGAGCACAGCTTTGGCGGAATCCCGCAATCTTGCGCTCGAATCCGTCTTCGAAAGCTTTCTCACTGCTTTTATCGTCCGGGGTTTCTCCTGAGCGGCGTCCGCGGGCAGGCTCCAGCTCGCCACTCTTCGCACGTCAGCATCCCGATCGGTTGTGAGTCCCACTACCAGTCTGCCCGCCGATTCGAGGATTTTATCTCTCGCGCCGGTAACTCTCCCCGCCTTTTGCGCGCCGGACTTCTCGGCATGGTCGAGCAAAAGTTCCGCAGCCGCAGCCGCGGCGATCCGCACCGCGCCTTCCGGGCGTCTTTTCGCAGCACGCAAGACCTCCACCGACTTCTCATGGTGGATTTTCCCCGCGAGGTAAGCGGCCTTGGAAGCAGTCAGGGGATGGGCCGTCTTCACAACCTCCTTGAGAATCGGAAGCGCTCCCTTGCCCAGTCGGGCCGCCGCCTCGTCATAGTTTGGCTGATCCAGGTTCAGCACCTTCATGATTTCGTCCGGGGTTGCAGCCATACGGGCGGAGCGTTGAGGTTTACTAAAATACAAAATCGCTGCGGGCAATCGTTTCAATTTCGTCGGGACTTAAAGGGGCTGGCGGGTCCGGGAGATTTCCCGTGAATCTTGTCATGAGCCTGTCAGGCTCATCCACGTGATCAAGGCCCAGGACATGCCCCACCTCATGCGCGAGGGTCCACCGCGAGGCGTCCCGCACGACCACCGCGCCGGGGCGGTCGGGCGGATGGAGCGCGCATCCGCTGAAAACGGGCGAGGTGGAATGGACGAAATAGACCACGATATCAGTGGGTGACGCGCCATTCCGTTTTTCGAAAAGCTCCTCCTGCATGGCCGTGAGGGGACCATTGTCACAATCACCCACCCGGACCGTATTATAGTCGGGCAGATTGAGATCTTCGACAGACAATTCGAAACGAAACCCCGCAGCCCCGTACACGCGCTCCATGTTCTTAATAAGGGTATCTATGTCGATGACGGGCTCCACAAGCACCTTCAGGAATAAATTGAAAGACTTCATTCCGGATTCGGATTGCGGTTAGGGCGTGGCGGGATTCGCCAGTTTGTCCAATTGATTCTGGGCATTGATGTTGTTGATGCGTGTCTGCTTCAATTCCAGCGGAAGCGGCACAAGCGACGTAAGGATATTTTTGGGGATCTGCAGGAAGCCCACGATGGGGCTCGGCCTGTTGCGTTCTACTTTGGCAAGCAGACCATCCGTGAAGACGATATTGTCCGTCCGGGTCACGAAAGCACTGCGACCCAGCGGCAGCAAAAGCTGGGTGTCCGGGTCCGGAATGATGGCAGTCCCCTGCACCCGGGTGATCACGGCGCTATCGCCCTGTTCGGCTTTACTCTTGTAACCCGCCCTCGCCAGGGCATCTATCGCCAGGGTTTTTTGGTCGAGATCTTTTTGGGCATCGGTGGCCTTCGTTTGTGCCTTATCCACCGCTGCTTGTTCGTCACTCTTCGGTTTGGAAGCATCCGCCAGAGCTGCTTTGGCCAGCTTCAGTGCATCCCCGGCCTGGGCTGACTCTACCGCCGCCTTGTCAAGTTTGCCGACTTCTGCCCTCCATCGTTTTATCCTCTCCTGCAGCGGACCGTCGGTGAGGGTGACCTTATACGGGACCGTGGGTCGGAACACCACCCCGTGCGCCTCGCCGCGGCCATGGGCTGCCTCAAATGCGGTTTTCGGTGCCGGGAACTCATAGGTTTCGAATCCCGCCCCCGTCGGCTCCTGCCGCTGGATGCTCAAGTCAAACCCCCGATCGCGCACCAGGCGCCGAATCTTATCCAATTCGTCAAGGGTGAACGTATAGTCGAACGGCTCAGGCCCGGGCGGAGGATGGGCCGCATCGGCCTTCCCCCCGGTCACACCCGCATTAAACTTCATGGCGCTGGCCGCGATGGAGGCCAGATCGCCGAGGATCGTCGCCGTCTTGTCGGTGGTGGTGACATTGACGGTATCAAGCAGTCCCTTGGGCGAAACATACAGTTTATAATCGTCGTCGAACAACACATTGGTGCCGGTGTCGAGATAGTAACGGTATTTCGGGTCAGCCACCGTTGTGGCGGTGACCGTAACCGTGAAAACCTTCGTCTTATCGTCCAGCACACCCTTCAGTTGGATCTGCCCCCGCGGCAAATAATACAGTTGCCCGCGCAGTACTCCCGGAGTCCGGGGATCATCGGCGCGACCGGCGTAAGTGTTGACCGTATTGCAGGCGGTGGAGGAGAGTAAGAAAACAAGGGGAGCAAATAGCAGTTTTGAACCGTGATTCATGGAGTTTGGCGTAGTTTTTTGAAGCGGGTTTTCTCACGCGCTTTTGTTATCTACAGAAAAGGGCTCCGTTTGTGACGGGGAATTTAATTTAGAGAAAGAAGCGTCACCGCCGCGCCCTCATCCACTACCGGCAAATGCTCGGCATCGCGGGTCGCCCCCCGTGTCCGCGAAGACGGAAAAGTCACCGCCGCGACGTCAGCGAGAGAACACAAAAAGCCCTCGCCAAAGAATCCAGCTTTCAGATCCAGCGCGAACTCCTCCTGAAGCGCGTCAAACACTTCACCCGCGGCGTCATCATCGGCAGCCGGGAATTCATCGATGCCTGGTTCGAGCACCACCGTTCCTGGTTCGGCGGCCGCAGCCGTACCACCCGCCAAACCGGTGCCCGCCCCATCTCCAACGAATGGCGCGGCCTCTACAATCTCCGCCAATTGCGGCCATAAATGCGTGACTGCGTAAGAACCCGCCTTGCCAAAACCCATCGTTACCAATTGAAAAGTAACGATACACCGGGAAAATCGAAGATTTGGCATCGTGGAAAAATGCCTTTATGGGCTGCCGCTGACACGGTTTCTGGCGGAATTTGAACGGGCAGGCAGATACACCACCGCGCGCCACTCCATTTTCCCGGTTCAAGCATCCTTTCACAGCCATTCCTCAATTTTCCAGTCAATTTCCTTTGACTTTTTTTCTGTTAATCACCTCCCTAATTGCGGCCGCGGGCTCTGTAAAAAGACTTACCCTCAACGGCCACGCCACCAACCCGGCCCCTAAAAAGCCTACCGGGACCTGGTAGCGTTCATTCCAACATCAACGCCCATCGACTCAGAACTCGATGCGCTCCACCGCGCTCGCTCCACATCATCACATCGGGCCAAATCCTGCTCTTAAATCTTACCTCTTATATATCACATCACGTGAGTCGCCGCCCGTACGGACCGCGGTTTTTTAAACCGCACCGTCAACCCGGGCCACCTCGACGCGAGTCACTCAACGCGCTGGGAACTTCGCTCCCTGCCCTTTTCCTTCCCCATAATCCCAATCCAAACCCTGGGGCCCCCCACCATGGCGCCGAATCCCCCGGGCGAACGCGGCCTCCTCGAAGGCCTCCGCCCCACCACGGCATCCGCGACTCCGGCTCCACCGACGGTCCTCCTCCGTTCCCGGCCGCTCTCAGTTTCCTCCCGTTCAACCTCCTTCCAGTCCAGGCAAATCCGACCTTATCGCACCAAATCAAACCACTTTTCCCCGCCAGCCCCCCCTCCGAACCCGCCCCCACCCGTAATCCCTTCGAGCCTGCCCTTTCTCCCTCCTCTCCTCCGCCCCCGCCGATTCCACCATTCACGATCCACCATTACCCAAAATCCATCATGCCCTGCCGCTGCTGATTATTGTCCGGCTCCTGCGCCCACGCTTATTCATGCTCCCGATACGCTCCCGCGAAAATGCCACTTCTTTTGCACGTACGTAAAAATTGCGGTTGAGTGAAAGAAGCGGATTGCAAGCCCGCGGGCAAAAAGGCAATGTCCGCCGTCTGCACCTCAACCCGGCAGGCATTTCTCTGAAGACAATGGCATTCGAACTCGAAGGAACCCTCAAGGTCATCATGGATACCCAGACCTTCGGCAGCGGATTCACAAAGCGTGAATTCGTGGTGACGACAGGCGATGACCGCTACCCGCAGGACATCAAGATGGAGTTTGTTAAGGACAAAACCGCCCTGCTCGACAAATACAAGACCGGCCAGCGTGTGAAGATCGGGTTCGATCTTCGCGGCGGCGAACACAACGGACGCTACTACGTCAATCTGCAAGCATGGCGCATCCATCCCGCCGACGGCACGGAGCCCTCCGGCGACGGCAATGGACGTACTGCTGAATCCCGCAGTTCAGAACCGCGTCCCGGGGGCGCGCCTGGCGGCGGCGGAGGCCCGCGCCCGGACAGGCCGCGCCAGGAGCGTTCGTTTGCGGACCGTGGCGATCGCGGCGGCAAAGGTGATCGCGGGGACCGCGGCGGCGGTCGTCCGGACCGTGACCGCGGTGAAGGCCGCCCGCGGCGGCAGGAACCTGAGTTCCGCGGCGGACGCCACAATATGAACAATGACGAGGACGACATCGACTTCTAACCAATCATGGATTTGCAGAAGGTTCGGGGGAAAGCAGGAATGAAACGCGCCGGGTTTCTCCGGTTCCTTGGCGCTGGAGTGCTGGCCGCCCGTGCGCGCGCAGAGGAAACCCGCCCTGCCGGAAGCCCGGTTCTCAGCATTGGCATCCTGACAGATTGTCAGTATGCCGACGCCGACACGCCTCCCAACAGCAAGCGGCTCTATCGCGAGTCTCCGAAAAAGCTCGCGGCGGCGATCGATCACCTCAATACCATGGGGGATCTTGACTTCATGCTGCACCTTGGCGACGCAGTGGATCGCGATGAGAAAAGTTATGAAGTGGTGATGCCGGTATTCGCGAAAGCGAAAGTGCCACTCTATCAAGTCGCGGGAAATCATGACTACTCCATTGCCGCAGAGCTGAAGATGAAAGTCCCGCAACTGCTGGGAATGAAGGCGCCGCACTATTCCATCGTGAAGAACAGCTGGCGATTCGTAATGCTGGATGGCAACCTGCTAAGCCTGTTTTCCACCCCGCAGGGTTCACCGGAGTGGGAGGCTGCGTCGGCGTTTCTCAAAGCTTCCAAGCGGAAATTGGCCGACTACAGCGGAGGTCTTGGCGAAGACCAGATCACCTGGCTGAAGTCTGAACTTGCTGCGGCGCGCAAAGCGGGGGAACGCGTGGTGCTGGTTTGCCATTATCCGCTTCTTCCCATCGACGGACACTCCCTGTGGGACGCAGAGGCCGTGCTCGAAGTGCTGAAGGCAGACAAGGATTTGATCGCCGCATGGTGGAACGGCCACAATCACGACGGAAACTACGCGGCCCGCCACGGCATTCACTTTCTGAACTTCCGCGGCATGGTGGAAACCGCGGAAAACAGCTACGCCCGCGTGGATATCTATCCGGATCGCATGGAGGTCGCCGGCTATGGTCGCGAGCCGCGCCGGGTTCTTCGGTTTCCCGCGCAGGATGCACCGGAGCAGAAAAAGCCCGTGCTTCCGAAGATTCAGTGAGGATTCTCCCGAACCTCAGCCCAGCAGTTCCAGTGCCCGCTGCACGATTTGATCCACTGGCCAGAGCCGGCCGATTCCCTCATATCCGCAGGCCAGCATTCCCTCCTCCGGACCAATGAAGTGATGGCCCCACTCGCGCAGGATTTTGACATTCCGCGCCGTGGCCGGGTGTTCCCACATGTGGCCGTTCATCGCAGGGGCGTGGAGAATGGGGGCACGCGTCGCCAGTGCAATAGCCGTTAGGGCATCGTCGGCCAGTCCTGCGGCCATACGGGCGAGGATGTTGGCGGTGGCCGGCGCAATGAGCAAAAGGTCCGCGCCGTCGGCAAGTTGAATATGACCAGGCCGCCAGCTTTGCTTTTCATCATACAAGCCCGCGACGACCGGATTCCGGGTCAGCGTTTGCAGGGTCAGCGGTGTAATAAATTCCTGAGCATCCGCGGTCATGACTGCGGTGACCGAGCAGCCTTTTTTGGTGAGCTGGCTGGCGATCTCCGCCGCTTTGTATGCAGCGATCGAGCCGGTGATGCCAAGAATGACGTTTGTTTTCATGCCGGAAAATGTGCATGGCACCGCAGGCGATGACTGCGAAGCCGTTCAGCGTGAAGAATGGCCAGGAATGCAGCAAGGTCCGCTTCACGCGTATGACTGAGAATGGTATAGCGGTACTCCCGCCAGTGCCGCATTTCGGCCATCGCATTCTTCAGCCTGAGATCGAGTTCCGCCTCCGATTCCGAACTCCTTCCGGCGAGCCGGGCACGCAAGTCGTCCATACCGGCGGGCATAATGAAAACGTCCACCAGAGCACGGCGAATCGTCTCGTCGGAACAATCACGCAATTGACCCGCACCCTGAATGTCGAGATCCATAATAACATCCTGTCCCGCGGCCAGTGCCGGCAGGACTTCGCTCTTCAAAGTGCCGTATCGCCGTCCGTGGACGTACGCGTGTTCCAGAAAACCACCGTCTTCGATGCGCTGCACGAACTCCTCCTCGGTCAGGAAAAAATAGTCCCGTCCGTTTTCCTCGCCCGCCCGCTGCGGGCGTGTAGTGCAGGATACGGTATAATACACCGGTTCCACCGCCGTGGCCGCGCGGCACAAAGTGGTTTTGCCGCTCCCGGACGGACCGGAAACGACGCACAGAAGACCTTCTCTTGCGGGATCGGGGGTCATGCGGGCGGAATGACGAACTCCGAGCCGGAACAAAGTGGAGACAGGCGAAGCCAAATCAGAACGACGAAGGAAATCCCGGCGGCGAATGGTAAATGACGGAGCCCGGGCGGCTCCGCGCCGCAGACCGTTCGGCATTCGGCATTCCTTCGGATTCCGGGATTCTGATTTCGGATTTTAGATCTCATTCTACATTCTGCACCTGCTCCCTGATCCTCTCCACCTCTGTCTTTCCTGCGACCACGAGGTGTGCTATTCCGGCGTGGTTTGCTTTGCTGCCCATCGTGTTGATTTCGCGGTGCATTTCCTGGGTGAGGAAATCCATCGCGCGGCCTGACGGCTCGGGACTTTTCATAAGACGGGCAAATTCTTCAAGATGGCCGGTAAGCCGTGAGATTTCCTCCGAGATGTCTGAGCGGTCCGCAAAGAGTGCGATTTCCTTCAACAGGCGCTCATCATCGAGCGGGAGCGGCAACCCGGCATCGTGGAGCCGCTTGCGCATCGCATCGCGCTGGACCTGCGGCACGCGCGGAGCTTCCCGCTGGATGCCTTTCAGAACATCCCGCACCACTTTGAGGCGCATCTCGATGTCCTTTTTGAGGTGAGAGCCCTCGCGGCTGCGGGCTTTATCCCACGCGGTGAGGGCCTTCGTAATGGTGGACTCGATCAAGGGCCAAAGGTCCTGAGGACTGCAGTTCTCGTTTTCCGTCACGGTGAAGACTCCGGGAGCGCGCAGCATGGCGTCCACGGTGAATCCCCGGCCGCCAAACAGTTCGGCATCCAGCTTTTGCATCGCTTCCACATACTGGCGGGCGAGGCCATGGTCCACACGCAGCGATGACCGGCTTTCTTCGGCCCGGTCCAGCGAAACCTGCATCTGGAGCCTTCCCCGGGAGATCGCGCCCGCCAGCAATTTGCGCGCATCCTGTTCGAGCGAACTGCACTCGCGGGGCATACGGATGTCGATGTCGCTTTGCTTGCGGTTCACGGAGGACAGTTCCACAGCGCACCGCAGGCCATGCTCCACGGCCTCCGCGCGTCCGAATCCTGTCATGCTTTTCATTCCGCTATCTGTGGAGCGCACCAACGGGCATCGCAAGCAGGGCTTATAAGGGTAAACCTTGGCTTTGCGCAGGCCGGCGACGCCGGGCCGCCAGGCCCACCCCGGAAACGACGCTGAGCAATGCCGGACCTGGCTCGGGACAAAAAAAGGGCGATAAAAAGGGCACCATGGATATCGAATTCGGTCCCAAAACTCCCACGACCACCTCTCCGGGACTGTTTATAACAGACGTCGTGAGCGCGCGCGCGCCGAAGGAAGGAATGGTGTAATCCGTCGAATCGCTGAAAACGGCCATCGCATTGGCGGTAAACCTCGATTCAAAAGGAGCATTGAGCACCATGACGTAAAGCCGGGTTCCGGGAGCGAATCGCGGGTCACTGTTTTCAATGTTATTAATGGTGCCTGCGTAGTGGCCCTGGGCGTCAGCCGGATTGGCGCTATTCACGTTGTTAACAAACAACGGCCCATTAGTCCCGTCAGCAGGATCTGCCGCGCTTTCGCCCAGAGGCACGAACGCATTCATGATCTCCAAAAAGTTGCACGGTGACGGCCTGGGAACGCCCCCTGGAAAGGTCCCGATTCGAACGGCTGAGTTTATAGCCAGCCTCTGGCCGGTTGGTGTAAGGATTGCCTTTGGCTCAGAGCCCGCGAAACTATTCGCAAGAATGTTCACCAGGGCAGCCGAAGACAAGGCAGGTGAAACCAGCAGGGGCGCGAACAACGCCATGAAGAATAGAGAATGGGATCTCATACAAAAGCAGTTTGAAGTATCTTGGAATCTTCTTCATTGCCGACAAGCCGCACGAACGGGTTTATGGGAAGATCGAGCCTTTGTGCGGGACGATCGGCACAAGCAAAGTCTACGATAGGAGCCCGGAAGTCCTCCGGGTCCGCCGGGCGGTGAGCGCCATTGCGGGAAACAGACTCAACAGCCCTGCCGTAGCAGGCTCAGGACAAATAGCAGACATGTAAATGGCATTGGAGTTCCATGTCCCGACCACCACTTCACTTTGGCTGTCAATCGCACTGGTAACCAGCGCCCGTGTGGCGCTGGCTGGAATGGTGTAAGCTGTGGGATCGCTATAGAGGGCCATCGAAGTGGCGCTAAACCTGGATTCAAAAGGCCTATCGAGCACCATGATATAAAGCCGGGTTCCCGGAGCAAAACGCGGATCAGCGTTATCCACCGCCGTAATAGTTCCAGCAAAGTGGCCGGCGGCATCAGCAGGATTGAGCGGGTTGACGTTGTTGACGAACAGCGGTCCGTTGGTCCCGTCAGCAGGATCACTGCTGTTTTCGCCGAGCGGAACGAAAGCGGCCATAATCGCAGCAAAGCTGCAATCCGGAGCGAGAGATGGGATGCCGTTTGGGAAGGCTCCGATCCGAACGACACTATCCGTGGCGAGCCTTTGGCCAGTGCCCGTCAAAATGACTTTGGGTGCCGCGCCGGACCAACTGTTCACAGCAATGTTCACGACGGCTGCTGAAGCACGGCAATGGAATGTCACAAGGCTTGCAGCCCCAATGAACCAGGAAAGGAGGGGGACGTGCATGCCAAACGGTAAACCGGGTTACTTGAAATACTTCTGCAGGACCGCCTTTTCCTCGGGGAGCAAAGATTCGCGCCAGACGGCATCACCGCCCCTCCCCTGGGTGTTGATGGCTCCAGCGCTTTGCGGCCCGACGGCGGTTTTGTCCAGTTTGTGTTCGGTGTCGGCCACGCCGATCGCGTCGCCCGGGCGGGTGCGATTCAAATCCTTCGATTCGAGGGATTCGGGTTTGTTAGTGTTCAAGTCCGTGGGTTGGCTGGACAGTGGGAGAGGTGCGACGCCGGGGCCGCGGGAAATGCCGCCGCGGGAGTTTCCGTCCCCTTCACCCTGCTTTGGATTTTTGCCGCTGCCATCTCCGTCGCCTTCCCCCTCTCCGGGGTTGTCGCCGAGCAGTTTCTCGAGTTCGCTTTGTGCGTCTCCGGCACCGGAACCCTTACAATTTCCGGCGCATTTTTGGCAGGTCCCGGCCGTCTGCTTCATGCTTTCCATTATCTTTTTCAGATCGCTCTGATTCAATGACTTCAGCGCCGAAGGATCCACTTTCGAGAGAGCGGACATGAGTTTTTCGTTCAAGCCGAGGGGGGAGTCCTTCAATCCCTGCACCGCAGACTTGAATTCCTGGGCAAGCCTCTGCTGCTCCTGAGCGCTCAAAGAGTCGCCTTCGGAATCCAGTTCGCTCAGACTCGATTGAGCCTTGTTCAGGTTTTGCGCGAGACTGCCTAATTGCTCCTGCATCCCCGCCTGAAGGTGATCGGCAGCTTCAAGACTGCTGTGCTGATACCAATCCTCAGCGGGCTGCGATTTCAAGGCATCGAGTTCCTCCTTTAACTTTTCAATGTCCTCTTTCCGGACTGCTCCGGTTTGTTCCAATTGGGCAATGGCGGCGTCGATTTCCCCGTGAGAGCGCGGAGGAGGAATCTCTCTGCGAAACAACAATTGTGAAGGGAGCAGCAGCAGGCAACCAATGGCCCCGAGGGCAAGTGCCAGCGCGGCCGTCGGTACGATGCGTTTCCATTCGTAGCGGAGGCGGTCGTCCACATCATCAGGAACCGCGGGCCACGGCCCGTAGCCGGCGGCAGCGGTAGTGAGCGCGTTGTTCAAGCCCAGAATGTGGTCCAGTCTGGCAAGTTGTTGCGCCGTGCCAGTGACCAGAGGATCGGTGCGCGGCCTAATGACGACGACGGCGAATCCACACAGGCAAAGGACGCCGGCGGCGATAAATGCATGTTCCGGCGCGATTCCAGCCGCCAGGGCCAGAGATCCTGCGATGGCCAGACTGACTCCTGCAACGAACAGCAACCGAAGACACCACGCGAGGATTTCTCCGGCGAGCAGCCTTCGCCGGAGTTTGCGGCCGAGCGCGAGCCATTTGAGATTCACAGGGATCATCGTCTCATCCTAACACAGAAAAAAGAAAGGGACACCTTTCGGTGTCCCTTTTTTGAGTTATCTGATCGCACGAGTGCGCACAATCAACGGCGGCGGCGTGCCATCAAACCAGCGGCAGCCAGCAGCCCCAGCATTCCGGTGGAAGGCTCCGGAACATTGAAGGGAACCATCGTAATGCTGTTGGCACCCAGCTGTCCGGCAAAAACCTCTGCGGCGGTGTCAATGGCCGAAGTGGTCATCGTCCGGGTCGCGGAGGACGGGATGGTGAAGCCCGTGGCGTCGCTGAGGATGGTAATTTGGTTCGCGGAACTCATGCTCGCGAACGGAGCATTGAGCACCATGATGTAGAGGCGCGTGCCCGCCCCGAAACGCGCATCGGCATTGTCAACTCCGTTGATCGTTCCAGCAAAGTGCCCCTGAGCATCCCCGGGATTCAGCGTGTTGACGTTATTCACAAACAACGGCCCGTTCGTTCCGTCCGCAGCATCGGCCGCAGACTCGCCGAGGGGGACGAAGGCCGAGTTAACAACTGACCATGGCGTCGTGGGTGTAATCTGCGGCACACCGGTCGGGAACGTTCCGATCCGAACGATGCTGTCTGTGGCAAGCCTTTGGCCACCCGTCGTCAGGATGACTTTAGGAGCCGCTCCAGACCAGCTGTTGGTTGCGATGTTGACGAGAGCCGCTGACGAGAGAGAAGCCGAAGCCAGAAGTGATGCGACGGTGAGTTGGGCGATTTTTCTCATAGGAGATCGGTTGGTAGTTTATGTGTCGAGGGGCACTTTAACAGGATCAGTTCGCCGGGTAGAGCTGCGGGAAGGTCACCACCCGGTTGGCGTTTTCCGCGGAAATCACCACCGAGTAACCATTGCGCAGGGTTACGTTGTTGGAGATCGTCGCGAAGTCATCGGCGTAAACGTTTCCACCGGAGACGTAGTAGCCACCTGCGGGGTCGAGGTTGCCTCCCTGCGTGAACAGCGTGGTGGAATCAACGAACGGCTCCAAACCGGAGGTCGTGATTCCCAAATCAACCAGCTTGACCCTGCCGCCAGCCACGGTGGCAGTGCCGTCCACATTGTAAAGCGGATCAGCTGGCTGAGTTGCAACGAGCGGAGTGACATGGCCCACAAAGTTTGTTTGGCCGCGATAGACGGGAACCTGAGTGGGGCCGGTCTTGACGTAGGAGACTTCGCCGCCGCCGGTAGTAATCACCGTATTGCTGCTGGCAGCAATGATGAAGCCCTGGCCCGGATAGATAATAGAGTCATTGGCCGGGGTCGCGAAGTCATCAGCCACCCAATTGCCACCCGTCCCGGTGGGGAAATAGGAACTGAGGGTGTTGTTGGAGTTATAAACCGTCACTGAGTCGCTGAACGGAACAAGAGCTCCGATGTCCTGGAACACGCCCTTCAGAGTGGCATGCTTGCGGATGCAGTAGGTAGGAGTGCCAGTCACCGTGCCGCGGACACGAACAGTCGTCGCGGTATTGCTGACCACGTCCATGATCAGGCCCTGGGTTGCGCCAGCAGAGATGATTTCCACATAGTGAAGCGGGAAAGCATTATTTGCCCAGCCGGCACCCGTTTGAGTGATGACGGTGGTGGGGGTGCCGTCCGGCATATTGGCACCAGGAGCCACGGAAGTAGCCTGGCTTTGGAAGTCTTTCTTCGTCACGAAACCACACACCCAGGCGGACTGACCCGCGGGCACGTCGAACTTATAGTAGCCAATAATCGGCGTGGACGAGGACGTTTGAGCATTCGCAACCTGCGACAGAGAAGCCGCGAGGACGATGATCGGGAGGACAGTGCGTTTCATGGTTTGGTGGGTGGAAGGTTGGAGTTACAAAAGTAATTTCGACAATTCAATCGGATTGTTTCGCGGTTGGGAAGGTTTTTTTTCGTTTTAGGTAACTTTTTTCATCAAAATAAGGTCGGATAGCGGCCTTTCCCAAGGCGAGCGGGCATCATGCCGCGCGCCAAATTACCACTCATGGGAATTCCCGCAAAGGCTGTTTTTGTAATAATCGAGTAAATGCCAGGGGTTCCTTCCGGTCGTTCGAGAGATAAATTTCAAGTATTTTTCGCACTTTCGCGTTTCAGGTTGGAGGCAGAGGGGCTAGGCGGAAAACCAGCCTTGATTTGGCTTGATTTGCCCAACCCGAAGATCTCTTGGTTAATTTAAGATTAATCGCGCGGGCGGAACCGCGTTTGTCATCCAATGATTGGCGAACCGGAAAAGCTGGAGGGAATTCCATAGACGGGGTGATTACGCTGCCGGGTTGTCAAATGGATTCCAAATTCTATCGCGGGGGTCAGCCAAAAACCAAAGCGTTCTGCGGTCGAGTGAAATTTTCCTGCCTATTCGCAGGCGAGGATTCAGAGGGGGCCTCGCTTGACCTCGAGGGTCCTTTAATTCCGGTCAAAGACCGAGTGGCTCTTATTGGTAATCTTCGCCGTCACCTGCGCCTTGTCAGCGACCCAGCGAAACGCTGCCGCATAAGCAGCGGTGCCTTTCTTTTCCGGATCAAAGGCATTCGGGCACCAGCGCTCCGCCTTGTGAAAATATCCCGCTTTGGATACCTCCAGGGCCCATATGTCGCCGTCCACGCCGTAGTCTTTCGGCCCCATCTTCTCGTAACCGGTCTTCGCGATGAGCGCCTCAAATTCCGCAAACTCCGCCGCCGTGAGCGTTACCGGCTTCTCCTCCACCAGTTCCTTCCAGGGATTCTCTTTTTCGTATTTCAGATGCTTCACCGTGATGGTGGCGCCGGCGGCGGTGTTCTGCACCCGCATGCAATAAAGCGGTCCCCAAACGGGCGCAATCACCAGCCGGTAAACGCGGAGTTTTGAATCAGCGGGCTGCTTTGTCAGCACCGGCTCCTTAAAACCCGGATGCACTTTCCCGGTCACCGGCTGAGCGGGAGCCTTTTTCTCTTCCCGGAAAGGCGCTTTCCTGTCTTGAGCAAAACACAGCGGACTGGTGACGCACAAAACGGCGCAGAGGATGAAAGACAGTTTCATGGAGGGGGACGGCATCCTTCATGTCCCCTTTAACACCGCAGCGGGGAGCTTTCAACACGGGACTCTGCCTCATCCGCGCCGTTGCCGTCATTTTACAAACACGTCTTCGTCCCTCAGCCTGCGGAAAGGCGTCAAATTGCGCAGCAGTCCCCCGGTGAACCCAGGCCGCACCGCCCAGCCGTTCTCCTGAATGACCGCGAGAAGGGTGGCGCTTACATACACCTCGGAGATGCGCGAAATGCTGAGCGCAGGGGTCGCCACCTCGTCGGGAAACATCGACTCCGCAAAGTGCGGTCCGTTCATCGGGATGAATGCCGCCCCAGGGTCGAATTCAGCCCGATAAACGGCCAGCGCCGCAGCGCCCGTGTACTGGTTATTCGGCAAAAGCAGGGTTCCGCCCTCGCATTTGTTCAGCAGGAAAGACGCTTCATCCATTCCGAAGCAATGGCCCATCTCATGAAACACTACCGCGCCCATCAGCGCGTCGGACCACCGGGATAAAGATTGATCGATATTGAGATGGATCGTCACCGGATACTCCCCGTTCAGCACCAGTTTGCCGCGGCTGTTCATGCTGTAACAGGAGGTTTGGCAGAACGCGAGCGGTCCGCCCGTCCCAAGATGTCCCGGTTTGACGACAATGTGCACCACCGCGCCGGGTCCCGGCAATCCGTTGTCCAGGAGCAGCCAGTCCCAGAGGGAGCGGATGGCTTCAATCCGGGCCTTGTGGGTATCAGAGAGTTTTGCAGTGCTCTCATTAAAAACGACTTCCACATCACCGGCGCGAACACTGCAAAGGGAGATAAGGAGGGCAAAAAGTGCTACTTTCATTCTTTTCTCATTATTAATTTTGCGTCTTCTACTACATTCTGAGTCGCAATGGCAATTATTTTTTTTACAGAGGGCACATTTTTTTGGTCTCTTTTTAATTTTTAGGGGTGATTCGGTTTTTTTCGGGGGGATTTCCTGCGGCTGGAACGTGCTTTCCCGGCAAGTTTCGGGACTCTTCGCCTTGTGGTACGGTTCTTTCTCCGGTTCCGAAAAAGTGCTGTTTTCACTGCACTCTCATTCCGGGCGGGAGTTCCCGGATCGTTTCGGCCTTACCGCCATTCTCTTTTCATGAAGGCCGCAGCTTGCTGTTCCGGAATGCCCGCGGCATAAATCTCTCCATGAAGTTTCTGCGTCTGGCGATTCCTCTTCTCATCCTTGCCGACGGCGCTGGGCTGGCTTCGGCCAAAGACCGCCATTTTGCAGACGGCCTATCCGTTGAGGCGGAGGTAAAGGAGGAGGACGGCAAACTCCGGCTTACCGTCGTTCAATATGACGAAAATCAGGAATCGCACTGGCTCCTCACCGGCGATCTGACCGGCGAGGGCGGCGGCAAATACCGGCTGGTGCATGAGTCCACGGATGAGAACGACAAAACGCACACGCTGACCGGAACGGTAAAGATTTCGGACGATGCCCTGACTTATTCGGATTTGAAAGACAGCGGCGGCAAACTGGAGATCCCCGCTTCCGGCGGCCCGTGGAAGGAAATCGACGACGCCACCCTGCTGCGCAATGCCCGCGCCCGTTATGACACAGCGGATAAACTTCTCAACACCGCATGGACCCAGGCGAAATCGGAAGTCGGCGAGAAGAATTTTTCTCCCCTGCGCGATGGTCAGCGCAGTTGGCTGAAATACCGCGACGCCATGTCGGAAAAAGTGGTTCGCGACATCCTCGGCAATCCGGAGAAAACGCCGGACTACAAAAATCTCCCGGACTACTGGCAGGCAATGACGGAATACACCGTCACCCGCACTCCGGTTCTCCGCGCGTGGAGCGGGAAAAGCGTGCCTCCCGGACGCTCAGGCATCTATCGCGATTCCTACGGTGGCGAGGTCACCCTGGCGGAAAAGAAAGACGGCCTCCATTTTGAAATCAACGTCGTCCGCACCCCCGCCTTCAACCTCGGCGAAATCTCCGGCACCGCCACACTCTCCGGAGGCTCCGCCTCATGGACCGACGCTCCAAAACCCGAAGGCGAAAAGCCCGCAACGCTGACGTTCACGTTCAACGCCAACCGCAGCCTCACCATCAAGAGCGAAAACGCAGACTCCTACCACGGACACAATGCGCATTTTGATGGCCAGTATTTTAAGATCGCGCCGCTGAAGCCTGAAACGATAAAGAAGGATGGCGCGTGACACGCCGCTCCAACTCTCAACCGAAGCACGACATATCGTGCGCCTGCTTTCATCGCCCTGCGAAGAACCCGCCTTCCAACTAACAGGAATTTCGGCATCCTGGCCACGGTGCCGTTGCCTCAATTTCCCGGTGTATCGTTACCATCCAAAACGTTACTATCGTCTTTCACTGACCGAAACCGGATTACCGCCGGAAAACGCTGAAAATCCGCAGGTGCTGCACCGCTTTCCAGGCGATCTGAACCGGGAAAAAGCCGCGGGGGGCCGCACCTCTTTTTCATCCGGAACCAGTTGACAAACACCCCGTGAAATCCCCGAAGTGTCTCAACGCAAAACCTTCCTTTGAGTAATACCCTCCCTGATCTGTGCCGTTCCACCGGAAAGCACCGGCGAAGTTCTGGTGCTCCCTTCACTCACGTCCGGCCACCCGGAATGCCCGGTCAAATCAAGGTAAATCAAGGTAAATCAAACCACTTTTTTCAAGCCTCCCTTCACGCCCTTCCTCAAGGTTCCCTCTCTCAAATCAAACCGAATCAGGCTAAATCAAACCAAATCAAACCCCTTCAGTCGCGCAGTTCATGTGACGAAACCGTTGCAATCCCCTTCGTTTTCAGATGCAATGGCCGTGGACTCCCCCTTTCACTTTCACCGCCACTCCCGTTTTTGACTATGCGCATTCTCTCCCTTCTTGCCGCTGCATTGGTTTGCAGCGGAATTACCTCCCGTGCGGCAGACCCGGTCATTTCCGAGTTCATGGCCGACAACAGCGAAACCCTCGCAGACCAGGACGGCCAGTATTCCGACTGGATTGAGGTCTTCAATCCTGGCCCCGGTTCCGTCGATCTCCTCAACTGGTCGCTCACCGACGACAAAGCCATCCTGGGAAAATGGAAGTTTCCGGCCCAGACCCTGAATGCCGGGCAATCCGTGGTCGTGTTCGCCTCCGGCAAAGATCGCGCGGTGGGCGGCTCACAACTGCACACGAATTTTTCCCTCAATGACAATGGCGACTATCTCGCCCTTGTGAAGCCGGACGGCGTGACCAAAACCAGCGAGTGGGACGAATATCCGCCGCAGAAATCAGACGTGAGTTTCGGCACCGTGCGGCAAAACGTCACTACCGCCGCCGCCAATGGCGCAGGGAAGGCTTACATTCCCTCCGGCGGCACCGGCCCCAGTGCCGCATGGAACACCGCGGCCTACGCCCCTGATGCCTCGTGGATCGATACCGTGGCACCCCCCGGTATCGGTTATGACACCTCCGTCGCTCCTCCGGCGCCCACCAATATCGCCCCCACCGGCACCGCCAGCCAAAGCACCACCAACGGCGCCTTCACCCCGAACCTCGCCACCGACGGGATCGCGACCAATTTCACCCACACCCTCGGCACCGACTCCGCCGCTTTTTGGAATCTCGACTTCGGCAACAATGCGACCATTAACAGCATCACCGTTCGCAATCGCGGCGATGGGTGCTGCGGCAGCCGGCTGCGCGATATCACCATCAGTATCCTCGACGCCACTTTCACACCGGTGTGGACCTCGGCCCTGCTCAATCCGGAAAACACCGGCTTCGTTTTTCCGGCGGGCCCCGCTTCGCTCACCGTGGATCTGGTGGCGTTGACCGGCGGCCCGGTCACCGGACGTCATGTGCGCGTCAGCCGCACTCCGGATCCCGATGGTTCCGGCGCGGGTGGTGCGCCCGGCACAGTGGATGAGCAGAATGTTCTCTCCATGGGCGAGGTCGAAGTCATGGGGTTTGCCCCATTTTCTTTGGTGAATCTCGCACGCACCGGCAGTCCGCTGCCCACGGCGGCACAAACCAGCACCCTGGGCACTTTCACTGCGGCTTTAGCCATCAACGGGAGCAATGCCGACTTTTCTCATACCCTCAATACCGACACCAATCCGGCATGGACAGTGAATCTCAATCGTCGCGGGGTTATCTATGCGGTGAACATGCACAACCGCGAGAGCTGCTGTCCGGACCGTCTGCGGAACGTCACCGTGCAGATCCTCGGCACGGACGGCACCACCGTCGTCCACACCTCCGCTCTCCTCAATCCGAACAACTCGCTCTCCAGCCCGCCGGACCTCAATTATGACGTCACCGCGGCCAACGGCGGAAATCCCATTCTCGGACAGTACGTCCGGATCAAGCGCACTCCCGATGCCGCCGGCACGGATGACAACGCCCGCGTGCTTTCCCTCGGCGAAGTGCAGGTCCGCGGCACGGAACTCAATGGCTACCGCCCGTTTATCCGTTCGGACATTCAAACCGCGATGAAGGACAACAGCCCCACGGCTTATCTGCGGCTGCCTTTCTCCATCGCCGACGCCTCGGCGGTTACCGGCCTCTCACTGAAGATGCGCTATGATGACGGATTCGTTGCTTATGTGAATGGCACTCTGGTCGCGAGCCGCAACGCGCCTGCCGGTCCCAATCATAACAGCACGGCCAACTCCGACCGCACCTTTGCCGATGTACTGGCTCAAGAGACCATCGACATCAGTTCCGCCATTTCCGCGCTCACCACCGGAAGCAACAACGTCCTCGCCATCCATGGACTCAACTCCTCCGCAGGCGATGACAATTTCCTCATTCAGCCGGAACTGTCGGTTGTTTCCGTCAATACCGTCCCGAACGTTTATCTCACGACCTCCACGCCTGGCGCCACGAACAATACCACGTGGTACTTGGATGAAGTCGCCGACACGGTCTTCAGTTCCAAGCGCGGCTTCTACGACGCAGCCTTCAATCTCGCGCTGACCACCGCCACCGCCGGCGCTCAGATCGTTTACACGCTCAACAACAGCGAGCCCACCCTGACAAACGGAATCACTTACTCCGCTCCCATTCCCATCAGCGCCACCTCCGTTGTGCGCGCCCGCGCCTTCAAGACGAACTGGAAGAGCACCAACACCGACACGCACACCTACATCTTCCTGAATGATGTCACGAATCCCGCCAAAGGCACGGTGAGCACCGGCGGTGCCGCCTCCGGCACCATTCCCGCCGGCTGGCCCAACAGCGCCGCGACGAATGGCGGCCAGGCCTTTAACTTCGGATTCGATGCCGGCGTGAAAGCGCTCTACACCCAGGCGCAAATGCGGGAAGCCCTCACGCAGATTCCCACCATTTCGCTCGTCACCCAACAGAACAACCTAACCGATCCCGCCACAGGCATTTATGTCAACGGCGTGGCGCACGGCGACGCGTGGGAGCGCCCGGCTTCGGTCGAAATGCTCGACTACAACAATCCGCGTCAGGCGCCGGACACGGGCAACGGCGAGTTCGCCGAGAACTGCGGCATTCGCATCCGCGGGGGCGCCAGCCGCGGCGACAGCAGCACCAAACACAGCTTCCGCGTCTTCTTCCGCAAAGCTTACGGCAACGGCAAGCTAAGCTACCGCCTCTACGGCGCGGACGGTGCAGCGGATTACGAGAACTTCGACCTCCGCGGCAGCCAGAACTATTCATGGAGCCAGAACGCCTCCGACACCAATGAAACCATGGTGCGCGATCCCTTCTGCCGCATGACCCTCGCCGCCATGGGCCAGCCGAGCACGCGCACGCGCTACTGTCATCTTTTCCTCAACGGCCTCTACTGGGGCATCTTTGACATCCATGAGCGGGCGGACAATTCCTTCGGCGAAACCTACCTCGGCGGTGACAAGGACGACTACGACGGCATCAAGTGCGGTGACCGCTATACTCTCAACTTCCAGACGGAAGCCACCGACGGTTATCTCACGCAAAATCCGGACGGCAGTATCTCTGCATGGAAGGATCTCTGGGACCGCTCCGTCGCCTTCCGCGCCAATCCCACGAATGCAAATTACTTCCGCATGCTGGGCCGGAATCCCGATGGCTCGCGCAATCCCGCATGGCCCGTGCTCGTCGATGTCGATGATATCATCGACTACATGATGGTCATCTTCTATTCCGGCGATGGCGATGCCGTGCTCTCCAACTTCCTTTCCAACAACATGCCTAACAACTGGTTCAGCCTGCGCGACCGAATGGGCGACCGCGGCTTTACCTTCTATCTCCAGGACGGGGAACACACACTCCTCGCTCCGAGCTGGAACGTGGACCGCACCGGCCCGTGGCTGAGTCAGAGCAACAGTTCCAACTTCGCCTACTCGAATCCCCAGTGGATTCATGACTCGCTCTCACTGAATGCGGAATACCGGCTGCGGTTTGCGGACCATGTCAGGAAACACTTCTTCAACGGTGGCGCCATGTCCGCCCCGGTGGCCAAACAGCGCTGGCTGGACAAAGCGGCCACCATCAACAAAGCCATCCGCGCCTACGCCGCCCGCTACAGCAACACCGCCACCGGTGAAACTGCGTGGACCGCACGCATCAATAATGTCAGGGACAACTTCTTCGATTCCCGCCCGGCCATTGTGCTCGCGCAGTTCCAGGCGGACGGCCTGTGGCCCGCGCTCGCCGCGCCGGACTATTCACAGCATGGCGGAGCCGTCGCAGGCGGGTACCAACTAACGATCACCGCTCCCGCCGGCGCTCAGATCTACTACACCACTGACGGCACCGACCCCCGCGCACTGCCCACCGCGATTCCCACGCCGCTCACTTACGCGGCTCTGAACGCCTCCACCCGGTATCGCGTTACCACCGCAGCCTCCGGAGGTGACAACGGCTTCTCCAGCGTGCCGTCCACACCCCCGAATCCGGGTCCCGTCAGCCGCTATGCGCTCAACGGCGACGCCAACGATGCCGTCGGTGGAAATAACGGAACGCCGCTCAATTCCCCGGTCTTCTCTTCCCCGGGTGCTGATGGCACCGGCCAGTGCATCACCCTCAACGGAACGAATCAGGCCATCAATCTCGGCAACCCTGCCAACCTTCAGATCCTTGGCCCCATTACCATGGCGGCATGGATCAAACCTACGGACGTAAACGCGCTCCGCAACATTCTGAACAAGGGACACAACACTGTTCCGAGCGGTGAGATCACCCTGCGCATCAATACGGGCGCTCTGCTTGGCGCAGGCTCATGGAACGGTTCGGATCACATCGCCTCCCTGTCCGGCGCGGCGACCCCTAACGTCTGGCAGCACGTCTGCGGCGTCTATAATGGCACACAGTGGATTCTTTATAAAAACGGCGCGCAGATAGCGGCTGTCACGGACGCCACCGGCGCCGTCGCTGTGAACGGTTCCACCGCGGCGAACAACGTGTGGCACATCGGCAGCCGCGGAGGCACACCCACGGAGCGTCCGTTTGCAGGCCAGATCGATGACGTGGTCATCTACAATCGCGGTCTCACCCCCACGGAAGTGCTTGCGCTCTACAGCCCCACCGTCATTTCGGCTGACTGGAAAGAACCCGCTTACGCCGTGCCGGCTTCATGGGGCACTGCCACCGGAGGCATCGGTTATGACACCAAAGCCGTTCCGACTTTCAATCCGTACATCAATGCCAACGTCCAGCCTTCCATGCAGGGCGTGTCCACCACGCTGCTCACACGGAAGGACTTCACGCTCACTGCCGGCCAAATCGCTGACACCGGCCTGCTGCAACTCAACGTTCGCTATGATGACGGCTTCATCGCCTATCTCAACGGCGTGAAGGTCGCCGAGCGGAACGCGCCCTCAGGCATCATCAGCGGCACCTCCGCCTCCACCGCCGTGCGGCTCGACACCGAGGCCATTATCCAGGAGAAGATTAACATCACCGCCTTCAAAAACAGTCTCGTGGCCGGCAACAATGTTCTCGCCATTCAGGCCCTCAACACGACCGCTGCAGACACAGATTGCCTTTTGGAAACAGAACTGGTCGCCGCGGACGTCGCCACCACCAATGCGGTGCTCACCACCCCGGGCGCGCATCTTTACACCGGCCCGGTCACACTCAACTCCTCCGCCGCCGTCAATGCGCGCGTCTATCTGAACGGAACATGGAGCGCTCTCACCCAGGCCTTCTTCAGCGTTTCCACCGAGCCCGCCTCCGCGAACAATATCGTCATTAGTGAGATCAACTACAATCCCACCAACCCTGTGAGCCCGGCGGAACTCGCCGTCACACCCGACAAGGATGAGTACGAATACATCGAAGTCATGAACATCCGGCCGTCCACCAATGTGGACCTCACCGGTGTGCGCTTTACCGCCGGCATCACCACTGTGGCGCTCGGCAATCAGATTCTCGCACCCGGCGAACGCGCCATCTTCGTGAAGAACGAAGCCGCCTTCAATGTCCGCTACGCCGCGCTGAATCCTGCTCCCCGCATCCTCGGCGTTTATTCAGGCAGCCTCAACAACCAGGGCGAGCAGATCGTTCTCAACGCCTCCGGCGGTGCCATTATCCGTGACTTCGTTTTCGATGACAACGCTCCGTGGCCCGAACCCGCCGATGGCGCCGGCATGAGCCTGACACTCATCGCTCCCCTAACCAATCCGGACCATTCCCTGCCCCAGAACTGGCGCGGCAGCGCAACCGTCAACGGCACCCCCGGCGGCTCAGACGCCACTTCTTACGCATCCTGGAAAACCTCGAACGGCGTGGGATCGGACACCGAAGACCTTGACCGGGACGGCCTCAGCGCGCTCCTCGAATATGCCCTCGGCACCCCACCCGGCACCACCAATGGCGGGCAGACGGTCACCGGCGTCAGCCAGGATGGCCTCCTAACCATTTCCCTGACCCACAGCGCCAGCGCCGACGACGTCCGCCTTGTGCCCGAAGTCAGCACGAATCTCAACACCTGGAGCGCCGCGGGAGTCACCAACATCGGTTCCATCCGCAATGCCGACGGCTCGGTAACCACCATGTGGAAAGCGCCGGTGACCGCCCCTGTTCCGGCCCGTGTCTTCCTGCACATCCGCGCGGAACTTCGTTAGGCTCCATTCATCGCCGTCAGCATTTCGCGAACCGCGCCGCGCATTCCGAGGAGGAGTGCGCGGCACACGATGTGGTGCCCGATGTTCAGTTCCAGAAGATGAGGAATCGCCTTCAACGGCGGGAGATTGCCGGTCGTGATCCCGTGGCCGGCATTGATCTGCAAGCCCAGCGCATGTCCCTGCTCACCCGCAGCGATTAGCCGGATCAGTTCGGCTTCACGATCCCCGCCGGTGTTGTTGGCATACGCGCCGGTGTGCAGTTCGATCATGTCCGCTTTCAGTTCACCCGCAGCCGCCACGTGCGCCGGTTCCGGATCGATAAAAAGACTCACCTTCGCCCCCGCATCCTGGAGCCGGCGGATCGTCGGTGCCAGTTGGTCCTTCAGCCCCGCCGCATTCAGGCCGCCCTCCGTGGTGATTTCCTGACGGTTCTCCGGCACCAGGCACACATAGTCCGGGCGCACCTGACAGGCGATCTCCAGAATCTCCCGGGTGTTTCCCATTTCCAGATTCAACGGAATGAGCAGTTCCCGGCGCAGCAGGTGAACATCCCGGTCATGAATATGGCGGCGGTCCTCCCGCAGATGCACGGTAATGGAATGCGCACCCGCGGCCTCACATTCCCGCGCTGCCTCGAGAATGGAGGGTTCTTCATTAGCCGCGCCAGGCATCCGCGCATAGCGGGCCTGCCTGAGTGTCGCCACGTGGTCTATATTGACGCCGAGTTTGAACATGAGGAGGGATTCTAAAAATAACACCGTTCAAGTCCGGACTTTTGCAGGCCGCCGGGCGGCCACAATCAAAAAGTCAGGAAGCATCAAGACTCATTCTGTGAACATTTTGACGCACTTATCCCGGTTACGGAATTGTCACACGTCAGGTTTTGATTATTCCCCCTCCGGCGGCTTCACTCCGCCGCCATGTCCCTAATCCTGACATGGAAATAAGGCGACCGGCAATCGCGGAATCCTCCTCAGCTCGCGTTTGCTCAATCAAAACCAACCAATCGAAACCCACGAATGAAGCAGCATCCATACGCCTCCCGTTCCGTCCTCGCCGCCGCGCTCCTTACCGCCGGCAGCGCCATGGCAGGATCAGCCCCCGTCACCACCGGCAAGGAGCCCATCCCGGCCCCCAAAGAATCAGACCTTTGCGAAGACATCTGGAAATGGGCCACCCTCTACAAGAACAAGGACAACCCTATCATTCAGGAAATCGCCCTCACCGGGCGCTATCACGGCCAGTATGCCATCGTGGACAGTGATGGCGGCGACGCCGACGGCTGGGATCACCGCCGCTTCCGCACCGGGATCAAAGCGACTCTGTTTCATGACTTTGAGCTGAAGTTCGAGGAATTCGGCGACCTCAATCTTCACAACTACTACTCCGGCTTTACCGAAGCCTACCTCGCATGGAAGCCGAATGACCAGTTCAATCTCACCGTCGGCAAGCAAAAGCCCAAGTTCTCCCTCGACTGGTCCACCTCGTCCCGGGAAATCCTGACGATGGAGCGGAACATTCTCATCAACAACATCGGCATCGAATACGAAACCGGCGCAACCATCAGCGGCAAGAGCGGCAAGTGGTCCTACTACGCCGGCGTCTTCAACAACGATGTGGGCGATTCAGGAACCAACCGCCGCTTTGACGACGGCGAGGAAATGGAATTCGGCGACCTCGACGGCGGCTGGAGCTTCCTCGCCAACGTGGCTTATGACCTGAAGGACGCTCTCGGCGTCGACAAAGCCAGCGTCCGGGCGGACTACATTCACATGGATCACAAGTCCAAGGATGACCTCCTTTTCCGTTTCGATGATGCTGTCGCCGTCAGTTTCGCCATGAAACAGGGCAAGTGGGGTCTGGCTTCTGAGTTCCTCTATTTCATGGGTGACGACGGCCCGGTTCACAGTGGCGACGTTTGGGGCTTCTACCTTACCCCCAGCTACGATATCACCAAAAGACTCCAGGTCGTCGCGCGCTACACCCACGGCAGCAGCAATGACGACGCCCTTCGCGCCCAGAATCGCTATGAACGCGGCACCGACGAAATCATTCACTCTTCGCCCTACTCCACCGACAGCGGCTATGGTGAATCCTACGATGCCGGTTATCTGGGGCTGAACTATTACATCTGCGGCCATAAACTGAAGCTCATGACCGGCCTCGAATACGCCAGCATGGACGGCGGCTCCGGCGGCGGTTCCGTGGATGTCTGGTCTCTCGTCAGCGGCGTCCGCGTTTACTGGTAATCGCTTCGTTTTTCATCAGGTTTCCCCGGGGTGTTGGTGCTTACCCGGAGGGGCCTTCGACCATAGAAAGGCCCGTGTCCTTCACCGGACACGGGCCGCATTTTTTGTTAGCACTCCCCGCAGGCGATTCCATCCCGCATTCCGGGGCATTCGTGTACAGAGTCGGGCGGAAGCTTGCACCCGCCCCATGCCTTCGTCATATTCCCCGCATGACTCCCGCCCCCAGCCTGCGCTGCCTGGTCGCCGATGACGATCCGCTCATCTGCGAAACGGTGGAGTCGCATCTTCAAAAAGCGGGCGGACTGGAGTATTGTCTCAAGGCCAACGACGGCCTTACGGCTTTGAATCTGCTTTCGGCGGGCGAATTCGATCTCGTGTTCCTCGATCTCCACATGCCGGGCCTCGACGGCGAATCCCTCCTCCGAGCCATGCCGCGCGGTTTGCCGGTGATCGTCATTTCCGCCAGCACGGATTTTGCCGCACAGTCCTATGAGTTCGACGTGGTGGACTATCTGGTAAAGCCGCTGGAGTTTCCGCGTTTTTGTCAGGCGCTGCACAAGGCCCGTCAGCGCATCGCCGCGAGATCCGGCGCCAGTGCCGGGCGCACCGAAGAGGAAATCTTCGTCAAAGACGGCACCCGTGTGCAAAAGGTGGATCTCCAGCGTCTGCTCCTCATCAAAGCCGAGGCCAATTATGTGGATTTTATCATGGAGGAACAATCCGTGATGAGCCTCATGAGCCTGAAGCGTCTTGAAGATCTTCTGCCGGAGCACTTCATCCGCGTGCACCGTTCCTACATGGTGAATCGTAATCGCATCAGCCGCATCGAAGACGGGCACGTCATCATCGGCAAACATCGCGTACCCGTGGGAGACTCCTACCGCGAGGATTTCCTGCGCCGGCTCAAAGTGGCCAATTGAAAGACCCTGCGCCGCGGGCTCACGCGGCCGCAAAGGAAGCGACTGTCGTAAACACACTAACAAACGCTTCAACCACTTCACCCGCCTGTTTTTCGTCCGCAAGCACACCGTTTTCCGACTTGCCGGACATATGAGGAGAAGTGATCGCGTAATGCCAGCCGATTCCTTCGCTGCCCGCAGGCCGTCGCTTGAACTCGATTCTGCCCTCGATACCCGAAGTCTTTCCATGCACCTTGAGGCTGCAGACGCCGTCCCTGGTAACAGCCTCGTCAGGGCTGAATCCCTTGATCGCAAGCGTTCGGGCGGCGGAGGCAAGGTGGGTCAGAATATCTTTTTCCATCGACATGAACTTTACACCGGCATCCGCCGAAACGCCGGACCGGGCTGACGTAACTGAAGGGTGTTCTTGCATGAATTTTCAGAGGCGGGGTATATCGAAAGAGGGGGCGTTCGTCCATTAAAAACGGGACTTAATCCATTACGCGGGAGCGTCCATCCACGGGCGCAGGGACAGGAAATCTTTCGATCCATTGACAGGCAAGTAAATATGTTGCAGTCGCTATACGTGACAAGCCGCAGCATGGATACCCCCGCACCCATCACAGGCTATGGCCCGCACGTTTATTTCTCCGGCGCTGCCGGGGCCCGGAAAACACGTACGGCTCTCCTTTCGGGTGGATGCAAGCTCTCTCAGCCCGCCGAAAACACCGCCGGCCTCATGGCCTTTTTGTTTGCGGAAGCCGGATTGGATGTTTCCCGCTACCGGGCAGCGGCACTCGAACGGCGCCATGCGGCCTGCCTGCGCGCATTGGGTGCTTCGCATCCGGAACACGCGCAGAAAATCCTGCAAAACAAACCGGAGCGCCTCGCAGCGGCCATCGACTCCGTGCTGCTGGGCGTGACGGATTTTTTCCGGGACCGTGACGTGTTCGAAGGGCTGGGAAATTCCGTCCTTCCCCAAATCCTTGCAACGACCGCCCGTCCCCGCATTTGGAGCGCGGCGTGCTCGTCGGGGCAGGAATTGTATTCTGTCGCTCTCATGCTGGAGCACGCCGGCGCCCTTGAGGTCTGCGAACTGCTGGGCACCGATCTCCGCCCGGAGGCGCTGCGTCTCGCAGTGCGGGCGAGATTTCCCGCGCCCTCCGGCGACGGCCTGAATGGCTGCCGGCTGCATCGCCGCGGAAACCACGTGGAAATACCGGAGCACACGCGCCGACGCATTCGCTGGGCGCGCCGGGACCTTTTTCGCTCCGCGGAACAGGGGCCGTGGGATCTGATTCTGTGGCGCAACATGGCCATCTATCTCACGCCGGACGCGGCACAGGAGGTGTGGCAGCGCCTTGCGACGGAACTGAAACCGGGAGGATTTCTCATTTCCGGCAAGGCCGAGCGGCCCCCCCGCGGATTGGGCCTGGAGCGCATCGCGCCATCGATCTACCGCAAACACCGTTCGGAGGGCACCAACCATGCACTCTGAAAAACGCCCCTCGACTTTGTTATCAACCACAGCCGCAGCAGGCGTCGTAGCGGTTTGGGGTGTGGTGAGGCTCGCTCTTTTCCGGGACAGCGTCTTTCCGCTAACCTATGTGCTGCCGCTTCTTCTGTGCGTCTGGACCCGCCGCCCCTGGCAACTCTGGAGCATGGTGGTGGCCTTCGCCACGATGGCGGCATGGAAATATCAGTGGCTGCTCGCGGAAGGGGAGTCGCCGGAGCGGGACCGCCTGGCCTTGATTGCCACCCTCGCGAACATTCTTTTGGGAGCCGCCATCGTCACGGGCATTCTTAAATTGCGGGACCGTCTCGATGCCCGCGCCGATGAAATCCAGCGGCAGAACCATGAGCTTGAGACCCAGGCGGAGGAACTCACTCAGCAAAACGAAGAGATTCGCACACAGTCTGAGGAACTCGCGCGGCAAGCCACCGAGATCGAGGCCCAGGCGGAGGAACTTGCCCAGCAAAACGAGGAACTGACGCACGCAAACGTGCTGCTTACCAATCGTGAAGAGGTGCTGCAGGCCGTGGTGGAATGTTCACGGCTGGCTGACCGGCGGAGAGGCGCCCTTGAGGAAGTCTGCCGGCGATGCCTCGCTTCCATCGGTTCCCCGGGAGAAAGTATTGCAGTAGTGGAGCGGCAGGGAGATGTCTTCCATGTGCTCGCTCAGTCGTCATTGAAGGAGAAGGGCGCCATGCCGGAGGAATGGCCGGCGGCCCAGTCGCTCGCCGCGCTGGTGATGCAGGAGCGCCGCACCGCCTATGTGGACGACTTCACGGCCCGGCCGGATCTCTCTTCACCGTTTCGGGATTCGCCTCAATGCCTCTCCGCTCTGATGACACCGCTGCTCGCCGGAGGCGAAGTGGCGGGTGTCGTCGCCGTGTGCGCGCCAGTCGCCGCCCACTGGACGCAGGAGCAGTTTCGCCTGCTGGAATGGGCCGCGGCTCAGTGCGGTTTGCTCTATGAATCCAGGAGATGGCAAGAGGCTCTTGAGCAGCGCACGGCCTCGCTCGAAGCCGCCAACAAAGCGAAGGATCACTTTCTGGCGACCCTTTCCCATGAACTCCGCACACCGCTCACCCCTGTGCTGCTCACAGCGGGTCTGCTGGAGGAGGACGCGCGCCTTCCGGAGGATGTGGTGGCGGACGTGCGCATGATTCAGCGAAATATCGCCGTGCAAAGCAGGCTCATCGACGACCTGCTGGATCTAACACGAATTGCACGCGGCAAGATCGACCTGAATATGCAACTGGTGTGTCTTTCCACCCTGTTGAACGAGTGCGCACTAACCGTCTCCGCGGAACTCGCCGGCGCGGGTCTGAAACTGGACCTGCGGCTGGATCTGCCGCACCGGGCGATGGTGAAAGGCGACGGCGCGCGGCTTCAGCAGGTATTTTGGAACATCCTGACCAACAGCATCAAATTCAGCCCGGAGAATTCCACCATTACGCTTACCGCAAAGGTCCGGGATGAAGGACCGCACGGGAGTGTGGAAGTAACCGTCACCGATCAGGGACCTGGAATCTCTGCTGAAGATATCGACAGGATCTTTCTGCCGTTTGAGCAATCCACTGGGGCCGCGACCGGAAAGAAGGGCGGACTGGGACTGGGCTTGAGCATCGCGAAAGCCATCGCCGAATTGCACGACGGGAGCATCCATGCATGGCCCGGCTCAAGCGGAGGCGGAGGACGCTTCACCGTGCGACTGCCGCTCGCGAAAGTCGAGGAGGCGGAAGATCGCGGACTAAAATCGGCAGATGGAAAATATTCCCCTCCCCGTGAGGGGCTGCGCATCCTCCTCGTGGAGGATCATGAAGACACCGGCACGAGCCTCCACCGGCTTCTTGAGCGAAAAGGTTACCGGGTGGAGTACGTCAGGTCCTGCGAAGAGGCAGTGGCACGCTGGAAAGACGGCCGCTTCAATCTCCTTATTTCCGATCTCGGTCTTCCGGATGGCACCGGCGCAGAACTGCTGACGAAATTGCGAGGCATTTCGCCTGACGTCCCCGCTGTATGCATGAGCGGCTACGGAATGGAGGCGGACATCACGAGAAGCCGCGAGGCGGGATTCCGGGCGCACCTCATCAAACCCGTGCGATTCGAAAGCCTCGAGGCGGCCATCCGAAAAACCACGGACGAACTGAGAGCGGCGTGAAGGCAGCCAGCGTCACTTGAAGGCATCGCTCTTCAGATAAGCCACGAAGGCCGCATCGAAGGCTGCTGCGTTATCAAATCCAAACTTCTTCGCGAAGGCATCAGGGGCAGGCACTTTTTTGTCTGCGGCTGCAGAGGCCAGCACTTCATTGAAGGCCTTGCCGCGCGCCGGATCGTGAAAGCACCAGTGGAAGAATCCGAACGCCGCGCCAATGTCCATCGGCTCGGCCTTCGTCATGTCCGTCTTCAGCATCTTCTCCAGACCCGGTTTTACGTTAGGGTTCTTGAGGAGATTCTTGATCGCCGCGGGCCATGCGCGCCCGTTCTTGAACCCCTCCACATTCCCGCCGCTGGTAAAGGTGATTTCTGTCGTGATATTCCCGCAGATGTCGCCCTCGACATAATAGGAGTGCCCCAGACGCAGCAGGCCGAAATTGTAATCTTCATTTGCCTCCACACCGTCCAGCACGCCGTTGAAGAGTTCACTGGTGATGAAATGAAGACGGCTTGGCGATTTGATATTCCGGTAGTTTTCCTTCGCGTCCGCGCGGAAGCAGCGGGAAAGCGTCAGGAACTTTTGCTGATCCGCGTAGGAGGAACCGAACGTGATATGCACAATCGTGCTGCGGTTCCAGGTGTAGGGAATGCGATTGCCCTCCTGCTTGTTCAGAAACTCTCCGAACTTGTCATGCACCGCTTCATTTTCGGTCAGCCAGATGGACATGCGCTTTCCGCCCTCGAACAGTTTGGCGGTCGCCGGGATGTCCTTGACCAAATGAACATACAGACGCTCACAAGCCTCCGCGAAGGAGTCCATGATCTCCGGTTTTACTTTCGTCGTGCCCGCGATGAAAAAATGCTCCGTCTCGATCTGGTGAATGAAGTCCGCGGCGGTGATTTTCAAGTCCTTCGGCGGCGAAGGACGGTTCCACGTTTTCTTATCGATCTTGACCTCATTGAAGCCGATCACCCTTGATGAACCACCGGCAGGAGCGGTAGCCGCCGCGGGGGCTGGAGTTCCGGCGCCGGCGGATTTCAAATAGTCCTGATCCGCTTTGCTGAGGGTGGCCTTGTCAACGCTCACTTCTTTGCCGTCCTTCAAACGCAGTGTTACTTTCGCTGCCGTTTGGCTGACGAAATCGGCCGTGATCTTGCGGCCCTGGGCGTTCGTCCAATCGCGCGTTTCAGCGATGGCGGACGCGCTGAGCGCAAGCACCGCAAGGGGAACCAGCGTGACTCTCATGGTCAGTTTTGCGGCTCGACCAGATAGAGTCCCAGCGTGGCAGCCCATGCGTCACGACCCTTGATTCGCTTTACCTCGTGGCCGGCGCCCCATGAATCCGAGAAGATGAGTTCGTCCGTCTTGAGGTTATAACCGAGCATGGTGCGCATGTGGCCTCCTCCCGACTGCCGGGCTTTCTCGCCGTTCTCAGGATAGAGTCCGAGGCGCAGCGCCCACAGAAGAGGAATGCCGCGATTGGTCGCCTCCACCACCATCTTTTGGAATTTTTCGTAGGCCTGATTCCGGCAGCGGGCGTCGCGGAAGATATCCACATTCGGCTCGAAGAAGTAATCCTCCGGAGTCCAAAGCTTGCCGCCCACTTTGCCTGCCTCACGGTTGTAGGCCGTCTTCAGCCGCTCAAAATCCCGCTCGTCCCACTTCACAAGGTCCCGCACCCGGATCTTGAATTTCCCCTGCAGCTTGTGCAGTGCGTCTTCAAGATCGCTGGGCCGTGTGCCGCCGGCGGAGGCTTCGGCCGCCTGAGCGAGATCGTGCTGATCGCATTGAATGCCATAATAACGCATCACCCGCTCTGAACTGGCCACCGCGCAGTAGCCTTTGTCGCCCTGGTCCACCATCGGCACGCTATCAATATAGACATCGCCATTGGGCATCTTCTTCACACGGGCTGCAAGGCTGGCAACGCTTACCTTGGCGGTGTTGGCCACAGCGTCCGAGCGCATCGTTACCGCGCTCTTGGGCATGAGACGCAGACGAATGAATTCCGGGACGAACTGCCGCTGCCTCTTGACCCCGGTGTTCACCAACTCCTCCGAGGAACTGTACTCGAGTTGCGCTACGGTCTCCGGATTTTCCCAGCGCACGCGAAGCGCACGGGAAGCGCTGCCCTGGTCTTTTCCGAGATCCTTCCCCTTCACGCCCAGCCGGCCGCCGAGCGCAGTGCTCACCGCCGTGATCTTTGATTGGAAGACCGCCTTGGTGATTTCATCCGAATCACCCTTGTTCCAGATCGAAATTGTCAGCGCGCTGAGTGTGCCATTCTTCAAATCGAAATTCACCTCCTCCGCCGATACAAGGTCGCCGAACAGTTTGTAAGAGGTACGTGCCGAGGAAATGCTGATCGAACGGCTGGAGGAACCGCCACTCTCCGCGCGCAGCCACATCCACTTCGGACGAAGAATGCCGCGGTCTTTCTTGCCGGTCTCCAGCCATTTGAAACCGCCCTTCTTGTAATCCTTCTCAATCTGATCCGCGGTCATTGCCCAGACTTCTTTGCCACCCACAAGCTTATCGATGGAGAAATTCGCGTCATCCTTGTTGGTGATTTCGCTGATCTCATCGTCATCGTCTTTGTCCTTCTTATCGTCCTTTTTATCCTGGGCGAAGACCGACGGAGCCAGCAGAGAAAAAAGAACGGTGCCGGCGAGTAAACAAAGGCGTAGTTTCATAAATGCAATTTTGGGGATTACGGTAGCATGGGCCGTTGCCCGCGGCGAGCGGGAACGGGAGCATCTACTCAAATCGACGCCGCGTAGCAAAGCATTTTGTCATCATTTTTCCGGTTTACCGGAACTGCCCTCTCGAAGCGCGTTCCATCTCTACTTGAAAACGCTCTTCCCGGACCCTTCGGATGCGGTTGCCTGCGTCCGGTCCCGCCTGATATAATTTCCATTTACCTGCCGTATGCCGACCATGCTCCGATTTCTCCCGGTCGCTCTCATCGTTCCCCTGTCCGCCGCCCCTGCCGCGGATCTGAGCTTCAATCGCGACATTCGGCCCATCCTTACCGAGAATTGTTTCCAGTGCCACGGTCCCGACCCCGGTTCCCGCAAGGCCAATATGCGGCTGGACCTCGCCGACCACGCCACCGCAAAGGCAAAGAGCGGCGCGGTGCCCATCGTTCCCGGCAAACCGGACGAAAGCGAATTTATTAAACGCATCTTCGCCACCGATCCGGATGAGGCCATGCCTCCGGCGGAAACTCACAAAGTTCTCAAACCGGGGCAAAAGGAGCTTCTTCGCCGGTGGATCAGCCAGGGCGCCAAATATGAGGGCCACTGGGCCTTCTCCAAACCGGTTCGCCCCGCTGTCCCGCCGTCCTCCTTCGCCCATCCCATCGACGCGTTTATCGATGCCCGCCTCAAGGAATCCGGGCTCGCCCTCTCTCCTCCCGCAGACAAGCACATCCTTGCCCGCCGGACTTCCCTGGATCTGACCGGCTTGCCTCCGGCTCCTGAGGACCTTGCCGCTTTTATTAAGGATGATGCGCCGGATGCCTTTGACCGCTACGTGGACAAACTGCTCGCCTCCCCGCATTACGGGGAGCGCTGGGCCCGCCTTTGGATGGACATTGCCCGCTATGCCGACAGCGCTGGCTACGGCTCGGATCCCCTCCGCCTCAACATGTGGCCGTGGCGGGACTGGGTGATCAGTGCCTTTAACCGCAACCTCCCATGGGATCAATTCTCCCGTGATCAGTTGGCAGGCGATCTGATCGAAAAGGGTACCCTTGAGCAGAAGGTTGCCACGGGCTTCCACCGGAACACCATGACGAATACGGAGGGGGGCACCGATGACGAGGAATGGCGCGTCGCTGCCGTCAAAGACCGGGCCGCCGTTACCGCGCAGGCATGGATGGGACTTACCATGGGGTGTGCCCAGTGCCACAGCCACAAGTTCGACCCCATCAGTCAGGAGGAATACTACCGCTTCTACGCTCTTTTCAATCAAACCGAGGACAACGACCAGCCTAACGAACAACCCACGCTGCCGGTCCCCAATGCGGAGGAGCGCGCCAAAATGGAGGCGCTGAATCAGGAGATCGCCGCCCTGGAAAAAACCCTCCAGGAAACCCCGCCGGAACTGGGGAAGGAACTCGCCGTATGGGAGCAACAGCAGGCGCGCATCCTCGAATGGAACACACCGGATGTTGTCACCTTCAACGATGGTGACGCCAAAGCGACGGAATGGGAAAAGCAATACGACGGCTCCATTCTCATCAAAAAAGCCGGCGATAAGGCCACCTTCCATCTCACCGCGGACACGCCCCTGCGCAAAATCACCGGCCTTCGCCTGGAGGTTCTCCCTCACGACTCTCTGCCTTCACACGGCCCCGGACGCTCCGGCAACGGCAATGCGGTGATCAGCGAAATCAGCCTCAGCGCGATATCCACAGATGAATCACCTCAGGTGAGATATGTCAGGGTGGAACTTCCTGGAAAACAAAAGTATCTTCACCTCGCCGAAGTCCAGGTCTTCACCGGCAAAGACAACATCGCCACCTCCGGCAAGGCGAAGCAATCGAGCACGGATCTCGGCGCGGATGCCTGGCGCGCCATCGACGGCGAGACGAACGGCGAGTTCGAAAAGAACTCCGTCACTCACACCAAAGGCGAGCGCGATCCGTGGTGGGAAGTCGATCTCCAAAAACCGCGCGCCGTGGGCCGCATCGTCGTGTGGAACCGCAAAGAAGCCGCCGAACGCCTAACGAATTGGCGCATTGTTGCGCTGGACGACAAACATCAGCCTGTCTGGAAACGCGAAATCAAAGACGCTCCCGCTCCTTCATTTGAGACCGCCGTGGATGCCGGCAAGACCGCCACGTTCGCCAGAGCGAGCGCCACGTTCAGTCAGGATGGCTGGACTTCCGCCATGGCCATCGACGGCAAACCCGCCACCGGCTGGGCATGGGGACCGCAGCCGGGGGTTGCACATACCGCCATTTTCCAGCTCGCACAGCCCCTGGAACTCGGCGGCGCACCCATGCGTCTGCGCCTCTCGCTCGCGCAGAATTTTGGTCAGAGTCATGTGCTCGGGCACTTTAAGATAAGCGTCGCCCGGGCCGAGCCGCCGTTCGATATTCTCCCTGACAAAATCAATGCCATCCTCGCGCTCGCCGCAGACTCGCGCACGCCGGAGCAGCGGAAGACGCTCCTCGATTTTTACCGCCCGCTGTCCACCTTCCTCGCCGGAACCAATGCAAAGATCGCAGAGAAAAAGAAGGCCCTCGCCGCCGTCAACCCCGTGGCCGTGCCGGTCATGCGCGAGCTTCCAAAGAACCGGCAGCGCAAAACCCGTTTTCTGAACAAAGGCAACTTCCTCGATCCGGGCGCAGAAGTGCAGCCGGGCTTCCCCGTCGCGTTCGGCGCTCCGCCTGCCGGTGCACCGCTGAATCGCACCGGCGTCGTGGAGTGGATCTTCAGCCCTGACAATCCGCTCACCGCCCGCGTGACGGTGAATCGTTTCTGGGCTCAGCTTTTCGGCACCGGCCTCGTGGAAACCGAAGAGGATTTCGGCATGCAGGGGACCTATCCCAGCCACCCTGCCCTGCTCGACTGGCTGGCGGTGGAATTCCGTGAGAACGGCTGGGATGTCAAACGCCTGCTCAAGCGCATCGTCACCAGCGCCACCTACCGGCAATCGTCCGCCGTTGTCGCTGACAGCACCGCCTCCGCTGTCGATCCTAACAACCGCCTCCTCTCCCGCTATCCCCGCCGCCGACTCGATGCCGAGCAGGTGCGCGATCAGGCCCTCGCCCTCAGCGGGTTGCTCAGCCGGAAGATCGGCGGTCCCAGCGTATATCCCCCCCAGCCCGACGGCCTCTGGAAAGCCGCTTTCAACGGCGAGCGCACCTACAGCACCAGCAAAGGCGAAGACAAATACCGGCGCGGCCTCTACACCATCTGGCGCCGCACCGTGCCGTATCCCAGCATGGCCACCTTTGACGCCCCCAGCCGCGAAGCCTGCACGATCCGCCGCATTCCCACGAACACTCCACTTCAGGCCTACGTCACCCTCAATGATCCCGTTTACGTCGAAGCCTCGCAGGCCCTCGCCCGCCGCGTCATGAAGGAAGGCGGCGCAGACACCGCCTCCCGCCTTCAGTTTGCTCTCTCTCTCGCCCTCTCACGTCCCGCCGACCCCGCCTCCGTGACTTCCCTGACAAAACTTTACGAGTCCGAGTTCGTCCGTTGCACTGCCGACCCGGCCGCCGCCAGGAAACTGGCCACCGAACCGCTGGGCCCGCTCCCGGAAGGCTGGAGCCCCGCCGAAGCCGCCGCATGGACCGCTGTCGCGAATGTTCTCCTGAACCTCGACGGCGTCCTGACAAAAAGCTAACGCGCGGTTCCGCCCGGCGGCATATCCCGTCCCTCATCCGGAGAGCGCGGCGGTATTCTCCGCAGCAAGTACAACACGCCCAGCACGATCACGATGGCGAGCAATGAAACCCCGGCAAACCGCCGGCGTGTGTGAGGAAGTCGAGACACATCTTCAACATAATCAGCGACATAACGCATCGCCACCGGATTCCGGACCCCTTTTGCCTATCCAAATCCGGAGTCTATCAAGTCGCGCACCGGTTTCGTCCAGAAGTACTCGTCAGGGAGCAGGCGTCTGCCTATACGGCGCGCGTCATGCAATCCTTTTTTAATCTTCGCCTCGCCATTGCCGCCGCCGCCGTTTCCCTTTCAGTTCAAAACGCCTCCGCACAGGGGTGAGTGGCAGGGCGCTGTCCGGTCGGACAAATTCCCGCAACTCCAGGTCTCCAACTGAATAAACTTCCCTTCAGCGGCTGGCAGGTGGCCTTTGGCTATCGCTATCTGCACTCGGACCGGCATTTCGTCGGCACCGAAGAGCAGAAAGAGCGGCAGCACGAGGGGAGCCAGGTCATCAACGATCTGGATACCTATGACTTGAGCCTCAGTTATTCCTTTACTCCCCGCTTCAGCCTCGCGTTTTCGATACCCTACGTGGATAACAACCGGTCGAGCGCGCTTCGAAACTCGGCTGGCGAGATCATGGGCCGGTCGCACGTTCAGGCTCACGGAATCGGCGACATTCGATTGAGCGCGAATTACTGGCTCTTCGATCCCGCCGGTCCCGCACCGGCTGCCGCAGAGCCCAGCGGCAAAGGAGTTTCCGGGAAGGAACCCATCCCCACCCCTTCGTCCCACGGTCGCCGCGGCAACATTCGTCTGGGTATCGGCATCGATGCTCCCACCGGGGATGAAGACGTGCGGGACAATCGGCAGGTCTATAGCAATACCACCGGTCAAATCGTGCCGGACCCGAATAAGGTCATCGTGGACCAGTCCATCCAGCCCAGTGACGGCGGCTGGGGCATTCCGGTCGATCTTTTCGCCTACTATAACTTCACGGACCGGCTCACTGGTTACCTCCAGGGTTTCTACCTGATCACTCCGGAGGAAACCAATGGAGTGCTCACGGGCCGCGGCAACATCAACGATCCGGCCAACTTCGAGAAGGTGATGTCCATCGGCGATACCTTCATGGCCCGTGCCGGGGTGACGTACCTCGTTCTGCCCAAGCAAGGCCTTAGCGTCGGCATCGGCCTTCGCACGGAAGGACAGGTGGTTTACGATCTGATCGGCGGCAGCGACGGATTTCGCCGTCCAGGCATGAACATCGCCGTGGAGCCTTCGATCAACTGGGCATGGAAAGGCTGGTCCGCCTCAGTGTCCGCTCCGTTTACGTTCTATAACGAACGTTTCCAGAGCGTCCCTGACAAACAGCGTCAGGCCGCTACCGGCATCCCCCGCCACGGCGACGCTGCCTTCGCTGATTACTATCTCATGTTCTCGGTCGGCAAGCAGTTCTGACCGGCCCGTAAAAGATGCCGTAGAAGACGTTCGTGGTGCTCGTCTTCTACGGCATGACTGCGACGGGCCCGCCGCCGACTGTGGGCTCGTTTTCCAGCCCCTTCTCCCGCTGTTCACGGATTCACTTTCTCTTTTAAACTCCCGCGGACGGACTACATTCCGCCCCCAATGTCCGACCGCCAGGAAAACCTCGCCGTTCTGCCGCCTGACCTTTTGCTTCAGGCGTACGCGCAGGGGATGTTCCCCATGGCCATGGAATCCGGGGAACTGGGCTGGTTTTCCCCCGATCCGCGCGGCATCATTCCCATCCGGGATTTTCACGTGCCCCACGGCATGAAAAAACTTCTGCGGGACGCCCCGTTCCAGATCCGCATCAACTCGGCCTTTGCCACCGTCATGCGAGGCTGCGCCAACCGGGACACCACATGGATCAGTGACACCATCCTCCGCAGCTACGTCCGTCTGCACGAACTCGGCTTCGCCCATTCCGTCGAAGCATGGCAGGGCCGGAGGCTGGTCGGGGGGCTCTACGGGGTGGCCATCGGAGGGGCTTTCTTTGGGGAAAGCATGTTCAGCCGGGAACCCGGCGCTTCCAAGATCGCCCTCCACGCCCTCGTGCGCCGGCTCGATGATCGCGGGTTCACCCTGCTGGATACCCAGTGGGTCACCGGGCATCTGCGGACGTTCGGAGCCCATGAAATCCCGCGGTCGGAATACATGCAGCGGTTGCGCGCCGCGCTTAAGCAGGATTGTCGCTTCGTCGATGATTCTGTGCCATGAACCGCCTCCGCCTGCTGCCCGCCGTTCTCTTCCTCACCATCCCTCTCTATTGCCCCGCAGGTGACAAACCCCTGGTGGTGCTCCAGCAATCAGTCACCGAAGGTCTGAAGGCGAGCGGCATCGATCTGAAAAACCCCACCGCGGTCTTCTCCGCAGTCTTCGGCCAATTGCCGCCGGAAGTGACCGTTTACCCCACTGAGAACTATTACTACTGGCAGCTCTATTGCGATGGCCGCGAAATCCGCGGCAACATCCGCCTCGCTTCCGGCCAGCGGGAAAAGGGCATCCTTTCCTTCGGCTACGCGGAGTTCGATGAATTCCCCGCCGATGAAGGACCGGAGCCGGAAATCTCCGAATCAAAGTACTTTACCAAAGATGATGGCGTGGAGGTCACCTGCCCTGATGCCTTCACCGCCACAGTAAAGTACAGGGGTAAATCCGTCACCTTCCACCTCCACCGGCTTCCCCAGATTCCACCAAAGTCCTTTACCCTTCCCCCGGACGAAGAATTCGTAGAACGCACCTGCGACGAAAGCGGCTTCCAGTTCTTCCTCCTCTACAACACCACCGGCAAATATTTCCTTTGGGTCCTCAACACCGAAGCCCCCGTGCCGGATCACCTCCATCCCGCCGGGGACGGGGCCCTCCTTGGCCGGCGCTCCGGTTTCCTCTTCTGGACCGATAAGGCCAACGGGAACCGCAAGGTCCTCGCCGCCGTCCGCGAGACCAGCGTCGTCCGCAACGACTACTTCGACGGCCCGTTCGACCAACTCGCTGACAATTATGCCGATCAGTCCGGCATCCGAAAGCGCATGGAGGAGTCCCTTCCCCACTGCAAAGGCCGCATCGACAAGTGGGGCTACTACACGGACGTCTCTCCGCCGAAACGTGTCGCGCTCACCAATTACGGCACATGGCATTTCCTCCCCGATGCCCTGGAGTTCCTGAAAAGGGCAAAGGAGTCCGGCGATGCTCTGAAGTTTATTTCCCTTTCAGGGCGACCGAAGCCGTAGTTCTTTGTATTTCCTTCCCCTTTCATGATCCCTGTCCCCCATATTCTCCGTTTTCTCGCCTGTGTTGGCACAGCCGTTCTGCCGCCATCCGCCTTTGGCCGCCCGGGAGACCCGGACTTCTTCTTCGGCGCGGCGAATGGCCAGTCCGCACCGGGGACAGTGGTTACTCCGCTTTCGCCCATTGGCGCGGCCTTTCTCAATTCCCTCGCCGTCCAGACTGACGGCAAAATCGTCGCCGCAGGAGCGGTCGGTGGAAATACCGCAGTGCTCGTCCGCTATCTGCCGGACGGCAGCCTGGATCCCTCATTCGGCATTGGCGGAAGAGTTGAAACGCAGTTGCCGGACCAGACAAACTTCGGTGCCTCTGCCGTCGCGCTCCAACCCGATGGCAAAATCGTGGTAACTGCCAATCGCACGTGGCAGCGTGTGGCCACGGTGATGCGCCACCTGACCGACGGCTCGCCGGATCAGTCGTTTGGCGAAGCAGGCACGGTCGTGCTGGAGTCTCCACCTGGTCTTGCCACGGCCCGCTCGCTGACGGTATTGGGCGACGGGAAATTGCTTATCGGCGGGGCGGCCTACCCGTACGGAGGCGATCCCTTTGGAGAAACCCGCCTCTGGCGGCTGCATCCTAACGGGAGCCCTGACCGCAGTTTTGGCGTGGCAGGAAATTCCGCCATTCACGGAGCGCCAGCCGACGCCATGGCGGTGCAGGCGGACGGAAAGATTGTGGTTACCGGCGCAAGGTTCAAGGATAACACGCAGCGCTTGTGGATGGCCCGCTGCGACGCGGAGGGCGTGCTCGACCCGTCCTTTGGCGAAGGCGGCACGGTGACAGCGGCGGCTCTTCCCTCGATGAGATCGCAGCCTGCTTCCATCGCCGTGCAGAGCGACGGAAAAATTGTCGTTGCCGGTGCGGCGGCCTCCCCACCCGACGAGGCGGATTTTCTTCTGACTCGTTTCCAATCAAATGGAAGTCCTGATCTTTCCTTCAACGGCACGGGCATGGTCATAAAGAACATCCCGCCCGGCACCTCGTCTCCCAACAGTTATGATCAAGCCACCGCGCTGGCCGTGCTCGGCGATGGAAAATTGCTTGTAGCCGGCGCCGCCAGCGAACGGTTCGCTCTCCTGCGTTATCTGCCGGACGGGCGTCCCGATTCGAGCTTTGGAAATAACGGCCTCGTCACTACCCGGGTGCAGCAGGGGGCTTGCAGCATTTCAGCCCTCGCGCTTCAGCCGGACGGACGAATTCTCGGCGGCGGCTCCGCCATCAATACCGCGGACCACCTTCCCTCCAGCTTTGCTGTGGCGCGTTACATCAGCAGCGATTTTCCGCTCGATTTCTCCGCCGAATTGCCCGGAGGGCTCCTTCTGAAATACGGCCAGAGCATGACCGTGGGCCACGCCCTGTTGCCGAATGTGGAGCTGCAGGAAATCACCCTCACCCTGCGCAATACGGGCACCACAACCCTAACCGGAATTTCCGTACGTCTTGCCGGAGCAGAGGCTTCCCGCTTCTCCGTGAGCGCGGCACCCCCGCCCGTGCTGGCTGCCGGAGCCGCGGCCGCCCTGACATTGCAATTCATTCCATCGCCTGAAGTTTCGAATTTCAGAGCGCTTCTGGTCATCGAAGCCGGCTCTCCCGTCACCAGCACTTTGCCCGTCTGGGTGCATGGCGGCACAGAAGTGCCCGCAGCCACCCTGGCGCTTTATGCCGACGGAGAACGCGCTCTCGCGGACTCGAGCGTGCTGCTCCCGCCGGTCGTTGGCGGCCAGTCTGTCACCAAAGAGCTTTTCCTCCAAAACGCCGGCAACATCGACCTGACCCTGCAGGGTGTCTCGCTTGGAAACACCGGCAACCCGGAGGAATTCGCCATCACCCAGCCGGCGGAGAACCTGCTCGCCCCAAACGCGAACACCAGTTTCACGGTCACCTTCACTCCCACCGGCCCCGGCCTCCGCACCGCGCGCCTGCGCATCGCCAGCACCGACAGCTTCAATCCGCCGCTGGAGGTCAATCTCACCGGACGATTCGCCACTCCCGGCGAGGCATGGCGGCTCAAATATTTTAACACCGCTCTCAACGAATTCCTCGCCTCCGATCTTGCCGATCCTGACAACGACGGCATCCCCAACATCCTCGAATTCGCCACACTCTCCGATCCATTGAAACCGGGCGGCAGCGCACCACGGGTTGCATTGAATGGAGATACACTGGAATACACCATCACCCGCCCCTCCAATGCGGCCGCCGAAGTGTTCTACAACCTCCAGTGGAGCGACTCTCCGGAAACGGAATGGCAATACGAAAACGTGAGCATCGCTGTCCTCAGCGATGACGGCATCCGGCAGGATGTGCGCTTTTCCGTTCCCGCCGGAAACGCCGGCAAACGCTTCCTCCGCCTGCGCGTCCAGAGGCAGTCGTAAGGATTTCCTGCCCGTCGCGCTGCTTGACGGCGCGCCGCGATTCTGAGACGCTGCCGGTGCGAACCATCGACTGATGAAACGCCTCTGCACTTTCATTCGTCGCGCGCTTTGCGTCGCGGCGCTCACGTCCTCCGCAGCGGTGGCCGCGCCAGGTGAATTGGACGTTCAGTTTGGAGTCGGTGCGGAAAGCCTTCCCGGAACGGCGGTCCTCCCGATTTCCATTCCGAATGGCAATTCAGTCGTTAACAGTCTCGCGGTGCAGGACGATCTTAAAATCGTCGCGGCGGGAGCCGCGGGCAGGGATATCGGCGTGGCCCGCTTTCGCGTGGATGGAAAGCCGGATCCGGATTTCGGCACAGGCGGACTGGTGACCACTCCCATGACGGGCTTTTTCTCTCCCGGTGCCATGGCCCTGCAGGCGGATGGCCGCATCGTCGTCACCGGAGGCGGCATGAATGGCCAGGAGAGGACGATCGTGCTCGTGCGTTATCTTCCGAACGGTTTGCTCGATGGATCGTTTGGCAGCGGAGGAATGGTCTTCGCAGGAATCGCGGACGCCACGAATTACGCGCGCGCGGTCACCGTGCTGCCGGATGGCAAAATTCTCGCCGGCGGGGGGTCCTATGCGGTGGACCCTGTGCTTAAGATCCGTCGTTTCCAAACCACGCTTCTGTGCCGTTTCAATCCGGACGGAACGCCTGACAACAGCTTTGGAAGCGCAGGAATCGCCACGGTGGGAAGCGTCACCGCCGAGTCTATCGCAGTGCGGGCGGACGGAAAAATCGTGGCCGCCGGAACTGCCAGAGTAGTGGGCGGCAGCGGCCAGCTTTGGCTCGCTCGCTGCCACGCCAACGGTTCGCTCGATACCGCCTTTGGCGACGGCGGCACGGTGACCATGGCTCCCCTGCCCGCCGGCAACCGTCCGGAGTTTCACCGTATCGCCTTGCAGAGCGACGGGAAAATCGTGGCCGCCGGCGAGGTGGTTTCAGAGCTCAATTACTCCAATTTTGACTTTCTCGTCTGCCGCTTCCATCCGGACGGAAGCCCGGACCTTTCTTTCAACGGTACGGGCCGGGTCACCACAGATCTCACTCCCGGCACGAATCCCAGCTATGATTTCGCGAACACGATCACGGTGCAGAGCGACGGAAAACTGCTCGTGGCGGGAACTGCCAACACGAGGTGCGGGCTCGTCAGGTACCTGACCGATGGAAGCCTCGACACGGACTTTGGCGCGGGCGGCAAAGTGATCACACAGATGCAGGAAGGCGGCTGCGGCACGACAGCCATCGCGCTGCAACCGGACGGCAGGATCGTCACCGGCGGCAACTCGGGCGCAACGCCGTTCAGTGATTCCCGCATGGCGCTCGCACGTTATCTCGACCGCGACGGCCCGCAGGGCCTGACCGTGGAGTGGCCGCCGGGAGCTGTATTGAAAAACGGACAGACCGTGGAACTGGGCCTGGCCGCCCCTAACAATCCCAAAACTCTGGAGACAGCCATTCTCCTTCGGAACACCGGCGCGGTGCCCCTGACCGGACTCAGTGCCGTGCTCAACGGTCCCGGCGCGGCGCGCTTCACCGTGGTTTCCCCGCCTCCTCCGGTGCTCGAGGCCGGCGGCAGCGCCACCCTGACGATACGCTTCAGCGCGGCGGCTGAACTCTCCAGCTTCGGCGCTCTGCTGGTGATTCACACTGCCAACCCTGACATCTCCGAATTCGTGATGACTCTGCACGGCTCGACGGATCACCCCGTCGCCATTCTCGGTCTCTATGATGGCGCCATCCCCATCGCGCGCGGGGCCACGGTGAACTTTGGAACGGCGTTCCCTGTTCCGGGCAACACCCGTATTTTCACCATCAAAAACACGGGCAACATTGAATTACTGGTGCAGGGCATCACTCTGGGAACCGCGGGCACCCCTCAGGACTTCATCGCCGGCCCGCCGCAGGCGGACGTGCTCCAGGGCGGAGACTCCACCACTTTCCCCGTCACGTTTTCCCCAACCGGCACCGGACCGCGCACGGCGAAACTCCGCATCGCCAGTACCGACACCTTCAATCCGCCCTATGAAATCACCTTGTCAGGAACGCTCGCTCCGGGCTTTCCCGCTTGGCGGCAGGCCCATTTCGGCACCACGCTCAACGAAGGTCCCGCCGCCAGCCTCAGCGATCCCGACGACGACGGCATCCCCAATCTCCTCGAATACGCCGCCCTCACCAGCCCCGTCAACCCCGGCGGAATTCCGGCACGCATCGAAATGATTGGAAATACACTCCAATATTCTATCACCGGTCCCTCCGGCACCGCCGCAGAACTGTCTTATGCACTCGAATGGAGCGACTCACCGCACCTCTCATGGAACACCACCGGCGTCACCGCCAGCCCCGGCCCTGATGACGGAACACAGCAGCAGTTTCAGTTCTCCGTTCCCGCCGGCCCCTCCGGTAAACGCTTCGTGCGTCTGCGCGTAACCGAAAGGTAACTGCGCCGAAAGGTGCAGGTTCAGGACATAGTTTACACTTAGGTTCAGGACATGGTTTACACGTGGTGCGCCGGTGTAAGGCCGGGGGACTATGCCGTGGCAACCCAAAAATCTGATGGAAACAAGAACCGAATTTGCGCTTCGAGCGCAG
>DASZQB010000099.1:0-25068 GCA_035550135.1 Verrucomicrobiales bacterium
ATGAGCCCAGGTCTTTCCGCCGCCGAAGCAGTGAAGGCTCCATATCCCTCCTGCCAGTGATCAAAGTATGGAAACACTTTCCCGCCTTTCATCCATGAAGACGTCGCCGTTTTAATCTCCCTGACCAAATCCGCAAGCGCGAGGGACGGATGCAAAGACGTGAGGATGTGAACGTGATCTTCAACTCCTCCGACACGATAGAGATGACAATCTCTCTGTTTCAACAATCCCCGGATAAAACGGTACTAGTTCCTCCCTGCGTGGTTTATCCAGTGCCCGGACCCGGTTCTTCGTCCCAAATACCAGGGTATGTGATGTCAGTATAGGTGGCCATGCCGCATCCATGCGACGGCCCGCGGGAAGGCAACTGGGGATTGATGCCGGTGAAGAAGTTATGCTGTTACATTTGGGCCACCACGCTGTGGTGGATTTGTGTTTTGGCTGTTACCCGGGGTTCACTGCGTTCACCCCCGGCTATTGACAGGGAACCACTCCGTGGTTCGGGACGCCCACGATTCACGGATTTTCCCATTTCCGAAACCGAATGCTTCCCCAAATGTAGAAACTCCAGTCCTGGGCCTGACGGCCCAGGCTATGTTGGGTCCGGCCTTTGGCCGGACAGGCGTGAAATGCAGATGCTCCAAGGCAAGGCCGGACGGCCCTGCCAGCCGACGCCGGACGCGCTGACAGTGCATGGGTGCCGGTCAACAACATGCCACGAGCCGGTCGCTCCGCACTATTCTTTGCGCCCCTTCCCCACGGTCGACGCACATAAATGTTAGGGATGAAATGCGCCTGTAGCAAGGCCGTCCGCCTTGAGGGGTGATTGTTGATGGCAAATACAGGGGACGTCAACTCCCAAGGCGGACGGCCTTGCTGCGGGATTCCTATGCCTAACAGAGACGTGCGTCAGCGTCCCTTCCCTTCCAGCTCGAGCAGGAATGCTTTTACTTCCAGGCCGCCGGCGAAGCCGGTCAGTTTGCCATTCGAGCCGATGACGCGATGGCACGGAGCGACGATGGAAATGGGGTTTCGTCCATTGGCGGCGCCGACGGCGCGCACGGCGGCGGGATGGCCGATCTGTGCGGCAATTTGCGCGTAAGTCCTCGTCTCGCCAAAAGGGATGGTGACCAGCGCATTCCATACTTTTTTCTGAAACTCGGTGCCTGCAAAGTCGAGCGGCAGGGAGAAGCGTTTGAGTTTTCCGGCGAAGTAGGCGTTCAGTTGCCGTTCGGTTTCCAGCAGCACGGGATTGGACTTGTTCTGTTCCATGGAATTCAACCGGACCCGGTGCGGGTCGTCGTTTTCCCAAAGGATCGCGGCCAGGCCATTTTCGGAGGCGATCAGTTTCAACTCACCGACGGGCGAGGGCATCATTTTGTAGTAACATTTCATTGCGTGCGTTGGGGATCGGTTCAGGGCCGGTGCATTCTTTCAGCCTGGCGCAGTATGATTGCATTGAAGAAAAAATCCGGCCATTTTCGGACATCAAAATAAAAAGATTTTGATGTCCGAAAATGGCGAGCCTGAAGCAAGGACGGGCGTAAGTTGAAGAAACAACCGGTTCCTCCCGGGCCAACCGATGATCGATTCTCCCTCCGCTTACAATGCCCTGACCTCCCGCGATCCGCGGTTTGACGGAGTGTTTTTTGTGGGCGTCACGTCCACGGGCATTTACTGCCGGCCCATCTGCACGGTGAAGACGCCGAAGCGGCAGAATTGCCGGTTTTTTGAAAGCGCCGAGGCGGCGGAGAAGGCGGCGTTCCGGCCATGCCTGCGCTGCCGTCCGGAACTCGCGCCGGGAAAGGCGCCGGTGGATAACGCGCATCGCATCGCGCACCTGATGGTGCACCGGATGAACGAAGGTCTGGCCGATGATGGAGCCGGGCTGGAGGAAATTGCGGAACAGTTCGGGATCAGCTCGCGCCAGTTGCGCCGCATCGTGCAAAGCGAACTCGGCGTCTCGCCGATCGAGCTGCTGCAAACGCGCCGCCTGCTGCTCGCGAAACAATTGCTGACGGAGACAAAGCTGCCGGTGATCGAGATCGCCTTTGCCAGCGGGTTTTCCAGTCTGCGCCGTTTCAACGATGCCTTCAGCTCCCACTATCGCATGCCGCCGACGCGTCTGCGAAAGGAGTCTGTGCAGCAAGGGACCGCGATGGACGCCGCGGGCACTTCGACGCTGCAATTGAGCTATCGCCCGCCGTATGACTGGGAGGGCACGCTGGCGTTTCTGCGCGCCCGCACGATTGCGGACGTGGAACACGTGACGGGTGACAGCTATTCCCGCACGGTGCGGCTCGGCAGGCACACGGGATGGATCAGGGTGACGCACGCGCCCGCCAGGCATGCGCTCATGGTGGAGTTTACGCACACGCTCACCCCGGTGCTGCCCGCGCTGCTGGACAGGCTGCGCCATCTCTTTGACCTCACCGCGCGACCGGATGTCATTGCCGCGCATTTGGCAAAGGACAGTCTGTTGAAAAAGAGCGTCCTGAAAAATCCAGGGCTGCGGGTGCCGGGCGCATTCGATGGTTTTGAAATGGCGGTGCGCGCCATCCTCGGGCAGCAGATCACGGTGAAGGCCGCCACTACGATCGCCTGCCGTTTTGCGGCGGCGTTTGGAGAAACGATCAAGACGCCTTTCCCTGAGTTATCGCGTCTGTCGCCGCTGGCGGCGGTAATTGCGAAGGCCAGTGTGGACGACATTGCCAGGCTCGGCATCGTGAGTGTCCGCTCGGCCAGCATCATCGCGCTGGCGCGCGCGTTTCATTCACGATCACTGCAACTCCATGCCGGCGCGAATCCGGAGACGGCCATCGCTCAATTGGTAACAATTCCCGGCATTGGCCAGTGGACTGCTCAATACATCGCCATGCGCGCTCTGCGCTGGCCGGATGCCTTTCCGAAAGAGGACATCGCCGTGCGGAACAATCTTGGCGGAGTGTCCGCGAAGCAGGCGGAAGCCATGTCGCAGGCGTGGCGCCCGTGGCGGAGCTATGCCGTCGTTCACATTTGGAAAAGCCCTGCCGCGGAGCGTTGATCAGCGGGGCAATGCCGCTTCAAATCTCCGGAGGCCTTCCTCCAGGGTGGACCGCGGGCAGCCGAAGTTGAGGCGCACATAGCCGGGGCTGCCGAAGTCTGCGCCGTTGTTCAGCGCGAGACCATGCGCCTCAAAGTGCGCGGAGGCGGGCTGCGGAAGATTCAGGGCGCGCACATCGAGCCATGCGAGGTAGGTGGCCTCGATGTGCGGCATGCGCACCGCCGGGGCCTTCTCCGCCATGAAGGCCGCAATGCGGTCGCGATTGCCGCGCAGGTACTGGCAAAGGGACTGGCGCCATTCTTCGCATTCGGAAAAAGCGGCCTGGGTGGCGTGGAAGGAGAGCGGGCTGATTTCGGCGACGAAGGTGTTTTTTGTCAGGGCGAAGCGGCGGCGCAGCGAGTCGTCCGGAATGATGGCGAAGCTGAGGCCAAGGCCGGGAACATTGAAGGTCTTGCTGGCGGCCATGAGCGTGATGGTGCGCTGCCGGACGGGGCCCTCCAGTTTCAGGAGAGGAACATGCGGCGCGGTCTCCGGCTCCAGGAGGAGATCGCAATGGATCTCGTCGGAGATCAGGAGGAGCTCGTGCCGCACGCAAAAATCCGCCAGGGCATCCAGCTCCGCGCGCGTCCAGACGCGGCCCACGGGATTGTGCGGACTGCACAGCAGCACCATGCGCGTGCGCGGCGTCACCGCTTTTTCCATGGCGTCGAAGTCGAACGTGTAGCGTTCGTTGTCATTCGCCAGCGGCACGGTGACGAGCTTGCGGCGGGCATCATGGTGCACTTTGAGGAAGGGCGGATAGACCGGTGTGAACGTGATGATTTCATCGCCGGGTTCGCCCGCGAGGCACGCGCACATGGCGAGGCCGACCACCATGCCGGGCATCCAGACGATCCATGATGGATCGATGGTGACTCCATGCACGTTTTGCAAATGGCGGCAGACGCTGTCCGCCACGCCGGGGTGCGCGGTGCTGTAACCGAAACAGCCATGGGCCACCCGGCGCTGCAGCGCGGCCACGATGGGGGCGGGAGAGGCGAAATCCATATCGGCCACCCACATGGGCAGCACGTCACGGCCTTCATACCGGGACCATTTGAGGCTGCCGGTGCCGGTGCGATTGATGACTTGGTCGAAGGGAGAGGGCATGGGGGCGGGAAATTCCGAAGCTCGAGCCGGAGCGAAGTGAAGACCGGCGAAGCCAAATCCGAAATCCGAAACAGGAGATTGTGCAATGCGAATGGCGAAGGGAATTTGTGTTTGCGACAATGTCGCGGCGGGTCTTACTCTTACTCATACTCCTACTCATACTCTTACTCCCGCCAGAGTAAGAGTAAGAGTAAGAGTAAGAGTAGGAGTAAGAGTAAGAGTAGGAGTAAGAGTAAGAGTGGGAGTAGGCTGGGGCATTATTGGGCCCAGCTCTGCGGGTTTGATGTCGTCCCCGCGGGGAAATCTCCGTTGCATCCCGCGGACGTTGTTCGTTCTTCCACGCAAATGGATGTCTATGTCATGAAGGCGGGAAAGCGGCAGGGCCCCTATCAGCCGTTCCTGTTGAAGGAAATGCTGGATGACGGGGAATTGACGCCGCTGGACTCCGTGTGGCATGAAGGCATGGAGGGCTGGAAGCCGCTGGGGGAAACCGATTCGCTGCGGGCGGTCTGGAAGAAGGAGGCGCCTGTTCCAGTGGAAGACGACATCGAAACGGTGGAGGCTCCGCGCCGGAGCGCAGTAAAAACCTCCGCGCCCGAAGTGGAACTGACGCTCGCGGTGCTGCAGCAACGGCGTTCTCTGGCATGGAGGCGGTTTTTCGCGAAGCAAATCGACATGACGATTGCCATCGTCCTCGCGGTGGCGGCGGCCATCGCCATCGGCTGGGCGGACGTGTGGGCGCTGGTCAAACCGCAGGGATGGCTCATTATCCTCGCCCCGGCCCTGCTCTGGATTCCTGTGGAGGCGGCCATGCTGGCGCTGTTTGGCTGGACGCCGGGCCGGCTCATGCTGGGACTGCGGGTCGTGGACAAGAACGGGAGCACCCCCGGATTCGTTGCCGCCTTGAAGCGTTCGGCGCTGATCTGGGCCGGCGGGCTCGGTTTTGGATTGCCCGTGGAAACCATCCTGCCGCTGGCGCAGTGGATGTACACCTTCTGGCACTTCCAGCGCTTTGGAAACACCCTGTGGGATCACTCCGCGGGCACGCAGGTGATCTTCCGCGAACTGAACCGCGGGCACGCGACAGGGCTCGCCCTTTTCACCGCGGCGATGGCGAGTCTCACCGCGTGGATTTTCCTGTATGTGCCTGTGCCCGAGCGAATCACGGGCGAAAACCGGCAGGCCCTGGAGCAGATAGGCCAAACGCTGTGGAAGATGGCGGCGCCCGCTCCGGCAGCGCGCGATTCCAAAAGTTGAGGGGGGTGTCCGCCTGGGCGCGCTGGAATTGTGAGAAAAAAACGTTGCGGTGTAATTCAGCGACGCGTTTATTTGTTGCGAGCCAGGCCCGGCCCGAACTGAACCACTTCAATTTTCCGTGAGCGCTGCGATACATGACGGCCCATGCGTAACCTTTACAAGAGGTTTCGGCTCCGCCGTATCTGTGACCGATCCCGGGAAAACGGTTTGCTCTTTGGCAGCGACAGAACCGGAAATCACTGGCCCGCGAAAGTTTACACCGGCAGAGCGTGTCGCGATTTCCGAAAAACTGCGGCCAAAAAAGACCGGAAAACCGGCTGATCCGTCCGGGGCGTTGCTGCGTCTTCGGGCGGGTCTATGAAGTGTTACGCCGATTCAAGCTTTGTGGTCGAGCTTGTGGTGGATGGCGATTTAACCGACTACTCATGGGGGCAATTGGACAGATGTGAAGAGAGCGTCGCCATCTCAAGGCTGACCTGCCTGGAGGTGAAGGCCACTCTTCATCGAATGAAACTACAGCACGAAATAACAAGAGGGCAGCACGACTTCAATCATCGGCAAATGCCTGGCGCGCCGGCTTCAATGTGAGTCGGTTCAGAAATTCCCTCGCCTTATCAGGGTCGCGCGCAATTTTTCGCGCATAGTTCATTACCGCCTCCCGCTCCCGCGCCGATTCCTGTACGGTGCGTCCGGAAGTGTAGGGGCGATCCAGGTCATGCTCATCAACTTCAACAACCCCGCCGGGTTTTGTTGTTTTGCTCATGTTAAAGTTTTGCACAGAGAGCGGCGTCCGTCAATTTCTGGAATCGCGCGCCGCCGGAGCGGGCCATGCACTCGCCAACGCGGACAAACAGGTCTGGATATTAACAGCGCTTCGCTGCGGCCCGAAGCAATCGGGAGGCGCATGGATCGACTCAACGCCGCTTTGCTCGCCTGTAAAGACAGGGCGGGTTTTTGAAAGTGAGGACTTCGCTCGCAGCGGGTTCAATTTCGCCCGTCCGGGCCCCGCCTCTGTTTTTCCCGGGCCTTGAGAGCCCTGCGCCGTCTGCGCGCCGCTTCGTCCGCCTTGTCCCTCCGACGGTTATTGAAATGCTGGTAGATAAATCCGAGAATGGATGCCGACACCAGCACGATCAAAATGTTCTGAACGCTTTCCGGCAAAGCGTCCCACTTGGAAGTGCGAATGAACTGCATCAACATGCAGCCTGGACATTGCGCATGGAACCCTGGGTTTCTACTGGATTTCTGCGGAACTCCCGAGTCCAGCCCGTGTCGGCTGACCGCCTATGGTTCAATCGCTGGTTGCGCGCGGTTTCCCCTGGATGTCTTTTCCGCAATGCGGACAGGACATGGGTCTTGTGGGACGCTCTTTTTCACGGTCGCGCAGCGGTGTGTTTAGACGGGCATTCCGCGCGAGATTTGCCTGCTGGTGGTCAAAAGTGAAAAATACCTCGCACTGTAATTGGGTGGCCGCTGCCACATGAAGTATATCAGCGGACTTGCAGGCGATTCCCTCCTGAAAAGCCCCGACCATGTTTTCGGCTGCCGAATAGAGCTTATTCTCTTCAAACGACCTTCGGAAAAGCAGCAGATCCCGTTGCAGGATGGCGAGGCTGTTCAAACCATCGCCGGGCATGTTTTGGGATTTCACGGATGTGAGCGGGAAGTGGGAGAAGCTATTATTGCCGGAGAAGACATCCGCCTGAGTGAGAACGCCTACGATTGGCTTGGGCACGGGGCCTATTTTTGGGAAAACAGTCCGAGCCGGGCTTTGCAATGGGCCTCGGACCCTCGGCACAATATCAAAGAGCCCTTCGTGCTGGGCGCGGTAATCCTGATGGGTAATTGCCTCGACCTGACAGACACCGGGTGCCTGGAAAGCATCCGCATTGCGTTCGATGCTCTACAGGAAATGGCAGAAGTGGCCGGGATGCCATTGCCCACCAACGAACAGGGCTACCCCGGAGATGGCGACAAAATAAAACGGGCGCTGGACTGCCTGGTAATCAACTTCACCCACACCTATCGCAGAGACGAGGGCCTTCCCCCCTTCGACACGGTACGTGCTCCCTGGCCCGAAGGTGATCCATTGTATCCGGGTGCCTGCATTAGAAAGCTTACACACATTCAAATCTGTGTCTGCGATCCAAAGAAATCCATTCTGGGATACTTCAGGCCCCGGGTCTGAGTACGCAGAAGGTGCAATTCCACACCCCCAGTGATTCACTGGAACCGCCTCCCAATTCCGGTTTGCCATCGCCGCCGGGGGCGTGAAACATGGAGGCATGTTTCAACTCACAGATAAAGTCGCAGTCGTGACCGGCGCGGGCCGGGGAATAGGTCAGGCCATAGCGCTCACGCTGGCGCGGGCGGGGGCCAAAGTGGCGGTGGTGAGCCGCACGGAAAGCAATTCCGCGGCGACGGCTGCCCTGATCAATGCGGAGCGGGCGGATGCGGCAAAGCCGTATGCGGTGGACGTAGCGGATGCGCCGGCGGTGGCGGAAACCGGCAAGCGCATCGTGGCCCATTTTGGAAAGGTGGAGATTCTCGTGAATAACGCCGGCGTGACGCGCGACGGGCTGCTGCTGCGCATGTCTGATGAGGACTGGGACACGGTGATCAATACGAACCTCAAAGGCGCCTTCAACATGGTGAAGGCGTTTCAGCGCACGCTGCTGCGGCAGAAACACGCGCGGATCATCAATGTGGCCAGTGTCATTGGCCTTATCGGCAATGCGGGACAGGCGAACTACGCGGCCAGCAAGGCCGGGCTGATCGGCTTCACGAAGAGCCTTGCCCGCGAGTTCGCGGGACGTGAGGTGACGGCGAATGCCATCGCGCCGGGATTTGTGACCACAGACATGACCGGGGAGCTCAAGGAGGATCAGAAGAAGGCCATCCTGGAGCGCATTCCGCTCGGCTCGCTGGGCACGGTGGAGGACATTGCCGCCGCAGCCCTTTATCTTGCGAGCGAACAGGCGCGCTACGTGACCGGCCAGGTCCTCGTGGTGGACGGCGGCATGGTGATGTGAACCGAATGTACACCGTGCAGTTCCGGGGACGCGGACCATGGATGCGGAAAACACCCCATAGTGAATACAGGCCCGGCCGCTACATTGAACAACTTGTTTTCAACCCGGCGCAACATGTCGCAGATATTCCAATCAAATCGCTTTGTCTCTCTTCCGGATTCATGAGCCAGTTGTCTGCTTTTTTTCCACCCAGCCTGCGGGTGACTCCATTTTCGGACCGGAGGATGCCGGCCTCTCTCCGGATCCGGAAGCGACAGGAAGCCTCTTAGACTGAACTCCCCTGTGCAGTCACCGCTTCTGTGAAGTCCCCGCTTCAAATGCGTGCCGCGGTCCCGAAAAAGGCCGCGGCACGCACGCTTACCGATGAAAATACCGGCCATCGGGGCAGGAATCTCCTGGAATATGCGTAGAAATACCCATATTGCGGTTTACCCGGGGCGCGGGTGCCGCTATGTTACCCGTCGTCTGCCTCGCAGCGGCCCCCTTCTTTTCACATACGCTCCATCCCAATGGTTCCATCTCTTATCACCGTCCTGCTTGTCGATGACCATACTATTGTCCGGGAAGGTTTGAGGGTGTTGCTGGATCTGGAGCCGGATATCACGGTGGTGGGCGAGGCCAATGACGGCCGGGAAGCGGTCCAAAAGGCGGCGGAACTCCAGCCGAATGTGATCCTCATGGATATCTCCATGCCGCAGCTCAACGGCCCCGAGGCCACGCAGCGGATTCTCCAGGCGCACCCCAACATCCGGGTGATCATGCTTTCGGCACACATGGACGACGTCAGCATCCAGCGCGTTCTGGATTCGGGCGCGCGCGGATTCATGGTCAAGAACACGCCCCGGGAGACCCTCGCGCAGGCGATTCGGGACGTGCATGAAGGCAAAACGTGCTTCAGCCCGGATATCGCCCGGCGGCTCCACGATTCCCCGGCTCATGCCTCCCACGCCCACGCCAATGGCAACGACGCGATCATGAAGCAGATCGCCCGGCTTACCACCCGTGAAGTGGAAGTGCTGCAACTCATCGCAGAGGGCCGCGCCAACAAGCAAACGGCGGATGAACTGGGCATCAGCATCAAGACGGTGGAAAAGCACCGCCAGCACGTGATGGAAAAACTCGGCATCCACGACACCGCCAGTCTGACCCGGTATGCCATCGCGGCGGGCATCGTGGACGGCGGCCTGCCAGCGGGCTACCGGCGAAACGATTCCACGGACGGCTGATCGCCGGAAGGCGGGAATGCGCCGGAAAAGGACCGCGGCTTTTCAGCCGGCTCCGGGAGACAGCCGAAGGCAATCCGCCCCGTCAGTCCGCGCCTTCCTCAGCGTGAGATTCATCGCACCGGGGCGATTGGAAATCCGCGCTCCTTTTTGCCGCTGCGCCTGCTCTTCCGTCTCCTTGCGCGCGACGGCGGACTCCCGCGTGAACCACGGCGCGCCGGTGGAGGGATCGGGTCCCAGCCGCTCGCTAACATCCAGCAGCGCCTGCACATCTTCACCCTTCCCGCCATACACTTTCCATAAAGTATCACGCAGTGTATCCGGCGGGAACCATGGCTTCCCGGCATTCGCGCGGAGAAGGGCGAGCGTGCTTTCCTCCATGCGGCGTTCAGGCGCCGTCAGGTCTTCGCACATCAGGCCAAAGGCCGCGGACGCAAGGTCCGGAGGGGCATGCGGCACGGACTGCAACTGCGCAATCCACTTTGTTAGGCCGGCGGTGCCTGCCGAATCCTGCACCGCCGATACGAAGGTCAACAGATCGACTCCATGGTCTGCAGGAGCAGGCACGATATCGCCCGAAAACACCGCGGCATTCGCCGGGTCCAGCCGGAAGGCCATGGCCCCCGCGGGATCGTGCTGCGCCCAGCCGCGGATCGCAGCTTCTTCGAGACTCAGTATGATATTCTTTTTAGTGCTCCCCTGCCCTATATCCTGAGCCCGAAAACTGCCCGGCTCATTTTTCCACTGCACCCACGCCAAAGCCCCACGCGGATCGCTGCCCGTCCACGCGATGAGCATGGGCCGGGTGTGCACATCGCTGAAGCCGTGTTCATCCTGCCACGCCATGGCGGCCTCGCCATCCATGAGCACCCAGCGCTCGAAAAAAAGATCGATCTCCGGCTCGCAGCGATGATAGTCGAACTCGCCCAGCATTTCAGCGATTGGCTCCATGTCGGCGGCGCCGGCGTCATCGAGACATTCGATCAACGCCACTCCCCGCGGGCCTGCATCGCGCAGGGAAAAGATGGCGCGCACCCGCTCCGGCAGCGTGGCGGAGGCCGGTGAAACCGCGGGCGATTCACTGTTAGGGTCCTTCGCGGAGGCGCGACTAACATTCCCCGCGTCTGAGGCCGGCGAGAGGAATTTCGAAGCCGCATGGCGATTTCCCCCGCTCCCATCCGCGCCCCGCAAAAGCAGCCCCGCCCCATACGCCAGCCCCACACACGCCAGCCATGCAGCAGCGATACGAAGACGTCGGGCAGAGAAAATCACGGCAAGCGGGGAACTGTGTTCCGCAGAGGAACCACACGCCGGAGTGCATAGCATTTTGCGCAGGGAAATGCAATGAGGACGCGCCCGTTGAATAGGCGACTGAATTGGCGCGGGTCCGTGTTAGGATTCAAATCCGCCCGTAGCAAGGCCGTCCCGACCTTGAGGGTTGGCGTTTGTTGCTGTTAGTGCTTCCGGCGTCTGCTCCCAAGGCCGGAACGGCCTTGCTACGGGCCGGCTGCCAGTTCCACGCTGCATTGAGTCCTCCGGCACTAACGGACCGGGCACCTCGCGAATCAAGAGGGTGGATGCCCTTCAGCCTTCACCCTGGGCTTCTTCGCATTCCCGGAGCGTGGCCTCGGCCCAGGCGAGGTACGCCGAACCGAGAGGGGTGTAGAGTTCCACCGCGCGACGGGCATGGGGCAGTGCCTCCGCGGCTTTCCCCTGGCGTACCAAGGCTTTGGCGAGGCGGTCGCAGTCTCCGGCGATCAATTCCAGGCGACCTACCTTTTCGGACAGAGGAAGCGCCTCGCGGGCCAGCGCTTCCGCCCCCGGCCAGTCTTCACGGTCCAATGCCAGTGCGGCCAGATTGCCGGTGAAATTAGCCACGCCTTCTGCATACCCGACCGCCTGCGCCACCCGCAGGGCTTCACGATAGTCCCGCTCCGCCACCTCGTAGTCGCCGGACAGGCGCTCCGCGTTAGCGAGGGAATTGAGACCGATGGCAACGTCTTTGCTTTCGGCAGAGAGGCTGCGGTCCAGTTCAAGCGCCTCCCGAAAAGCGGCAATGGCTGCGGGGTAGTCTTTGTTCAATTGATGCCCAAGGCCGCGCAACCGGATGGCCACAGCCCTCTCACGGGCACCGGCATCAGCGGATTTCCAGTGTTCCTCCGCGCGTGCGGCGCAGGCCAGCACGTCGCCCGATTGCTGACGCAGTCGGAAAATCGTTCCTAGTTGATAGGCGCGCCAACCCGCTTTGTCATAATCTCCCGCGGACACGGCTTTTGCTTCCGCCTGCCCGCTAAGGGAAAGCCACTCATCCCATCGCCCGGTGAATTCGAGGAAAGTAGGGAGCGCACTGCACACCCTCTGCAGCCGCACATTTTCTCCGGCGACAAAGAGCGATATGGCTGGAGCCACCGAGGGCCACGCGGCGTCCAGCACTGGGAAGTGCGCATGTTCGTAATAGCCATTCTCCATGATGAGCGCATAAGCCCGCTCTTCCAAATGCTGTCCGGTGGTCCTCACCGCTTCTGGCCGGTGGCTGCGCAGGAACTCCGCCACCAGCGGCACGAGGGCGTACTCCTTTTCCTCCTGGTCCGGGGTCACCAGAGAACGGTTGGCCAGCGCATGCAGCGCCTTCTCAGCCACTGCCTCCTCCAGACTGGCGACAGCGGCGATATGCTCCACCTTCGCCGGCAGTGTGAAATACGTTAGGGATGCGAGCGCGCGCTCCTCGTCATCTGTAAACTCCTGTGCGAGATCGCCGAAGATGAATTCCAGCGGGTCGTTGTCTTTGGGGCACGATCGCAGGAAGGCCAGCGCTTCCGTGAACGTCCGGCAATGGCCGCGCCCCAGTTGCCCCGCGGTCCAACGCAGCAGCAGCGGCTTGCCGCCTGTTTGTTTGTAGAGCGTGATACGCTCCGCCTCGCTCATTTTCTCCAAAAGCGCATTCCGCTTCGCCATTTCCGCCAGGGTTTCCAGCGCGGCGTCCTGATCCAGCTTTTCGAGGATGAGCGTGTCGGCGCTGGAGCCGATGCGGCGGCGGCTGGTTAGGATGGCCTTGCAGCCCTGGGGCAGGCGCTTCACGAAGGTGAAGAGTTCGTCGCGGTCGGCCTTGGTCAGCGTCTCGAGATTGTCGAGAATGAGCAGCGTGCGGGTGCCGCGCAGGGCATCGAGCAGAAGGCGGATGCGTTCGCTTTCCGCAGCTTTGGGAATGTCTGGGTGGCCCAGTTCGCGCGCCAGTTCATTGAGCATGGCGAGGAAGCCGGGGATGAGCAGATTTCCCAGCGAGCGCGGGCCGTCGTCCTCCATCTCGCGGTCCTTGATGGAGACAAACAGAATGCGCTTAAACTGCACTGGTGGACAATCATACGCCGCGCGCACCGCGAGTGACGTCTTGCCCATGCCGCCCGGTCCATCGATAAGCGCGCCCCATGTGCGGCTCTCCGGATCGAGCGCCTCGCGAACGACGGCGAGTTCCTTCGTGCGCCCGAAGAACGGCTGGAGGCGCGGGAGATTGTTAGGGATGGAAGTGTGGAATTTGCCCTGGGCGGCTGCTGAATGGTGTCCCTTGTGATGTCCTTCGTTTATCGCCAATCGCTCGAGGATAAGTTTCGCCGTCTGTTCCGGCGTTTTGTGATCCAGGTCCACGAAGCCGGCATTTTCGAACAAACCGTCCGGGTTCACCTGGTCAAAGCGGGTGAGCATGATGCGCGACCCGTCGTGTTTCGTCAGTTGCGCGTGAATGCCCATCCATTCCCAGCCGGTCCAGCGTTTTTGATCATAGTCTTCGCTGAAAACGGCGACGATTAGATCAGATTCGTCGCTGTAGAGTTTTGGAAGGTAGATGCCGAGATCGTGCCGGGCGAATTCCGCCTCGTGGTATTTGTCATACAGGATGGCGTGTTCACCGAATTCCGCCGCGAGCAGTAGAGCCGCTTTTTCCACGAAGTCCCGTTTTTCCCCGGCAAAGGAAAAAGCGATACGAAAGCGTTTGGGCGAATCTGCCATGGAGGGAAAAGAGGGGCAGTCATTGTGGAAGGAATCAAGCGGGAAGGAATGGCGCGCGGAGACTCGACAAACGAATTGCCCGGCCTAACCTTCTGTGCGACAATAGTCGCGACCAGCCGCCTGCCTGTTCCTCCACCAGCAATACCTTCGCCTATGTCCGTAAATCCGCCTGATGCATTTTCGCCTCAGCTGTCACGCTAATGGCGCTGTTCCTGTTTATCATCGGCTATGCGACTGTTATTTGGACGGGTTTCTTGTTTTTGTCCTCTGCATGCTGCCGGGGCACCCAAACCCTGGCATTTTCTCAGTGATGTTTCTAACTCTTTGGCCGATCATAGTCATCGGATGGGGGACGGGAGCCTTTCATCACAACACCGTAAAATTCCGGCTCCTCCTGAACGATGCGCTCCTCACCAGGAGGCTGCACTACCGGAGCGTCTATGGCTGGGGTCTGGCCGGCGGCATTTTGGTTTTGATCATCGCAGTCCTTTCGCTGGCGCTCGCCTATTATACCACGTGGTGGCTCGCGCTGCTGGCGCTTGCCGCGAACGGCCTTATGCCTTCATGGCTCTTCGAGATCCGGGCGCGCAAATATTATGTGCTGCACGCAGCAGAACAGCCCGCATGAAAAGCGGCACAGACATGGCAATCTTATGGGCGTTTTTTATTCGGTAGCACCTCTGGACGATTCCCTGGCGGCCTGCTTTCGCGAAGTGGGGGTGGAACTTCCGCAAAATCGAGGATACAGCCGCAATCCAACGCCGCAGGAGGCCCGCGATGTCTGCCTGGCACTGACCGAATTCAACGTAGAGGCCTTTGCGCCACCGGAATGTGCATGGCGGATCGTCATCATGGGACGCAAGGATTCCCCCGCCGCGAGTGAAATAGATTATGAGACGGAGCCATGGACCACCCTGAACGTGCACGACTTCGACGGGAATGAAACAACGCCCCATACGATCTGGTTCGAAAAGGGTTGGCCTGCGCTGATACTGCGCATTGTCCATGCGCTGACGGAAAAGTGCGGCACGCTGATAATCATCCCCGACACCGGGTGCAAGCCACTCGCCGTCCGCGCGGCGGACGATGTCCGCGAGTTGTATGATTCATGGGAACACGCCCTCGGATGTCCTTTTTGGTAACCGGCTCCGAATCTGACTTCAATGCCGCCGTTCACTCCAGCAGCCTGACAAAACCGCGCACGTGCTTCAGGGAGCGGGTCTTTTGCCAGATGCCGTCGCCTTCGCGGGAGCCGGAGGCGTTGGTATTGGCTTCGATGGTGTAGAGCGTGCCGGGGGCGTCGTCGTAGAGGAGGCCGATGTGGGAGAAGGTGAATATAACAATATCGCCGGTGTGCAGGATGGTTCCTCCGCCGGGTTTGAATATTTTGACATGGCGGTCGTATGCCCATTTTTCCCAGCCGAAGGCGGCGGGACTTTGGCAGCGCCATTGTTCGGCCTGGGCGGCGGTCTTGCCGAGGGCGGCGAGGACGTCAGGGTCTTTAAGCCATTCGCGCACCCAGTAACAGACGGCGGCGGCGCAGTACGGTGCGCGCTCGTGATAACCTTCGGGATAACTCGTGGCGGGCCAGAATTTCTCAATGGCGGGACCGCGATTGGGCGAAGTCTCCTCTGCGCCGAAGTCGCGGCGTGCGATCGCAATCAAACGCTCGCGAAGACTCAGCGTGCTCATGACATCGGCGGATGGTGATTGTCATCGCTGCCCATCAAAATGACGGCGGCGACGTAGAGACCGGCAAGAATGAGCGCGGCGGTGATCATTATTTTTGCGGCTGTGTCCTCACCGGACGAGGGCCAATTTCCTGAATCACAGGCGCCGTGCCGGCCTCCAGCGCGGCGGCGGCCGACTTTTCCAGCGACGCGCGCAGGGCGGGCGAAAGGTTTTCGCACGACGTCAGGCTCAGGCAGAGCGCGCAAACCGCAACGAGCGGCAGCCCTTTGAAGCTGTTGTTGCGTTTGCCGTCATCGAGCCAGTCGCCCGCGCCAATAAGCAGGTCTTTGAGCGCGGAGACAGACACAAAGAGCAAGCCGCCGAGCGCGGCATTGTTATTATCATATCCAAGGGCAGGCGCGAGAATGAGCGCGGTGCTGACAATCTTGAGCGCGGCGGTAATGAAGTGCAGGAGGCGGTTTTTCATGGCGTTAGGGGTTGGAGGTGAATGAATGCGCACGGTGAAAGGCGGCGCGTGCGCCGCACGGATCGGACGGACAGGACTTGAACAGCGCCACGTCGCGCTTCACGTCTTCGAGTTCGCGGCGTATGGCGTCACGGTCGCGCTCGCACTCGTCATTGCGGGCCGAGAGCTTTGCGTGCTCTGCGGTGAGCTTTTTCCACATGGTGGCAATGGCGGCGATGAGCGCTCCGACGATGGTTGTTAGGATAGGGTCCATGCGTAGATATAGAAAATGGATAACTGGAACAGGGGACGCGCGGCTCAGGGAGCGGTATAGCGGATGATGAGCATAGGTTTGCGCGCCTGGGTGGCGGACTCCGACGAGTCCCATTGGAAGCCATCGCCCGCGGGTTCGTCGCCGCCGATGAGCCAGCCTTGATTCGGAATGGCGCCGTCCACCCAGCCCTGCACGGTGCTGATGGGGATATTAAGTGTATAAAATCCGGTATAGCCGTCGGGTGCGGTTTTGATGATATTCGCGTCCGGCGCCGCTACAGCATCCGCGTCGTTCAGGGATATGCCGCTGGTGAGGCTGTTCCAGGTATCAGTGGCGGACCACGGCACTTTCATTCTATTTAGCTGAAAGGCGCTTCCCTCGGTATTAATATAGAGCACCAGCTTCGCACCAACAATGGTGGAGCCCGCGGGAATGCCGGACAGGTCGGAAAACTTCAACAGGCCCTGACGGATGGTCGAATAAAGCGTGCCCGTGGCCGTGGCGGAAAACGCACAATTCAGCCGCACCACGGTGCCGCTGGGCTTTGAATCGACCACCCAGAAGCCATTGTAAGCGGGCACACTGGAGCCGGAAATCTGCGCTTCCGTGCCAATGACACAATCCGTGACGTTCTGTGTGGTGGTGGTGACATCGATCTTCGCTCCGCTCGCGGCGCTGGCCACGGCGGAAAAAGTACTGAGGTTCGTATCCGATACCAGACTGTTGACCGTGGAGTTGTCAGTTGAAGGCGAAGTATTAAATACATAGGTATCAGCCGCACCGCTGTAGCCATTGAGCCCATTCTGGAGCACCAGCGTCGCCGGCATGCGCAGACAGGGTGCGTATTTGACGAGCGGATTCGTGGTGGTGCCGTAAGTACTGTAGTATTCGCCGATCGAATAAAGTGTGGTTCCATCCCATCCGAATTCCACGGTCTCCCGCTGCGGGAACGATGGCGGATTGCTATGCGCATAATTTGCCCCGCCGCCTGTATCGGCCGTCAGCAGCACCGGCGGCCCCGCCAGCGCTGCGCCGATGCTCTGCGTGGGCGCCACATTCCATAGAAACATGCCGGTGCCGCCTTTCCCCGCGGGACCCGGATACGCATTGCCATAATTGCAAAGGACCACTTTGGTGCGGTCGGGGCTGATGGTCCCGCCCGTTACGCAGCCGGGATTCGGTGTGGGCGTGGGAGAAGTTGCGAGGCCAATCTGCCAGTCAGCAAGCGTGCCGCTGCCTCCAGTGGCATCCACATTGAGTGTTAGGGTGGAGCCCGAGACACTGGTGACATCTCCCTCCATGAAGTTCGCGGAATTTGCTGCACTGGCCGCGCGCAGGCGCGTCCCCGGCGCATACGCGAGATTGAACACGGTGGTGAAAACCTTCGTGCCCGTGCCTATGGTCAGTGACGTGGCGGAACTGTCCGCCGCCAGCGAACCTATATATGTAAGGGTTTGCGTCCCAGCGTAGCTGGCCTGGTGCGGCAGGCTGTAGATCTTCGCAGGAAAGATGCGCTTGGTAATGAAATAGAGGGTGCCGTCGCGCGGGTCCGCCATGATGCATTCGCAGTCCTTGTGCGCGGGCAAATTCGGCGCGGGATACTGGCAGGTGATCGCGGTGATATTCGCATCCGGTATGGTGCCGTCGCCGCCGGTGATGACGGGCTCTATGCATCGATAAATGATGACCGTTCCGCGCGCCGAGGCGTTATCGCCCGTGTCGCCGACATAGAGATAATTGACGCCGCCCACGCGGGCGCTGGAGAAGTCCTCCCAATCCACGTTGGCCACCGGTGACGTGCCCACCTGCCAACTGCCCGCAGTCGAGGCATCAGACGCATTCACCGCGAGCAGCGAGGGTGGTCCGCCGGAATCCTGCAGCATCCAGAGATAAGCGCGATTCGCCGGCTCGTTAGGCCGGGCGATGCCGCTGGGCTCCGGAAACGAGATGGAAAGATTTCCCGCGGCGACGCCTTGATAATAGCTCCCGCTGGCGGCGGGGACCACTGGAGGAGCCTTGCAAATGCAGGGCGTTGACAATAATGCGGGCAATAGGCGCCTGAAACCGTGGAATAGATTCATGACGGAACCGCGGCTGACCTGCTGCGCGGAATCAGCAGAGTGAGTTCAACATCCGACGACTGGATCGAGGATGTATCCAGAGTGCCGTCGTCCCCGTCCCGCGCGAGTTTCACCACCGCGATGTTTCCGGGTGTCAGGGCTGCGGACCATCCGGTGAGCACAGTGCTGGGAATCACCTCCAGATCCCCGGCGGCGCCGGCGGGATCACCTGCGAAGCTGAGCGGTATTTCATTGGTAAAGGCGGGCGCATCGGCACCCGCGCCTCCGCCCACATTTGCCATGCTGAGTTTATACGCATGTTTTCCGGTATCCGCGCCGCCCAGACGAAACGTGAAACACGCGTATATTTCCATCGAGGACACCAGATCACCCGGTACCCTCAGGCGATAAAGAACATAATTAGCCGCCTTGTCCGCCGTCGCGGAGAAAATGGCATGACCGTAAGTGGGCGAGGCGGGCACGGGATCAATCACGGCACCCGTTCCATCGACCTGATGCGGAAACGGGAGCCGAACTTCATCGAAAAACTGACCAGGGGCGGCGATGCTAACACTGCTCATACGGTTATTTCCTGATAATGGATGACACAGCCCGCCGGAGAGTGAATATTCACGGCGGCGGAGAAATCGAAGCGTTCAGACGCCATGGTCACGGGCGATCCAATGACCATGGGAATTCCAGCATCGCCGGCGCCGGAGGCGCTGACTGTGGGGCTCCAGCCCCACCATGCGTCTCCGGAGATCAGCGTAAAAACCAGCGCCTTGCGCGCGGCGGGAACATTGAAGCGCTGCGTCGATGGAATGGTACCGGTAGCGCCGGAGGCAATAGTGAGCTTTGGCATAAGGGACCTGAGGTTGAAGGGAACGCGCCGCTTTTCTATTGCAGCAATTCCTGGTAGTTGATGACGCATCCGCCGGCGGAAAAGATGTTCACCGCCGCCGAGAAATCGAAAGTCTCCGAATGGAGGAGCACAGGAGCTCCCGCCGCCATGGGAATGCCGGCATCCGTGGCACCCGAAGCAGTGACCGTGGGAGTCCAGCCCCAAAAGGCGTCCCCGGAGATCAATGTAAAAACGAGGCCCTTTCGGGTGGCGGGAACATTCAATCGCTGCGTCGAGGGAATAGAGACGGTGACTCCTGCGGATATGGTTAGTTTAGGCATAGTGCTTAAGGATAGGGATATGTGTATTTTCCAAGGATGGTCAGTTCGAGCCCGGTCCACACTCCGGGCGGCTGCAGGGGCACCGCGGCAGCGGTGTAATAGGACAGCGCCACCTTCGAGAGGGTGACATCGCTGCCGGACACGGACTCCACCACAGTGCCGGGCGGAAAGGCGGGATGGTTTACAAGCATACCCGGCTCCACTTCGGTGGTGGAGGCTGCATATGGCATGGAAATAACGGCGCTGCCCGCATCGATGTTGGCGGTGACCCGGATCTGTTCACGCGTGAACTGAATCGGTTCGGAGGTAATATTCTGCGTAAAGGCATTGTCCACCGTCACGGTGGCGCCGCTGATATTCGTGACATAGGCACCCGTGGGGGGAACGCCTGGTCCGGAGAGTTTTGCGCCAATCCGGAGACCGTCGGCGGTATCCACGGTGGCGCTTGTCGTTCCGGCGGTGGCCGTGGCAGCGCGCGTCGGCGGAGCGAGCGTAATTTCCGTTATGCCGCCGCCTGTGACTGCATTTGAAATCTCCACAAAGCCGCTGCCCACGGACGTGACATAAGTGCCGGCGGGAATATTTGTCCCCAGTGCCGCGTCGCCTATTTTCACTTTTCCAGTAACCGGCACGGGAATGGTCGTGGTCCCGGAAGCCACCGATATGTCAACCACATGATTCACCGGGGGCCGTGAAGGATTTGATATCGCTATCAAACTCGTGTCACCGGTGAGCGCCGCGCTCAGGGTGATCTCGCCCGCGCCCGCATTCACCGAGGTCACGACCGTGCCCGCAGGCACCGTAGCGCCCGTGACGCGGTCGCCGGGCCTGATGATCTGCGCCGTGGTGGCGTGCCACCGGCACGGTGACATCGCCTGTTGTCAGGGCGAGGTCTTTGATGCCGCGCACGAATTGGCGGCCGGTGACGCGATAGGTGTCGGTGCCCGTTGTTGCGGCGGGCACGTCAGTGTGGGCCGTGCCGGCTCCGCGGTGAAAAACCACGAGTTTATCGCCGTGATCCGGACTGGTTATCACCGCACCGGTTACCACCTGCTGGACACTCCCCGGATCAGGCGTGGACGTGGTTTGGCCGGAGACAGTGGTTACACTCACGGGCGTGCCGGCGGAAACGATTTCGATTTCGATGCGGCTCCTTTCAGTAATGTTGTCAGTGGCCGCATCCCGCAGTGCGGTGATGACCGCGGAGCCGCAGTTGAGAGCCGTGAGTTCGATGGGATCGGTCGTGAGACTTTTGTTCACGTTGGGAAACTCCGGGCGGAGCACCTTAACGGTTGCCGTTCCCTCGCCTGGCGTATTGCAGGAAATAAAAAGCGCATGAGGCTCGAGGAGCCGCGGGATGCTTCCCACCCAGCGGCGTTCACCGGAGACCAATGGTTCATCGTGCCGCCATGCCACTCTTTCCCACTGTGTGTAGGCGGTGAATTGAGGATTGGCCGGCGGCTGCCATGCACCCGGCGTTGTTCCCCGCGAGATAAAGAGCATATTCCGCTCGGCTGGAGCGGCGGTATTCGCTATGGCAGCCAACTGTCCGACATAGTCGGGGGTGACCGCCGCCATCGCAGCGCCGGATTCGAACAGCCTCACCCCGCCCGCAGCCGTCACGGCCGTCCATGCGTTTTGCACCGTGTTCGTCCCAAAATACAGTGTAGCCGAATCCAGTTGAACGCCTGTTTGTCCCACGAATTCCGGTGTCGCGGCGTTGCGGGCGGCGGTGTTGGCGAAGACAGCGATTCCGTTGAAACTCGCCGCGGAGGCCGGCAGTTTGAGAGCAATCCCGTCGATGCCCGTCTGCAGTTCCTGTGCGATCATCGTCAACCGGTCCGCCATTCCCTCCAGCGTGGCGGCCGGCAGCGGGCCGCCTGCGGGCAGCACGGCGGGCTGCGTGAGGGGGGTGCGGCGATAGATGGTTACCTTGCTGGTGGAGGGCAATGTCGCCACGGTCCGCACACCGTCGGGAGAAATGGTGTATTCCGTTGTATTCAGCTCCACCGCGTCATCCGGGAGGTGAAATACGGTCGCTGCGATGGTGGGACGTGTCGTAAAGTTGAATAGAGTGTCACTGGATCGCGCGGCGATGATATATACCGTATTGGCGATACGCACCCGTTTTCCCGCGCCCAGCGCCGGCTGTGCGCTGGAGAAGGCGGCGGCCCCGTCGGCGACCGTCACGGTCCCCGCGCCCTGGGCCATTATCGATACATGAACGTGTGCCGGATCGAGATACAGGAAGGATACCGGATATGGTGTGGCGGCAGCCGGATTGGCGTCGTAAACGATGGCCGAGATTGCAGAGTCCAATGACATAAACAACCTCCGGTGATTATTGACACCGGCGCGCAAGTGATTATTTTGGTAAATGCCTGCCATTTACCGTCTCCGCGAAATTCCCCCCGAACTTTTGGAGAAATGCCGCAGAGCCGCACCGCCCCCGCGCGTGCCCCGCGGTTACTTCGATTCACTGCTGACACCCACCCGCGTTTTGCTCGATAACGGGTTGAAACTCACTCAGGCAGCCGATTTCTTTATCGCCCAGCGGGCGCTGAAACCCCAGCTGCGCACGAGCTTTACCAACGCGATGAAGAGCCGTATGACGCGGTTCCGGCGGCGCGAAGCTGAGAAAGACGAGGTCTTTCACTGGCGCGTCGCGCTCGGTTATGCGCGCGCCCATGCGATCGGGAATGGCACTATATCCCTGTGCGGAGTTCGGGGTTCGCGATGGTTTGAAACCAATGACCCGGCCAACCGGTGCAAAATTTGCCGGAGTATCATTACCAAATTAAACGTGACGGTCGAAAATTAATGATCACCGCCCGCAGCGGGCGGCCGCACAACGCGTATAAACGGGCCCGCGGAAAAATTGGCATATTTCCCGGTGTATCGTTACCATCCCAAACGTAACGATCTCCAAAACGCGTATGGAAACTGGTTAGGCGCGCACAGCGCGGTGCGATTTTATAGCGCAATAGGATGCTTTATGCCGCGCAATGCGTCTTCCCGCAGCGGGCGGTAATCCGCTGCGGGAGAATGCGATGGGGTGCAGCTTCAGCCCCCTTTGATCAAATAAGCGATGAGCAGCACCGGCAGCGGAATGCCGAGCAGCCAGAGGAGTATCCATCCGATTTTCGCCTGTGTTTGCGCGCAGAGGGGGGTGATGGGTGCCGGGGTCATAGGTAGAATGCTTTTGAGTTTGTATTTCCGCGATGAAGCGGATTGCAGCCGTCCGTGCTGCTACCGTACCGCGGCCTTTCCGTATATCAGGGCCGGTTTGGCAAAGCACTCCGCCTCGCCGCGCGATGCCTGCAACCCGCACGGAACGGGGTCAAACTGCGCAATCTGCAAGATTCATTTTCTGCGATTCCTCCCTCCTCGCGGAGAAAAAGCGCAACGGCGCGCAAAGGCACGAAATCAGCAGACCTGCCACCGTTCCCCATTTATGAAGAACCGCATAACAAACTCCCCCCAATGAACAATACTACTGTTATTGAAACTCACGTCTCCCGCCTTTCGTGGCGCTCGGTCTTCGCCGGAGCGGTGGTCGCTCTGAGCATCCACCTGCTGCTCACCACGCTTGGCGCCGGTATCACGGCCCTTGTGGCGCGTCCCTCCGATTCCCCGGGCACCACCCTAACCATTGGCCTCGCGCTCAGTTGGACGCTCAGTGCGCTGATCTCATTATGGGTCGGCGGCTGCGTGGCGGGCAATCTCGGCTCCGCCGGCGACCGCGAGCGCGGCATGCTGCACGGGTTTATGGTATGGAGCGCCGCCACGGTCATTGCCTTCGTGCTGCTCGCCACCGGCGTGGGCAAGGCGCTGGGTCTCGCCGGGCAGGCCGTCGCCGGCACCGCGCAGGCCGCGGCCGCTGCGCTTCCCAATTTGGCGCAGAAGTCCGCCGAGGTTATCGATCAATACACTGGCGAAGTCGTTCCTAACGGAAAGGCCCTCACTCCCGCCGCCAAGCGTGAACTCGCGGTCGGCTTGAAAAACTATCTTATTAGCGACGGCGGACGCACCCCGCAGAATCGTCAGGTGCTCATCACTGCTCTCACCGCGCAGGGCGTCGCCGCGCCCGATGCCGAGAAGACTGTGGATGAATGGACCGCCTCCTTTGACCGCGCGCGGGATGAAGTGAATGCCCAGATCGCCGCCGCGTCACAGAAAGCCAAAGAAATCGCCGACCGCACGGCTGTCGCCACCGGCGCCGCCGGCATCTGGACATTTGTGGCATTCTGGATCGGAGCCATGGCTGCCGTATGGGGCGGAAAAATGGGCGCAGAGGCCTGCCACAAAAAAGAGCGCAAAGAACACGGCTATCCCGCCGGGCGCGTGCAGCCCACTCAGGTCTAGCATCTCTTCCATACCCGGCGCTGCGGCTGACACTGGAAGGATAAAAAAACCAGCCATCGCGCCAGGTGCCGCCACCCGGGGTGCGCTCTGCACCCCGGGCACGGCACGGATGATATCAGGGCACGCCTCTTTCCTTCAACACATTCAGCAATGCCTCTGCTTCCTGTTCCTCGCGGCGGCGGCCCTCTTTCTTAAATATCGCTTTTGCCTCCCGGAGGTGCATCGCCGCCTCTTCTTTATTTTCCCGCGTCGTGAGGTTTTTCATCAGCGTTGTCGCGAGGCTGTATTGATCCTCCGCCGCCTCCAGGCTGTCCGCTCCGTGTTTTCGTGCGGAGTCATCGAGCAGCCAGCGGCGCAGAGACACCTCGTCCTCTTTCCGGGCATCGCTTAGCATCCAGGCCAGCAGTTCGCGCGGTGCGCGCTCCTCCGCCAGCGGGGGAATGCGCTCATAATGCGCCAGCAGTTCGCGGCAACTCTGTTCCGCCTCCAGATCCCGGTCCTGATAGAACAGGTCCCTTGCCAGCAGCAGGCGGGTATTGAGTGTTTCCGGATGATCCTCGCCCTGCACGGCACGGCGCATCGCCAGCACCGCACGGAGTTCCGCCTCGCCCTCGGCGTTGTGATTCGACATCCCCGCATCTCCGCCGAGTTCGGAACTGGCATGTGTTTCCCTGAGACGCAGCGTCACGGGGTCTTCAGGATCAGGCAATAGATAAAAAGAGAAAAGGTATGCCCCTGCACGCTCGGTTCTCCTAAATGATTCCCGGGGTTCGGCATCTGATATAATAATACGATTAGCCAGCTTCGACATCCCGGATTCCAGTTCGCCAACCGGCATCTTGAACTCGGCGGCCAGCCGCGCGCACGCCTGGTGCAACCGGTCCGCCGGCGGTTCTCTGCCCACCGGCAGCGGCACCTCCGCGAGCGCTGCGGGAAGCGAGGCCAGCGCTTTCAGCACCAATGCCCCGTGCACCCGCCGGTTTTCGCGCAGCATCAAAACCGCCACTGCGCCCGTCGCCGCTAGAATCACGAGCCACGCGTACACTTTGTAGCGGCGATCCACCCGGCGACAGGAAATCTCCTCCTGCGTCAACAAGGGCGGTGCAACGTTAGGGGCGGCGGACTGCATGCACGAAGAGTCCGCACAGATTTCCCCGCGGCAAGACGGAAACACTGGCCCGGGTTATCCCGGCCGATTCGGAGATGCGCAGGAAAGGAGCGCGGATTTTCAGCCTCTACTGCGACAATTCCTTCAGCAGTGTTTCCGCTCCCGATACCTCTGCGCGGCGCTGCCATTTTTTCAACCCGTTTCTTGCCGCCAACGCGTGCTGCATCGCTTCGTCT
>DASZQB010000100.1:0-29309 GCA_035550135.1 Verrucomicrobiales bacterium
AACCCGCGAACTGTGCATCGAACGTTGCCTTGAACCCATGAACGAACCCATTAACCACTAACCAACCTCACGGCATGTGTAAACGATGTCCTGAACCTGAAGTGTAAACGATGTCCTGACTGCGCCCTGCGCCCGTCATTCCTTCGTCATTCTGATTTCTGGTTTCGTCATTTCCTCCCCCCCTTGCATTCCCTTCCCCGCCGATGCATTAATAACCCAATGAATTATACGCCGCTTTTCCTGTCACTTCTCCTGCTGCTCCCCTTCCCTGCCCATTCCGAGACTCACGAATTCACCGACACCGAAGGCCGCAAACTGAAGGCGGAGATCCTGGAATACGGCGACGGGTGGATCAATGTGAAGCGCACGGACGGACGCAAGGCGACCCTTACGTTCAATAAGCTGAGCGATGCCGACAAGACATGGTTTAACGAGTGGCTGGCCGCGAAGGAAAAGGATGCCGCCGCCAAAAAACGCGCCATCGAGGTGCCCGCGAAAATCGTCTCCTACTGCAAGGAGCAAAAAGGCAAACAGGTGGGCAACGGCGAATGCTGGACGCTTGCCAATGAGTGTTTTAAGTCGTGCGGTCTGAAACGCCCGGGCGGTCAATTGCGTGTCTGGGGCCGCAAGCTGGAGACGAAGGAAAAACCCCAGCCGGGCGATATCGTCGAATTCAAAGCGGCCAAATTCTCCGATGGCGGCATGACCGGCCCCGAGCACACCGCCGTCGTCGTGGGCCTCGGCAAACAGAAAGGCATCATTCAAATTGCCGAGCAAAACTGGGGCGGAAACAAAACCGTGCGCATTCGCGACTTCGACCCCGCGGGCCTGAAATCAGGCGAAATGATGTTCTACCGTCCCGAGTAGTGCCGCGCCAATGACGGACCGCGAATTTTTAAGCCTTTTGATCGGCATCCCCGTCACGAAAGGCGGTCGCGGAAGTCCGTGTAATCAAAGCGGCGCACCACTTTCAGTTCCCCGGCTTCGGGGTCCCAGGTGCACAGCGCGGGGTGTTTGACGCCATTGAACATGGTGGTTTTCACCATGGTGTAGTGGGCCATGTCTTCAAAGATCAGCCGGTCGCCGGGCTGGAGCGGGGCCTCGAAGGAATAATCGCCGATCACGTCTCCCGCCAGACAGGTGCCGCCGCCGAGACGCCAGAGGTGCGGCTTCTCCCCCTCTCTGCCGGCGCCGCGCACGTCCGGTCGATAGGGCATTTCCAGGCAGTCGGGCATGTGGCACGTCACGCTCACGTCGAGAATGCCGATGTCCATGCCGTTGCGCACCGTGTCGATGACCGAACTCACCAGCACACCGGTGCCCAGCACGACGGCCTCTCCGGGCTCGAGATAGACCTCGATGCCGTATCTTTCGCGAATGCCGCGCACGAGGCTGATGAGGCGCTCCACATCGTAATCCGCCCGGGTAATGTGGTGCCCGCCGCCCATGTTCAGCCATTTCACCTGGCGCAGCAAATGCCCGAATTTCTCCTCCACGCCCGTCAGCGTGGCTTCCAGCGCGTCCGAGTTTTGCTCACAGAGCGCGTGGAAATGCAGGCCATCGAGGCCTGTCAGGTCCACGCCTTCCAGCTCCTCCGCGGGAATGCCGAGGCGCGAGCCGGGAGCGCACGGGTCGTACATTTCCACGCTGCCGGTGCTCACGCCCGGATTCACCCGCAGCGCGCACTCGATGGTCCGGCCGGCGGCCTTGATGCGCGGCAGATAGGTTTGCCACTGCCTCACCGAGTTGAACGACAGGTGGTCCGCAAATGGCAGGATCTCATCCATGTCCTCCGCCGTGAAGGCCGGACTGTAAACGTGATGCTCGCCCGGGAATTTCTCCCGCGCCAGCATCGCCTCCCACGGCCCGCTGCTGCACGTGCCGTCCAGATATTCGCTGATCAGCGGATACGTCGCCCACATGCTGAAGCCCTTTTGCGCGAGCAAAATGCGGCATCCGGCCCGTTCCCGCACTTCCCGTAGATAAATCAGGTTCCGCCGCAGCCGCGACAGGTCCACGACGAACGAAGGCGAAGGCACACGGGCAAGGTCGAGCCCGGCGCAGACTTCATGATTGGGGCCGGCAATGGTCATGCTGTCCGATAGCAGGCATTTCCCGGCCAGAAATCAAAAATGCAGCGGCACCCGCAATGCCTCTCCACACCGCCGGAGAAAACCGGGAATACCGGGAATACTGCTGCTGCGGGGAAGTATTCCCGGTTTTCCCGGTTTTCTCCCATGGGTGGAGCGCCACAGGCACAAAAGGGGGAACTGCAATCACCGGCACGGGCGCGCAACGACAGGCACCGGGATGTTTTCTCAGTTTTCCCGGTTTTCTCCGGAGGGTTTGTTGGCGGTTCGGTGTAAAATACGGGCCATTGGCCGCAACAGCAGCCCCCGCAGGGATGCATCTTGATAAAAGAAGCACCCTGCAGGGTCCTGCCAACACCGGGAATTGCAGGGAATTGAATCGCGCTGTCGTTTAGACCGCGCTGGAGCAGTTTCCCTAAGATACGCAGAATGCTTACGCAGCGCGCTTTCCGAACAGCCGGAGCAACGCCAGGCCAATCGCCAGCATGCCAAACGTGCTGCCCCCGTCCGGCACGCGGGTGCCGCCCTCCTGCTCAAATCCCTCATATTTCACCTGTTGCTGGGAGTTGTTGAAAAAACCGAACTGTCCGCCAGTGAACGTGCTGTCATTGACTGTTTGATTCCACAATTCCGTGGCTCCCTGCTTCACCACGATGGAAAACTGGCCAGGAACGACGTTGAAGTCGAGGTGGAAGTTGTAAGTCGTGCCAGCGACCCATCCGGCACTCGTACTGTGGTTGGTGGCGAGGACATCCATGTCGCCAAAGTCCACCTCATTCTCCCAAAACTCAGCGACCGACAGGTCTGTCAGACCATTGCCCGTTGCCCCCGTGAATTGTTTGATCGTCATCCCCTCCGCAGCATTCCTGCCTGCGTTAGCCTGAGTTCCCGCTTTCCAGTCGAAAAGGTAGAAGTTGCTTGAGTTCTGGTATCCGAAAACAAACCCCATGTAGTCATTGTCCCCGCCTGCTGACACCACCTGCCATGAGCCGTCGATCGAGTAGGCCGTCTGATTGATATTGTTGAGAAAGAACGAGGGATCGGCGTTCACCGTTTGCGTGACGGAGGTGTTCCCGGCACCCAGGACCCAGTTGCCGGCCGCCTGGCCGCCCGGGAAATCGAGGGTCAGCGGAGTCCAGGATGACAAATTGATCACCGCGCCGAACGCGGGAGTGGAAAGTGCGGCCATCACCGCGCAATTTCGAGCAAGCGATTTGATATTCATGAGTGGTGTGTAAGGGGTTTAGTATCACCGCGTTGAATCGCGGACTGGCAGGTTAAGCACTGCCCATGCCAACAATGTGATTGGGTTGTATTTCATTGATTTCAAATGACTTACAGAATAGAAGCCCGAAAACACTTCAGTCGAAAGCGTTAGAAATGCCGACACTTCTCGCGAAAAGGCCGTTTCCCAATGGCGGCTCCAGGAAAAGCAGGACCTGCCGCAAAAAGGGGAAAATAGGCAAGCGTACGGGCAGCTTGCATGTTTTACGTAAAAACCGGCCGAGCGAGTCCGGCAGAATCGATTCCGCCAAAACTAGTCCATACCTCCTGTAAAGTAGATAATCAATATTGCTTTACTAAAATGTGCTAACCTTTAGAAATTTGAGCATTATTGTTTTACGGTTTGCCACAAAGCTGCCTGCTGGACAATGCTGGAACGGCTCTCAAAGAAGGGGGCCGTTTTTCCGTGTTCCAAGTAAGAACCACAGGTGACAAAAATGGCCTTGTGCGAGGCAAACTGAGAAAGACACGTGCCTGTCGCTGCGGGAGAGTGCCGGTCTTTGCAGCCAGGTCCCCTGCTCCGACGGCGTTCTGCCCGTGGGAGAAAACCGGGAATACCGGGAAAACCTCCCCTGCCCTGTCTGCGGCTCCCATTCTTACTCATACTCATACTCATACTCTTACTCCCAAGCCATGAGGAGTAAGAGTATGAGTAGGACTGGGAGCGCGGGGCCAAACACCCCGTGGGAGAAAACCGGGAATACCGGGAATACCTCCCCTGCCCTGTCTGCGACTCCCATTCTTACTCATACTCTTACTCATACTCTTACTCCCAAGCCATGAGGAGTAAGAGTATGAGTATGACTGTGAGCGCGTGGTCAAACACGTGGGAGAAAACCGGGAATACCGGGAAAACCTCCCGTTCCGCCGAAGGTTTTCCGGGTTTTCCGGGTTTTCCGGGTTTTCCGGGTATCCCCGTTTTTCTCCGTGCCAACTTTCCCGATGACACGCCGTTCCGTGTGCTACACTCGCGGCCATGAATTTACAGGCTGAGGCTGCGCCCCCCGCTGCCGCTTCCCCCACCGCTCCTCCCGCTCCCCGGGCCATTCACTGGAACCGCTGGTCCGTTTTCTTTTCGCTGGCTGGCCTCGCCGTGCTCATCCCCAGCTTTTTTGTGCCGGCCATGCTGGTGGCGAATGCCCTTGAGGGACCGCGGCTGTTTTCGGTGTGGACGGGCATCAAGGAACTCTGGCGCACGGATCACGAATTCCTCGCCGGGCTTATCTTCGTCTTCAGCGTCACGTTCCCCCCCCTGAAGCTGCTGATCTCACTCATCTGCGCCTCGGGCACGGCATGGCTTTCCCGGCGAAAGCGCGGCATCCTCGTTTTCCTCGCCTCGTGGACCGCCAAATACTCCATGCTCGACGTGCTCGTCATCGCCATGCTCGTCATGCTCGTGAAGGTGGGCGACTACGTGCGGTGCATGGCCTACCGGGGCATCTATTTGTTTTGCTTTGCGATCGTGTGCTCCGCCATCGCTGGGGCGCTTTTGGAGATGGGGCTGGTCCGCGAAACCACGGTGCCGCACCCCAACCGCCGGCGCTGGAAACGGCATTTGCTGCTCTTCGTCGCCGGTGCCGCCGTGGCCGCATGGGGATGGGAAAAGGCCCAGGTCGAAAGCGGCGGCGAAATCACCAGCATCCACATGGCTCCCCTGACGAAACGGGGTGCGTTGAAGCGGTCGGTCGAAGCCACCTTCAAACTCCAAGACCTGACCAAAGAAGGCCACCAGTTCTTCTCTAAAGACACGTGGAACAAGGTGGCGCAATTCACCCAGACCCTCAGCACCGACGCCGGCTGGCAAATGCCGGAAGCCTTTCTCAAGCTCTACAAGAAGGACGGCTCCGAACTCGAAACCGTGCGCATCAAGGACGTGGACTTCCGCGACGACGCCCTCTCCATCGACTTCCCCATGCCGCAGCCCGTGCCGTGGAACGACCTGGAATCGATGAAACTCATCTCCAACGTCATTTTCACCAAGTTTCTCCAGAACGCCGTCGAAGAGGAAAACGTGCGCGCCGATGCAGAAACCTACAGCCTCTGGACCCGCGAATGGCATGGCCGCATCTATACCTTCGAACTGCGCGGCCCCCGCGGCGGCGGTTTCGTTCCCAGCCTGATCCTGACCGGCGTGGCCCTCGCCGTGGCCTTCACGGGCATGAGCGGATTGCTGGCGGGCGTGAGGCCGCGGAAGGCAAAGTGACGAAGATCAAAGCCGGGCCGTGCGATCCATAGGGTTCCGCGAAATTCCCTGTCACGTTTCCACGGGAAACCGGTAGAGAATGGTTACCATGAGTACGCCCATCAAAATCCTGTTCATTCACGGAATCGGTTTTCAGGAGGAGGATCCCAGATGGCAGCCGCAGTGGAAGGCCGCCGCCGAAGCCGGTATCAAGGCTTCCAGCCCGGACGCGGCCATCGAGGCGCGATTCTTCAACTACGATGCGATGTTCAAGGAAAACGATGCGCCCAATGTCGCGATGGTGACCCAGGTGGGCAGCATGCTGGGGAGCTGGGTCACCGGCAAGGTGGGCGGGTTATTCGGGCGGAACCGGGGGTTCTTTGGCGATGTGGTCCATGACTGGAATGCGCGGCCTGGCATGGTGGCGGAGTGGGCCGGTGACACCAAACTGCGCGCGGCGCTGCGGAAGTCCCTCCAGGCGGAAGTCCTGTCATGGAAACCGGACGTGATCGCCGCCCACAGTCTCGGAACGCTGCTCTCGTACGATTGGCTGCGCTCGGGCGACGCGCCCGCCAATGCCATCGAGTCGCTGACGTATCTGACCTTTGGCTGTCAGATCAGCAATCCGGCCCTCACGCCCATCTTCGGAGGACAAATCCTCAAGCCGGCCGTGAAGCAGTGGATCAACCTCTGGAACCGGCAGGACAAAGTCTTTGTGAGCAGCGTCAGGATCAATGAGGACGGCTTTCGTCAGGTGGAATTGAATGAATCGTTCGGGCACGACGGCACGGGCTATTTGCAGAATGCCACCACGTCGGTTACCGCATGGAACCAGATAGCACTCACCTACGCAGAGCCCGCAGTCGTATCCCGCGCCATGCTGCGCGGAGCGGTGGCCCTCAGCGAAACGAAGACCCGGAAGGCCACCGTTTCGAATCTGCTCAAGGCCCGCATGCAGGCCCGCGAAAGCCGCAAACGGAAGGCGCTTTTGATCGGCATCAACAATTACGCGAATCCGCAAAACAACCTCGAAGGGTGTGTGAATGATGTCTTTGAAATGAGCGCCGTGCTCCAGGAGTGCGGGTTCGATCCCGACGACATCCGCGTCGTGCTGGACGAACGTGCGACCGCGCAGGGCATCAAGGAGCGCATCGAGTGGCTGCTCGACGGGGCGAGAGGAGACGATGAGCGGTTCCTGTATTACAGCGGTCACGGCGCGCAGATTCCCAGCTACGGCGCCGATGATATTCCGGAGGAGGTGGACGAGTGCCTCGTGCCGCACGACTTCGCATGGACGCCCGAAACAGCGGTCGTCGATGACTGGTTCTACGAAATCTATCACAATCTGCCTTACACCGTGCAATTCGTGACCATGATGGACTGCTGCCACTCCGGCGGCATGGCGCGTGACGGCGGAGCGCGCGTACGCGGGCTCACGCCGCCGGATGATATTCGTCACCGGGCTCTCCGCTGGGATCGCAAAGCGGAAATGTGGGTGCCCCGGGAACAGTTCGCCACTACGGATAAGCAAGGATCCGCCGGCGTCGTGAGCGATATCAGCCTTCGTGCGAGCAAGAGCCTTGGCAGCGGAAAAATCGGACGCTCAAAGGTGCGTGTGCACAGGTCGTCTGCAGCGAGGGAAACGAAGGGAGTGGATCCGCTCAATCCGTACGGGCCGTTCCAGCCGCTGCTGCTGAAGGCGTGCGGCAAAGACGAACTGGCCATGGAATACCGGCACGGAACGCATTCCTACGGGGCGTTCACTTACTGCATCACGAGATTGTTGAGGCATCAGAAAAAGAGCGTCTCGTTCAAGGAACTGATCGGGCAGGTGAAGGAGCAATTGCACACCCTCGGTTATACCCAGCATCCTGACATCGAAGGGCCGGACGTGCGCCAGGATCGCCCGGTGCCATGGAAGCCGGAATCCACAGCGAAGACCTCTGCCGCAAAGGCCAGGCCCCGCGGGCGCAAGTAGGATTCGTTCCCGGCACACCGGATAGACAACCACTGAATCCGGGGTAATTTGCTTAACCGGGGGGAAATATTTTCCCCGCTCCCCCCGTAGCAATACCAATGTCGCGTCACCACGCCCCCGATTTCAGCCACCTCTTCTCCACCCGCCGTGATTTCCTCACCCGCTGCGGCATGGGGCTGGGTGCGCTGGCGCTGCAAACACTGACCGGGACGCGGGCAGAGGCGGCGGCGAATCCGCTCACGTCGAAACCGCCGCCATTCGGGGGACGGGCGAAACACGTCATCCACATCTTTGCCAACGGCGGGCCATCGCAGGTCGATACCTTCGACCCGAAGCCGATGCTCGACAAGTATGACAAAAAGGCGATGCCCGGCGAATACCTGAGCACCGAGCGGAAAACCGGCGCATTGATGAAGTCGCCCTACAAATTCAAACGCTACGGGCAGTGCGGTCTGGAGGTCAGCGAGATTTTCGACAACGTAGGGCAATGTGCAGACGACCTCTGCGTCATCCGCTCCATGCACGCGGACGTGCCAAATCACGAGCCGTCCCTGCTGCTCATGAACTGCGGCGAGGCGCGCCTCATCCGGCCCAGCTTCGGGTCATGGGTCACCTACGGCCTCGGCACGCTGAACCAGAATCTGCCGGGATTCGTCAGCATGTGCCCGAACGGTTATCCCATTCAGGAGAGCCAGAACTGGCAGGCGGGATTCCTGCCCGGTGTCTTTCAGGGCACGTATATCGACACGCAGCACCGCGAACTGGACAAACTCATCGAAAACATTCGCAACAAAGGGCTTCCCCTCCGCGAGCAGCGCCAGCAGTTGGACCTGCTACAGGAGATGAATCGCCAGCACGAAGCCAAGCGTCAGGGCGATGCCCAACTGGAGGCGCGCGTGCAGTCGTTCGAACTGGCCTATCGCATGCAGATGGACGCCACGGACGCTTTCGATATCACGCGTGAACCGCAGCATATCCGCGACATGTACGGCGACAATGTGCACGGCAGGCAGACGCTCATCGCGCGCCGCCTTGTGGAGCGCGGCGTGCGCTTTGTCCAGCTTTGGCACGGCGAAGGCCAGCCATGGGACAATCACGACGACCTGGAAGTGAACCACCGCAAGCTCGCCGGCCAGTGCGACAAGGCCATCGGTTCATTGCTCAAAGACCTGAAACAGCGCGGCATGCTCGACGACGTGCTCGTCATTTGGGGCGGTGAATTCGGTCGCACGCCCGTCGTGGAACTTCCCCAGGCCGGTGCCAACGCCGGCAAGATCAATGGCCGCGATCACAACCACTACGGCTTTACCATGTGGCTCGCCGGCGGCGGTGTGAAGGCTGGCACCACTTACGGTGCCACCGACGACTTCGGTTTCAAGGCAGTGCAGAATCCCGTCCACGTCCACGACCTCCACGCCACACTCATGAAGCTGCTGGGCTTCGATCACGAAACGTTCACCTTCCGCTACGCAGGCCGCGACTTCCGCCTGACGGACGTCCACGGCAAGGTCGTGAGTGATTTGATCGCGTGAGTTATCCGCTGACCCTGACGCCTTCCTGCTCCGGCCAATCGGCAAAATTCCTCACCTGTCCGTGACGCCTAACACTCGCCAGGCGGGCGATTGGCAGATCGGCAATGAGCCACGGCGCCGTCTCCGCGGGCGCACCGCAGGCGATGACGCCATCGTCCGGGAATCCGATGTCCACGGGCCCGAAGATGCCTGCCTTCCCCGTGTTGATGTCCAGCGCCGGTGACCACGGAGCTTCGCCCGCGGTGGGTGCCTGCACCACAAGGCACTGCTGTTCCAGCGCCCGGGCCCGGCAGCTCAGCATCACACGGTGATAACCAGCCTGCGTGTCCGTGCAACTCGGCACCAGAATAACATCAGCCCCTCTCTCACAAAGCTGCCTGGCCAGCAGCGGAAACTCGGAATCATAACAAATCAGCACTCCCACGCGTGCGTCCGGAATGTCGAAAACCTCCAGCTCCCGCCCTCCGCTGATCATCCACTCCTCCCTCTCAAAACGGGTCATCACGATTTTATCCTGATGCCGGGTGCGCCCGTCCGCAGTGCATAGCCATGCACGATTCACAAAACGCCCCTCCGCTTCCCAAGGAAACGAGCCCGCGAGAATCGTCACCTTTAGCTCTTCCGCCACAGCGCGGTGAGCCGCGACAAAATCATCCCGCATCGGCTGGAGCGCGCGCAGGCTTGCAGCGAGATCCACTCGCTGTGCTTCCGGAAGCAATGACGTAAGTTCCATCGCCGCATACTCTGGGAACACGAGCAGCTTTGCACCGGCTTCTGCCGCTCCTGCGCAAAGCCGCCTCAGCTTGCGCTCCCAGTCCCGCCATGAAGCGAGGAACTGAACAGGATATTCGCAGGCGGCAACGCGCAGAGTGGACATGCCGTTTTCATGCTGCGAAAATCAACGCTGCAAATGGAAAAGTGGCGTATCCCGCAGCACCGGCGCGCCTCAGCGCAGCACACAAAAATCCGGGCTGTTCACGATGAGGTAGATGGACAGCATCAGCCGCTGCTCAGGCCATTGCCACACCGAGTTCTGGCCGACTCGCTGCAGTGCTTCGCGAATGATCTGGAACTGCGGCGGACTCAGCGTTCCGCCTGTCAAAACAAGATCCAGCCGCCGCAGCAGCGGATCCGGATCGAGCGGCGCTACTGACGGGTTATCCCCGTTGATCGCCGAAGCCGGTACATTCAGAGCCCATTCCTGTGTCAGATTTAGATGTGTTTCGTACTCCGCGCGACCGGTCCCCCAGCGGTGCAGACCGTTGGTGGTGTGCTCCCAAAAATAGTTAGGAGCCATCGTGGCGCTGGAGGCGTTGATGATCTGAAACTCCGGAGCCACCAGGCCCTGATCCACGAGAATGCCCGGCGGCGCATAGTCCGGCAGGTAGAAGTTGAAGACGCTCGCCGATTTCATCGGCTCCTGCACGTGATCCAGATGGAAGGCATCCAGATAATACCACCCGCTCTGCGTATAGGCATTGAAAGCGCGGGCAAGATTCACGCAGCGCAGGAACGGCTCGCGCAGTTTGCCGAAGGTTGGATTGTTCATCATCGCCGCATCGCGCGCCTCGGGATCGAGCAGGATGGCTTTGATAAACGCCTTCATATCGCCGCGCACACCGCTGCCGTTGTTCGCAAAGGCCGCCGATACTCTGCCAATGTAAGCAGGCGAGGGATTGCTTGTCACCAGCCGCTGAATGAGCAGCCGCGCCATGAACGGCCCCACGTTAGGGTGATTGAAGAGGTTATCCACCGCTGCGTTCACATCCAGCATGGTGGCCGTGCCGGTATCGTTGGGACTGGCCGTGCGCACGGGCGTGGTCACACCTCGCAGCAGTTTCTTCGGTGCGAGATCGTGCTCCGCATCCCATGCCTTCATGGGGGCCGTGAAATCACGCGGCCACAGACCGAAGTTCACATTGTCTCCGCCAAACGCGAGGCCCGTAAAGACGCGAGCCAGTTCCGTGATGTCCGCGTTGTTATACGTGGGGATCGGATTCCCCTGCGTGTCCAGCTTTCGTGTGCCGTCCTGATTCAACTCCCACAGACCAATGCTGAACAACTGCATGATCTCCCGCGCAAAGTTTTCGTCAGGAAAACGGTGCAGCGCCGCGTTTGGCTTCTGATTCCCAAGATGGCTCAAATAGAGGCCCATGCATGGATGCAGCGCCACGTCCAGGAGCAGGCCACGGAAATTCCCGAACGTGTGGCTCAGCAGCATGTCGTAATAGTGCGCCATGCCGCCGGGATTCACGGCCAGGTCCTCCATGCGGTCGGAAATCACAAAGATCTGGCTCAGGCAATATCCGATGCGCTGCCGCAGCGGGTCCGGCTGTTGTGTTTCCGTCGCATCCGGACGGAGCTTCGGCAATCCCATGACGCGTCCCCACCATGCGTCCTGTTTCTTGTCATTGTAGATTTGCAGGGCAGACTCGTTCTGCAGCGCCCACATCACAAAGGGCCGCAGCGTTCCCACCGGACGTGTGAACTGATCGTTGATCCAGCCATCGAAGCCCATCTGCATCACTTCCTCCACGTTCTCCGGAATCTGGTCGGCATCCGTGTCGCTGTCCTGATCCGGCCCAAACGCCGCCTGAATAAGAAACCGCGCCGCTTCCTTCGCCGAAGGACCGCTCGTCGCCGTTTGATTGAGCAGCGTCCCGGTCGCCGCACTCTGAGCGCCCACCGTGTAACCCGTTCCCGCAAGTGCTGTCAGGATGATCGTTTCCGCCGCCTCTCCATTCTCCGCATCCGCCACCGGCGCGGCTTCCACGAATACCTCACGCTGCCCCGCGGCAAACTTCAACGTATTGCCTGAAATGGTCGTATAATCTGTGCCCCGGGTGGCGGTGCCGGTGAGGGAAACATTTACGGTTAGGGGCTGGAGCCCGCCTGTTCGCCGCACCGTAAAGAGGATGGGGTCCGGCCACCGTTCACTGGCCGTGTCGTCATAGACGGAAACGGTGATCGTATTCGCCGCAGTCATGCCGGCGGTGATGCGCGCACCGTCCAGTTGGCTGTTCCGTTCCGTCCGTGTCGTGGCCGGATCGAATCCTATCAACCGTTCATCCGCATCGGTAACGCCGTCACCGTCCGTGTCCTGATCTGACACCGATAGCTTAAAAAACCGCCGGCTGAAAGCCCCTTCACCGACTGTTAGGGTCTGCTCTGCGCCGCCGCCCGTCACGTCCGCGCCCGCCGCGCTCCATGCGCCGGAGGTCAGGTTGGGACTCGCCAGCAGCGAATAGCGTTTCCCTGCGACTCCGTGCCATTGAAACTGGAAATCCGCCGCCGGTCCGCGCTCTATCTCCAGCGACGGGAAATCGAGCACGTTGAGAGGATCGGTCCCTGCCGCGCTTTCCATCGCGTTGCTGAATCCATCGCCATCTGCATCCGCCGCCGCGGGCAGATTCTTCGCTCCAAACGCCATTTCCCAGATGTCGCTCTGCTGATTGTTATTCGTATCCGCCGCCCAGGATGTCAGGACGGAAAGCAGGCACGCGGGAAGACAGAAGGCTGGTCGGAGCTTCATCCGATAAGTTAACGTTATGAAAATTATAATCAAATGGCTTCTTTGGAATCCCTCGCATCCTGCACGTTCAGCGCCTCTCTCCGTGCAATTTAGCAGCGGGACCGCGCGCTTCTTTCGGACTCAAAGACTTCTAACAGTCCTGTTATCAAGCGATTACAGTGCATTCTGCATCAGGGACTCGGAATTGCAGACGGCTCGGCACACTTCCGCTGCTCCATGAAAAATTCCCTGTGCGTTGCCGCCCTCGTTGTCCTGTCTTTTGTTAGTTGCGCTTACGCCGGTGAAACCCGAAACATTCCCTACGAGGCACCGCCCCCTCCCCCGCCCTCCGTGTTTGAAAAGGGCCGCTTCACCTACTCCAGCCTCTGGCAGGGATACGGATCGTTCTCCTTCGACCACCACGGCCCTACAATTAACTACATCATGAGCAGCTCGCGGCTCGGTTACATGCTTAGCAGCCCGCGTGGTGAAGGCAGATGGCGCGGGAATTACGAGTTGCTGGCAGAAGGTGTGTACGGCTCCATCGTTTCCGGTCCCGGCGACTGGGTCGGTGGGTTCAATATTCTGGTGCGCCGGAATTTCATTTCCCGCGACGAAAAGTGGAACTGGTATCTCCATGCCGGCGGCGGCCTGATTTGGAACGACATCTACAAAAACCTGGATCAGACACTCGTGGGGCGCTCGCGTGAGTTCAGTATCGTGGCGGGCGGAGGCATTCGATACCAGTTCAATGCGAAGTGGAGCATCAACGCGGAGTTGGACTACCGTCACATGTCCAACGCCGATACCGCCCCGCGGAACACCGGCCTCAATTCCTTCGGCGGCGGCATTGGTCTCGGATACACTTTTTGAGCTGGCGCTTGCCGCGGGGAAATCCGCCCCCATACTGCGCGCCCTTCCGCCATGCGGAAGCTGCGCCTCGATATGGAAGACTTCCCTCTCGTTCAGTTTGGCCTTGCCGGGCTCGGCAATGTCGGAGCCGGTGTGTACAAGAACCTGCTGAAGAATGGCAACCTCGTCTCCAGCCGCAGCGGCATTCGCCTTTCTGCCAAACGCATCGCCATCCGGGACCGCGCCAAATACATCGCCGCCGGATTCCCCGCCGAACTGCTCACCACCGACTGGCGGGACCTCATCAACGATCCGGACATCAAGGTGATCGTGGAACTCATCGGCGGGACCACCGAAGCGTATGAACTCGTAAAGACGGCGCTCCTTGCGCGGAAAGCGGTCGTTACCGGAAACAAGGCGCTCCTCGCCGAACGCGGCCGGGAGCTTGTGGCGCTCGCAGAACAGGAGGACGTGCCACTCTACTTTGAGGCCGCGGTGGCCGGCGGCATTCCCATTATCAAAGCCGTCCGCGAAGCGCTGATCGGGAATAACATTCAGGCGATTTACGGCATCATCAACGGGACCACGAATTACATCCTCACGCGCATGAGCGAAGCTTCGCTTACGTACGAGGCCGCTCTCGCCGAAGCCCAGCAGCTCGGTTATGCCGAAGCCGATCCCACCCTCGACGTCACCGGCTGGGACGCCGGGCACAAAGCGATCATTCTCGCGTGGCTCAGCTACGGAAGCTGGGTGAAGCCGGAGCAGATTCACGTGGAGGGCATTGCTCACGTGACGCAAACAGATCTTCAGTTCGCCCGCGGTATGGGCTACGCCATCAAATTGCTGGGCGTCATTCGCCTCGATGCCTCGAACAACATCGAAGTCCGTGTGCAGCCGTGCCTTGTGAGCCGCCGCAGTATTCTCGCGCACATCTCAGGCGTAATGAACGCCGTCGCTGTATATGGCGACATCGTTGGCGAGACGCTGTTCTATGGAAGCGGAGCCGGTCAGGACGCCACGAGCAGCAGCGTGATCAGCGACCTCGCGGACGCCGCTGACAACCTCGCCAATGAAGCTGGAGTGAATCATGGCTTCGTCCCTCACGGCCACTACGGTGCCTGTCTTCCTGTGGATGACACGGTCTCCAGTTATTACCTGCGTCTCTGCGTGGATGACAGGCCCGGAGTTATCGCGTCCATCGCGGGCATCCTCGCGGAACACGGTATCGGCATCCTTTCCATGAGTCAGCCGGAAGTCGCTGCCTCCGCCACTCAGGCCGATCTCATGCTGATGCTCCATAAAGCGCCTTACGGACAAATGAAGGCTGCGCGGGATGCCATCGCTTCGCTGGACTGCGTCAAAGCAAGACCGGTTCTCCTGCGCGTGGAATCCCTGCCTGGCCGGAAAGGCTAATCCTCAAAGCTTCCTCAGCGCGCCATCCAGCCCCGCCACGACCATCGCAGACCCGGCGAGGCCTCCCTCCATATAAAGGAAAGAGATGTTGGCGGCAGCCAGTTCTGTCAGGATCGCAGCAGGGATTCCGGGTTCCAGCCGCGGCTCGAAGATAAATTCCTCGGTGAAGTTGTGATGGCCCGGACGATAGGTTTGCGAGTAGTATCCTGTTAGGGTGATCGGCTGCGAAATCAGGCCGGTGATGACGGTGCGCTCGAACCTCACCAGCGGCGCGGTGTAGCCGGCGGCGGCGGGAGGTTCATTCGGCCAGAAGAAGGACGTGGTCACCTGCACGCCTTTCCCGTTATCCACGGTGCGTTCTACAAAGGGGCAGCCCGGGGTTACCTCCCGCGCGCGTTCCAGCACGGCAAAGTGAGAGCTGGTGGTCGTGATCTGCCCGGAGAAGTTCACGATCGGCTGCGGCGTCGCATAGGTGACGGTGATGGTCGCCGGGAAATCCGTGGCCGTGAATATCGGAGGTTTACTGCCGGTAACGCTGGTGGTCAGGGTGTTCTTCAGTTGCCATGTCCTGAGGCCCGCGCCGCTGCCGGTGGTCCAGCCGTTGGTGGTTCCATCCGCGCTGTGCGATGCGGACGGCCAGGCCGCAAGGGAACCGTTGAGCGTCTGCCGCGCCGCTCCTTCCAAATATTCCAGCGTGCCCTGCGTATAGATTCCCTGCGCCAGATTTGCGGCGGTGAGACGCTTCGAGGCGGTGTGGAGATTCCAAATGCTTTTCAGCCGGTGGTTGCTGAAGACATCACCCGCCTCCTTTTGCGCCACGCGCCATTCCGTCGGATCATCAATCACGAATGATGTAACCGGCGTGGTGCTCGTGGTGACGGGAATTTCCCTAACCTGTTTCACCACCAGGCCCAGATTCACATCTTTCTTGTATTCGAAGTCAAGCCGGGCCGTCACTTTGGAGGGGTAAAGCTGCTTAAACCCGACACCGACCGTTCGGAAAAGCGCCTGAAATCCCGCATAGTCCGCCTCCCAGGTCATGACGTAACCTCCGAGCGGCACGCGCGAAGACCGCTGCATCAGCGTGCGGTAAAGGCCACTGCCGAAAGCGTAGGTATCCACGACTTCAGGGAGGGCGGTGCCGTCGGGATTCGTGACCGATTCCGCGCCCAGTTGCGTTACCATATTTCCTTCCATGTTAGGCGGGTTGAGGAAACGAAAGTCGAGAGCCGCCACACCGTTGGCCAGTTCCTCTTCATCAGGAAACGAATGATGCACCAGCACTCCCATGCCGACCTTCGCTTCGTCCACGCCGTGACGCAGGCGTTCGAGATAGGCGTTGTCGTTGTAGAAACTGGCATAGACGCGCTGTATGGCGCGGAAGACGCCGCGCTCCTCAGGCTCGGTCGCTTCGCAGCCGCAGGGCCCGCTGTTGTCGCCGTCCAAGTCGTCGAGAATGCAACCGCTGTAGCTGTCGTAAAGCCCAGCGCCGGTGAAGGTTTCGCTGTCCTCCACATTGGTGGAACTGCGGAAGCGAATCTTTCTTGAAGGGATGAAACCTCCCAGTGCTGTGAGGATGCTCTGCTTTTGAGCGGCGCTGAAAATGGCCGTGTTCCGGATGAGCAAACGAATCTCCGAAAGCGCCGTCTTCATCGCCGCAATCTGCGGCGGGTAGGTGCGGTGCGGCGCAAGACGCGAGGCGATTTCCGCCCGCAGCGTGAGACCGCCCTGGAGCGTTTGGTCCATGAAGGCATCCCACAGATCGAAGGAAAAGGCGATGGCCGCCGGGCAGTTGTCAGGCACGGTGCGGCGCAGCAATCCGTAGTTCGCGGCTTTGCCTCCGAAATACTTGATGTCCGAAGGCGTCAGCGCCTGTGTGTTCGCGGTGATGCTTCCATACGACGCCTTTTCGGCGTATTTGATAGGAACCGGCTCCTTCAGCTTCAGCAGTTCCGCCTCCACCGCCGGATCGATAGTCTCCACATCAATCACCCTCACGAGGCCTTCGTTGAACTGAGTGATTGCCCGCAGAATGACCTTGCGGCCCGCCAGCTGCTGCACCCGTGTTCGCTCGGCGGGATCGGGGATATGCACAAAAGGTATGCCGAATGACTGCGCGAGGATGGCAGTGTGCGAGTTCGGCGTGGAGGGCGCGAGCGAAATGAGGCCTGCCACGAGCGGGGTCTCCGCAGGCACTCCGTCCGTTAGAAGAATATCCTGCGGCACCAGTCTCCCGTCGGTGAATGCGGCGTCGATTTCGTTCGCCGGGAAAAACTTCAGCCGTCCCAGCGCCCAGCCCGCGGAGTAAACATGGTTCGATGTCTCCCACCGGTCCGTCGAGGCCACGGTGATGCCGCGCGACGCATATTCCGTCTCCTGCTGCCTGACGGTTTCGCTTTGCTCATAAACGGGCATGTAACAAATGCCCGCGCCCGCCTCCGCATAAACGGTGCGCTGCACTGCTTTCAGCCAGCGCGCCACCTCGTCCGGCGTGTAGGGATCAAGTCCCACGAATTGCACTCCGTATTCGACAAAGTTTGTCCTCGGAGGATACAGCACCGTTCCCAGCACCGCCTGTTGATTTTGCCGGTGCAGGGTCACGGCATCAAACGCCGCACGGCTCATGCCGTTAAACGGTGCCAGCCGCTGTGTGGCGAAGTCATAGTGGAACGGAAACCGCGCACTGTCCTGGAAATAAACACGCTCCGGCTCGTTTGTCAGGATGACGAACTTCACCCACCTCACCCCGCCCGTGAACGGTGATTGGAAGGCCTCCTCCGGAAATAGAATCTGGTTCTTCCAGTCATCCGCCGGAGTGCGTGCCGAAGCCTGCACCCGGTAGTAACGGCGCGTTCCGGATGGCGGAGATGGATCGGGATAGGAATAAAGCGCATCGTGCAGTCTCCCGGCCTCCTGCCAGTTCAAAAGATTGGGCGAGGACTCCAGCCGCAGCAGCGCGCCGGTCTGAAACGAACTGCTGATCCTGACAGGATCATCCGCGCCCGGCGGATTCACGATGCTTAACTCCGGCGCAACAATCTCCGCGCGGGCGTCTGGATTAAGCAACAGACCGACTAACAACGAGAGGCATCCGCGGAAGCGCCGCCGGACACAGGGGGAGAGTGCTGGCATAACAGGGAGGGGATTTCCTGAATTGATACCGCAACCAGCCCTCCTCAGTCAATCCTTGAGCAACGCGGACGTGCTCACAAGAACTTCACATTATCACTAACGAAGCTCTGCCGGTTCACTCGGCGTCTGTCAAAAGAGGGACGGGAGCCGGAGGATTCCCCGCGGGCAGATAAGCGGCAACGGCTTTCGGCATTACCGGCTCCAAATTCAGATAGGGCGTTGCGGGGTCCTTATCCGGCGGCACGGAACCCGGCATAATGTCTCCCTTCACCTCAAGGCTGCTGATGTAGGCGTGGATGGCGCGAAGGTCCTCGTCCGTCATGGCATGGAGACTCGGCCACGGCATGGGAGGCAGGCCATTGCGGTTGCGCACCATGCTGATCCACAGTTCCACATCGTTGTAGGCGGCGATGTGGCGGCGAAGGTTGCTTGGATAGGAGGTGCCCCACGGTCCGCGCCATCCGAGTGCGGTCCCTGTCAGCCATTCGGATTCCGGAACCTTGTCCCCGAGCTCCATGAACTTTGGCGTGTGACAGTCATTGCATCCGCTCGTCTTCACAAGGTACTTCCCGCGTGCCACGGGATCGGCCTTTGCCGTCGCGGTGACGGATTCCGACGATCTGCGAATGGCGCCCTGCGTGAGTCCGAAGATCCCAAGCAGAATGCCGGAACAGGCAATGGTGAGGGTAAAGTAATCAGTTTTCATTGGCTTGGGAGAGTATCCGCAGGCCTGATGAATCCCTTGCAGCGTTCCGCGATTTCGTTCGCAGCCGGCAGCGAACTCTAAATGATAGCCTTGATAGGGTCAGCGCCGGTGACGCCGACGAGACGCTGGTCGAGGCCGCCGTAGAAATACGATAATTTGTTAGGGTCCATGCCCATCAGATGAAGGATGGTGGCGTGAAGATCGCGGATATGGTGACGATCGGCCACGGCTTCATGGCCGAGTTCGTCCGTTTCGCCATACGAAGTGCCGGCCCTAACACCGCCGCCGGCCATGAAATAAGTGAAGCCCTTGGGATTGTGATCGCGACCGCCGTTGCCCTGAGTGACGGGCTGGCGGCCGAATTCGCCGCCCCAGACGACGAGCGTTTCGTCGAGCAGGCCGCGCTGATCCAGATCCGCAAGGAGCGCGGAGACGGGCTTATCGATCTCCGGGCAGTGAATGGTCAGGTTCTCTTCGACACCGTTGTGAGCGTCCCAGTTCTGCTGCTGGTGTCCGCCGCCGTGATAGATCTGAATGAAGCGAACGCCGCGTTCGACGAGCCGCCGCGCGATGAGGCACTGGCGGCCAAAGGGAGCAGGGCCCAGAGCCAGCGGGTGGCCGGCGGCGGGATCGTTGAGGCCGTACATTTCCTTTGTGGCGGCCGCCTCCTTTGAGAGATCGAGCGCTTCCGGGGCGCTGCTTTGGAGTTGGAAGGCGAGTTCGTAACTCGCAATGCGGGCCTGCAGTTCAGAGTATCCCGGACGCGCGGCAAGGTGCTCAGCATTCAGAGCGTTGGCAGTGTCGATGAGGTCGCGCTGCATTTCCGGCGGATAGCCGGAGGAGGAATCGAGATCGAGCACGGGCTGACCGCTGGAGCGCAGGACGGTGCCCTGATAGGCGGCGGGCATGAAGCCGCTGGACCAGTTCGCGGAACCGCTGATGGGTCCGCCGCGCGGATCGAGCATGACGACGTAGCCCGGCAGATTCCGGTTCAGCGTGCCGAGGCCGTAATCGATCCATGAGCCGATGGAAGGATGGCCCTGAATGACACGGCCGCTGTTCATCTGAATCATGGCGGAGCCGTGCGCAAAGGAATCGGAGTAGAGAGACTTGATAACGGCGAGTTTGTCCGCGTGCTTCGCAATGTTAGGGAGAGCGTCGGAAACCCACAGTCCGGACTGCCCGTGCTGCGCCCACTTGCGTTTGCTGCCGAGGAGGACGCCGGGTTTCACATCCTTGCGGCGAAGTTCGAGATTCACCGTCTGGCCATCGCGCTTTTGCAACTCCGGCTTGTAGTCGAAAAGATCCATCTGCGACGGCCCTCCATACATGAAGAGAAAGATGCAGGACTTTACTCTTACCGGGCGGTGCGGCGGCTTTGGCGCGAGCGGCGGTGCCTCGGCGGCCCTCGCGAAGAAGCCATCGCCATCCAGCAAAGCGGAGAGCGCGACGCCGGCGAATCCTGCGCCCGCCTGCCAGAGAAATTGGCGGCGTGTGCCGGTGCAGAGGGAATTCCGGGATTTCATGGCTTTAATCGACGTAGAGGAACTCGTTGAGATTGAACACGAGGAGGCAAAGAGACTGGAGCGCCTGGCGCGCGGGCGGCGGATCGCCCGAGGGCACGGCAATACCGGCCGCACCCTCCGGATGAAGCGTTAGGGAATCCAGCCACACCGCGCCGCCCCATGTGCGCACACCAATGCGGCCTTCCGCCACGATGGGTTCGGGGTCCACCGTTTCGAGGATAACGGTGTCATGCAGCCTAACCTGAACGCGGGTGTCCCCGCATTCGACGGTCAGCGGGAATGGTTCGCCAATGGGAAGGCGCGCAGCGGCCGAAGCCAACTCCACCGGCTTTGGGCCGTCGCGGCGGAGGGTGATCTTTTGACGACGGGGATCGAGCACGACTTCATAACCACGCACCTCATCACCCTGAGCGGACGCGCGGAAGAGCAGACCGGCGAGTTCGACAGGACTTGAAAGAGTCACCTTTGCGCTGACGGCACCGTCTTTGAGCATACCGCCCTGCCAAAGCGCGAAGGGACCGATTTCACGATCGACGACACGAATGCCTTCATAGGGCGGTGCCCAATGGCCGCGGTAATAGTTCCATCCCTCCGCCGGTCCGGTTAGGAATTGGGATGGCGAAAGTTTTGGAAAGTAGTCTGTCGCAAGCGCGGCGGCCACGTCAGGACGGAAGGCGAGGCGCGAGGAGAGCGCAGTGAAGGCCTTGGTTTGGCGCTCCAGCCAGTCCGCAGCGGTTTTCGTTTCCTGCGGGGAGGGTGCGCGATTCAGCGCCAGTTGCCATGAACGCGTGATCTGCGCGATGGGTTTATCGCCTGCCTCGCGCAGGAGCCGTTCGGCAAAGGCAACAGCCTGCGCGTGCATGAAGCCATCGTTCAGCAGCATCAGCGCCTGGGGCGCGACGGTGGTGACGGCGCGTTCGGGGAGCGGCGAGGTGGTATTGTTATAATCAAACGTCTCCAGGAACGGCACAGCCATGGTGCGGCGCACGAAGGCATAGACGCTGCGGCGGGCCTGTTCCGCGGAACTGGACACTTCCCAGTCCAGTCCGGGCCGCGACTGACCGGCGAGGACTTCGCCGCCGAGATGGGGGAAGAAGCCGCGTCCGCCCATCACGGGATTGAGCGAACCGGTGACACAGAGCACCGAGTCTCTAACGGCCTCCGCTTCCAGCCGCCGCAGGTTTTGATGCCAGAGCAGATCGTTGCCGGGATCAGCAGCAAATCCTTCCGCTCGATCGGCTTTGGAGGACTGCCGGTAAGTCTGCGAAAGCATGATGAGGCGGTGGAGTTTTTTGATGGACCAGCCGCCGTCGATGAAGGCGGCGGCGAGAGAGTCCAGCAGTTCCGGATGCGTCGGCGGAGAGCCGGCGCGGCCAAAGTCGGTCGTGGTCCTGACAATTCCTTTGCCGAAATGATGCTGCCAGACGCGATTCACCATGACGCGGGCGGTGAGCGGATTTTGCGGAGCGGCAATCCATGAGGCGAGCGCGAGCCGGCGTCCGCTGGAGGAAGCGTTAGCCGCGACAGTAATGTTAGGCTTTTCGGCGCTGAGAACAGCCGGGAAAGCGGGCTCCACCTCCGCGCCTTCGGTGGCGGCATTGCCGCGAATCAGAACGCGGGTGGGAGGCGGTGTTCCGCCCGATTCGCGGACGGCGAGAGTCCATTCGAAGGGAGAATTCTTGGGAGGGAGAAGGTTTTTACGGCGCGGTTTGGCGGCACTTTCCTCCCCGGCCCCGCCGGAGGCGACGGACTGCGGCTTTGGGTTTCCGGCCTGGTCCGCCAGCCACTGCTTCACCTGCTGAGGAGGGGCGAGCGGCGCGAAGCCGGCGGCGCCATGTCCCGGTGCTTCATTGGTGTACGGGCGCACGCCGCGGAAGAAAGCGAGGAGCGAATAGTATTCGCGCTGCGGGATGGGATCGAATTTATGATCGTGGCAGCGCGCGCAGCCAATGGTTAGGCCCATGAAGGCCGCGCCGGCGGTGGAGAGGACGTCATCGAGCGCATCGAACTCCGCCATGCGTTTGTCATCCGGCTCATCATCGAAGACACCCATGCGCTGGAAGGCGGTGGCGGCAACGGACTCGGCGGTCGCGTCCGGCAGTTCGTCGCCTGCAAGCTGCTCCATGACAAAACGGCCGTAGGGCTTGTCGTCGTTGAAGGCTTTGATGACGTAATCGCGATAACGCCATGCGAGGGGTTTTTCGCCGTCGCGTTCATAGCCGTTGCTCTGAGCGAAGCGCGCGACATCAAGCCAGTGACGGCCCCAGCGCTCGCCGTATTGCGGAAGCGAGAGGAGGTGATCGATGACCTTCTGATAGCTGTCGGGGGATTCGTCCTTCTCGAAGGCGGCGACTTCCTCCGGAGCCGGGGGAAGGCCTATCAAATCGAAATACGCGCGGCGGATGAGTTCGCGCCTGGTAGCCGGCGGATTCAAAGCAAGGCCCTTTTCCTTGAGTTTGGCGGTGATGTGGAAATCGACCGGATTTTCTGAGCCGGTGCCCTGGGCTGCGTTGCGCTTGAGCGGCTGGAAAGCCCAGTGGGCGCGGTCCTCCGCTGTGATGTGAAATTCCCGTTTTGCCTCGGCAGCGATCGGAGCGTCATCGGGAGGCATGGGTGCGCCCATGCGAACCCATTGCGTTAGATCCGCCACCTGCCGTTCCGTGAGGCGCTCCTTTGGCGGCATCTGCAAGTCCTTGTCCGTGTAACTGACGGCGGTGATGAGGCGGCTTTTGCCAGAGTCTCCGCTAACAAAACATGGGCCGCTCTCGCCGCCGGCGCGGATGCCTGCAGGCGAGTCGAGACGAAGGCGGCCTTTTTGCTTTTCAGCGCCGTGGCAGGAAAAGCAATGATCTGCGAAGAGAGGGCGGATTTTTCGCTCAAAGAACTCAATGCCGGGCGCGTCATCCGTAGCCGCCGCAATGCTCCCGGTTGCGGTCAGGCAACCGAGCGCGGAAGCGATGACGCGGGCGACGGGCATGATTACTTATCGAGGGCGGCGGTGACGGGCATGGAGTTGCCGAAGTTTTTGAAGTCCTTGAAGGTCCAAACGACTTTTTTGTCAGGAGTGACTTCGATGAACTGAGGATTGTCAGGGCCGGCATGGCAGTTGCCGATGAGGGTGTTTCCGTTAGGGAGGCGCTCGACGCGGGTGACCCATGCGAGGGTGATGCCGGGGAGGTCGCGCTGGGTGATCTTCCAGACGATTTCCTTTGCCGGGGTGACTTCGAGGACACTATGTCCATTGCCGGCACCGATGAGTGTGTTTCCGTTAGGGAGGCGGGTGGCGCTGAAAACGGAATTGCCGAACGCCTCCGGGCCGTGACCGCCTTTTTTTGCCTGGCCAAAAAGCGGCACCTCGTATTCCCACACGATTTTGCCGGCAGGATCATACTCGCGGACGAAGCCATCGCTCTCGTGGGCGACCAGGTAGTTGCCGGAGGCGATTTTGCGGACGAGGCGGGTATCGCTGTGAGTGGAGGGTTTGTTGGTCTTGAGTTTGATCTCGTGCTGGATTTTGCCGTCTTTATCCACCTCGATGATCCGGGCGGGGCCGGACTCGGCGATCATGGTGAGGCCGTTGTCGAGGCGCTGGAAGGCATGAACTTCGACGGGTTTACCGGCGTTGCCGTTGGACTTTGCCGCGTCGTACTCCCAAACCGTTTTTTTGTCAGGAGTGACTTCGACAATTTTTGTCCAGCCCTGCTGGAGGAGGATATTGCCGCCGGGGAGAAGGTGCGCGTCGTGGATGGCGCTGACTTTCATTTCCCAGTCCACTTTGCCGTCCGGCGCGATGATGGCGAGCCGCCCGGTGCTGTCATCGCCGCCCAGAACGCGGCGGTTTGGACGTAACTCCTGGGCGATGGCACAGGAAAAGGCGAGGGAGAGGAGGGAGAGTGTGAGAAGGCGGACGGGCATAGGGGAATTACGGTAAGGGGAGGGCGGGGTTGTCAGGAGGAATGCAGGGGAAATGACGAAGCTCGAAACCAGAAGGACGAAGGAATGACGAATGGGAGAAGGAGGGGAATTTTTTGAAATTTCGAAAGTGCCGGAGGCCCGCCCGGGAAGAAGTTTTTCGGTGACCAGGGCATCTGGAATTTGCCGGCTTGATTTACCTTGATTTCCCTTTTGAAGAAGACGCGCGGTCCGGATGGTTTTTTTGTAATTTGCAGGACGGCTTTTGCTCTCTTTGGAATTTCGCGCCTGCCTCCGATCACATCTCCCGTGGAGAACGGCGGGATGGCGTGTGCCGTCCCCTGAAGTCGCGGCGGCGGCGCTGAAGTTCGGGGGGCAATCATGGAAAGTGGCATTCAGAACTCCGGTGATTACGGCGAAAAAAGTCAAATGGTTTGGAGTGAAAAAGTTGCCGAACCGGCGGGTGCCGACTGAGACGTTTTCTCCTGCCGGCAACGGCTCTCATTCGCATTTAACCTCTTCCATTTTGCCCATTTTGGGCTAAAAGGACGCTGGTTCCCAACAGCAACCTTTATTCCTGAACCCATGTGCTACGAATTGAAAAAAGATTCCGGCGGTAAGTTCCGGTTTAACCTCAAGGCGGGCAACGGCGAGATCATCCTGAGCAGCCAGTCCTATAACGAAAAATCCGACGCCCTCGCAGCCATCGCGTCCGTGCGCGCGATCGGCACCAACGAAGTCAATTTCGACCGCAAGACATCCGTGGCCAATGAGCCATTTTTCGTGCTCAAAGCCCTCAACGGCCAAATCATCGGGCGCAGTGAGATGTACTCTTCTCTCTACGCGCGGGACAAGGGCATTGCCTCTGTCCGCAATAACTGCACCTCCACGACGGTCAACGATCTGGCCCCCTAACGTTTTTTCCGTATTCCGGTGTTTGATGCCGGGGAACACGCGGGGCCCTGGACGCCAGGTCGATTCCCGCCTGCATGCAGGTTATCCGGAGGAAAAACCTGCACCACTTTGCGATGCCCGGCGCAGGGAAAACGTCCGCCGGGGTGTTGCCGGTCATTCCGTTTCGCATCGTCAAATCCCCTATCCAATCGTTCGATAAAGCGGTGGAAATTTCACGTAAGTTTGGCTTATTACCCGCTGCGACTGCGCCGGTTACACTATCCTCCAACTACCATGAACCAATTTTCTCAATACGCGAACCGCCTTGGCCGCCGCGGTTTTCTTCACATTGGCACCTGCACGGCCCTTGGGCTGACGCTGGGTGACTACTTCAAGATGAAGGCCAGGGCCGACCAGAAGAACTATGCTTCGGTGGAAGGCAAGGCGAAGAGCATCATCCACATCTTCCTGCCGGGCGGCATGGCGCACCAGGAGAGTTTTGACCCGAAACCGCTCGCTCCGCCCGAATACCGCGGGCCGCTCGGCGTGGTGAACTCGAAGGTGGAAGGCATTCAGTTTGGCGAACTCTGGAAACACACGGCAGCCGTGGCGGACAAGCTGGTGGTTTGCCGCAGCATGACGCACGGCGAGGCGGCGCACGAACGCGGCACGCACAATATGTTCACGGGTTACCGGCCCAGCCCGGCGCTGCTGTATCCGAGCTTCGGATCGGTGGTGTCGCACGAGTTCGGCAGCCGCAACAATCTGCCGCCGTATGTCTGCATTCCCGGTCAGCCTAACGAATTCGCCGGCTCCGGCTATCTGAGCAGCGCCTATGGCCCGTTCAGCCTCGGGGCGGATCCTGGAAACGGGAACTTCAAGGTGCAGGATCTCGCCCTTCCTGGCGGCATCACCGAGAACCGCTTCACCCGCCGCCGCAGCATTCTCGATGGCGTGGACAATCACTTCAAGGCGCTGGAGAAGTCCGATGCGCTCAACGCCATGGATACGTTCTACCAGGACGCCTACAAGCTCATCAGCAGCCCGCAGGCACGCGATGCGTTCGCGCTGGAGAAAGAGAACGACAAGATGAAGGACTCCTACGGACGCAACGAGGCCGGCATGCGCCTACTCATGGCCCGCCGCCTTGTGGAGAGCGGCGTGCGGTTCGTTTCCCTAACGTATGGCGGCTGGGATCACCACGACAACATCAAAGGAGCGATGGAGGGCCAGGTGCCGAAGTTCGACAAGGCGTTTGGCCGGCTCATCAGCGATCTCAGCGAACGCGGCCTGCTCGACAGCACGCTGGTGATGGTGTCTTCTGAATTCGGACGCACGCCGAAGGTGAACAATACCGGTGGCCGCGACCACTGGCCGAAAGTTTTCAGCGTCATCCTTGCGGGCGGCGGATTGAAGAAGGGTATCACCTATGGTTCCTCTGACGCGCTCGGCGCGGAGCCGGAGAATGACCCGCTGGAAGTGGGTGACCTTGCGTTCACGATCTACAATCAGCTCGGCATCAATGCGGACAAGGAATTGATGGCGCCGGGAGACCGGCCCATCGAGATCGTGGGTGAGGGCAAAGTAGTGCCCGATCTCATCGCCTGACCGGCTGGCATTCCAGCCGACCACTTCGCGGGCCGTGCGCTTCCTGACAAATATCAGGACGCCGCAAAATCGCTCATGGTACGCAGGATGATGGCCACTGAGCAGGCCCCGGCGTCGGGAAAGCCGACGGATTTTTCGCCCAGCGTCTTTGCACGGCCCAGGGTGGCGATCATGGCTTTGCTGGCATCGCGACCGGCTTCGGCGGCGGTGGCGACGGCGGCCATGGCTTCGGAGAGAGGCAGGCTGGTGACTTCGGCGGCCTTTTCGGCGGCGGGGTGAAGGGCGTCCACCATGGTTTTGTCGCCAGGCTTGGCTTTACCGCGGGCAGTGACGCCATCGCAGGCGCCCCGGAGAAAGGCGGCATAGCCGGCGGCATCGAGTTCAGCGCGGCCGGCGAGGCTCTTGCCGCCATCACGGAAGAGCGTGCCGAAAATCGCGCCGCTGGCGCCGCCCATGGAGGAGATCATGGCCATGCCGGCGGCGCTGAAGAGTTTGTCGATGCCGTCCTCCGGATTCATTCCCGCGAGTTTTTCCTTCACTGCCGTAAAGCCTCGCTGCATTCCGAGTCCGTGGTCCCCGTCGCCGAGGTTGCGGTCCGCTTCGCTGAGGTACGGCTCATTGGCGATGACACTGTCGGCAACGGCGAGAAGCATGGATTTAACCTCTTGCGGATTAAGTTGGGCTTTGGGCATGGATGGTATTAGGGTTGCAGGGATAGCGGGCGCTTACAAAGCCCCGTTCCTGATGCCCTGCAAGTCTGCCTTTATTCTGCACGCCGCCTTTGACACCGCGGGATTACTCCCTTAATAATCGCTTGTGAAAAATTTCACAAAGTCCACTCCCCCCGAAGCGCTCCAGTTCCCGTTCCAATTGATCGCGAACCGGCTGGCGTCTGTGGAGGAGCAAATCCAGGCGCAGTCAAAGACTTTTGACCCGGCGGTGGTCGGGTATGTGGATTATGTGCTCGGGACGAGCGGCAAGCGGATCCGGCCTGCTCTGAGTTTGCTGGCGGGCGGGGCTTGCGGGGAACCGGGTCCCGATCATGAGAAGCTCGGGATCGTGCTGGAAATGATCCACCTCGCGACCCTCGTGCATGACGACATTATGGACGGCGCAGATCTCCGGCGCTCGCAGCCGACGGCGGCGGCACGGTGGGGTAATGCCTTGAGCGTGCTGCTCGGCGATTGCCTTTTCGCCCACGCGCTGGAGATGGCGGCCAGTTTTGACAGCACGTGGATCAGCAGAAAGATCGCGCGGGCGTCGAACGAAGTGTGCTCGGGCGAAATCCTGCAAACGCAGCGGCGGTTCGATCTCGCCCTAACTATTCCCGAATACTTCCGGATCATCCGGATGAAAACCGCCGCGCTGTTTTCAGCGGCCACGGAACTGGCGGCCTGGCTCAATGGCGCGAATGAAGCGATTCAGGAAAACCTGCGCCTTTATGGCGAACTTTTGGGCACCGCGTATCAAATTTACGACGACTGTCTGGATCTTTGCGGCGAGGAAAAGCACGCCGGAAAAACGCTGGGAACGGACCTCGTGAAAGGAAAGCTGACCCTGCCGATTCTCTATTTGATGGAGGATGCGACGGAGTCCCAGCGCAGCCAATTGAACAAGCTGATCCTGCGTCAGGAGCCGATCGATCTGAGCGTGGTGGCGGGGATTGCCAATTACGCGGGAGCCATCTGCCGCGCGGTGACGACAGCCAAGTCCATGCTGGTGGATGCGCGCGCAACGCTGGTGATTTTGCCGGGCAACGACTACACCCTGGCGCTGAAGGGGATCACGTCCTATCTGGATTCGCTGCTGGACGGCTGCCGTCCGTCATAAAGCAGGTCCGCACTTCCGGGCTTAAATATTTGCGGGGTTGTGCTATGGGAGCGGCATGAATGCCCGTGTCCTTCTCCTTTTCGTGTCCGTTGCTGCGTTTCCGGTCTTCGCCCAGGAGCCTGCGAAAGATGCGCCCGCTGCCAAAGAAACCGCCAAGGCTGCACCGACTCAGGAGGAGCTGGAAGCGAAGTTCAAAACCACGCTGACTCAGGCGGTGATGAAGGGCCGGTGGTGCATGTTGAAAAATGGGGAAATGGGAGCGGACAAGGACGAGAAGTACACCATCAGTGGCGTGGAAAAAACGGCGGACGGGAAATGGACGATCACAGCCCGCATTCAGTACGGCGCGGCGAACTTTGCCGTGCCGGTTCCGGTGACAGTGAAGTGGGCCGGAGATACGCCGGTGATCATCGTGGATAACCTCGGGTTTCCGGGCACGGGGAAATATTCGGCGCGGGTGATGATTTACGGGAACACTTATGCCGGCACTTGGTCCGGGGGAGATCACGGCGGTCTGTTGCACGGCGTGATCGTGAAGGAGGCTCCCGCAGAAAAACCTGCGGAAAAGGGACCGGAAAAACCGGCGGAATCCAAGTAGCCGGGTTGGTAATGCGCGGCTTTGTGCTATGAGGCGGGCATGAGCGACGATCTTGCCGCCCGCCGACCGCTGAAATCCCGCTCCACCCAGTGGGCGGGTGCGCTGTCCCGATCTCTGCTGCGCTGCGGGTGCCGGCCGAATCAGGTTTCCGTCATGAGCACCGTCTTCGCGGCTTGCGGCGGAGCTTGTATGATCCTGGCGGCGCACAGCGCGGCGGGAGTATGGTGGATCGGAGCGGCGGGTGGGATTCAACTGCGT